>CAZCJL010000170.1:0-11553 GCA_964498785.1 uncultured Cytophagia bacterium | reverse complement strand
TAAATACGACATCGCGGCAAGCGCCCATATCTACCATAAAATATTGAGAAGATACCAAAAAAATAATCTAACTTCAATAAAGAGGTATAAGTTCTTCAGAATATGTGGTCAACTTGGTTTAATAATCTTTTCGTCGTACTTCATAAGCTTTTCACATTAAATAAATACGACATCTGAAAATTCTGCGCTGGAATTGTACATCCTGCAATATATATTTATTCCTTCCGGTTTATCCCGTTTAAAAATAAAAAAAATCATCAACTATCTGTTTCAGAAACAAATTTCTTCTTGCGATCAGAGTAAAATTTTATTAAAATGTAGCTATATAAAAATTAAGGAAAAAAATTTATTTGGGTTAAATTGGCGTTATCGCAATCGTGAATGCAGATGAATAGCCACAAGATTCATTTCGTGGTTTTAAAGGCTCCTTTTCCCGAGTATTTGAGGAGTTTTCACTGCTGGTGATCAAAACGGCGGGTATGATTAATTTCATAAATTAAAAGTATCACCATTGGGGATTGAAATCCCCAAAAGAGAGTATGGGCAGGGGAAATGATCTGTCCACGATTTAAAAAACGTGGCAATTCAAAAAAAGCAAAAATTATTATAGCCACTAAAGCGCTCGCAAGATTGATAAAAACAAACAACGACTAATAAAAGTAATGCGTTGTGTCGCTGTGGTTTTACGATGTAAAAATTATTGAGGAAACGCTATTCGTTACCATAATCCAAATTTAAAGGTATTAAATGGAAACAATAATCGGAACCAGTAATCGCATTTTAGAAATTGATCTATCGACTAAAAAAGTAATTGAAATGACAGTTTCCCGTGAAGATCGGCGTCTGTTTCTCGGCGGAAAGGGATTGGGCTTAAAACTTCTCTATCAGCGTCTGAAGCCTGAAATTGATCCGTTAGGAGATGAAAATATCATCATTTTTATGATGGGAGTATTCATGGGAACAGGGGCGCCATGTTCCGGTCGTTTTGCGGCATTAACAAAATCTCCGTTAACCGGTATCCTTGTTTCTTCCTCGTGCGGCGGTCCATTCGGAATGGCATATAAAACCGCGGGATATGATGGTCTAATCGTGTCTGGCCAAGCAGCGGAACCCGTGTTTTTGCGAATTGACAAAACTGGCGTTAGTTTTGAAAGCGCTGTACATTTATGGGGTTTGGATACCGAAGAAACGCAGCAGACAATCAATCCCTCCGGCAAAGGGGGCGCCCTGGCCATCGGACCAGCCGGAGAAAACAAGGTGCTATTTTCCAATGTCGCATCTGGTGATCGTTTTTTCGGGCGCGGGGGAATTGGCGCAGTCATGGGATCGAAAAAGTTGAAAGCAATTGTCGCATTTGGGAAGACGTCTAAAATTGCACCGGTTGATAAATCGGCGTTTAATAAGATAAAGCGCAAGGCGGTTCGTTATATTAATCAAAATATAATTACTGCGAAACAGTATCGTTTTTACGGTACAGCATCAAATGTAGATTATTGCAATGACGGTAATATTTTACCAGTATTCAATTTTTCCGACGGACAGCACGGAAAAATGAAATTTATTTCCGGGAAATATATGAAGGAAAAGTATCGAACAAAACCGAAAACATGCATTCCCTGTTCTATCCTGTGCGGCCATGTGGGAAAAATGACAGACAACACGATTCGCAAAATCCCGGAATATGAAAGTACCGCGCTACTCGGTCCAAATCTTGGTATATTTGATTCAGAAGTTATTGAAAAATGGAATGACCAGTGTGGGCGACATGGTCTGGATACAATTTCCACCGGCTTAACATTATCATACGTGATGGAAGCCGGTGAAAAGGGGCTGCTTAACACTGATCTTAAGTTCGGCAATCCTGATGGCATTTCCGATGCGATAGACGAAATTGCCCATCGCCGTGGTTTTGGCGATGAACTGGCGAATGGCTCTCGCTGGCTTTCAGAAAAATACGGGGGCAAGGAGTTTGCGATCCAGGTGAAAGGCCTGGAAATGGGTGCTTATGATCCCCGTGGTTCATGGGGGCAGGGGCTTTCTTATGCAGTCGCGAACAGAGGCGCGTGTCATCTGTCAGCCACCATTTTTGCGCTGGAAGTTATTTTAAAGATTCTGAAACCAAACACGACCAGAGCCAAAGCGCATTTTGTTCGATATTTTGAAAATATGTACGCCTCGATAAATTCGCTGCAAACATGTCAATTTACTGCTTTTGCTTATGTGCTGGAACCACTGATTGTAAAATATACACCTAAAAAGTTACTTGGATTTGCAATGTTAAATCTACCAAATATTGCGTTGAAATTTATC
The DNA here is from genome assembly GCA_964498785.1 of uncultured Cytophagia bacterium. Classification (GTDB taxonomy): domain Bacteria; phylum Zhuqueibacterota; class Zhuqueibacteria; order Thermofontimicrobiales; family Thiofontviventaceae; genus Mariaggregatimicrobium. Next base: position 9,243 of record CAZCJL010000170.1, on the reverse strand, counting down.
GATATTCGCATTTATAATAAACTGTTTACAGCAATTACAGGAATTAAATTATCGCAACAGGATTTTTTAAAAGCAGGTGAACGAATTCATGTGCTTGAACGATTCATGAATACCCGGGAAGGGATCAGTGCAAAGGATGACGTCCTGCCGGATCGTTTCCTCAAACAACCAAGAGATAGTGATGAACAAAAGTGGGTGGTTCCGCTTGAAAATATGGTTCTGAATTATTATAAATTGCGGGGATTTGACCAAAATGGTATCCCGACAGATGCATTATTGAGGAAATTGGATTTATCTGAATAGAACACGTGTTTGCGAAACCATGCTCATAAATTAATCTGTAAATGGCGGAGTTAGTCAATACGTACTATCGAAAATAATGTTGATGACTAACTCCACCTCAGCGAAATTTAGGAACTAACTAAATGTGAATACAGCCGCCAATGTCTGATCAGGAACCGTTAACGTCGGCGTTGTGTAATTCCCCGCCAGTTATCTGTCCTGAATGGAGACGCTGGCAATCCGACCTGATTATACAAATTTGCGATTGGATTTGAAGCCCAGGCATATCGTACTGCCACGGGATTGGGAACCATCGGACTTGTCACCATAATCGAATCACCCACAATTTTTGCCTCTGCCCGGTGAAACTGCTGGTCATCTCCGGCAATGGAAAATCCGACCAGTGAATCGCCTTTGGCCGTCAAGCCGCCATCCGCGTGTTTGAATGTCAGGTATATTGTGCTGTCCGAAATTGTCATTGAATCGTAGATTGGCCCTGATGACACGATATTTTTGTTATACACATTATCCAGCGCCAGCAGCGCCAACCGTCGGCCTACCTCTTGTTTATTTTTGGGATGAATATCATCTGCATCGCCAATATCAATTGTCACAGCCATTCCGGTATTTGGTAATGCAAGTGTCATTAATTGAGCTTCCCGCAGTTCTGCCCAGGCATCATCCACAGGTTCGGTTTGTTGTTCCATATAGTTAGCCAACTGGACAAACAAGAACGGAAAATTCCCTTCGCCCCACTTCAATCTCCAGTCGTTAATCATCGTTGGAAAGAGCGTGCGATATTGATATGCGCGGCTGGCATTGCTCTCCCCCTGATACCAGATGACCCCGCGAATAGCATAAGGTACCAGCGGATTGATCATGGCATTATAAAGAGCTGTCGGGAAATTGGGTCCTTCCGGGGTATAGGGCCACGATGGCAGCTTTTCAAAGGAAATTGCCTGGCGATAGCGCCACTCACCGGCTAACGAAATCGAATCACCTGTTGATGCCACGAGCCAGTATTGATTCGCCGAGCCACGCAATCCACCTAATCCCTGCGTGTCGATGACACGCAATGTAATCAGATTTTCACCGATTTGCAAAACAGAATCCGGTACTGAATATTCTCTGGTTCGCGAATAGCGGTCTGTGAAACCGATTTCAGTTCCGTTCAAATACGTGGTATTAATGTCATCGATTCTACCAAATTTTAGGGTTATTTCACCACCAAAGAAAGAGGGCGGAATGGTCACATTTTTGCGAAACCAGACAACGCCATCGAAATTTTCCAGCCCGGCATTTTCCCAGGCATTGGGTATGTCCATAGTCTTCCAGGCTGTATCAACTAATGCCGGATCGGTGAAATTTGTTTGCCCCGGAATCATTCCCGGATCCACTTTATTGGCAACGGAAAACCATTCACTCAACTGCTGCTGGTAATTTTTCTCCATCTGTTCCGGTGTTGCCACACTATCCTGCATAAAATCCACAACCTTGGAAAATTCGGATATATTTTTCAGGGCGTCGCTGCTGGTCCATGCTTCCACGTAAGTACCACCCCACGCGCTGTGAATCAGCCCGATGGGGATATTTAATTTTTCGAACAGATGTCTGCCAAAGAAATAAGCAGTGGATGAAAATTCAGCAATCGTTGCCGGACTGCATTCGACCCAGCCATCAGCGGGAATGTCTTTTAGCGGCTCAAAGGATGTTTTTTGTTCCACTGTGAAAAGGCGGATATTGGGATAATTTGCCTCAGCGATTTCCTGTTCGTAATTCAAGACTTTGCCCCAGCCAGCCAGTGGCATTTTCATGTTTGATTGGCCCGAACACAACCAGACTTCGCCAACCATCACGTTACGGAACGTAATCGTATCCTGTCCCATAATTTTCAATTCAAAAGGCCCGCCTGCTGCGGAGGTAGGCACATTCAGTCGCCAGTTGCCATCTTTATCTGCAAGCGTACTTCGCCGTTGTTCCCTGAACTGAGCGATGATTTCGCCGCGGGGATTACACGTTCCCCATATCGGCACGTCGGAATTTTGCTGCACAACCATATTATCGCTAAATAATGGTTGTAATTCGATGTTGGTGGCTGGTGTGTTCGTGGTGCACAAGTAGAAAAAAGAAAGGAAAATGAAAATGGAGCCCAATAAAAAAGTGGTTAATTTGTTCATAGCTTATCTTTCTCCTTGGATTATTTCTGTTTATCTCGGGATAAGTTAAATTTTCTGATAATGGACGTAATTTAGCCTGAAAAATTCATTGCCACAGAGACTCAGAGTGCACAAAGTTATTAATTTCAAAACTTTTCGCAAACAATAACACTCGAAATTTTTGTACCCCCCCCGATCAAATTCTTTTTATGTTCATACACACGTCTGACAAGGTTGTTTGTAACTCCGATGTAAAGTACATTGTTTGCCATCATGTACACATAACAGGTCTTCATAATTCCGCAATCAGAACATGCTTTTCTTTGCAGGTATGATATAAATTTTTATCTCACTTATTCACATTGAAAAGGGAGACTCCTGCATTCGCAGCAGTGACGCCTGAATAGTTACTTTTTTATCCATATATATTGAATTTTTGCAATTTTATTCGGGAACGATTTTTTCTAATAACCACATTCATAAAAAGTTTATTTCTTATAACAATATAAGCAATTTTTTATACGAATGCAATCTTGTTTATTCCATGGATGTTATGTTAATTTCAATCCTTCATAATTTGTCCGGCGGAGCGTTTGAAAAAAGCGCAGTGAATAATTGTGGTTGGGTGCAAAAAATTGGTTAATACCATGTGGGTGCAGGTATTTCGGAGATTATGAAGGTAAATTATTTTGAAATGATTTTTTAGTCCTGTTTAAAAAAAAGATAGAGGCATGTCATCAATACCATAAAATTGATATGATAGTTGTCAAATAAACAGTATTGGGCATGCCTCATATACCAGGACTTTTACAGATTATAACGTTGACATGGCTTCACGCAGAAATGCTTGTATTATGTTTGGTCATTTTTATTCACATCAAAACGATTTCTAAAATAGCCGATGATGGCGCCTTTTATCTTTTTTAGAGTCGAGTGATTTTCTTAAGTATGATGGCGGCGGTTCAAGTTCTGTAAGTGACAGGGATACATAATAATAACCTTCTTCCTCTGCATCGTAACCGCTGATCTCAAAATAGTATTTCCCGGAAGCCACACATTCCCAGACTAATACCGGCGATAGATAACTCAGTGTTTCCACTTCATAGTAATCATCGTTATCATCATCCTCTGCAATGACAGACGAACCGTCAATATCGTATAAAGTTAACGCATTATCCATATAAGACATTACTTTTATTAAGTATGTGGCGCCAGAATCTGCCTGAAAATTGAACCAATCGATATCTCCACTCGTAATTACCTGTTTTGCCGAATTTGATCCGGCATTAATCGCGGTGGAATTCCGGGCATTATCATCAGGTTCTTGGTTGTCATTTTGCAAGGCTGTGGTCCAGGATTTTGGAGGAAAATCATCCTTGAATTTCGTAAAATAATCTTTCCCGTTCGCGTATCCCTCGGCCCAATTTTCGTGCCATTCAAATACGAGAAAATTTCCTTCAAATGAAATACGTAGAGTGTCATTTTCGAGTTCACCGTAATCGTATGTCAGGATGATGTTATTCTCTGTGATTTCATACTCTGCGGTTTCAATATTATAATCTAAACCTGCCGCATTCGTTAATATTAATATTTTATCTTTTGAAATCTGTAAAAACAAAGCGCTATGATAATTATCCAATTGATGATTATATTCCCAGGTATCAGAAAATGTGCCCCCACTTTCATTGACTATTTCGGTGCTTTTTACATGCAACCAGGTGCCAATTATTGATTGATTGCCGTTAGAACCAGAAGAATTGTCCTTATCGCATCCGCCATAAAAAATGATGAGAGCTAAAATTAAAAATGCAATAGTTAAAAAGCGCATAGTAACTCCTTTTCGTTATTTTAAGATTCAAAATTAGTCTTTGTGTTTCTTTTCCTCTTTTACATGAGGATAATATTTAATCTTTAGTATTAAACCGTCAACAGTTTGTTCGAAGCTCTCAAAATAGACTTCTCCGACATTTTTATATTTCCAACCAGGTTGATTTTTCTGTGAAAATATTGCGTTCTCAAGTGAGGAAAGTGTTGGGCTTTTAAAAATCGTACTCGTTATGGATGGCCACTCGGAACGCTCGTATACACGGATTAAATTTTTTCTCTCAGAATGCATCCTTGTGAATATTTTAGCCAGGAATTTATCCATTTCCTGTTGCGTTAATGGCTCCGGAGCAAAGTGCTGTGCGATATAAAATAATCCGTTTTCATCACGACTTATACCAAACCCAGCATGCATAACCGTTGTATCAATCATGGCTTCATAATGGATTGGGCTACGTACTAAATTGTGAAGCGCTTTTTCAACCGACTCAGCGCTGGCAACATTCTCTAAAAGCGGGGTAACAATGCCAAATTTTACCTTGCGATCCCGTGGATTTTCATCGTCAGGAGCATAGTGACTGGCAAATTTTCCCCGGGACATACGATTTGAGTAATATTGAGATAATTGAGTCAAGGTAGTATCCAGACTTAATGAATGACATTGAACCACACTCCGCAATCTATTGACTTGATTTAACATTCGCTCCCTTGCGTATTCGACATCGAAATCTGTCGCCTCTGCCTCAGTTGCTATTTCTTTCGCAGGAATTAGTGGAACACCATTACCGCAATAATAAGGGATATTCAGCAGCGCATTTCCAAAAGCATCATTTATTTCAAAAATATACGTTCCTGCAATATTCGGAGTATACGATAACACACAATCTCCGGGGAGTTGTAATTCCACAACCTCAGCCCCATCTGTAAATTCTTTCCTGCCCTTGTTGGATTCTACCGGTACATGATCTACAAAACCATCAGGTCGCTTAATATAAGCAATCGGATCATAATAGTTGCGGAAATTTAAATGGATATTAACTGTCGAGTCAACTTTACCAATATTATTGTACGGAATTGTATATTCAACAAATGATTCTTTGCTACTCCATAACTTTTCAGTGAATTGTGTTTCAAATATGTGCCAATCGGTCCAGTCCGAACTTTGCGCTATTTTACTCCCATTACAAGATCGTGCACCTCTGATTCTGAATGTCGCTTTGCCACACCTGTATCCCGAAAAATCATATTTATCCAAACGGAATTCTAGTGGATTATTGCTTAAAAAAAGTTCGTTATTTAATCCTGCTTCTTGCTGGTTCAATTGAAGATGAATTAATTCATTTTGGCTCGTCCATTTTAATTTAATTCCATTGGAATTAGAAATTAAATGAAAGTCTGAAATCGGCAACATTTGTAGTGTGTCGATTTCGATTGGATTTATTGCCGTGAGGATTATTGGTCCATGTGATTTATAGTTCACCCGCATGGATAAATAGTAGTTACCCGGATATAACAAATCCAGTTTAAATGAAAAAGTACCGTCTGTGCTTAAATATTGCTCAGAACTTTGATAGTCACCATCAATATAGTTTAAATGGACTGAAGTACGTGCTCTTTTCTTAAAGTTATTGATAGTCACCTTGATGTAGTATGATTCGCCAGCTTCAAAAACTTGCGGTAGTTTTGAATTTAGCTTGATTCCTTCAAAGAGGTCAGCCGGTTTTGAATAACAGATTGAGTTTAACAGAAATAAGAAGAAAAACAGAACGCTAATTGAAACGGATTTCATAACATAACCTCATCATAATTATTTCAAATCCATACTCGATTCTATCGGTATTGCGAGAAACATGATTTAATTATCCAGTTTATCTTGTTGTCCTGTCAACTAATTAACTTTTCAATGGTTAAACTGTCATCTGGTCATATGATACTATTTTAATAATATTAATTTTTTATTACATAAATAAGAGTTTGATTTTAATTGATATATATATACACCGCTCACCACGCGATGTCCTGAATTATCTGTTCCGTTCCAAATAATTGCATGGCTGCCGGTTTGATAAAAACCGTTTGCGAGTGTGCGCACTTTTTGGCCTAACAGGTTATAAATATTTATCTCAATCTGAGATGATGCCGGAAGTTGGAAACGTATCGTTGTGAATGGATTACAGGGATTGGGATAGTTTTGATCCAACATTATCGATTCCGGAACATCAATAAAGATTTGACTAACTTTTGCAGGAATTTGATTGACATTGGTTGTGAGCCATTTTAACGTATTCAGGAAAAGCTCGTCATTCTGTGAATTTTCACTTTGCACAAAATCATCATGAAATGAATTATCCGAAATGCAACTAACCCGGCCATTCCCGTATTTTGCGACGCTCATTATGGTAAACGGTCCGTACGGTTCGTTGCTATCTTTGGCGTTATTCCAGTTCATGTCCCGCCAACTCTGGTTACTGCTGAAAGCAATACTAACGGATGGCTCCGAAACGAGCAGACTACTTCCCCAATTCATGTCGAATTTTTCTGTGGTGGCCAAATCATCATAATCGATAAAATCTGTCACCTCCGGATTGCCGCCATTTACATTGTCGAAAATAACTCCCTCTAATTGTTCAATTCCAAAATGACTCAATAGCTCCTGTAAATGGCTGTTGAAACCGCAGTCCAGCAAAACAAATAATCCCCCGCCATCATGCACAAATGAAAGAATGTCATCTGTTTCCTGAGTTGAAAACCCAGACAATGGTGCGGAAATGATCAGTGCATCGTAATTATTTAGAACGGCTGTCGAGATGATTCCCGTCTCATATCGGTCAATAATATAATCAGATTCTATTTTTGATTTTAAGATTCCAAAATATACCCATTCAGGATGATCCGGGTTAATCTGTTGCGCTCTTTCAAAGGAAATTGTGTTGTATTCATTGTGCGATTCATCAAATAAAATTTTCGGATATGTGTATGGAATGCTGGTAAGAATCCAGCGATGCGTGAGAGAATAATAGCCGTTATCAACAATGACCTCAACTGTGTCTTTCCCGCTATAGTCACGATCTTTCCTGAAAATAAATGTTGGCGTATGAGAGGATGAATCCTGCTCTCCGTTCAAATACCAGGAATAATTCGCCGGAAAATTGGATTGGTTTTGTATTTCAATGGACAGATTTAATCCCTGGCCCGAAACAATAGTTGTATCTCCAGTGGGAAATGTTCTTTGCTTCTCGATTTTCACATCATCGATGGAATAAATATGTACTCCGCCTGATTGAATCATTAAAGAGTCATCAGTAAAATTAGTCTTAACAGAATCAATCGTGATGCTGGCAAAGCCTTTTTCTCTTGCGCTAAAATTTAACCCGCATATAATTCCTGAACCGTAAATAGTGTTATCAGCACTCCCGAAATGCACGTACACTTTTTCATCCTGATGATAACTGAATTGCAAGCCAGAGTGACCAGCAAACGAGTGCAGTGTATCAACGCTTAAGAAATTCAGATAATTTTGATCATATTGCAACTGAATATCAATCGACTGATACTTTTTCAGGGATGGGAACGCAATATGCACCGGCACTCGTACGGTATCATTTTTTAGTGCGCAGGTAGTATCAATTTTGACTTGAATTAAGGACAGATAATAATCATATCGTTGCCTGACAACATCTTCAGCCAATTTTTGTCGTATTGAAAAAGTACGCATTCGTCCGAAACTCTGCGCCCACTCATCGTCGCCGGAGATGCTGTGTCCCCACAAAAATGTCCCTTTTATTAAGCGTGAATGCATTTCATTGATATTGAAGAAGGCTTCGTGAATATTGGTCTGAGTTTCCTCGCCGTCATCGAGACCATTGGAATTATTATCTGTAAATACTTTTGTATTGAACTCATTATGTGCAGGTTGAAACGGACTTGCCGGATCATCAACGTAGCCGTATTCCAAAAATACAATCGGAAGCTGTGGGTTGCGCTCCTGCAATGGAATGAGATGGTTCTCAAAAACGTCATTCCATCTGAATTCCAACTGTTCGACCGTGGGAACTGATGGTGGAGCATTTTCAAATAACGGAAAATAGGCGCTGACTCCAATGACATCCAGTTTAAGATCTTGCCATAAATAATTAGAACCTGGTCCATAAAAGTCAATTGCCGTGAGCGCGCCATAGTGCATATCATACGTCAGAATTCCGCTAAAGACGCTTCTGACAGAATCAACCATCGTCTGTAATTCTGTTTTGAAATGATTGGGCCAATAGCCGCCGGCTCGTGTTCTGAACAGTCTTTCGGTTTCTGTGCCCAGAGAATACATTTTCACCCCTTCTTCTTCCGAAAGTCTGCCATAATACATCGCCTGGTCTTTATACGTCTCCCAAAATTTACGCACAAATTGAGCGTGCAGTGGATGATTCACATCCCACGGCCAGTAGTCGGGTGAAATCCTGTGATCTTCATTTGGTATACTGGGATCACCCAATTGCCATCTGGCAACGGGGTGTTGCGCTCTTTCAGCTTCCTGAATTTCAAATGCCAGCGTTAAATAGACATTAAAGCCGTTGCTTTTTAAGAATCGAATCGTGTTTTTCAAATCAGCATCAGAAAAGGTGGGGATATTCACGCCGGAATAGACACGCTCCACAGTGCTGTCCATACTATCGTCGACATGCAGCGCAACTGAAATTCCTACCCAATCGGTATTGACATGATGCAGGAAGTCGATATATTCAACAGGGTGCGTCACAAATCCTGTAGGATTCTGCGCCCAGTTTCCACCGATATGAATGGCGCATAAGTTTTTTGAAAACGTGTTGGTATCCGCTGCATTACTGACTGATTGAAATGAGAAAATAATGAGCCATGATAAAACTAAAATGATTTTTTTCATTGTAGATTCCGATTTTAGTTGAAAAAAATTTTGTATCTTCTCAATATTTTATGGTAGATATGGGCGATTGCCGCTATGTCGTATTTA
>CAZCJL010000169.1:0-11575 GCA_964498785.1 uncultured Cytophagia bacterium | reverse complement strand
ACGACATAGCGGCAATCGCCCATATCTACCATAAAATATTGAGAAGATACAAAAGAAAAGCAGAAATGTTAAATACCCTGAAAAACACAGCAAAGCATACAATCATTTATAGTATCGGGAATTTATCAAATAAGCTAATTGGTTTTATTTTATTGCCATTATATACTTCATACTTAACATTAAGTGATTATGGTGTATTTGGCATTTTGGAAGTAACCATGCAAATTATCGCATTGGTTTTCAATTTTGGTTTGCCTGTGGCAATGCTCAGATGGTGTGCCGATGAAAGTGATGAACAAAAACAGAAATCGATTGTTTTTACAACTTTTATCTCACTGTCTTTTTTATTGATTTTACTCAATCTTTTTTTAATTCCTCTAAAAGATCAATGGTCTAATTTGTTTTTCGGAAATTCTGATTTCGATATTTATTTTTTAGTTTTGTTTTTAGCGGTTTCATTTGAGATTATTTCCGGAGTTCCTCTTAATTTATTCCGTTTACAGGAAAAATCGATACCATACATTATCACTGTTTCTTTGAAATTGATTTTGGTGTTAAGTCTGAATATTTATTTTGTTGCAATTATGAAAATAGGTGTTCTGGGAATTTTTATCAGTCGATTGATCGGTAATGTTTTTTTGTTTGTTCTCACAATTCCTTTTATCTATAAAAATATAATATTTAGATACGATTTCTCAAAATTTCAGGAAATGTTCAGATATAGTTTCCCTTTGATTTTTCTTGCTGTATCAAATGTGTTGTTAGTCAGTAGCGACCGGTATATTTTAAAATATTTTCATAATTTTGAGGTCGTTGGTATATATTCATTAGGAAACAAAGTGGCACGATTCATAAATGTGTTTTTTTTACAGTCCTTCATGACTGGCTTTTCTCCCATGGCATTTAAAATGTTTGACCAGCCAAAGGCCAAACGTTTTTTTTCAAAAGTGTTAACCTATCTCTGCTTTATCATTATTTATGCTTTGCTATGCCTTTCTCTTTTTTCAGAGGAATTAATCAAACTAATGGCACAAAACGAAGATTATTGGGCTGCATATCACATAATTCCCATTTTAACAATTCCGGCACTGTTAAAAGCGATTCAATATATTCTGTCATTAGCGTTTCATTTTGTTAAAAACAATAAATATAATGCTTACATTTCAACTGTCGGACTAATTATTAATTTTGGATTGAATATTATTTTTATACCCCAATATTCATATTGGGCAGCAGCAATAACAACGGTTATATCGATGACTATTATGTGTATTTTGTACTATTATTTAAGCCAAAAACAATTTAAAGTTAATTATGAGTTTGGTAAAATATTTAAGATGTTTGCTGTTGCCTTTCTACTTTTTATATTTATTTTATTTTTCAAAGATAGTGTTTTATATTTAAAAATTTCTGTTAAATTACTTGCTTTACTTTCATTTCCTTGTATATTATATTTCTTGAATTTTTATGAAGAAATTGAACTGGTAAGGATTAAAGAGATATTGCAAAAGTGGAGCAAAATTTCTAATTGGAAGAAGAGAAATCTGTTTTAGAAATTTAAGAAAAACGAAACAAATATCAGTCTATTTCTTTTTTAACAAAAAACCCAACCAATACGGTTTGCGAGGAGAAAAAAACCTGTTTACTGCATTACATAAAAAGGATATGAAATTCTTGTTTTCAATATACAGAAATCGGTGAGAACATTTGGGACAGATAGAGTTTTTTTTCTTTGAGTATCGAGCCCAACTGTTACCATACTGTTGTTTTATTTTCAACAATAACGGTACAAATTGTCGAACAGGTTGCCCGCATTCGAACGATTCAATTACAGAATATTCCGGGAATAGTGAGAAAATATTTTTCTTAGCAAAGGAATGCAGGTGATAAGACGCATTATAAATGAACGAACATTCGGGGCACTTTATAAAATTTTTTGAAAGAAGTTCATTGTTAGGAACTGTTATTAACAGATATTTTCGGGCAATTTTTTTCAGTTCAGCTATAGATTGTACTAGAACTGGTTCAGGCAAATGTTCCAATACTTCGCTGCATAAAATTAAATCAATCGAATTCGTTTTAAAAGGTGTATTATTTATTTCAGCCTGCAGTTTGTTCGATTTAACAAATTGTAACGCTGCCCAGCTTCTGTCAACACCAATAACAGACCAGTTATCAATTAATTGATTTGTAATTATTCCGTTTCCACAACCAATATCTGCAATAGAGTTTACATCAGCAGGAATTATTTGGCGAATTATTTCAATTTTTTCCTGCTCATATTTTGATAATGTTAAATTTTCCCAGTGTTCAGTATCCTCATAAAGGTTGCGGTCATCCTTATAACTGTTCATATAGTTTTAACAATGTTTTTTCAGCAGTTGTCCAATTATACTTTTTATCCAGCCAAATTCTTCCTGAATTACCAAGTTTTTCTAGCATATCTTTATTATCATAAAACCAATCCAGCATTTCGGCGCAACTTTCTTGATTGGAATTTATAAAAACTTTACCACATTCACACTCTGTTACGATTCTTTTTAAGGGATCACAATCACTGACAAGTACCGGTTTTTCCATATACATGTATTGACATAACTTATGCGGCAACGTATTATCTGTATGAACTGATTTTAGGTGTGGTATTACACAGACATCACTGGCTTTTATATATGACGGTATTTTTTTATAATGTTCATATCCTGTAAATTCAACGAATTCCGCAATATGTAATTTTTGGGCTAATTCTTTAAGTTCGTTGCAAATACGTCCATCTCCGATTAATAATAATTTTATCGGAGAAGTTTTATTTTTTATAAATGTAGCAAATCCGCTAATTAAAATATGTAATCCACGATGATAATCAAAATAACCAATATAGCTGATGATAAATTCATCTTTATATTTTTTAATAATTTCGTTGTTTGTTCCATAGCTTTTGAACTCAGCCTGGTTTAAATAATTTTGTACAGGATAAATTTTATTATGATCTATTCCTATTTGTGAAACACGGTTGATTGCTTCTTCAACAACAACAATAATTTTATCGACTTGTTCCAACCATTTTTTTTCAAGTTTTTGCCATTTTTTGATGCTGATTATTATATTTCCCGGAAATGTATTTGCAAAAGCGTATTGCTTAAGCCCCTCCACATAGTTTTCATGAAGATCGCTGACGATTTTGACGCCAAATTTGTTCTTTAATTTTAATGCAGCTCCTAATAAATACAGGTCATGAATATGCAGAATGTTAATATCATATTTTTGAATGAAAGATGAAATCTTGAGAATTAAATAGTAGTTATATATCGGAAATACAGAAACCAAAGCACGCATTTTTTTCATCCAAAAACGGGAAATATAATTTCGGATGATATGAAATCCCTTATATTTTTGATATAATGGTTCATTGGAATAGGTATAGCACCATAAGTAAACTTCGTGTCCATTATTTGCCAGAGATGTCGCTTCATTTTCAACACGTGCATCAGGAGGAAAACGCTGATCCAGGATCATGCCAATTCGTTTTTTCATTACTCTGTCCAAATGAAATTAAAAATTGCAAATATAAAAAGGAATAAAAATTTACAAATATTTTCTATGAATTGCAAGGAATTTATTGATGGAAGTGCTGAGCAGTTTACCTGAAATTGAAAAGATTTTAAAGTACAAGCCTTGCACATCATATATTTTTCTGGTTTATGAATAAATTTGAAGCTGAATAAGTTATGAGAATCCATTTATCTGTTTTTCATTAAAATAACTCCTGATCCCGTTCAATTCTTAACATTCGCTGTTATCTTGCTGGCACGACTTGGTGTATTCGGTTTTCTAACACTGCTGTAAGTAGATTCGGTCATATTAAAAGGGGGGCGCTTTATTCCGGCGCTATTGCTAATTTTTAAAATAATTTGAAGGGGCGACACTGGGAATTTTAAGAAAATAGTTCGACAATTCGTTAATAAAACAACTTGCAATTTTGGGCTAAGTTAATTATATTGTGCCTATGAAAATATCAGTAATTATTCCTGTTTATAATGAAGTGAAAACTCTCCCGCTCATTCTGGAACGTATTGAATCGCAACCTTTTAATATGGAAATAATCATTGTCGATGATTACTCCACAGACGGAACAAGAGAATACATTAAATCGTTGTCAGGTTTGCACTATAAAATGCTGTTCCATGATAAAAATCAGGGTAAGGGAGCTGCTGTACGAACTGCACAGGCGCATATCGAGGGGGACGTCGTTATCATTCAGGACGCTGATCTCGAATATCAACCAGAAGATTTTGAACTGATGATTCGACCGATCCAGACTGGTGGCTCTGATGTAGTGTACGGAAGTCGATTTTTAGGTTCACATCGGGTTTTTTATTTTTGGCATTATTTCGGAAATAAGCTGCTGTCTTTGTGCACCAATATTCTTTATAATACAATTTTATCAGATATGGAATGTGGTTATAAGGCCTTTCGCGCGGAAGTATTCCGGGCAATTACAATACGTTCAAATAAATTTGACCTTGAACCCGAATTAACCGCAAAAGTATTTAAGCAAAATTTAAAAGTTGTTGAAGTCCCTATCACCTATTACGGCCGAAGTTATTCTGAAGGCAAAAAAATTTCATGGAAAGATTTTTTCCCGGCATTGTGGGCGTTGATAAAATATCGATTTGTAGATTAGGTTTGATTTAACAAAATAAGTGGCATTTTTCCGGGAAACTTTATTTTACGTAATTTTTCATACAGCATACGGATGACGTGGGTATCTTTTTTAAAAAATAAATCATCGTCAAATATTTCCTGGCCATGGATTAATTTAATTGTTAGTTGATCCGGAATATTATATTCGGCAGGATAATTTTTAAATTGGGGCTGAGGATAATTGCTGTAAAATAAATTGCTTGACATTTTAATATTATTTATTAAATTATCAATTAATTTGCATGACGACCACCAATTTCCCGGTGGTTTTTCATTATTTAGGGAGGAAAAGAGGTTGGATTCTAATGTGGTGGGAATTTTGCTGTCCTATGCTTTTGTTTTTTTAACAATTATTGTAGCGACTCTGTTTCAAGTTTTATTTAAAATATCTCCCGAATTTAGCAGGAAAATTATTCATATAGTAGTTGGGAATTGGGTGTTTCTGGCGCTTTACTACTTCAATGATTGGCGATATGCTATCATCGGTCCAGCCAGTTTTATTCTGATCAATTATCTTTCCTATCGCTATAAAATTTTTAAAGCAATGGAATTAGATGATGAAAATATGGGCACAGTTTACTATTCCATTTCACTAACAGTATTAACTGTATTCACATTTCTTAAACCTAATTTTTATCTGTTGCCATTTCTCGGTATGATGGTAATGACATGGGGTGATGGTCTTGCAGCGGTGATCGGGAAAAAAATGCCAATAAAAATATTACGGAAAAACAGAAGTCTGGGCGGAACTTCTGCTTTTGTTGTATTTGGTTTTTTATCTTGTGTTGTTTTTTTATATATACAAAAATTTCCGGCCACTGATACGGCTATCTTTTTATTGGCGGCCCTTTTTTCCGTGGGCGGAGCGTTGATTGAAATATTTTCACCACGCAATTTGGATAATTTGACAGTTCCGATTAGCCTGGGAATTTTAGGCATTCTTTTGGAGAGAATACTTTTATGAAATTTAATGACGCGTTGATTGATACTTGTAATAAAAAGAAAACTCACGTCTGTGTCGGGCTCGATATTGATTTGAATAAAGTACCCGAACATATAAGGAAAATGGATGATCCATTATTCGAATTCGGTAAAGAAATAATTCATTCGACTTCAGAATACGCGGCTGCATTCAAAATTAATACTGCATTTTTTGAATCGTATGGAGTTCCTGGCTGGAAATCTTTGGCACGGCTGGTCAAAATATTGCCGGACGATGTGGTCAAAATTGCGGATGCAAAACGAGGCGATATTGGAAATACGTCCAGAATGTATGCCCGGGCGTTTTTTAAGGAAATGCATTTTGATTGTATTACTGTAAATCCATATTTGGGACACGATGCTGTGATTCCGTTCATCGAGGATGAAGAAAAAGGCGCATTCATTTTGTGCGTTACATCGAATAAGGGGGCAGTTGATTTTCAATATTTTGAAAATAATGGTACAACGTTATATTCGGTTGTTGCCAGCAAAGTGAACCAATGGAATGAAAGAAAAAATTGCGGACTGGTTGTTGGCGCCACGCATCCTGATGAAATCAGGAACGTACGGGAGCTTGCACCTGAATTACCATTTCTGATTCCCGGAATTGGCGCTCAGGGTGGTGACCTTGAATTATCTGTTCGCTATTCTTTGAACAAAATAAATACCGCCGCAATTTTTAATTCAAGCCGTGGAATTATTTACGGTTCAAAAAATAAAGATTTTGCAGACCTTGCAGCTCAAAAATCGAAGGAATTACGAGACGCTATAAACGATGTTAAATAACAATAATCACGGGGAGAGATAAAGTGACACAACAAGAAGTGTTGAAAATTTTTAAAGATAGCGGAGCGTTACTGGAAGGGCATTTTAAATTGACGTCAGGTCTTCATAGCCCGCACTATTTTCAATGCGCCCGGGTGCTGCAATATCCGATGCAGGCGCAAAAATTATGTTGGGAAATCGCATGTCACTATATGACAGATAAAATTTCGGTAGTTATTGCTCCTGCAGTTGGCGGCATTGTTGTCGCACAAGAAGTTGCCCGCTTAATTAATGCAAGAGCAATATTTGCAGAACGTGAAGACGGTAAAATGACGCTCCGTCGCGGTTTTTCTATTAAACCGGATGATAATACGCTAATCGTTGAAGATGTAGTGACCACTGGTGGATCGGTCGAGGAGATCGTAACATTGGTTCAGGAGAGCGGAGCGAATTTGAAAGGTATTGGATTTTTAGTCGATCGCAGCATGGGGCGAACAAAATTTCCTGTAAATAAGTTTTCATTATTAAAAATGGATGTGATTACGTATCCACCGAATGATTGTCCTCTTTGTAAAAAAGGATTAGCATTAACTAAACCGGGAAGCCGAAAAAATTAGCTTGATCGAATATCATTGTATTTGCTCTGGTAACAGGCAATATAAAAGGATTAATCTTTTATAAAAAATACTGGATCGAATTAATATAAAAAAAAAGAATTTTTCCTTGATTATAAAAATATTTAATGTTATTTTGTAAGTAATTGAAAATCAAGTACCATCGGAAATATTGCAGCAGTAGCTGTGAACAAAAAGAAAATAAAAACTTCCGTACCGGTAACCATACTCCGTAAGGAAGTTTTAGATTTTTATACACAATGGTTAGATTATTTAAATGGAATCAATTTTATCATATTTAAGATCCGGGCGGATATTGCTTTCGGACGGTGCATGGGGAACAATGCTTCAGGATCGGGGACTTGAATCAGGCGCTTGTCCGGAACTATGGAATTTGACACGACCTGATTTCGTAGCACAAGTTGCCGCGGCATATATTTCCGCCGGGTCTCAAATAATTTTAACGAATACGTTTGGAGCTTCCCCGTACAAACTTGATAATTATGGTTTGCGCGATAAAACGAAAGAAATTAACACGCAGGGAGTTATGATTTCAAAACAGGCGGCTGGTGATAACGTCTATGTAGCCGCCTCAGTAGGCCCGACAGGTAAATTTTTGCAGCCGTTGGGACAAGTGAGTGAAAATGAAATGTTGGATGCATTCTGCGAGCAAATTAGCGGACAGGCGGAAGGAGGTGCAGATGCAATTCTCATTGAAACGATGTCGGATATTGGCGAGGCCTTAATAGCAGTAAAAGCCGCGCAACAGGTTACATCGTTACCCATAATGGTGACAATGACATTTGAAAAAGGGAAGCAGGGCTATCGAACAATGATGGGGGTTGATATTAAGCGTTCAGTGGATGTTTTATCTGAGGCTGGCGTTTCAGTATTCGGAACGAATTGCGGGAATGGGATTGAACAGGTCATTGAAATCATTACAGAAATCAGAAGATATACGCTAAAACCATTAATTGCGCATCCCAATGCTGGCTTACCGCGTCTGGAAGGCGACCGGACGATTTTCGACCAGAAACCGGATGCCATGGCCAGTTATGTGCCGGATCTTATTCAAAGCGGCGCCCAAATTATTGGTGGCTGTTGTGGAACAACTCCGGATTATATTAAAGCTATGGCTGAACAAATAAAAACATTGAATATGAACTTGGATTGAGGTCTTAATTTGACAGAGCCAGAGAAAATCGTTGTTGTTTTCAAACCTTCCGATGCAATAGTAAGTGTAGCAAAAAATACAACTCTACTTGAAGCCGCAGAAAAAGCTGAAATCATTCTTCCGTCAGTGTGTGGAGGTAAAGGAAAGTGTGGAAAATGTAAAATCAGAATTTTAAATAAAGATATATCCTATTCAATAAATGAAGAAATTTATCTGACTGCAAAGGAAAAAGAAAAAAATATTCATCTGGCTTGTGAGGTGCTTATAGAGAGTGAACTTGAAGTTGAAATTACGGAAAGCATAACAGACGCGAATTTTAAATTTTTAACAGATGGGATTATTGAGAGATTTGAGATAGATGACCATTTAAAAAAAGTATATGTTGAGATAGAGCCGGCAAATATCGATCATCCCATTGATGATTTGAATAACCTGAAAAATTACTTATTTAATAATCCGGAAAATATTTTATTCAGTATCCCCCTATTTATACTACAAAATTTATCGACCTTTCTCAGGAAAAATAATTATAAAATTACATTTGTTTTATCAAAAAATCGATTGATTAATCTTGAGCCCGGAGAAACTACAGAGCGACTATATGGCCTGGCTTTTGATTTGGGAACAACCACCATTGCCGGAAGCCTGGTTGACTTGAAAACCGGAAACAATCTTGCGGTCAGTTCCCGGACAAATCCACAAAGCATACATGGCGCGGACGTGATTGCCAGGGTAAATTATTCTGCAACTGAGGCAGGAGGTTTAAGCAAACTTCAAAAAATGGTAGTAGAAACGCTTAACGAAATAATTGAAGAATTAACTGAAGAAGCCGGCGTCAGTTTTCGCGAAATTTATGAGATGACACTTGCCGGAAATACAATTATGAACCATATTTTTATTGGGGCAAACCCTCAATACATTGGGGAAGCTCCTTATATACCAACGTTTTTGGAGCCACAAACATTTACCGCAGAAGAACTGGGGTTAACATTGCTGCCAAATATGCCGGTCATGATTTTGCCAAATATCTCGGGCTATATCGGGGGAGATATCTCCGGTTTTATTTTAGCTTCCAATTTACATAAAACAGATAAAGTCACACTAGGGATTGATATCGGTACAAATGGTGAAATCTTACTTGGTTCCAAACAAAAATTGGTGTGTTGTTCGGCAGCCGCAGGTCCGGCATTTGAAGGAGGGCATATAAGTTGTGGTATGCGTGCGACGACAGGTGCTATCGAGAAAGTAATATTTGATGAAGATGGAATTTTTTACAATATTATTGGAGATGCTGAACCCAGAGGAATATGTGGTACCGGGTTGATTGACTTGCTTGCTGAAATGATAAAATTTGGAATCATCGACAAATCGGGTAAAATTATAAGGGCAAGTGAGAGTGAAGGAAAATGGTATCCGGATAGAATTGTTGAGAACGATAACGGGACAGGATTTATTGTTGTGCCGGTTGCTGAATGTGCAGGCGACGAAGCGATAATAATTACGCAGAAAGATATCAGAGAATTGCAGTTAGCTAAGGCAGCAATGGCAGCCGGAATAAATATTTTATTAAATGAATTAAAAATAACCAGAGAACAAATTGAAGAAGTTTTGATTGCTGGCGCCTTTGGGAGCTTCATTAATAAATACAACGCCCAATTAATTGGTCTGATCCCCCAAAATATTCCGGTCGATCATATAAATTTTGTAGGGAATGCTGCCAGCAGCGGGGCAAAAAAATATTTATTATCAGAAAACGCTCGCCAGGAAGCACGGAAGATTATAAACTTTACACACTATATTGAATTATCTAAACGGAAAGATTTTCAGAAAGAATTTACAGAAGCGATGTTTTTTTAATTGCTTAACTACAATTACGAAATTAAATCATCTTAAAATTTTAAAAAAGTGTACGATATTTGAGATAGTTTAAAAAGTAAGATTTTTTTTTTCGAGATATTAAGATGATGAATGTATAGTATTTCAGTTAAATAATCATAAGTTGCAACGATTGAGGCAAAAAGAGAATCTCTCAGAGTTAAAAATTGGTTTTACAAAAATTTAATTTTTTTCTTGACAAAGTTTGAAATTATTGTTATATTTTATGTTGCCCAAATTTGCTCACCGGTAGATTTCCTGCCTGAAGAGAGGATATGTCGTTGCTCCCTTTGGTGTAAGGTCGCCTCTATTAAAAAAATGAGGAGATTGATATGCGGGATAAAAGAATTAAGTTGATTTACTTCTCTCTTAGAGGATCGGGGATAAGATACTTCGAGCTAAGCTGGAAAAGGTTATTTCTTATCTTATCAGTGTTTATGCTCTTTATTTTCATTTTGGTTGGTTCAGTTATCGGTTTGTTAACCGATTATTATCAAGATTTTCGGGTGAATTCATTAAATAAATTGAATACAAACCTGCAGAGCCAACTTGAAGATATGAAAACTAAAGTAGCGACAGTTCAGACAAAAATGGAGTCATTGGAGGAAAATGATGATCAGGAACGTATGATTGCTGGACTCGATAAAATTGATAAGGATATGAGAGGGGTCGGAGTTGGAGGAACAGCATTTAGTTATTCCGATGGATTCGCTGATTTTCCAAAAGAGACCAGCAAGGATATTTCCGGCACTCGAACCATCATCGATCAGTTAGAGAGAAGAATTTTATTACTTCTTGAAAGTAAAGATGAAATTGAGAAAAAAATTCAGAAGGACAAGCAAAAATTAAGACATACTCCTTCTATTCGCCCTGTTCGCGGCGGAAGAGTTACCGATCCTTTTGGGATGCGTCTTGATCCTTTTATTGAAAGAATTAGGATGCATAAAGGTATTGATATTGCGGCACAAGAAGGAACACCTGTCTATGCATCAGCGGCAGGTGTTGTTAGTTTAGTTAGAAATAGATATACACCAAACAGAGGGTACGGAAGAGAGGTTGTAGTTGACCACGGTAACGGAATTAAGACCCGATACGCGCACCTCTCTAAAATATTAGTCAGAGTGGGTCAAAAAGTGAATCGTTGGGATAAAATTGGCACTGTAGGGCAGAGTGGCAGAGCAACCGGTCCTCATCTGCACTATGAAGTAATCGTTGCTGCAACGCAAGTTGATCCCGTTAGATATATTTTGGAGTAGGATTGAAAACCTCTTAATATCCTCATTAATTTAATACAGGTGAGCAAGTTTTTCCCTCTGAATACTTAGTATTCAGAGGGATTTTTATTTCTGTTCAAATTTTTATGAGGAATAAATCCTGAATATTAGGAAATTATGGTTAAGATTACAATAATTTTGTATCCATTCAATAATTGATGGTGTGCATCAAAGCTTTCGGATTCTCT
>CAZCJL010000168.1:0-11713 GCA_964498785.1 uncultured Cytophagia bacterium | reverse complement strand
CAAACTTATGATACAGCTCCACGAGAAATTACCAACTTTTGGGAATTGCTCCCTCATTTTGCCCGTACAATACTGTCATCAAAGGAAGCCTCAATTGTTTGTCCTGGCTCCGCGATTAAATAATTTTCCGAATCCCAGTTGCCGTTCACAAAATTGATGATCAAATCCGGTTCGCCGACCTGCTCGTCGTATTCCCAATTCAATTCACGGGCGCACTTTTTGGAATATGCTTTATAATGGCCGGATTCAAAGTTGCCAAAATCAATATAAGTTGCCCGGGAATAATCGTGAATCCAGCGCTGCTCCATTTCCATCAGGTAGTCCGCATTTTCCTCACCATATTTTTCACTGTAATTTTTGCGAAGCAAATTCAGCCGCTCCCTGCCCGGCATGGGGTGGGAGCCGGTTTCTATCCAGCCGGGGCTGTACCAGTACGTTCCCGGGTGTTTTTCAAAATACTGCTGATAGCGCTGCCGGGAACCGAGCAGAAACGTAATGCAATCGTGTCCCCGCATGACTACCAACTTTTTATCCCGCGCAGTAATCCCAACGATCCCGTTACTGCACAATCCGTAACCCAACAGAATCGCGTCACACTCATCCGGTGCATTATCAACGGATTGTTGCACCTGCTGCCGGAGCGTGTCCGGAGTATCATGCAGACCCTGCTTCAAAAAATCAAATGTGAATACATTTTCAGATTTCGACGCGTAGTAACATAACTCCCGCCAAAGAACGTGACAGCTTATGATAAATAATTTTTGCGGCATCCGATTCCTTTGTGATTATTTTTAAGTTAAGAAAATTAAACCGATTTGGTGAGGAGATGTTTCGTTTTTAGTTGACTTTATGATAAAAAATGTTTATATTAGTTAACAAATAATTTGAAAAGAAAACCCTCTTTTAAAAATCAATGAAAATCTTGTGTAGTGTTTCACACTGCTCAGGTTGGCGGACCTGTGATTTTCATGAAATGACATCTTTGAGAGGGTTTTCTTTTTATATCAGCACATCGATTATCTTCGTTTCAGGAATCCTGCGACCTTGTGTACTTTCTGGTTGAATGGCAGGTTACAGATAAGGCATTCGTCCGGGAACTCTTTCTTGAATCTGCCTCTGAATTCCTGAAATTCAGGTGAATTCCAGCCACCATCCATGATATAGCCGACTTTTTTAAACAAATTACAGCAGACAAATAGCTCGCCGTTCACATTCACATTTCCGGCAAAATAAATCCGATAGCAATAGGGGGTATATTTGTATTTCAAGTAATTCACTTTCAGACCTTTTGCGTGTGCTCTGTGTATCGCATTGAGAACCGCACTGTCATTGCGATACTTTTTATAATTTTTATTTGGCCGGTTTGTTTTCAAATTTAATGTCACCGGAAAAGGCGCCAGTGCATCCACAAGGTTTATCAAATCATCCTCATTGTCTTTCAGAACCACGGTATTAATGTTCACATCAAGTTTACCACCTGTATTTAAATCTGATATTTGTTCGATGGCTTTCAAAATGCGGGTTGCCGGGACGCCTCTCAATATTTTATTTGTCGTAATACCGTCCAGGGAAATATTGAGCCGCGTTAATCCGGAGCTGATTACTTTTTCACACATCGCACGATCCAGCAGCGTCCCGTTGGACGTCACCTCAACAGAAGCACCTGCATCTGCGGCGTAGTCGATCATTTCAATAATATCTTTATTTAAAAATGGCTCGCCATATCCTGTCAGATATACATATTTCAATGGAAATGAATCGATAATTTCTTTAAAAAACGAGAGTGACATATCCATGTTTAATTCATAAGGGCATTCGTCACGAAAGCACATCACACAATTTAAATTACAGCGGGAAGTCGGTTCAATCTGGAGATAGATCGGCGGAGGCGCCTTTTTTGTACCTATAACAGAAGCGGCTAAATGGGGGAGACCGCTAACGATGTGAGAAATGTTCATGCTGTATGTCTCCTTTCGTTAATTTCCAAATAGTCAAAGAATATCAGACACTCAATAAATGAAAATTGAGATCATTTTAGATTTTCAGGTTATAATAAAGAGATTCAATTTGATCCCTGGTTTTTTCCCATTCAAAATTTTGTTTCATAAACGACCGTCCTTTAATTCCTATGTTTACGGATTCCACCGGATGGTCAAAAATCCATTTAATTTTGTCACGAATTGCTGAGGGATTATTAGGAGGGACTAGAAATCCACCGCCCGGAGTTATCAATTCTTTAATTCCATCAATATCAGAAGCAATGGAGGGGACTTCCAGGGCCAGCGCCTCCATTAAACAACTTGGTGTTTTGTCCACAAAAGACGGCAGTACAAAAACGTCGGCAGAGCGCACATAATTTAAATTTTCGTTCCAGGATAAATTACCGGTAAATAATATCCGTGGATTATCCTGCGCCAGTTTCTTGAGCCCCTTTTCCGCAGGACCGCTGCCAGAAATTACCAGATGCGCGTCATACTTATTCAGAATGGGAAGACAGGCGTTAATCAGTACATCCACACCTTTACATCGAATGAACCGCACTCCGGTAAAAATTAACTTGTGGATATTCAACTTTTCTTTGATATTAATAAATTTTTCCTTCTTGATAACGTGTGTATCAACGCCGTTATGAATTATTGTTACCTTGCTTCCATTAATGTGGAGATGTTCCTGTAGCATATTGGATAAATATTTCGCAATCGGATAAATGCAGTCGAATTCATAGTAAAACATTTTTTCAATTGCGAAGACTAACTTTGCAAAACCATGCACATTTTGCCAGACCCAATTTTCACCGACAACAGGATTCCATTTACTACCTGCGGCATTGCACATATATTCATACGTCATGCTTCCGCCGAACTTAAAAACAGTTTGTATTCTTGTGATGAAGTGGGTGATCAGTCCGGCAATTCCCGTGGCCGCGTCGTGAATATGAAGAAGATCAATTTTATGGCGAAGAATTAAACGGATTCCCTTCATGCCGATCATAAAACAGAGTAAAAGGAAATAAAATCCGTTACCATTTTTCCTGAAAAAAGGAGCACGCTCGCGATAAACATGAAAGTTTTCATTAATCTGTTCATGCTTTGGTAAACCTTTAATACCCTCGCACACAACAAATACCTGATAATTTCTCACGCTTAAATCTTTTCCCAGTTGAAAAGCATCAATCCCGGCGCCGCCGGCAAGTGGCGGAAATTTACTGCAATAGAATAAGATTTTCATGACCATTCTCGTAAGCATTAAGTTATTATTTCAGCCCGGCTCTCAATAAGGAGTGCCATGTTTAATGCGAAGCGTCAATTGTCGCAGCAGCGTTTTGAAAAAGGATTGCCTGCCTGTTCCGGGTAAGCATTTCAAAAAAATGCCACTCACTCGCCTGACCGTACGAATCGGCAGCGATACGTTATCACCGGAAAGCCCGATGAAAGCAGTTGTGTAACCTGCTTTCGCAAGCAGCCCGGAAGCAAGAATACCGAGCTGGTTCCAGGGGAATGCAAAATGCGATACAGTCTTTGATAATTGCGCTTCAATAATAAGTTTGGAATCATGTAGTTCTTTGAAAATCTGTGATGTTTGTTCGCGTTCCATTTCAAATCTCCCCTGAATTGTATTTTCACTTTTCGTAATTGAAACCAGTTCGCGGCGCCAGCCTTTTTTCGTGAAAAAGTTCTCGCCACCATTTTCACGGACATGGTTGATACAGCTAATTACCAGTTTTTCATTGGGGAGAAATCGTTTTTTATCGCAGAAGCGGGAACCACTCTCAAATAACGGCGTCCCCCATTCCGGCGGATGATTTTCTCCCGATACCACGGGAATGCTCCATGCTTTTTTATGCGTGAGCATGGGATGATAAAAATCAATTAATTTCGGAGAGATAAAAATCGCCGGATGACTCATCGAATGCGATTGAAAATCAACATAGCCACTCTCATGCATTTCTTTGATCTGCGGCCACGTTAACATTCCTGGTTTTCCGACCCAGTGGGGGAGAATGAAGGCAATTATTTTAAATGAGTACTTTTTTAGCAAAGGAAAGACGGTATCATAAATTTCACGCAACCCATCGTCAAACGTTATTGCGATCGAATTTTTATCGCCAGTTGTGGGATTATCTATTCCCACGCGTAATTCATCGGCATTCAGAGTTTGATATTCATTTTTCATTAAAAAAAGTAGATGATTTTCAAATTGCCAACTCGTTATACTGTGGTATGTAAATACTGGCACCTCAGTGGTAATTCGATTTTTAAGAATATAATCAGGATATTTGCCACTGATAAATTCTTTTAGAAATTGCAACAATTCATTTAATGGTGAATTTATCATGAACTATCTGCTCCTGATTTCGGTTATTTTGTTACTGACGTGACTAAATCATTTTCTTAAAAATCAATTTAATTATGAAAATATAGCAATGAACTTTAAAATATAAACAAATTACGATATTTGTCAAGTTATATTAATTTAATAATTATCGTAAAATATAATAGATAAACTATTAAAAATTAAACAATAAAAATATTATCATTTTTGAATAAGACTCATTAAGTGCAACCGAGTAACAAATAGGTAATTCATAGAGTGTTATAAAAGCATGGAATGCGGATCAAACGGATGTGACGGATTAAGCCGGATAAAAACTTTAAAAAATCGAATATTAGCATTAACTATTTGATTTTTTAACAATCTTTTATTAAATTATAACAAATTTAACTTGTATGCAAAGCATGAATTGGAATAATAATTCAATTACGATCAGGCATCCCAATTTAACACCTTCCACAGGAGAATATCATGATTGATATTGCCGCGTTAATCGTTAAAATTGCCTCTGAACAGGCGCTCAAAAATGTCGTCAAAACAGTCTTTCATGGCAACAAATCCGATCTTCAGAAAGCATATCGAAAAGCGTTTGACAATGCTGTCGACTTTTATGAGTATAAATATGGCGACAGCTACGGAAAGAAAAAAAATCGCTTTTTCAATTATCGAGAAAACGAGGAACAACTCGCCAAATTAATATTTATTCGCCAGAAGCCGGATATTGATTTTATTGAAGAACATTTTGAGCTAAAAACCGGTATCACCATTCCGGCTGACGTGTTGCTTGGCTTTATCAGGAAACTGCATTATGAATTGCGACAGTTTCGTGAATGCGAGGATATTCTTATCGAAAAAGATAAATACCATGCGCTGATGAATATTGATAAAAATACCGATGACATGGCACAAAATATTAAAAGGCTAACCAATCATTTTGTAAAAGAGGAAGAAAAAGAACAATCAAAACCACTTTTCTGGAAGGACCTCTTCGAGGCATTTAAAACAAGGCAGTTGCATGTTATTTCCATCAAGCATGTGGGAGGTGGTTTGCTGGGACCAGAAGTGTTGCCATTGGAAGATGTGTTTTTTGAACAGGATGCCGGCGAACGAACGCTATCCTTTCGAAAGGACACCAGCGGCAGGCAAAAGGGTGCGGGAGATTTCGCAGACCTGTTCGGGGAAATGACCGTGTGCGAAGGGCATATCTGGCGCGCTTTGCAGGAACGACAAATAAATTCCAGTCAGGTGAAACAGTTAACTTCCGAAATTGATAAGGAAAATATCCGCAAAATCGCCGGTGAGTTTGCAACAAAATATAATGAGCGATCAACCGTTGTCAGCAATGTACAATTTCAGCAGATCGTTGAGCAGCTCGCGAAAAAGTTTGAGCTGGATTCCATTCGTGTGATTGCCGCATTGAGTTTGTTCTTTACGGAATCAATGAAGCGTGAGCCGGTCCTCGAAGTGCTGAAACCGCCCTGTTCGGCGTTTGTGATCGGCGATGCCGGTGTGGGGAAAACCACTGTGATGCGAATGCTATCCCTGAATTTGTTCAAACGATGTGAAGCGGGAGAAGAAAATGTGCCGCTGCCGCTATTTGTCCGGCTTGATAAAATTGAAAATTATATCACAGAAAAACAGTGCATTCATGAAGCGAAAAACGCGCTGTTCGCATACATCAGCGATCACTGGAAATCGCATCTCAGTCATGAATCCGACATATCCGCAACCGCGATTGAACAGTGCGAACTACCGTTGCAAATCATTCTGGATGGGCTGGATGAAATTCCATCTTCTAATATCCGGGAGAAATTAATCCTTGCCGCTCGGGATCTTGTTCAGCAAAACATCTGCAATATTATCATTACCTCCCGCCCCACTGCGGTCGATTCCACATTAATCAAGACTTCCCAATTAACAGAAATTCGTCTGCTGGAATTAACGACCGAACAGACAAATGCGTTTGTGGATAATTTTTTCACAATTTATAATTATCCGAATTCCGGCGTCAGGGACAGCGAAAAATTCACATCAGCACTGGCGCTTTCCGAGGCTGCGATGCAGTTTTCCGGCAATCCGCTCTATTTAACCGTGATGATTTTAATGCACAAAAAAAATGAAGTGCTTCCTAAAAAGCGTTTGGATCTGTACGCCGAGTTTTATCAGATGTTGTTGTTGCAGCGCGCACGAGGCAAGTTTGAAGGCAAATATGCGGAAAAGCCAATGTTTCAACTTCTGGACGAAAAACTCATTAAATGGGGCGAAGCGGTTTACACGCCGCTGCTGCAATGGATTGCTTATTTAACACACAGCAGCGATGCGGATAGTGTGAGTATTGAGCAAAAACATGTCATTGCGGCGATCAAACATGAAGCGCTGGAAAATGAAATAAAACAGATTACGCTGACTGATGTGGCAAAACGTTTTATTAATTTTGCAGATGAAGAATTAGGATTGCTGGTTTCCCGGGGACAGTTTTACGGATTCAGCCATCGGTCATTGCAGGAATATTTAGCCGCGATGCATCTGGCTGATTTTCAGAAACAGCCGACAATAGAGCAGTTCTGGAATAACCAGGCGCTGAAAAAGCCGGACCGCTGGATGGAGGTCTCCCGGCTGCTGTTTTGCAAACTTCTGGATAAAAAATTCTTTGGTAACTGGGTGCGAAATATTAATGATACCGACGATCTCCGCGTCATTCAGTTAATCAATTCCATTATCTTCGATATGGAAGAATTTTTTCCCGGCGGCGGAGGAATTCAATCCCAAAAAGAAAATGTGCTGGCAGCGCTGAAAGCCCGCCGCAATAGATCGCATAATTCGCCGGACATGTTCCTCGCCTGCTCCGATGCAATCGGTTCAATGGATGTGCCGTTCATTGATGTGTCCGATCCACCACTCGTGAAATTGGAAGCAGAGGAACCGTTCATAATGGGGGATAATAATTTTGACCAAGATTGGGCAAAACCGGAATTTAAAGCCACATTATCGACTTATTTCATCGGGCAATATCCGGTTACTAATAAAGAGTTCGCCGCATTTATCAATGATCGCGGATACAGCAACGAACGCTACTGGTATAGCGCCCATAAAGCACTCGATTTTGATGGCAGGGATTTCTTAAAAAAGTTGAAAAGAAAAATTCCTCAATACTGGGAGGACGACCGATTTGGTAAAAAACGCCCTCTAACGCCGGTCGTGGGGATTTGTTGGTTTGAAGCGTTAGCATATTGTCTCTGGTGGAACGAGAAGTATGGAAAACTCTGGGCAGAAAAGCATAATTGTGATGATGTGCTGGTGCGGCTCCCCACAGAAGCAGAATGGGAATACGCCTGCCGTGCTGGCACGAAAACGCCATTTAATACCGGTGAAAACCTGACAACAGATCAGGCGAACTATCATGGAAATTATCCTTATAAAGATTTTCCAAAAGGGACATATCTGGCAAAGACGACAACTGTTGGAAGCTATCCGCCGAACGATTGGAAATTATTTGATATGCATGGCAATGTCTGGGAGTGGTGTCTGGATTGGTACGATGGAAATTTTTATGAAAAATGTCAAAAAGCAGAGCCGGTTGTAAATCCGATCAATGCTGTGCAGGGTTCGGGCCGTGTGTTGCGCGGCGGTGGCTGGGACGACTGTGCTCTCATCTGCCGGTCAGCGTTTCGCAACGGCAACTATCCTGACGATCGCCTCAGCATTATTGGCTTCCGCCTGGTGTTCGTCCCGCAGTCAGTTGGGTCGTCATCCGACTTACCCATGAGCTAAACGAGCTGTTTGAACGGAATGATCGAGGCAGCGAGGGACGAGCTGCCGAGAGAATGGAGAGAAAACAGCGAGTGGCGGACATCCCCCGGATACCGACTGCGTCGGTATCGTCCCCCTTCAAAGGGGGAGTTGGCTTTGAGCGTTTGTGTTGGTGTGGCAGAAAGACGGCGGACTTTTGGCTTTGAGGGGGGATGGTTTTTTCGACAGTTCCCGGAAATTCCCAAAATTTGAGGGAGAGATTTTTCCGTCGGCTTTAGAAAATTCCCCCTTTGAAGGGGGATGGTTTTGCCGCAGGCAAAAGCCGGGGGATGTTACGCTGAGTGTTCTAACATCCCCCGGATACCGACTACGTCGGCATCGTCCCCCTTCAAAGGGGGAGTGGGCGTTGTGTGCTTGTGTCGGTGTGGCAGAAAGACGGTGCACTTTTGGTTTTGAGGGGGGATGGTTTTTTACCGGTTCGCGGAAATTCCCAACATTTGAGGGAGAGATTTTTCCGCCGGCTTTAGAAAATTCCCTCTTTGAAGGGAGAGATTTACCCGAAGGCTCCGGGAAATTTTCCTTTAGAAAGGAAGATTTTTCCGCCGGCTTTAGAAAATTCCCCCTTTGAAGGGGGAGATTTACCCGAAGGCTCCGGGAAATTCTCCTTTAGAAAGGAAGATTTTTCCGCCGGCTTTAGAAAATTCCCCCTTTGAAGGGGGATGGTTTTGCCGCAGGCAAAAGCCGGGGGATGTTACGCTGAGTGTTCTAACATCCCCCGGATACCGACTGCGTCGGTATCGTCCCCCTTCAAAGGGGGAGTTGGCGTTGTGTGCTTGTGTGTTTGTGTGGCAGAAAGACGGTGCACTTTTGGTTTTGAGGGGGGATGGTTTTTTACAGGTTCGCGGAAATTCCCAACATTTGAGGGAGAGATTTTTCCGCCGGCTTTAAAAAATTCCCTCTTTGAAGGGAGAGATTTACCCGAAGGCTCCGGGAAATTCTCCTTTAGAAAGGAAGATTTTTCCGCCGGCTTTAGAAAATTCCCCCTTTGAAGGGGGATGGTTTTGCCGCAGGCAAAAGCCGGGGGATGTTACGCTGAGTGTTCTAACATCCCCCGGATACCGACTACGTCGGCATCGTCCCCCTTCAAAGGGGGAGTTGGCTTTGAGCGTTTGTGTTGGTGTGGCAGGAAGGCGGCGCACTTTTGGCTTTGAGGGGGGATGGTTGCTGGAGTAAAAATTAATTTGTGGGATAATAAATGGGGGAATATTTTGTCGGGAAATAGAGGTTTTTTGATAGCCAATTTTAAAGAGTATAAAGTTTAAAAAATCGAAAGGATTTTTTGAAATGGCACGAAACCGGATATTGCGGTACAATCCCAAATTAAGACAAGTTGCCAGAGAGCTACGTAAAAACAGCACCACCTCGGAGGTGATATTATGGCAGGCAATAAAAGGGAAAGCCCTTGGGTATGAGTTTCACAGGCAAGTTCCGATTGACCAGTTTGTTGTTGATTTTTATTGCCATGAATTGATGTTGGCAGTTGAGATAGACGGCAGCAGTCATGATAATAAATTTGACTACGACGCCGCCCGGCAGGATAGGTTACAAGATTTGGGTGTTCAGTTTATTCGGTTTGACGATGCGGAGGTGAAAAGAAATTTGAATCATGTGCTGGCTGATTTGAGGAAAAAGATTGATGAACTTGCAAACCATAGTAAATAAGAATTTTAATTTAAGCAACCATAAAAAATTCCCCCATTGAAGTTGGCTTGTTTTGCGTCGTGCACTGAGAAAAATCCCCCATTGAAGTTGGTTTGTTTTGTGTCGTGCACTGAGAAAAATCCCCCATTGAAGTTGGCTTGTTTTGCGTCGTGCACTGAGAAAAATCCCCCTTTGAAGGGGGATGGTTTTGCCGCAGGCAAAAGCCGGGGGATGTTACGCACTGACCGTTGGTCTAACATCCCCCTGATGCCGACTTCGTCGGCATCGTCCCCCTTCAAAGGGGGAGTTGGCGTTGTGTGTTTGTGTCGGTGTGGCAGAAAGACGGCGAACCTTTGGATTGAAGGGGGAATAGAGAAGAGGGGAGAAATTATAAGCGTCGTGGATAACGTTCTATTAATCTCGTATTTTTAAAATTATGCAGATAAAACTGTTCACAATACCTATCAGCGATAACGGAGCCATGCTCGATGAGATGAACCGGTTCCTGCGCTCTAAAAAAGTACTCGAAGTTCAGAGTGAATTGATAAGTAATACCAATGGCGCCAGTTGGTGTTTTTGCATCCGTTACCTTGAAAGTCAGTTTACTCCAACCACAAAAGTGAGAAAAAAATCGATTATAAACACGTGATGGATGACGCGACCTTTCAACAATTTTCCAAGCTCAGGGAAATTCGGAAAAAAGTTGCCGCAGAAGAGAGCATTCCTGCTTTTGCTGTGTTTACCGATGAGGAACTTGCAGCAATGGCAAAATTGGAAACGATTACCAAAAAAGACATGTTATCAATTAAAGGTATTGGTGACAAAAAAGTTGAACGATATGCAGAACATTTTTTACCCAGGAAAGAGGATAATGAAGAGACAGGGACGCCTGATTGAAAAAATTGTTGAAATGGATAATTTACTGCTTGCCTATCACAAAGCCCAAAAAGGGAAAACAGCAAAACGAGATGTGATTGAATATACTAAACATCTTCAACATAACTTAGAAACATTACGACGCCAAATTTTAGCGGGCAAAATTGAAACTGGCAATTATCACTATTTCACTGTTTATGATCCTAAAAAACGCTTAATCTGCGCAGCGCCTTTCGGGCAGCGTGTTTTACATCACGCGTTAATGAATATTTGTCACCCTTTTTTTGAAAAAGTTCAGATATTTCACAGTTACGCAAGTCGCAAACACAAAGGAACGTATGCCGCACTTGAAAAAGCAAAAACATATACAGCACGCTATA
This sequence comes from uncultured Cytophagia bacterium, assembly GCA_964498785.1. Lineage (GTDB taxonomy): Bacteria > Zhuqueibacterota > Zhuqueibacteria > Thermofontimicrobiales > Thiofontviventaceae > Mariaggregatimicrobium. The sequence goes on along the minus strand of CAZCJL010000168.1, from coordinate 674 downwards.
AATGGTTTTTGAAGCTTGATTTTCGAAAATATTCTGACAGCATTGATCATTGTGTTCTGAAACAGCAATTGAATTCTATGTTTAAGGATGAACGATTATTAATCATTTTCAATAAAATAATTGACAGCTATTCTGTTAAACAAGGCAAAGGGCTTCCCATTGGTAATTTAACCAGTCAGTATTTTGCCAATCACTATCTTGCAAAAGTGGATCATTTTATTAAAGAAAAATTACGGATTAAAAAATATATTCGGTATATGGATGACTTAGCACTGTGGCACGCCAATAAAGACGTTTTAAAAAATGCCGGCAATGAAATCGAAATATTAGCAGCAAAAGAATTTAAACTTACTTTAAAACCGTTCTGCCTGAATTATCGAACGAAAGGTTTACCTTTTCTGGGATACGTGCTGTATCCGGATTCGGTGCGTCTTTCAAGAAATAGCAAAAAGCGTTTTAAACAAAAATTTGAAATGTACGGGAATTACTTAAAATCAGGTGAATGGACTCAAGAGGAATATCAAAGTCATATTATGCCGTTAATTGCTTTTACAGAACACGCTGATGCTAAAATGTTCAGAAAGAAAATAATTCAAAAGCATGAACCGGTTTAGCACATTAAAAAGGTATCCATTCAATAATTGATGGTGTGCATCAAAGCTTTCGGATTCTCT
>CAZCJL010000167.1:0-11865 GCA_964498785.1 uncultured Cytophagia bacterium | reverse complement strand
TTTTTTAATGATATAATATAGTTATTTTGAGAATTAAATGCAACATTTATTTTGCGTTTTATTTTATTATTTTTATTAACTTAAATCTGTTTATGACTTTTTACGAGTTCATCAAATTTGTTTTTATTAAAAACAAGATTGGTATTTTTACGCTTCACTATATTTATAATTTTAATTACGCATAACTCTGACTGCGGGTTTTATGGATTAGGCGCAGAAAATGACCGGGCAATCTCCCCAAAAAGTGTACATGCTACAGCAAAGGCGTATGGGGTAGCTGCGGAAATATTTCCCGGAATGGCGCATGATATGATGCTGGAATCAGATTGGCAGAAAGTGGCGGATCGGATATTGGGTTGGTTGCAGGAAAATGGTTTGTAAACCTTAGAATTGCTGACAGATGGAAAAAACAGTGGGGCAAATTTAAATAGGAATGCGCATTCCTTACTATTTATTGTCTCTGTCGCTTGACTTTATACCAACGATCCGATCCTTGATCCACAGTATATCTTGCAAAATTTTTCCTCTCATGAAGACTGGGAAAATCTCATCGCAAAAGATGATTTACATAAGATAATACTATTAAATGTCTGGTATTCAATCCGAGAAATTATTTCCACAATTCTACGATTGCCCACCCCACTTATTTCCCCTCCATAAAACGCGCAATTGTCTCATTAACCAATTCAAATTTCTCAAACGGAACTAAATGTCCGCACTTCGGAATCATAATGAGCTGATTATTCGGAATTTTTGATTGGCCAATTTTGGCAACATCTACTGTTTTACCACCGTGCAGGTACGGATTGGGAATTAAGCCATCATTCTCGCCAAAAATGATTAGTGTTTTGTGCTTAATATTTTCAAGCTTATCCCAGACCGGATAATCGATCATGGCAGCTACATTTTTAGAGACAGCATAACAATATTCGTCGAAATCTTTTGCGCCTCTCATTTGAATGCGTTCTGTTACAAAGAAATCAGCATCTTTTGGTGTCTTGTAAAAATTGGATTTTAAATTGATGTCTATCGTACGAATCTGTGTATCGTGAACAGCTTCCGGAGTAACAGCTTTTTTCATCCAGGCGCCTTCGCCATCTGTAAATTTTTCAAAACCTGCCGGAGAGATTAGCACCAATTTATCGACATGATCCGGATAATTTAACGCTGTTGTCATCGCTATTTGCCCGCCCATTGAGTGTCCCGCAAGTGTCGCTTTCTCAATATTCATAGCATCGAGTAATTCTGCAATAACTGTGGCATGGAATGGCATGGAATACGGATAATAGCCTTTGTCAGACTTTCCATATCCTACCAAATCAACTGCAATCACCTGATATTTTTGGGACAATGCCGGGATATTCTTTATCCAGCATTTCATGTTCGTCCCAAGTCCATGAATCAGTACTATAACCTGATCAGATTTTCCTTCGTCAATAACGGCGACATTAACGTTTCTAACCTTGACATTTTTAGTTGTAAATCCATAATCAAAGTCATCAAATTCTTTACTGTCAAGTTTGTAATATTTTGAAGTCGCGCAGCCTGATATCAGCATTCCGATCACCATGATGAGATATAATAAATAATTTTTTTTCATTTCACACTCCTTAAAACATGATCCATTTAAGCGTGACAAATACAGTCCATGGGTCCTGGGGACGTTCTGCCTGACCGCCGTTAAGTTCTGGTGAATCAAAGAAATCACCTAATTTCAAATATGCGGCGTGCAGTTCCAGATCCATAAAGACCCTTAGTTGATATGATAAATTGAAATTCAACTCTGAACCAATATAATTGCCTCCCAGATTTGGAGCGACAGGCGCAACGCCTGTTCCCATGGCCGCTTTAACCTTTAATTTATTCGGAATGATATCATAAGATCCGACCAATGAACCTGCTGCCAATCCATAACCAACATTTTGAATATCGATAACCGCGGCGTTAAAACGATTCACGACATTTCCATGTGGCAGAAGCAGATATAAACCATGGCTAAAGAAAACTGCGCCAGGCGCTGTCCAGTTATTGCCGGTAAGCAAGCCGGAGTATTTACCATCATGAATATTTTTTTTATCGCCGGTGGTAAAAATCCCATCGATTGAGATAAAGTCATTAGAATTTTTACCATATTTGTAAGCGAGCCGCAAATTGCCTGCAAACCCCAAAATATCAACTGATTGAGAAATAGTTTCGGCCTTACCGAAGTTCATGACTCCAAAACCGCTATAGCCAAATCGTCCCTGATTCAATAGCGGATTGCCGTGAAAATGAGTACCCAGCCAATAAATATTCGCGGTGTAAGCCTCATCACCGAAATTGAAATTAAAAACACCATTATAATTACTCAGGCCTGAATTTAATCCCTGGCCAAGGATTGAAACGCCGCCTTCTCCATTTGCCCGATCCCGCAGGTACCATAATGATAATCCGATCGAATTGACGATGTCCAGGTCATATTCAAAATCTGCTTCCAACAAAGTGACGTCGTCATTTTGTTCAACATTATTTTCGTACAATTGATAGGCAGCAGTTTTAATTCTTTTATTCGGCTTATGATAATGCATGGCAATTCCGCTGGCATCCGATCCCCAAAATGCGAGGCGATAGCCCGTGTGAACCAGCACATTGGTAAATGTGTAAGCCGGCACGCTAACATTGTCAAACAGACGGGTTAGTCCTGCATTAATAAACAAATTTTTCTGTGGCCGAAATTCAATAAATAAATTTTGGGTCTGCATATTCACAAAATCAGCGCCAAAAGCGCCGCCAAAGTTACCCCCAGCGCCATAGTTGGCATCGCCCATTGTCCAATCAAATTCGAAGTTCATTCTTATCGTTGCCCATCCATCGAACAGACGGGGCGAATATGCAATGATCGGAAGAAATCTCTGCTCAGTGAAACTGGAGCGATTGTCAGAAGTCCGGGTAGTATTCCCGCCAAAAATACGCCCCACAACCTGGCCTTTTAGAAATTCATTTGTCGGGGCAACATTACTTTGCTCAGAGCGCATAAAGTAATAACCAATGAATTTAAACTCATCCCGATCTTCTATTTCCTTCTTTTCAGGGAAATCTTCTGTCGGCATTGCCTGAAGCCCAAAGCAAAAAACGAGAAAGACTCCAATGATAAGCGTTATTTTTTTCATATTACGACTCTCTGATTATTAAAAATATAATTGAATTATATACAGCTTCATTCAACTTTTAATAGAAGGTAATAAGTTCGTCGTGAATAGTGAAAAGTGAATAGCAACCAATAATATTTAAAAAAATTCTGGTACTATTCACTTTTCACTTAGACATTCATTAAAATAGCATTAATGACTACTCTCTGATATAGTTTTGGATATTCAGTGTACCCAATGCTGCGTCTGAACCAAATCCCGTTGCAGGAGTACGAGGAGTTGCACCGATATCAGGAACTGTTTGAACAGCTTCCAGTTTCAAATTATCCGGTGTTCCCGTAATAATCTGAATAATACCAGCCTGAGAAAAAGCAGAGTAGACAAACTCTACCGAATGAACATCACCGGAAGAGGATTTCGTGACTGCATAGGTTCCTTCAACAGTTGTCCATGCACCGTCCTTTACATGTGAATGGGTTTTAACGATCTGTTGTTCAGTCATTTCAACACGGACACTGTCATAATTAAACACGCTGACAAGAATTGGCGCAACATTGCTGCCGGCGCTTAGCCATGTTCCCACCCAGGGATCAACTTGTTCAGAAGGATTTGTACCATTATCAGAATCTTTGTCACAAGACATCACTAAAAACATCCCCAAAACCAGTGTTAAAACAATCATTAAACGCTTCATTACTTTTTCCTCCTATTGAGATTAAATTATTTGTTAGGTGATTAGCAGAGCAGTGAGTTGTGAGAGGTTGAGCTGCGATAGTAAAGGCATAGTTAATCATTTTGAGAAGCCGCATATTGAGACTTAGTGGAGATTTCACGAGTCAACAGCAATCACGTATTACCACTCACCACTAACTACTTGCCAACTCCATACGATTTATTTTACCTGCTTCGTTTTTGGGTAATTCATCAAGAAAAACTACATGCTTTGGTATTTTATATTTTGCCAATTTCCCCTTACAATATTTTAAAATTTCATCATCTTTGATTTGATGATCAGGATTTAATACAATATAAGCTGTGCCAACTTCGCCCCATTTTTCATCAGGGACGCCAATGACAGCGACTTCTTTTATTCCAGGATGGGTGTAGAGAAATTTTTCAACCTCGGCCGGGTAGACGTTTTCACCTCCGCTGATAAACATATTCTTCTTTCGATCCACGACATAATAATAGCCATCTTCATCTTTCATCACCATATCACCGGTGTGAAACCAGCCATCAGTGATGCTTTTGCGCGTGGCTTCCTCATTCCTCCAATACCCGGGCGTAACAACAGGGGATTTCAACCACAATTCTCCAACCTCATTGGCTGAGCACTCCTGATTTCCTTCACCCATAATTTTCGCTTTAAAATAAAAATTGGGAAAACCGATGGAGCCTCTTTTTCGCACCGCATCATTTTGATGAAGCGAAGAACAATTGGGTCCGACTTCCGTTAATCCATACCCCTGGCGAATGAAAATTCCTTTTTCATGCCATTTGTTAATAAGCGGAATCGGCATTGGCGAACCACCCACAATTGCATAGCGAACTGAAGACAGATCCGTTGTTTCAAACAAAGGGGAATCGGCCAACATTTGCATCATTGTGGGGACGCCAAAGAGCAGCGTTGATTTTTCTTTTTCAATAAGCTGTAAAATCAAATCTGTATCAAATCTGGAAAGAAGCGTGTGCGAAGCGCCGTGGTGGAAAAAAGGCGTCAGCAACACGTTCCAGCCGCCAGTGTGGAAGAAGGGCGCATAACTTTGGGTATGGTCGGCGGAGGTAATATCCAGTCTCAAAGAAGTATTTATTGAATTCCAGAACAGCATTCGATGATTAATCATCGCGCCTTTTGGTAATCCCGTTGTCCCTGCGGTGTACAAAATCATCACTAAATCTTCTTCTGAAATTGAATGTTTGGTCTGATAATCAGTTTTTCCCGGAGTGTTCGTCAGAAAGGGAGTGATGCTTTCCATTTCAAACTTCAAAGGTGTGGCTGCCAACGTATCGAGATTTTGCACCTGGTCAGCATATTCAGATTCAAATAAAAGGAGCTGCGGTTCCGCATCATGAATTAGAATATCCAGTTCGCGGGGCGTCAGGCGGAAATTTAGCGGCACTAAAATTATCCCGGTTTTTATACATGCAAAAAAAAGAAATACGTATTCGGCGCGGTTCTTTGAGTAGACCGCGATTCGGTCACCTTTTTTTAGTTTCAATTCCTGTTCGAGGTAATTAGCCAAAGCATTCACGCGCTGGTTCAATTCCAGGTAATTCCATTGAATATCCCGATCATGTTCGCGCAAAGCCATTCGGTTGGGCGTATAGAGTCCCCATTTTTTTAGCCAATCTGTGTGCATATATGTCATGGTGTTTTCTCCTTTGAAACCTGAAAAACAATCCAGCCGACCAATGCAGACATGACAATGGCAACTGCCGCTGCAACACCGGGATTCTCGCCGCTTGCTTTTGTGAATGGAACAGATATTTTTCCGTAATACATCATAAAATGGACAACAATTGCTGTGACCGAGGCCGAGATTGGCGCTGCTTTTGGCACATTTTTAAAGAACATACCGAAAAGTATCGGAATGAAGGCAGCCGCAAAGTAAGCATAAACACCGTTTTGCGCAAATATTGCCACGCTCAGTTTGGGATTGATTAACTGATCGTAGGAAATGAAAATGGAAATTGCAGCTAACAGAACGATAACTAATTTATTAGTTCTGATTTCAAATGAAGCGCGTTTTTGGGTATCTTTTGGAAATTTACTTCCGAATAAAGGCTTAATAATATCTGCCGTAACTGTCGTCGCCAGCGCCTGAATCAATCCTTCCAGCGTTGAAATTCCAGCTGAAATTAATCCCAATATAACAATCAGGCCAACATAAACCGGGAATTTACTCACGACATAAGCCGACATGATACCGTCCATTTTTAACGGGGCGCCATTTATTGTTAAATCCGGAAAAGTAAGCCGCGCAAACAATCCGGCAATAACGACAAGAAAGAAAATAAGTTCAGTGATAACGCCCACGGTGAGATAACGGTTTACATCTTTATCTGTCTTCAAAAGCAACGATTTGGTGATGATATGCGGCTGGCAGACAATGGCAATTCCCACAACGATTTGTGCGAAAATAATTTCAAAATAATCGCGGAACAGGAAGCTGCTGTCATTCGTCGTTTGCGCGAGTTTTGGATCAATGGCTCTCAGTTTATCTAAAAATCCATGAACGCCACTACTGAAATGCTCGTACCCTGACCCCAGTAAAATAAACGCGACGATTAACATCAAACTTGCCTGGATCGTGTTGGTGTAAACCATAGAGTTCGCTCCGCCAAAGGCCATATAGCCAAAAATAAAAACAACAATTCCGATTAAAATCGTAAGTTCAGAAACGTTCAGCGTTTTGGAAAGGACTTTGGTTAGACCCACAACAATAAGAACGATGAACGTAATGAGCAGCAGGGAGAGAAAGGCAAAGAACAACGCATAGCCTTTACTATTGTAACGTGTGCCCATCCATTGGGCCATGCTGAGTGCTTTTACAGTGCTGCCGTGTTTGCGGAAACTCTTTGTCAGAAATATAAGCGATACCATCGCCGCAATCGGCAAGACAATAGCGTAAGATATGACAGCGCTTACTCCATAGAGTGCTATAAACCCGGGATTGATGATAAAAGTAGCAGCGCTGGTCATTGAAGCCGCCAGAGCCAGTCCAACTGCTACAGGAGAAAAAGAGATATTGCCCACAGCGTAATCTGAAATGTCTTTTATCTTCAGAGCGCCGCGGATAACGAAAAACAGAATCACTGCCATATAGGCGAATATTAACACCCAACCAGCAATGATTAATTCTTGAGAGGCAATTTGGCTCAAAATAACCTCCGGTTTAATGAAAAGGCTAATTTTATCTTAATAATCTAATTTTCAAAAATAGCACACGGATGATACTGATTACACAGATTTGCATGGATTTAAATTAATAACTGTGAAAATCCGTGTTCGCCGCGTCATCGATTTTCTATTAAAAGATCTCCAGGATTGAGCAGCGAATAATTTTACCATTTAAACGCAGCCACCGCAAATGATAATCCGCCCCCTGATCCCATAAATAAAACCAAATCACCAGCTTTAAGTTTTCCCGCTTCATCAGCCTCCGCCAGTGCCATTGGAATACAAGCGGAGCCAGTGTAACCGTAGCGATCCATAACAACGTGAGTATGATCCATGGTCAGGCCCAAATTCAGAACTGTTTCCCTGATGCTGTTGATATTGATCTGTGTTAAAAAGATCATATCAATATCAGAAATTTGATACCCGATTTTCGCGATTAATTCCTGGATCATTCGAGTCCATGTTGTCGGATTAATTTCTTTTGGGAATTTTTTAACAAACTGAAGCGTATGCCTATTTTCCTTCAGAATATCTTCGTTGATCGGTTGATGCGTTCCGCCGGCATAAATTCCCATCCAATCATGATATTGTCCTTCGGTGTAAAGTAATGAACCGAGAAATCCTGCGTTTTCTGTCGTACTTTTTAAAATAGCTGCTCCTGCGCCATCAGCAAACAGCGTAACTGTTTTCTTATCCTGCATGTTCAAATATTTGGACATGGCATAGGCGCCAATCACCAAAATATGCTGGTACTGTTCGTCAGCCTGAATGTATTTTGAGCCAATATCCAGGGCAGTTACAAAACCGGCGCAGGCTGTGTTGATGTCAAACGTCCCGGCGTTAACTGCACCCAGCCGATGTTGAACAACTGAGGACGTGCTTGGGGAAATATATTCAGGTGTATCTGTCGACAAAATAATCAAATCAATGTCTTCAGCGGAAATCCCTGCTTTAGCGATTGCTTTTTCACCTGCCCGAACTGCCAGATCTGCCGTGCTTTCATTGTCTGCACACCAACGGCGTTCTTTTATCGTTAAATTCTCCCGGAGCCATGTATCTACGTCTTCTCCAAGAAGGTCGTTAAAATATTGATTGGTCAGTACCCTTTCCGGCGCAAAAGAGGCAATGGACTGTATTTTCGCATTTCGTTTCATATAATGGTCCCGTTTAACTTTGATCATATCATGATTTTATAGCACTAATCCACCATCCACATTTATCAGGGCGCCGTTAATAAAAGACGCTTCATCAGAAGCCAGAAAGAAATAAGCGTTGGCAATATCTTCAGGCTCGCCTAATCGTCCCAACGGAGTTTTATCTCTCAGACCATCCAAAATTTTCTCTGGCACGCTTAACACCATTTCAGTGGCGATAAATCCTGGAGCGACTGCATTGACACGCACACCTTTACGACCCAACTCGCGCGCCCAGACCTTTGTCATACCAATGATACCGGACTTTGCAGCCACATAATTTGTTTGCCCAAAATTTCCGTAGACCGCAACGACGGAGCTGGTATTAATAATAACGCCGGAACCTTGCTGAACCATGATTGAACCGGCAGCTTTGCCGCAATTAAAGACACCTTTTAAATTCACATCGATCACCTGGTCCCACTGACTCTCTTCCATTTTGAGCAGTGTTGCATCGCGTGTAATTCCGGCATTATTAATCAAAATATCGAGGCGTCCAAATTTTTCAACGACCCCGGCAGCATTTTCAGTAACATCGTTAAGGTTGGCTACATTCACTTTGCGAAATTCGCATTGCGCTCCGGCGTTGTTCAATTCGTTGGCTAACAGTTCTCCGGCCTCTGTATTCACATCCCAGACAGATACAATTGCGCCTTCATCGACAAATTTTTTAACCGTCGTCTTTCCAATACCTGCAGCGCCGCCAGTTACTATGGCTACTTTACCTTCAAGTCGTTTCATGTTACCTCCGGGGATAGATGCGTTAAGTTTTTTCTGTATTGATAAAATCCAAATATTTCAATGCTTAATAATCATGTTGCTAACGTTAATATTCCAAACAAGAATATCCAAAAACCAAATAAATACAAATACCAATCACCAATTTTCTAACCGCTCCTCATATAAATATAAGATTTACGACCATCATTCACAACGAACAACTTACCAATCACAACTCACCACAACAGCCGACGCTTCGCCGCCTCCAATACATAAAGAAGCCAAACCATATTTCGCTTCTTTTTGCCGCATTACGTATAGCAGAGTCGTTAATACTCGTGCGCCGCTGGCTCCAATGGGATGTCCCAGGGCAACCGCACCGCCATTGATGTTTACTTTCTCATCTGATAAATTTAATAAGCGATTGTTTGCCAGAGAAACCACTGAAAAAGCTTCGTTGATTTCATAAACATCGATGTCATCTTTTGTCAGGCTGGCCTTTGTAAGAACTTTATTAATAGCATCTGTGGGCGCAACTGTAAATTGATCCGGAGATTTGGAAGCCGAGGCTTGTGCAACGATTTTAGCCATTGGCTTTAGATTTAAGGCTTCCGCTTTTTCCCTGGACATCACGAGAACTGCTGACGCACCGTCGTTAATGGATGATGCATTTGCTGCGGTGACAGTTCCGTCTTTTTTAAATACGCTCCGCAGAGTTTTTAATTTTTCAAAATTCACTTTAGACGGCTCTTCATCTGTATCAAAAATAATTGGATCGCTTTTGCGTTGGGGAATTTCTATCGGGATGATTTCATCTTTAAACAAACCTTTGGCTTGTGCTTCCTTCGCGCGTTTGTAACTCATAATGGCAAAATCATCCTGTTCTGCTCGGGAAATATTATGCTCTGCTGCGCATTGTTCAGCAATATACCCCATGTGGCAATTATTATAAACATCCCATAAGCCGTCTTTTAGCATCGAATCTGTCAGCGTACTGTCGCCCATTTTAATACCGCTTCTTAATGTATCCAGGTAATGCGGAGCGCGGCTCATATTTTCCATGCCGCCGGCAATAACTATTTCGGCGTCGCCTAATATTATGGCCTGGGCAGCCAACATCACTGATTTTAATCCGGAGCCGCACACTTTATTAATCGTCATACACTCGACCGATGCAGGAAGACCGGCGCCCAATGCAGCCTGCCTGGCCGGAGCCTGTCCCAGATTAGCAGGAAGCACTGTGCCCATGATAACTTCGTCAACTAATCCTTTATCTATATTCGATCGTTTAATTAACGCTTCAATTACAATACTGCCCAATTGAGTTGCAGGAATACTGCTTAGCGCGCCGCCAAAGCTCCCGATAGCTGTCCTTACAGCGTCTATGATAACAACTTCATTGAGTTTAGTCATTTGAGTTTCCACTTGAAATTTATAGTTGGTTATTTTATTTATTGAAACTTAGGATCTGCATGTTTTACTTGTGAATTACTTTTTTTTACAACGCCACAAAGTGCAGGAATTATTTTTCAGTGCCAGGACAATATTTCTGTTCTTTTACCTCTAATATTACTCGAAATGGACCTCTCCGCCATTCTTTCTTCTCGCCCATTCATCTAAAAATTTTTGATGATATTCCATCATCAAACCATAAAATTCGGCCATCTCATCAATATTTTTTTTGAACTCAGCGCTATCTTCTGAATCATCACTTCTTAGAAGAGACTGGTATTTTTGTGCTAATTCTAAATTTTTTCTTTGATGATTAATTCTATTATGAAATGCGTTACCAAAAATATCAGGATGCGCCTGATAATGATCTTGTCTACTGCCAGGAATCCAGGTGCGTTGAATCAGATTATGGTCCAGCAACCGACGACAAATCTGGCTAACGGGTCCTTTACTCACATTCAGAGATTCTGTGATCTCCGTGAGACTCATCGGTTTGCCAGCATAAAGTAAAAGTCCGACAATCCGTCCCATCAACTTTGGTAAACCGAACATTTGGTAACCTTCACCAAAATCCTGAATAAATTCTTGTTTGAGCATCGACCTCTATCCTATGTTTGGTTCGTTTGAAAAGTTTCAAACAAATCAAATTTAAAATATATTAATTAAAAAAGCAAGTACTTTTTTATAATTTTTATTTTTTTACATCCGACCTTTGAACCCATTTTTTCCGGCTACGAATGATATTTACTTCTATCGCTTGAGCTCTGAGTTTGGTAAGGCGGACTAGCGCAGGATGCTGCCGTGTGATGAGCTGGTGCGGAGAAGAAGCCGGGATTGAAGCTGCTAAACAAGGTCATTTTGTTTTTTTTACACCGGGTCAATACCTCTATTTCAACAGAGTGCAGGAAAGCCTGGAAGCATAAGGTATTGAAAGTGGTATTTTTAAATTCGCTGGAAAATGTCTATAACTACGATCTGGCGCCGGCTCAACTGTCAGAACAAGAACAGGCGTATATTTCAGGCGCTCAGGGTTGTTTATGGACAGAAGAAGTCTATTCTAAGGATTCATCAATATACCCAAAACCAGTATTTACACATTTTTCTCTGAATCGGATGACGGAAGCAGGGTATTCCTGAATAACAAACGTATTATCGATAATGACGGAATTCATGCGCCGCAGGAAATGAGCGCCCAGGCAGCTTTGAAAAAAGGCTATCATCCGTTCCGGCTTGAATTTTTTGGAGGCAATTATGGCCAGGTTCTGAACGTCAGGATAAAAGGCCCCGGATTGGAAAAACAGGGAATTCCAGGGACCATGCTTTTTCATTAGGGATGCAATGTGTCTGGCTGGAATCTGTATGCAGGTGAATATATGATTCTGTTGATTTATTAATAAAAACACTCTTAATATAATAAACTATAGTTTCGAGTCTCAGCAAATAAAAAAAAGCTGAAAAATTTAAAAAAAGA
>CAZCJL010000166.1:0-12073 GCA_964498785.1 uncultured Cytophagia bacterium | reverse complement strand
TACAGCCCGATGTATTGATCGACGCTTTGCGTCGTATTTTTACTACTGGACGCAAAGCGTCCTAAAATCCATTCCAACGCAAAGCATTGGAACGAGAACATTGTTTAGGATTTTAAAATACCAACAAAATGGAATTGCACCCCATAATCTTTGATTGGGTTACATTAAGATGAATAAATTCATGAAATTAAAAAATTGATTTTATACTTGACAGTGCGATCAAAATTTCATATATTGATAAGATTTAATTTTGTTAACTGATTGAAATATGTCCCTCTTAATCAGCGGCAATTATGATGTTTCACATAGATACAGGTGTAGCAATGATTCAAAAAAAATGGATATTTTATATTCTTTTTTCCCTATTCGTTATCTTTCCGATTGACGCCTTCAGCCAATTCTCTTTCGTACAAATAACGGATACGCACATCGGCTCTCAAAAATCCTTTAAAAATTTTAAATCAATAATAGATGATATTAAACTTTTATATCCCAAGCCTTCGTTTATTATTCATACAGGCGATATAACAGAGATGGGCTTAATTGATGAATTTAAGGAATATCAACAATTTATTGATACTACTGGCATTAAATTTTATCATGTTATGGGAAATCATGATGTTCGATGGGCGAATAATGGGTACAAAAATTATTCATCTGTTTTTGGCGAAGCCTATCAATCTTTTGATTTTGGCGACGTTCATTTTATTTTACTAAATAGTTGTTTGCTATTAGAACAATATGGTCATTTTACGCTGGAGCAATTAAAATGGCTAAAAAATGACCTGGAAAAAACCGGTACAAATAAACCGATTATTATGGCTGCTCATCATCCATTAATGGGATCGCAACGCTATGTTGATAATGAGATTGAGTTTATGAAAATTATAGAAAATTATAATGTTATGCTTTATTTGTGCGGCCATGGTCATCGTAACGAACACCGCAGATTAAACAGCGTCGATTTTTTGATGACAACAGCCGTAAAATCGGAATCATCAGGATATCGTATTTTTAATGTCGATTCAAAAGGCGCAATTACAGTATCAAATCGACAAATGTATCCCCGAACAACAGTAAAAGAGTTCACACGGTCATCAAAAAAGATAACAAGCGATGCACGGTATTCATTTCGCGCTCCGGGCGCCACAAAAATATATGATACCAATCTACCAATTTTAATGTCTGGAAACGGTTTTACTCACCCGGAAGTCAGTATCAATGGTCGTGAATGGATGGAATTACAACGAGGTGGCAATAAATATTTTCAAAACATAGATGTTACAAATCTCGCCGAAGGAAATTATATACTGTTGTTTCGATATCAAACAAAAAAAGATGAAAAATGGGTTGATTTTATAAATGTTAAAATAGATCGAGGAAAAACCAGACGAATTTTTGAAACGGATATCGGTACTGAAATCCACGGGAAAGCCACAGTGATTGATGATGCATTTGTATTCGGCGGTTACAACGGGAAGATATATGCTGTTTCAGTCGACTCAGGCAAAATATTATGGACTACTCAAACCGGCGGGCCTGTTCTAACGGAGCCCGCTGTAAGTGAAGATACCGTTTTTGTAACGTCCGGAGATGGCTATTGTTATGCGTATGATGCGAATACAGGAAATGAATACTGGCGCCAGCAGGTCGCAGAAGCGATATTTTCTTCTCCGGCTTATGACGGTGGAAAAGTCATTTTTGGCGCCGGAGATAGCTCGATATATGCGCTCCGCTCTGATAACGGTTCACTTATCTGGCAATATAAAACAAAAGGGCATATAATTGCAAAACCCGCGATCAAATATGAGAAAGTTATGGTCGGAGCATGGGATGGATATTTTTACTGCCTTTCTGCGTTAAATGGAGAATTAAAGTGGAGAAGTCAGGTTTCCGATAATATTTATTATTCTGCAGCCACTTCTAATCCATTGATCGAAATTAACAAAGTTTTTGTGACTTCGCACGAACATACTGTTTTTTTGTTTGATATCGATAATGGAAATATTGGTTGGAAACATCTTGCAACTGAAAACCATAAATCCGGTTACTCCAGTCCGTTAGAGTTTGATGATAAAGTTATTCTTGGTTCACTTAGCGGACATTTATTTGCTTTATCAGAAAATACCGGCGAAGAAGAGTGGACAGCTTCTTTAACAGATTCGTTAGATTGCATTATGGATTCATCGCCTGCACTCAATTACCCTTCAGTGGTTGCCGGATCGGTAAATGGGACGATATACGCGGCTTATATCGATACAGGTGTTATGAATTGGACGTACCGCCTCAGTGAAAATTATATTTTTGCATCGCCGGCAATTAAAAACGGTATCGTATATATCGGTTCTTTTGATGGCAATTTTTATGCAGTAACAGAATTAGAATAACAACGAATGAAATGGAGCAGACCGCATTGAACACTGAACATCATGAAATGATACTCATTCTCGATTTCGGTTCCCAGTATACACAATTAATCGCCCGACGGGTTCGCGAATTGGGCGTTTTTTCAGAGATCAAGCCTTTTAATTTCCCTGTTGAAAAAATTCAACAATTGTCACCCGATGGAATAATTCTTTCGGGTGGACCATCTTCTGTATACACTCAAAATGCCCCCCTCATTTCTAAAAAATTGTTTGAATTAAATATTCCGATACTGGGAATCTGTTACGGCTTGCAAGTTATCGCGCATTTACTAAATGGGAAAGTTGAGCGCGCTGATCATCGGGAATATGGGCATGCTCAACTGCTTATCGATAATCCGCATGGCTTGCTTAATGAAATGAAATCTCCGACAACCGTTTGGATGAGCCACGGTGATAAACTGACGGATATCCCACAGGATTTTATCACGCTCGGACATACGCAAAATGCTCCGCACGCTGTGATTTGTCATCAATCAAAACCATTTTATGGAATTCAATTTCACCCCGAAGTAATGCACACTGTGGAAGGAAGGACGCTTTTAAAAAATTTCCTCTGCAATATATGTAATACAAAAAGCGACTGGACCCCCCAGGCTTTTGTAGAAAGTTCGATTCAAAAAATTCGTCGTCAGGTTGGTAACAAAAAGGTTATTTGTGGTCTTTCTGGAGGAGTGGATTCAACAGTAGCCGCAGCATTGGTTTACAAAGCAATCGGAAATCAATTAACGTGTATTTTTGTCGATAATGGATTGTTGCGGGCTGGTGAAGCCGTTGAGGTAAAATCTGTATTTCAGAATTTCTTTAGTATGAATTTTGTTTTTATCGACGCATCACAGCAATTCCTTTCCCGGCTAAAAAATGTCACCAATCCGGAACAAAAGCGAAAAATTATCGGGGAGATTTTTATTCGGGTTTTTGAAAAAGCGGCAAAAGAAAATGGTGATACAGAATTTTTGGTGCAGGGAACGTTGTATCCGGATGTGATTGAGAGCGTTTCATTGAAAGGCCCGTCAGCAGTTATTAAAACACATCATAATGTCGGTGGCTTGCCCGAAAAAATGGATTTTAAAATCATCGAACCGCTCAGAGAGTTATTTAAAGATGAAGCAAGGCAAATTGGCCGGGAGTTAAACGTTCCGGAAGAAATTATCAGTCGCCACCCATTCCCGGGACCCGGATTGGCAGTCCGTGTGCTTGGCGAAATAACAGCGAAGCGATTGGAAGTATTGAGAAAAGCAGATAAAATTTATATAGATGAATTAAAAAAGTCGAATTGGTATCAGAAAATTTGGCAGGCCTTTGCGGTTTATCTACCAGTAAAATCGGTTGGAGTGATGGGGGACGAGCGAACTTACGATAGTGTTATTGCATTGCGCGCGGTTACTAGCGAAGACGCGATGACTGCTGATTGGGCGAAACTGCCGTATGAAATTTTGAGCACTGTTGCAAATCGAATCATTAATGAAGTGAATGGAGTAAATCGGGTCGTATATGATATTAGTTCCAAACCGCCCAGCACGATTGAGTGGGAGTAATATATTGTAAATAGCCTGATAAATATTGCGACAACTAAAGATGAAACAATTTTTCTCTTGACTTATTGTATTTTTGTTAGTAATTTTATTGTGTTAATATTAATGGTGAGGTAATTATGTGCGGAATTGTTGGCTATATCGGGAATAAAAATGCAATCCCCATTTTAATTGACGGATTAAAGCGGCTTGAATATCGGGGATATGATTCAGCCGGAGTCGCGACGCTGTTAAATAATAAAATTTATATTCAAAAGGAAGCGGGAAAGATACACAATATTGATAAGCGAATTCAAAAAAATGGCAATAATAGCACCATTGGTATTGGGCACACACGCTGGGCAACTCATGGAGAGCCAAATTCATTGAATGCTCATCCCCATGATGATTGCACCGGGAAAATAACGATCATCCACAACGGCATCATCGAAAACTACCTTAGTTTGAAAGCAGAATTAACTGGAAAAGGGCATACGTTTAAAACGGATACAGACACAGAAGTGCTCGCCCATTTAATTGAGGAATTTTACTTTAAAGAAAACATGCCATTAGAAGCAGCAGTTCGTGCTGCGTTAATCGGAGTCGAGGGTACGTATGGTATTGCTTTGTTGTGTGCCAATGAGCCTGATTTAATTATTGGCGCCAGAAAAGGCAGTCCGCTTGTCGTTGGAATCGGAGAAAAAGAATATTTTCTTGCCTCGGATATTTCAGCAATTGTCGGCCATACAAAAAATGTTACCTATCTCGATGATAACGAAATGGCGATTATTACCCGTGACAATTTAACGATTAAGACAATTGAAGATCAGCTTGTTGAAAAGGAAATTGAGCAAATTCAATTTGATTTGGAACGCATCGAAAAAAGCGGTTATTCCCATTTTATGCTAAAGGAAATTATGGAACAGCCGCAAACAATATATGATTCAATGCGTGGCCGTTTACTGGAGGAAGAAGGCGTGACCAAATTGGGAGGCATTGGCAACGAACTCGAATCATTGCTTTATGCCCGCCGTGTACTTATTACTGCCTGTGGAACGTCGTGGCATGCCGCATTAATCGGAGAATATATGATCGAAGATTTTGTTCGGATTCCGGTTGAAGTGGAATATGCCTCAGAATTTCGTTATCGAGACCCAATTATTGATCGCGATACGGTGGTACTTGCTATTAGCCAATCCGGTGAAACTGCCGATACACTGGCAGCGATCCGGGAAGCAAAACGCAAAAAAGCAAAAGTACTGGGAATTTGCAATGTTGTTGGATCATCGATTGCCCGGGAAACAGATGCCGGTATTTATCTGCATGCAGGCCCGGAAATTGGCGTCGCGTCTACAAAAGCATTTACATCCCAGGTGACTGTGTTGTCTCTGATGACTCTGTTATTAGCCCGAATGACGACAATGTCCGCGAGCAGGGGACGACTGATTGTTAATGAAATTCAGAGCATTCCGAACAAGATTAAAAAAATTCTACAAAGTAATGACGACATCAAGAAAATAGCGGAAAGATATGCTGATTCTCAAAATTTTTTATACCTCGGAAGAGGATACAACTTTCCGGTCGCTCTTGAAGGCGCCTTAAAGCTGAAAGAAATTTCCTATATCCATGCAGAAGGATACCCTGCCGCTGAAATGAAACATGGCCCAATTGCACTCATCGATGAAAATATGCCGGTCGTGTTTATTGCTACAAAAGATTCTACGTATGATAAAATTGTCAGCAATATCGAAGAAGTGAAAGCCCGGTGCGGTCGCGTTATTGCGATTGCCACAGAGGGCGATACGTTAATGAAAGAAAAAGTCGATCATACGATTTATGTACCAGAAACGTATGAACTGTTAACTCCGCTTTTGACCATTATTCCGTTACAATTATTAGCTTATCATATTGCGGTCATCCGTGGCTGCGATGTTGATCAGCCTCGAAATTTGGCAAAAAGTGTGACTGTTGAATAAAAAAGGAGAATTAAATTTATAACATGAAACTGACATTCAGAATATCTTTGGTCATGTTATTGTTAGCGTGGGTGCCAGAAATTTCCGCTCAATCAATAGCTGCAAAAAATATTAAATTTATTCAAGAAGTTGAAACTCAATTTAGTCAGGGTGTTAATGAATATCGGCTAGAAAATTATCAGAAAGCAGTAGATATTTTTCTCAGTGTGATCGGTAAATATCCAAATAACCAACGAATTACCGCGGTTAAGCTGATGTTGGGAAAATCCTACTATAAACTAAAACAATATAACTCTGCAATTTCCATATTGCGGGAATTAATCGCCTCGTATCCGCAAAGTAATTACGCCGATGATAGCCATTTTTTCATTGGACTGAGCTTTTATCAGATGGATAATTATGTATCAGCAGTTCGTGAATTATTATGGATTGGTGATTATGGCAAAGATAAGAGACTGATTGACAAAAGCCGAAATCTTTCAATTAAAATTCTCGAAAACAATCTGAATCTGGATGAAATTGCTAATCTGCGTACTGAGTCTGTCGGGCACGTATCGAGTGTGTTGTTAACAATTAAACTGGCCCAGCGCTGGAATAGCCAGGGAAATAAAACAAAAGCAACACAATTGCTCAAAAATTATATCAAAGCAAATTCTAAAAATGAATATATTTCCGTGATGCAGGAAGTGCTTAAACAAATTGAAAATCAAAAAATATCCCTGAACTTGAAAGTGGGCGTTATCCTGCCACTCTCAAGTGAATATCGGGAGCAATCGCAATCTGTATTGGCTGGCATAAAATACGCCTTAAAAAAGTTAACCAGAGAGTCTGATTATAATGTTGAACTAATTGTAAAAGATTCTGAAGGCAGTATTATTTCCTGTATCGCAGCGGTTTCGGAGCTTGTAAAAGATGATAATGTTGTAGCGATCATTGGTGAATTAGAAAGTGAGAAAACTGCGAGTATTGCTCCTATTATTAATTACAATGCAGTTCCGTTAGTTGTGCCCGTTGCCTCAGCCAACGGGTTGGCGGAACTGAGCAATTATCTGTTTCAGGTAAATGGTAACCTCGAAAGCAGAGGCGCACTCCTTGCCAAACATGCAATGAACGTAAACCATGATTCTACTTTTGCGACATTGGCGCCGGCAGATGAATATGGCAAAGAAATGACTGATAGCTTTACCGCGACTGTCGATAAATTGGGCGGTGAAATTATCGTTCAAAAATGGTATTACGGTAATGCGGAAGATATGGGCCGACAATTCAAGAGTATGCGAGAAATCGGCTTTAATAAAATGAACAAAGATTCTCTGATTCAGCACTATACACGCAATATGACGCCATATCAAAAATCGAAATTCAGAACAAGTACCATCCCCGTCACCTCTGTTGATGCAGTATTTTTCCCCATCTATACCGAAGATATTAAATACGTTGTTCCACAGTTTGCGTTCGTGAATGTAACGTCACAAATCTATGGCGGGCAATACTGGTATGATATTGATGAATTGCGTAATAAGAATATTGTTTCTCATGTCGATAGTTTAACTTTTGTGAGCGATTATTATTTTAACGAGTTAAGCCCGCAGTTTAAAAACGTTCAGGCAGATTTTCGTAAAGAAATTGGTACCACCCCCGAGCTTATGGAATATTATGGTTACGATGCAATGGCCATTATTTTAGAAGCCATTAAAAATAAAGCAGTTACCAGAGATGAGATTAAAATTTATTTAAACACCCTGAATGATTATATGGGAATCCGAGGTCCAATTAAATTTAAAGATAATAATCGGGTCAACACGGGGCAGCGCGTGATCACATTCGTAAACGGGCGATTTATCTTGCAAAATTAGCTCCGTGGAGCTGTTGATATAATATGCTTTTACAGGATATCAAACTTATCCGCAGGGATAACGCCCTGCGGAAGCATTTTGTGAAGTTGTTGAAAAAGATTATCTTTATAATACCCGCTTGTTAATAACGCCTTCCACATTTATATGGTTGTAATTCTTACAATTTTTTCATGACAATCTTATTACATTTTTCTGCAAAAATTCCCTAATGTGTCTATTAAAAACAAAAATAATGGGATAGATACATGATGAACAGGTTTGTGAAAATCGTTTTGCTTTTGACATGTTTACCAGGTCTTTTATACGCGAATTATACGCATGTTTTATTTTATCATGCTTCTGATAAGTACATTTTATTAAATGCATTTCCTGTGGATTCCCCGGAGAAATGCAAAGGCATTTTGTTTTCTGATAATGATTGGCATCTGCGGCGTTATCGCGATGGCGAAGAATTGTTTCAGTTTCTGGAGGCATTGGGATTTCCCGATGAAGAGGCGCGTATTAAATTTAAAGCAGTGTTTCAAAAACGTGAACCCCGAAACGGTGAATTGCGGGCACTTAATTGGAGCAATTTGTTTAACTGGCTTTCTGATATGCGTATTGAAGAAGTCTATGGCAATACTATTTTGTTAAAAGAATTAAATGATGTTGACGATAATTATTTGGAAAGTTTATATGCAGATGATAATTTTTTCCCGACCCTTGAAAATCTTGAAGAGTACATCCCCAGACTGATCATGGAAGTAAATAGCATTCCCACAAATATGCTCGATTTTGGCCTGGTAGGGATGAATCAGGAAAAAAAAATTGAAGTAATCCTGCGAGCCGAACAAATCAATAACGCGTTGCTAACAATAAATCCTGTTCATCAAGAAAATTTGGATAAATCGATTACGCTGGATAAGTCGGATCGTAGCATCTTTATTTCGGAATATAAATCCGATACATTAACTTTCGTTTTTTCGCCTGGAGATGAAAATACAACAACTTATTGGAATAAAGACACCTTGCATTATGGTATTTCGCTGAATGGTGATTATTTGCCCCGACCCGAAAATTTAACGTTAAGTGGCGTTCGGGATAGATCTCTCTCCGCGAACATACCATGGAAAATGATCGCGTTCATTGGTGGCATAATTCTCGGACTTTTGCTACTTTTATTAATTCGGAAAATTGTCCATAAGCTGTTCAAAGCAATTTTTTCAAATGGAATCCTACGGAAAAAAGAAAATAATTTTGATTCTCAACTACAACTTCCTATTGAAGACATGGAAACAGCAGAGATCACTCCCAAAAAATCGGTTTCCTTTTCTGATGAAACGGAAATTAAAACCCCGCATTTATCCAACGAAGAAAAGTTATTTAAGGTTTTGCAAAGATTTTATTATGAACATGCTGAATATGCATTATATAAAGAAGCCTTTAATAAAATATTTGGATCTGTTCATAGCAATAAATCAGAAATATTAAAAATTATCGAAAAGATAAATGCTGACAGGGGAGAAACATCTCAACAGGGAGAAAATTTTATATGGTACAAAGAAGCTTTTGAAGAAATAAAACAAAGTAATGGTATTGAGAAAATGGATGATATGGATGCTAAAATATATCTTTCCAAAACACACGATAAAGTCGATTATAAAAAAATATATCAAATTATTCAAGAATATTGTTATAAACCGGTGTTAAATGATCCGTATCTGTTTTTAAATAAAAGTCAATCCATTGTAAAAAATATGGAGGTCTTTCAAAAAAATAAAGAACGACTGATCGATATTCAGGTTCAATTACGGGAGTTCGAAACATGTCAGCAGGAAATTAATGAGTTCATCGATGATGTTAGTGCCGGTAATTTAGTCAATATTAAAGAAACCATCGGGCTGAATGGTAACTTACATAATAACAGCGATGGAGACGATGAAGAAAATGTTATCGATTTTGAAAATTTTTTAAAAATTAAAAATTTGTTTGATAGTGTCACAGAATCGTTTTATAAATTTCTCTCTGAATTGCGCGCACACCTGCTTGATCTGGACGGATTGGCGATCTCCGGCCATTGGGAGGAAATTGTCAAAAATATCATCCAGGGTAGAAGCGGGCTCGCAGGAATTAATGGCTGTCTGGCTCGATATGAAAGTTTTGACAATCCGGATGTGTTGTTCCGTTTTTTGGAAATAAATAATGTTGCAGACTGTAAAAAATTATCCAAGAAAAAAATTAAAAATAAATTCCGGGATAAATACCTGTTGCAATCCTTTTGTTGGACTGTGCTGCAAAATGTATTTCGGTTGTTTATTTATCTCGATCGCAAGGAATTCCAACATGGAGATGATATCGAATTATATACAAGAGCCAAATTTTTAACAGAAGAATTACGAAAACATCTGGTCAATTTTGATATCTATCCGCATCAAATCAAATTGATTACTACCTCGAAATTACAAAAAGAGTTGACCAATCAATTGACCGATACTTCTGTCTCGTACTTGGAAAACGTCAAATCGATTCGCACACAGTTGAGACAAATGGTGCTGACCGAGGAATTGAAAAAAGGGTTTATTTATGATGTGGAATTCATCGGCTATGAAGTAAAATATAATGGCGCAGTGAAATACAAAAAAGCGAAGACTTCCCGCGTAAAAGTATTTAATGAGACAGAAAGTTATTTCGAATAGAACATTTAGCGTAACAGGTGAAAAAATTTGTGATTCGCGATATGAAATGCAAATTGATCGATCCCGG
Organism: uncultured Cytophagia bacterium; assembly: GCA_964498785.1. Taxonomy (GTDB): domain Bacteria; phylum Zhuqueibacterota; class Zhuqueibacteria; order Thermofontimicrobiales; family Thiofontviventaceae; genus Mariaggregatimicrobium. The sequence goes on along the minus strand of CAZCJL010000166.1, from coordinate 1,562 downwards.
AAGCAGATATCCATCGGAAATCAATCGGGCCGGTTAACTCTACGTGGCCGTACAGATAATTACAGGCGTAGACGTCCATAACGATTTTAAAATGCGAATACGCATGTTTGATTTGAGTCGTGTAGCTGGTAATCTCCACCACCAGATTCGTCTTTTGCTGAATCAGTCGGATCAACTGGTTTTCGATATTTTTAGTCCGATCAACTTTCCCCCCTGGAAATTCCCACAATCCGCCCAAAAATCCCTTCAGCGGACGGCGGACAATCAAAAAATTGTTCCTGTGGTGAATAATTCCCACAGCAATGCGATGTTGCGGCGTCTTTTTCGCAACGGTTTTCACCGGATATAAATGCTGCTGTTTCACGGCATAAGCTTTACAAAATGAATTGATCGGACAATCCGCGCACAACGGCTGCTGCGGACGACAGATAACGGCGCCCAACTCCATCATTGCCTGATTGTGGTTGCCTGCATTGTTACAATCAAGCAGCGCATCTGCCTGGCTTTTGTATACCCTTGCGGCTTTTGAATCGTTCACCGGGCCGTCGTTAACGAAAAGTCTCGCTAATACCCGCTTCACATTTCCATCAACCACTGCTAACGGAGCATTATGCGCGATACTTAACACCGCGGCCGCAATATAATCACCAACACCAGGCAGCTTCTTAAATGTCTCGTAATCCATTGGAATGACTCCGCTTGCATCAGACGCCACAACCTGCGCCGCAGTGTAAAAGTTGCGTGCCCGGGCGTAATATCCCATGCCTTCCCATAGCTTCAATACTTCCGTCAGATCAGCCTGCGCCAAATCTTCAATCGTCGGAAAACGGATGATGAATCGCTGATAATAATCGAGTACCTTTACCACCTGTGTTTGTTGCAACATTACTTCAGACACCCAAATGTTGTACGGATCTGATGTTTCCCGCCACGGCAATTGCCGATGATGTACCCGATACCACGCGGCCAATTTCTGATGAAATTCTGTCGATGAAAAATCAAGCTGTTGCATAATACCATACTCGTTTGAAATTAAATGAGAAGAATTTTAACAATTCAGGTATTTTTTAGTTCCTTTGAGTTTTTTTTATAGAGTGAATTGAATGTGTCAATTCAAGCGGCGAAACCGTCAAGCTCCGCGTTGGCAGAAAAAATGTTGTAATAAAAAAAGCAGCCTGAAAATGCAGTTGTATGCAGCGAAACACCCGATATACTCAATATCAATTAGCCTCTTGAACTGACATTTTTCCCTGATTTCCGAAACCTTAAAAATTCGAAAACTACACACAATCGGAAAAGAACGGTATAACTAATCATTTAAAATGCAATACGTTTCGTCTTGATCAAAGCTACAAAACAAAAGATATTCCGTTTGATCATGATAATTTTATTTTTAATGAATCGGACGCTTGCTTAGCTTGCGCAAATCACAATTCCACCGAAACCTGGCTTTTATAAAGATTTAACATCAATTACAAGTATCTTCTCAATATTTTATGGTAGATACGGGCGATTGCCGCTATGTCGTATTTAAACAGATTCCGTAGGTGTCACTTCGAGCG
>CAZCJL010000165.1:0-12128 GCA_964498785.1 uncultured Cytophagia bacterium | reverse complement strand
GTGCTGAAAGACAGATAAAGAAAAGGTCGCACGCAAAGAAGAATGCGTTGATTGCCGGTGATTGGAGATTGTTGAAACAACTTGCAGTGTGCGCGAATGAAACACATCATCGAAAATTTAAAGGTATCGAGTGAGTCACTTCTCGACTTCGCTCGAAGTGACACCTACGGAATCTGTTTAAATACGACATAGCGGCAAGCGCGCATATCTACCATAAAATATTGAGAAGATACAACTGATTTGTTATAAAGATATAGCAATTCATATTGTTGAAGGTGAAGTTGTTATGACGGTTCATCAACCGAAATTTTTTAATGGGAGTGAATGGGGTCCTATGAACAAGGGAAAGTTACAGCTTCAATCTGAAGGTGCGGAAACCTATTTTAAGAATATCAAGGTTAAAGCCATTGACAAATTAGAAAAACGGTTCCAAAAATATGTGAGGTAATCAATACAATGAGAACAAGCAGACGTCATTTTATTACGACAACCGGCCTTGTTGTAGGTTCAAGTGCTATTTTATCATCTTTCGAAGTGCCCTGTTCGAAGAGTGCTTCCACTGATTATTCTCTGCTTGATAAAGTGCTCAAAATTCCTGTATTAAAACGGGATTTATTTCCATCTCCTGTAATCATTGAGTCGATTGAATTGCTTCGGGATCGTGATAACTTCATATATCGTGTGCGGTCAAATAATGGAGCAGAGGGGATTTCTATTGGTCATCCTTTTATTGCTAAACATAGCTACCCCATGTTTGTCAATATCCTGATCCCTTATTTCATAGGCAAAGATGCGCGTAATCTCGATGCGTTGATTTACATGGCGTCTGAATCCGGCATAAGTGTCAAAAAGCAGGGTGTTCCTTTATGTGTGCAGTTGGCCGCTCTCTAATTTGCCATTCTTGATATGCTGGGCAATATTGTCGATTTACCAGTTGGCCGCTTGATTGGGGACATTTTGAATCCTGAGGTTCATATTTACCTGGGACATCATTTTAATAATCTTCGTCAACTGGAACCCGAGGTGTCACTCGAATTAATGCGGCAGGATGTGATCGAAACCTCGGCCAAAGCCATTAAGCTGCGAGCAGGACGGGGAGACAATCTGGCATCAGACATTGACAATGCGCCGGGCCGTACAGAAAAACTGATATGCCTGGCGCGTGAGATATTCGGTGAGGATATGGTGCTCATGATAGATGGTAACGGATCCTATTCCGTAAAAGAAGCCATTCGCATCGGCAAGATCCTCGAAGAATATAACTACTATTTCTACGAAGAGCCGCTTCCCTGGGATTGGTATAAGGAACAAAAAATTGTGGAAGCAGCGCTGGATATTCCCATGGCCGGAGGAGAAGAAGAGTTTGGGATGCACGCGTTTCGGTATTTAATCGGAGACGAAGTTTTTCAAATTATTCAGCCTGACTTATTTTATTTTGGCGGCATGATTCGGACTATGAAAGTCGCACGAATGACAGAAGCTGCGGGATTAAGCATCACACCACATATATCTGGTGGTGGAATGGGATATGTGTATATGCTGCAAATGGTATCTGTCTGTCCGGCTGCGGCAAAATATCATGAATTTAAAATGTTTCAGACTTCGGATGCCAATGGTACGATGATTCCAATAGAAAGCAAAGCTGAAAAATTTGAGAGTATAGAAGGTGTCATTAAAGTGCCATCCGGTTCAGGTCTCGGTGTCAGGATTGATCCTGATTATATTAAAACACATAAAACAGTTAAAGTTTAAAATCAGTACTCCGGGTGGGGCGAGTTGTTTACATTATTTCATTTGGACAGTAACTAAAGGGAAAAAAAGTAATGAGATTTCGAAGTCTATCAAAATGGGTTTGTTGTTTTGCTTTATCTGCATTTTTGTTTTGTCCGGCCTTTTCAAGCGAAAATGTTGAACATGAATATTGGTGGACACAAAAAACCATGCGTCTGATTCAAACCAATTTGCGTGAAATTGATGCATCGCTGAATGTGGATACCTATATCAGCACGATCAAAGATTATAATGCCAATGAAACCCAAAGCTTGTTAGTTAAAAGCACTATTGACGGCTTGCTGAATTTTGAACGTGATGTGCAACTTGATAATCCATTTGTTCAGCTAACCCATTATGCTTCTCAAAGCAATGATTATGAGTGGATTGGGTTGATCAATCATACCGGACAATTGAATAATTCTTATTATGTTCCTGTTCCGCTTTTAAGCATTGGAATAACAATAAAAACAGATTGTAATCCCAAGACTGTAAAGCTGATGAAATCGGGTAAATTGGTTAATTTTCATTATAATGAAGGTTATTTAAAAATGATGCTTGATAAGTTGGACGATTTTGAAATGATCAATATTGTTTATGACTGATTTAGATTATTATAAAGTGCAAGCAGGTTAAATAGAGTGAATAAATATAAATCAAATTAAATTGGAGTGAATTATGTTTAAAGGATATTTCATCCATTGTCCCAAAACAGATCGTATTATTGGATTTAATTATAAAGCGCTTCAATTAAAAGTCTTATTCCCATTGGTCGGTGTCGCTGCATTGATATGGTATATCGTACGTGTTGCACCCAAACCGAGCCGAGCTGCATACCCATGTCAAAAAATTGCCCTTTCACTCGCTGGAAGTAGTGTCATTTATTTCCTGTCAATATTGGGGATAACACAGATTTTTAAAATGCTGGGTAAAAGACTGAAACATCAGCATAAATATATATTTTCTTCTGTTGCGTTCGTTGCTTTTTTATCAGTGGCATTTTTCCCTGCTGATGACTTTGAGCCCGTGCTTACTGTTTCGGAGGGTGTGAATAATCCCATGGGTGTGGGAAAGGGCATTTTCCCGGGTTGTGTTGTCTGGGTACAGGATTTTAACGCTACGTCATGGGATGGTGAAAACGGTCACTGGTGGGATGATGCCAATACGGATCAGGCTGTTGCGGATAAAATGATGGCGGATGCTATTTTAAATTTAACGGGTACGACAAAGATAAACAAAGCCTAGAATACACTCTTTAGAAATCATAACAAGATCCATAAAAATAGTAAGAAAGGATATAACGCTGGAGAAATTGTCAATAAACAATATCAGAATAATTAAGCAAGGAATATCATGATGAATCATTTTTTTCGAAAAACAAATATCTATTGCATTATTTTTTTATTGCTATCTGGTTATTGTCTCCTGTCTGCTGAAGACGTCCGCCATCGTCTTATTGTTCTCGCGGATATGGGCAATGAACCGGATGAAGAGCAGCAAATGACGCATATGATGGTTTGTTCCAATGAATTTGATATTGAAGGTTTAATTGCCGTGACTGGTAAATATATTCGTCCTGAAATTAGTGATCCCTACCGTCAGGTAACACATCCAGAATTATTCCACAAGATTATTGATGCCTATGAAAAAGTACTGCCTAATTTACGAAAACATGCAAAAGGTTGGCAAAATCCTGATGATTTGAGAAAATGTGTCACAGCCGGACAAAAAGGCTATGGCATTCAAGATGTAGGTGAAGGCAAGTCCAGTTCGGGATCTGAACTGATAATCAAAAATGTCCTAAAAGATGATTCTCGTCCCATTTGGGTAGTTGTTAATGCAGGATCCAATACCCTGGCTCAGGCCCTTTGGGATTATAAAAGATCTCATACGCCTAAAGAAGTGGATGCTTTTGTTGCCAAACTTCGTGTTTTTGAGAATGGCGCTCAGGATAATGCGGGCGCATGGATTACCAGCACGTTTCCCAAAATATCCTGGATTCGCAGCAATTATCAAACATATGCCTATGGCGGACCCGGTGGCGTGGACGGTCGTTTGACCATGAATATCGGCCCGCATTACTGGAAGCCCTATGAATACAGCACCAAAGGGCAAAACGACTGGCTCAAGGAACATGTGATGATCGGGCACGGTGCTTTAGGAGAGGTTTTTCCCGAACGTCGTTGGGAAGAACATGGCCATTATGGGTTCATGGAAGGCGGCGGCACGCTTCCCTGGATGGGATTGGTGAACAAGGGGCTTTTCGATATTGATCATCCGCATTGGGGAGGCTGGAGCGGGCGTTACAGTCGTGAAAAAGTCGCCTGTTTCTGGTCGCGCCATGGTGATATACGCGTTGATGAAGAAAAGGTGGCGCCGTTTTATACCTATCGTGAGGTGAGCGACACCTGGATTGATCCTGAAAACGGGGATACATTAAGCAATGATTATGTGCCGGCATGGCGGTGGCGAAGAGCTATGTATAATGATCTGGTTTGCCGCATGGACTGGTGTGTTGAATCTTATAAAAATGCTAATCATCATCCTAAAGCGGTCTTTAATGGTGATGAAGGTGATGATGTGATCCGCCTGACAGCCCTTCCCGGAGACACGATTTATCTGGATGCATCAGGATCCAAAGATCCCGATGACGATCATATCGATGTCAAATGGTGGCAGTATCTCGAGGCAGGCACCTATTCGGGAAATGTTCTGATTCCAAATGATAATTATATAAAGACAAGGATTGTCGTTCCAACAGGCGCAGCAGGCACACAGATTCATATCATTCTGCAAGTGCAGGATCAAAGTCAGATAGCGCCGCTGTTTGATTACCGGCGTATTGTGATCGATGTAAAGGATATGTATAATCATAATTTATTGTTTAAACAAAAAACGTGAGATTCAATTATACATCAGAAATGAATGTTTTCTTAAATACAAAGCAAGTTCGAAAGGTTAGGTGAACCGTGAATAAAACACGCAGAGATTTTTTAAAAATAGCTGGCATGACATCTTTGGCTATAAGTACATTCAATTTTTCCAACTGTTCACAGAAGAACAATTCAAAACCAAACATTGTCATTATCTTTGCAGACGATATGGGATATGGCGATGCCGGTGTTTTCGGTCATCCCACGATCCGAACGCCTTTTTTGGATCGCATGGCGCGTGAGGGCATGAAACTGACACAGTTCTATGTCGCGTCCTCTGTTTGTTCGCCCAGCCGCGCTGCATTGCTCACCGGCCGACTGCCCAAACGAACAGGCACGACCGGTGTCTACTGGCCGGTCACAAAAGATGGATTGGCAGAAGAAGAAATACTCCTCTCAAATGTATTGAAAGACGCAGGTTATGCGACAAGCTGTATCGGCAAATGGCATTTGGGTCATGCGCCCGGGTATTTGCCCACAGATCGGGGATTTGACTCGTATTTCGGCGTTCCATACAGCAATGACATGTATATCGGCCCGGGTGATAACATTGCTTCAGATGCGGTATTCAATGAAGGATATGATCTCGCAAAGACAAAACAAGATCAGCAAACAATTAAAGAATCAATAGAGAAATCCGTGCAATTCTGGGAGATGCCTTCAAACACCAAAAACAAAGTACCGCTATTCGAGAAAGATGAAATCGTTGAATATCCCGCGGATCAGTCCACCTTGACCAAACGATACACGAAAAGGGCGATTGATTTCATAAAAACAAACAAGGAAATCCCCTTCTTTCTCTATCTGGCTCACAGTTTCCCGCATGTTCCACTGTATGCGTCTGAAACCTTTGAAAAAAGTCGACGGGGACTTTATGGCGATGTAATCGAGGAACTGGATTGGAGTGTTGGACAGGTTCTGAACACGCTTAAACACGAAAATATCCATGAAAATACCCTGGTTATTTTTACCAGTGATAATGGCCCCTGGTTAAGTTATCAAACAAAAGGCGGCTCCGCCGGACTTTTACGTGGTGGGAAATCCAGCACCTGGGAAGGCGGTATGCGGGTGCCTTGTATTGTGCATTGGCCCGGCACCGTCCCGGGCGGCACTGTTAATATGGAGTTAACCAGCACACTTGACTTGTTGCCGACAATTCAGGATATTATCGGCGCTCAATCATCAGAAGACCGTGTTTTGGATGGATTCAGCATTAAAAATGTATTAGCCCGGAATGGCAAAAGCCCGCGTGATGTCATGTTTTATTATGCCGGGGGTAAACTGAGAGCCGTCCGAATGGGAGTTTGGAAATTGCATTATGATATATTACCGGAAGGCAAAGAGTTTGATAACTTTATTAAACTTGGTAAACCATTATTGTATCATCTTGAACATGATCCAGGAGAACAGTATGATATTGCTGATAAACACCCTGAAATTATTGCACAGATCGAGAAAATTGCAAAAAAGCATTTAAACGATATATAAATTTATTCGATGGAATGAAACACATTTAAATGAAAACTTTAACAAAAAGGATTTATGAAAAAATGAAAGATGCATTGCAGGAAATGAAAGGCAAATTAAAGACAATTTCACAGCCGCAGGTGCTTGATTTTTATGATGAATTGACCCTGGAGCAAAAAAGTTCCTTATTACAACAAATTGAAAAACTGGATTTAGATAAAATTCCTGAATGGGTTGAGCAATATGTGCTAAAGGACGGCTCTATAAAGTTACCGGAAACCTATGATCCGGCGCCCTCATATCCATCCGAGCCGGAAACAGAAGAGCAGGATATAAAGTATACAAAAGCCCGTCAACTCGGTAAAGATTTAATCAGCCAGGGCACGGTAGCGGGATTTGTCGTCGCCGGCGGCCAGGGAACGCGGCTGGGTTTTGACGGCCCCAAAGGCAATTATCCGATCTCACCGATCAAAAAGAAAACCTTGTTTCAGATTTTTGCTGAAAATCTATTGGCAGTTTCGAAAAAATATAATACGACGATTCCCTGGTACATTATGACCAGTCCGCTCAATTATGACGCAACCGTTGAAATATTTCAATCAGCGGATTACTATGGTCTGGGCAAAGAGAACGTCTTTATCTTTCAGCAGGGCACGCTGCCCAATTTTGATTTTAACGGGAATATTCTGTTGACCGATAAAGACCAGATTGCCACCAGTCCGGACGGCCATGGCGGCAGCCTCAAGGCGCTTTATAAAAGCGGGGCTGTTGCGGATATGAGAAAACGCGGTGTCGAATACCTGAGCTATTGGCAGGTGGATAATCCGTTGATCCACTTGATTGATCCGTTATTTATCGGTCTGCATGTGATGGATGCCGCGGAAATGAGTTCCAAAGCGCTGATAAAGTCCGGTCCTCTTGAGAAGGTTGGCAATTTTTGTCTGGTCGACGGCAAAGTCACAGTGATCGAATATAGCGATTTGCCGGACGAAGCAGCCCATCGTACTCATAAAAACGGTTCCCTCACTTTTGAACTGGGTTCGATAGGTATTCACATGATCAGCATTGCGTTCATTGAACGGCTGAACGCTGAAGGTGCGTTTGCGCTTCCCTTTCACCGGGCTGTGAAAAAGATTCCCTGTGTAGACACTAAAGGCCAATCTGTAAAGCCAAAGGAACCGAATTGCATAAAGCTTGAGACGTTTGTTTTTGATGCCATTCCCATGGCAAATCATTCCATTATTCTAGAGACTTGCCGGGAAGAAGAGTTTGCGCCTGTTAAGAATGCTACCGGAGTTGATAGCGCAAAAGTCACCTGTCAGATGATGATTGACCGTGCTGCAGCCTGGCTTGAAACAGCCGGTGTTGATGTGCCCCGAAAAGCGGACGGCTCGCCGGATTGCGTATTGGAAATGGCCGCCAGTTTTGCCCTGAATGCCAAAGATGTCAAGGCAAAAGCGGATAAAGCGCCACTATTAAAATCTGGTTGTAAAGTTTATATTGAATAGAAAATAGAGTGGGCGCGAATAAAATAAATCGACTATGATTGTTAAGCATTTTAATAATATAATAAAGCAAGGAAGCATAAAATGAAAGTTTTGGTTTGTGGCGGCGCAGGGTATATTGGAAGCAACATGACAGCACTGTTAGCGCGTGAGGGGCATGAGCCGGTTGTGTTGGATAATTTAAGCAAGGGCCATCGCACGGCTGTCAGAAATGTCCCCTTTGTTGAGGGCGACTTTGGGGATTTCGAGTTTACTCGTGCGTTGCTTCAGAAATTCAACATTGATTTATGCAAGGCTCATTTATTGGCGTTGAAAAAGCTCGATACGGAATCCGAACGGGTTTATAATCTCGGCAATGGCACCGGCTATTCGGTGCGAAAAGTCATTGATACAGTTCGCAAGGTGACGGGTAAAGATTTTAAAGTCGTAGAAACGGACCGCCGTCCTGGCGATCCTCCGTTCTTGACTGCCGATTCGTCAAAGGCTCGTGAAGAATTGGGATGGGAAACCGATTTTTCCGAATTGGAACCGATTGTGGAGAGCGCCTGGAAATTCCATACGGATTATCCTGATGGATATAAAGACTGAGCACGTAAAATCAAATCCGGGAATAAACAGAGTTAAAGTTTGTCTGAAAAGAGTTAACGCATTTTGAGCGGTCTAATCCGATTGTGTGCAGCATTTATTAACATGACTTTATTAATGAAAAGAGGGATAATATGAAATACGAAAAAAAACTCGAAGGATTTGTTTGGTCCTTACTGATTTGTTTAATGATCGGGATGATTACTCAAACGGCTTTCGGAGAGACAGTGGGTGTGTTCTACAATCCGGACACACCGCAGCATGCGTTCGCGGCCGGTGATATTCAAACAGCACTTGAGTCAATGGATTTTACAGTTGAAATGAAAGAGCTTGCCGGGCTATCCAGGAAATACAAAGAAAAAAAGGTTGTCATTGCGTTGGCGTCCGACAAGAAAATAATGAAATTGCTAAAAAAACAAAACGGAAATCAAGTGAATAAACCCGGCAAACAGGCGTTTGCGTTGCGTACGACTTTTGATCCCCAAATGAGTTACTGGGTTTTGGGCGGTGATGACAATGGGGCCATGTATGGCGGACTGCAAATCGCCGAGAATATTCAGTTCAACGGTTTCAAGGAATCGTACAACGAGGAAGAATCACCTTATATAAAAAATCGTGGTATCAAGTTTAACATTCCCCTGGACAAAAAGTCTCCGACCTATTATTACAGCACGGATGGGACGTCTCACAAGGTGGCGCTTCAGCATGTTTGGGATTTGAGTTTCTGGAAAACCTGGTTCGACGAGATGGCCCGGCATCGTTACAATGTCCTTTCACTCTGGTCGCCTCATCCCTTTACGTCCTTGCTCAATATGGAAGATGAGTATCCCGGCATTGCCATTCAGGGCGTGGCCGGTTACGGAGAAAATGACGAGACGATCCGGATTAACGAAATGACTATTGATGAGAAAATCGAATTCTGGCAAAAGGTGATGAAAAACGGCAAGGAAAGGGGATTCGATACCTATTTTTGCACCTGGAACATCTTTTTGACCACGGCTGAAGGCAAACATGGTTTGACACATCACCCGGATAATCAGAAAACCAAAGTTTACTTTAAAAAATGCATGATCAGGTTTCTGGAAACCTATCCCGACCTGGCCGGTTTCGGTATCACGGTGGGTGAGCGCATGGGAGATCTCGGCAATCTGGAAAAAGAGGAATGGGTCTGGGACACTTACGGAAAAGGCATGATGGAATACGCGCAAGCAAATCCAGACAGGCAACTGGTGTTCATCCATCGTCAGCATTGGGGTGACTTGGGAAACATCTGGCAATACTTTGAACAGCTGAATGCACTGCCCAATGTGCGTTTTGACCTGTCGTTCAAGTATTCGCAGGCGCACGCCCATACTACTGTCACACCTTCCCGGTGGCATACTTCGAAAATGGAAGAAGGTCTTGGTCCAAACAATATCATGTCCTGGCTGACCATTCGCAATGATGACTGGTACTTTCTTCACTGGGCGGATCCGCGATTTGTCCGCGATTATATCAATCACTTTCCTGAAATTGATAAATATGTAAACGCTTTTTATATTGGCTCGGACGGCTGGGTGTTTACGAAGGAATTTACCAGCAAGGATCCCTATTATGAAGATAAAAATGCCCTGAGTATTCAGCGAACCTGGTATATGCAAAAATTGTGGGGCAGGATCTCCTACAATCCCTCTGTTTCTAATGATCTGTTCAAAAACCATCTTGCCTTAAGATATCCTCAGGTATCTTCTGAAAAACTGTTCAAAGCCTGGAGCGACGCCTCCGGTTCTATTCGACTGGCGAATGAACAGGTGACAGGGGAATGGGATTTGGACATGGATTGGTGGCTGGAAGGCTGGAGCGGCGATGCCTGGAAAGAAGAGGAAGGCCGTTTTTTCTCAGTGCAGGAAACGCGCAAAGCCACACCCTTTAAAGGCTCTCATCTGTGCAGTCTTGCCAAAACAGCCAAGGACTCGTGCGGAGACAAAATATCCGCCTGGGAAACAGCTGATCAAATTGAGATCATGGCGAGCAATGCCCTGAAAATCCTTTCAACTCTCGATTATGGCGAGAATACCGAATTAAAGCTGACTCTAAAAGACCTGAAAGCCCAGGCCAATCTCGGCCTTTATAATGCGTACAAGTTCCGGGCGACTATGTATGTGGAACAGGGCAAAATAGAAAAAGCCCGGGATGCCGCGGGCACGGCCTATTGCTATTGGAAAAATTATACAAACATTATGGACAAACTCTACATTGCTGTTGATTTGCAGCGAAATCTGGATTTTTCCAGCTGGCATGATCATGACAAGAATGCGTTGCAGGATTTTTTAGATTTGGGCGGTAAAGGTGAGCCGGATTGTTCAAGTACTTTTCCTTTGAAGGAGTAGATTGGTTTGATGGAATATTCAGTCAAATACAGAAAGGATGAATCAATGAAAACCGTATTATCTTTGTTAAGCATAATGCTTATTTTTATGGCATGCAATGGGTTAGACAATATGGAAAAAACAAAATTAGCACAAACCCCTCCACTGGGATGGAATAGTTTTGACAGTTATGGGGTGTATCTGCATGAACAAGCGGCTATGGCCAATTTGGAAGCCTTTGCTGAGAAACTAAAACCCCATGGTTATGAATACTTTGTTATTGATGCGGGATGGTTTGGAGAGTTTGAACTGCAGGAGGGGACTATTTATCCGGCAGAAAAACACGCGGAAATTGTCAATTTTAATGAATACGGTTTGCTTCAGCCTTCAGAAACCTACTTTCCCAATGGATTGCAGCCGATCATTGACAGATGCCATGACCTGGGACTTAAATTCGGCCTCCACCTCATGCGAGGGATTCCAAGGGCGGCTGTCAAAGCCAATACACCGGTAAAAGGGACAAAATACTTTGCTCAGGATATAGCGGATACCAACAGCATTTGTGCATGGAATTCCCAAAATTATGGCGTGGATATGAGCAAGCCGGGCGCCCAGGAATTTTATAATTCCCTGGTGAACCAGATGGCGGAGTGGGGCGTCGATTTTATTAAATATGATGATCTGGTGCCTTTTCCCAAAGAGGTTGAAGGTGTTGCAAAAGCGATTGCCCAATGTGGCCGGCCTATTGTATATAGCCTAAGCCCCGGTGGACATGTGGACGAAAATGCCCTTGACTCTTTTAAAAAAGCACATATGTTGCGTGTAACATCCGATGTCTGGGATGATCAGAAAGGGATTGACGACTGTTTTGCCGCCTGGCGCAAATGGCGGGGGAAGGAAGAGCCCGGTTTCAGGATCGATATGGATATGATTCCGTTTGGACAATTGCAGCTGATGAATCCAAAACCGGAAGAGCTTGACGGATCGGAAACAAAATCTGAGATCAGACAGAAATTGGAATCTGGTGAACTCGCAAACATTGAACTGCTCTCCGGCAAAGGATGGACTCGATGGAGTCAGTTTACAAAAGACCAGATGTACACATTTATTACCCTTCGAGCTTTATCCGCTTCACCTCTCATGATGGGTGGTGATTTGCCTACTCTGGATGATTTCTCATTGAAACTCATTACGGATAAAGAGATGCTGGCATGCAATCAAAACGGGATTATGGGGCATTTGGTCTATGAAGCGAATGGCATTGAGATTTGGAATACACCTGAAAAAAACAGCGATGCGGGTTGGGTTGGAATTTTTAACCGGTCAAATACCTCTAAAAAGGTGACTTTGCAACAGATGAATTTGGGTTTGGAAACAACATGCTCATATAAAATTTATGATATATGGAAAAATAAAAATGTGACATCTTTGGAATTTGCGATGAATCCGAATGGCGTCGTTTTTCTTAAATAGTGTCTGAACGAAAACGTTCAATTAATTATAAAATAATTAGTTAATCT
>CAZCJL010000164.1:0-12160 GCA_964498785.1 uncultured Cytophagia bacterium | reverse complement strand
TTAAAGAGAATCCGAAAGCTTTGATGCACACCATCAATTATTGAATGGATACTTACTTTTATTTTTAATTTACTGTAAAAATAGCATTAAAGTCAAGCAAATATTCTACAGGTCACTACTTTGACAGTTCAATCCTAAATATTAAAGTTAGGCGCTCTTTTAAGCAATATTTCACAATTTTTATTAATGTCGTTGTGAACCTGGGTTAACATTAAGTTTCACTAAGAAAGCCCTGATTGAAAGAGGCTTTTAAATTGCCGATTTCACATTACTCTTTAACTAATTGGAATGCGATAACATATATCCGATAAATCCCATCCAGGAAATGAATGGGATTTATGGGGTGAATTATTTTATTAACATAATTTTGCGGATTTTTGTGAATTGGCCGGCACGCAGACGCACAAAATACATTCCGGATTCATGCTGCGACGCGTCCCAATATGCGGTATATTGTCCTTTTAATTGAGGTTTGTTCACGAGGGTCGCGACCTGCTGTCCCAGTATATTGTAAATGGCCACGGAGACATGAGAATCCCGAACGATGCGATAACGAATGTTCGTCGCCGGATTGAATGGATTGGGATAGTTCGGAAACAGGGTATTAGTTTCAGTGATGACTGCGTTTTCATCATTGCGAATGCCTACAAATTCGTTGATATACACATTTCCGCCAACCACGCAGCCGAGAATGTGTATTTTGGGAAGATCGCCGACATCTATGGTGTAAATATCCGCGCCCCAGATAGTCATGTCTGCGTATTTGCCTTCTTCCAGCGAACCTTTGACATCCTCCTCAAACGCGGCATACGCGGCTCCCATGGTATGGGCATACAACGCTTCCTGAATCGTGATCCGTTCGTCAACATTCATATAATTGCCTGATTTTGTTTTCCGGGCAACGGCTCCCCAGAGTGTGTATTTGGGTGACAATTCCGGCACTGTGGGATAATCAGTCCCCAGCGCCAGATGCACCCCGGCGTCAATGAGCGAGCGGGCGGGCTTCAATCTCATGCAACGGTCTACGCCCCAGGTTCCGAGGTAATAATCGCCGCTGGTGTAAATCGCCGCTGGTTGTATCGAGGCGATAATCCCCAGCTCACTCATCCGTTGAATAGCGTCGGTGGTGGGAATCATCAGATGTTCGATGCGGTGGCGATGGTCTTCCCGGGGATATGCCTGAAGCGCTTCTTCCAGCGCATCAATTGCCAGATCGATTGCCCGGTCGCCCATGGCATGAAACGCCAATTGATGGCCGGCCTGGTGCAATTCCTTCACAACCCGTTTCAGCGTATCCGGATTCCAGGTAGGAAACGTATATGAGGGACCGGGATGCCATTCGTACGTATACGAAGTCGGCGGCTGGCCGTCCAGCAGAAATTTATCTCCGCCATAACTGAGCCAGGGTCCCTGATAAACACTCAACTGCGATTTGCTGAATTCCGCATCTGCCGGTCTTTCGATGGTGAACAGAAGATAACCGCGGATTTTCAGGGAGTCCACTGAATCTAGATAGCCGCGCAACCGGCTGATCCCCCTGCAATTTACTTCCTGAAAACTGGTGACACCCTCTTCAAGATAGCGTTCCTGTGCGAACAGCACATCTTTCACCAGCTTTTCTACATCCAACTGTGTTGAGTGTTGGCGCACAAGATCCATCGCCGGATGGTTCCAGAAAACACCATTTGGTTCGCCGGTCAGCGAATCCCGCTCCACAATACCACCCACCGGATTTGGAGTGCTGGAATCGATCCCCGCAGCTTCCAAAGCCGCACTGTTGGCCGAGCCGTAATGCCCGCCGAGACTGTTCAGAAAAACAGGATTATCCGGCGATACAGGATCCAGATCGTATCTATTTGGCATCCGGTTATCTTCTAATTCAAAAAAGCCATCACCGATTATCCACTCGCCGGGAGATACTTCACTGACTCGTTCCGCAATTTTCGCGGTGAGTTGAGCGATAGTGGTCACTTCCGGTGGTCGTAAATTCACATAATCCAGCTCTCCCTGTCCGTAATACATCAAATGCGTGTGCGCATCGATGATTCCGGGAGTCACTGTCTTGCCGTTCAGATTGCGCACATCTGTATCCGGTCCCACGAATTCCTGAATTTCGGAACTGGCGCCGACTTTGAGAATCAGACTATCTTTCACCGCAATCGCTTCGACAATCGTTTCGTTCTCGTCCACGGTAATAATTTTGCCGTTGTAGAAAACCAAATCCGCATAATCCGTCGCGGCGGCATTCTTTAAACAACACATTAATACGAAAATGTAGATCAAAAAACAGATTAAAACGTCACGCGCCCATTTCATAAAACCTCCTTTTGATTTTAAAATGGTTTGTGATTAATTGAGCATTATTTGATACCCGCATCGCGTTTCAATTTTTTATGTTGAAATACGTTACGTTGTGAGATCGATTTTTAAGAATTGGAATGAAATAGAAATTTCCCCAACTCTGCCATTTGGAGATTCTAATTCTCGTTGGTAATTCTTTTAATTCAGAAAGAACTGATCTTTTGTAAAGGGGGTGGTATATTCAACGTATTTAATAAATATATGTGTTTTTAGATTAATGTCAAGATTTTTCTGAATATTTTTGAAATTCTAAAATCACAGTGTTTTTTTAAAAAAATTTGAGAGTTCAGAGTGAGCATTAAAGTCAAACAGAGTTTAATAGAAAACCACACGCAACATACACTGCAATCAAAGGGTGTTCGATTTTCGATCAATTTGTTGTTTCAGCGATTGATTGAAATTAGTACAATTTGAGTCATGAATCCTTTCACCGACACCGTTTCTTTACAAAATTCAAGCGAAGTAAAAAGACATCTTTTAATTTCATCAAAATTATTTCTGTCATAAACTTCATTTCTTACAGAATATATTAATTATTCGTTACATTTTGAGCTATTTTCAAATATAAAATAACTTATCATTACGATTTTTGTAACTTATTGGAAAAACGTTAATAACCAGCAAATTCAATTTCATTTCGCCTGTTATGGTATTTCGTTTGCAGGATACAATGCAGCCTTAATAAAAAAATCCTTGGACATTCATCAGATAATCTTCAGGGTAATGCATCATGAAAAAGCTATTTTTATCATTCAGCAGTAAAGATATTTCGCAGGCGCGGTTTGTGATTCGCCTGTTGAACTTTCATCAGTTTGACGCGTATATCGGACAAACAGCGAATCCGGAATTACAAGAACATGTTAATGTTTCGGAGCAGGCATTATTACGATGTGAAAAATTGATACTCATCGTCACCAAAAATACGTTATCATCTATCCGTGTCAAAAAGGAATTAACATGGTTTCAGGTGCTGAAACCGCACATTGAAATGATAACGTGCATGTTTGATGATGTCAGCTTGAACGGAACTATTCCCAGGCAATTTTCGAATGTTTACATCGATTTTCAAGATTTGACCCGCGGCTTTACAATGCTATTTGACAGACTTGACATGAAATTTTTGAAGCCCAATGGTGACACACCAGAGCAAAGTGATCCAGACAATCGCCGTTTCAATGGTGACAGACGTTCGTCGAATTTAACCAATCGCTTATATATTTCCTTATGTAAGCGTTATTCACGCACGAACAAACTTTCTGATGAAGCGATGATTCGCCTGAATACACAGGCATTTGTTGAATATACGGATTCGATTAAGCCAGCGGCAAAACGCTATTTATGTTTTGACGAAAGCGGCAACAATTATAATTTCGAGCAGGTGATAACATCAACTGCCTTTGAAATATGGTATCATTTCAAGGAAATGTATGGTAAGAATTATGTGAAAGTGAATGACTTAACGTTAGGATTGGCACAGCGATTAACTGAAAAATATGTGATTAAATGTAAAGACAGACGAAAATCTAAAGAAAAGCTTTATAATTGATTCGTGGTTGGGGTAATAATTTCTTCCTTTGGACAGAATAATTTTTTACTCCATTCTTTTTTATTTTTCCCTCCAAAGTATTGTCCCCGGAAGGATGCAGGCTCCTTCCGGGGATTTTTTTAATCTATTCAAAATTTCAACAGAATTGTGACTATCTTCTTTTTTCCAATATTTATATGAAATGAATTTGGATCGCTCAACTCAATTTTCTGAATAAATATCTCTTCCAGAGTGACCTGCTGCACATTTTTAATCGATCTAAAAAATTGAACCTTTCCATCGATATTTTCATCCGTGGGATTATATAACCGCAGAATCATGGATTTTCCACCGCCGCCTTGCGGTTGCTTCAGGCAACTGAAAATAAGCTGTTCCGGTTCAATTTTTAAAAAAGAAATTTCCGGTGGCAAGTCACCAGCCGCTGTTCCGATTTCAAACAGCCGAATATCATTATTAAAATTAAGCGCCCCCTGATAGACATTGCCCTGGTTCCAATTTCCGGAATGCGGATAAAAAGCCAGCCGGTACTCGTGATCTCCCAAACACTGCGAGCCCTTTTGATGGGAATAATCCTGAACCGAGCTTGGTTGAATAACATAAGCAAATGCACGGAACAACGTGATTGCCACAGTTTTCACGTCGTCGTCCAGGATTTCATATTCTTTCAAGCCGTCAACTAAAATGGCCGCGCCATTCTCCCCGTCGGAAATATCAACAAAATGATGCATCGGATAATCATACATCGGCTGCTCGACCCAGTCGCTGGTATCCGGGCGTTCCGTACTGCGGGCAATCACATCGAGCTGACCCTCGCCGTAAGAATACTCAGCATCGATTCCGGTGGAAAACATCAGCCGCAGTCGGTGACTTTCGGCAGGATTATGGAGCTTCACCTGAATTTCGACACAGCGTGAATGGGCTTGCAGTTGCACAATCAACGCAATGGGCATGGTAACAGTTTCGCCATTATCTGACCGATCTTTCGAGGCGCGCGGAATTTGCATTTCATGACGAATCATAACCGAGGCAGACAGCGATCCGTTCTCCGCTATTTCAATTTTCGGTGACGCATTTTTGGTATTCACATAAGGTTCAACCGGTTCATGAACCCATGCGTGTCCGGCTTCACCTTCATCATAAAACCAGGCGAGTTGTTGATAGTGCCTCCCTGTCTCTTTTTCCAAAACATCAATGGAACCATTTCGGTTGATTTCAATTTTTAGAACTTGATTTTCAAGAACCGGTAAATCTATGTCGACACGAGCGATGAAATGATTTGATTGAAACGTTATTTTAGAAGGTTTCACGTGCAGTGTTTTGTAACCGAATGCCGGAATATTGGCGATATCCAGATAGCAGTGGTATCTTTTCATGTTAAAATACATCGGTCGGTCTATCAACTGCTCCAATACCGGCTCTGTTTCCTCTCTTGAAATGAATTGCAGGGGAATTTCCTTATTGCTGATATCTGTTAGCGCAATGCCGCCACGATCGATCTCGGCAGGAATGTCCACGAATGCTTCCACAATTTCGTGTCGCTCCCATGTATTTGGATTCAGCGCCACCAGGTGAATGCTGTTTTCGTCCTTATCTCCCGGATCAATGTGCTGCGCTAAATAGTGACATGCACGTTGAAAAACACCCGTTGAAATTTCCCGGCATTGTTTGTAGCGATTAACCATATCTTCATGAATTTCATCCATACTGCAACCACCGATGGAATCGTGTGCGGAATTTTGCAGCAACAAATGCCAGGCAATATTCAGGTATTCATCATTGATAGTCAGTCCCAGTAATCCGGCAATTGAATTGAATGGCTCGGCGTAAAATTGCAGCCATTTTTCTGCGGTGAAGTTCATTTGCTTCAAATACATTCGCGCGGAAGTCGTGTATCCGTATAAATTCCCGGAACGCCTGTCGTACTGACTGCTCCGGCGCTCACCGGTAATAACGGGCAAGGCGTCATAATCCGCATCCTGTTTCAAACCTGCGGCATAATCTTCCAGTGTGCTATGTACCACCTCATCATCTCCAGGTAATTCGGCAATATCTTTTATGATTTGAACAGTTTTGACATTAGGTCCGCTGGAATCGTGCCCTTCAGCCCAGAAAATATGCGGTGTGGTAAAATCATCAGCCTGGTCGCGAATAATGGCTTCAACAGCAGGTTTTACATTTTGTTTGTAGTATGAATCTAACGGTTGCAGCAGATGATAATCACTCTCTTTAAGGTGGCAATCCGCAAAATGAAACGGCAGCCCGCCTTTCGTCCATTTGTATTCGATATCTGCCACCTGCTCATTATGAATCACCGGGCGATAAATGTAGAAATAAAAATTATACCGCGGCATGGTGGAAAAACGGGAGGTCAGCACCCGGGTGCCATCCGCGCCTTCCCAAATGAATTCGGCATGGGGGCTGTCCAAACTGTTCACTCCGCGATAAAACATCACCACATCAATGCCGAATTCCGCGTAAATTTGCGGCAACTGCGAGATCTGTCCCCATGAGAACGGTGAATAACCGACTTTCATCACATGCCCGAACTCTGCGCATATTTTGTGTCCCAGCAACAGATTGCGGATCAGATTTTCGCCGCCGACCTGATATTCTTCCGGCAGGATGAACCACGGTCCGATCAGCAACCGCTCTTCCCTGACAAATTTCTCAATGAGATCCTTTTTATCGGGCCGGATTGCCAGGTAATCCTGCAAAACCACTGACTGGCTATCCAGATGAAATGCACGATAGCGCGGCTCATTTTCCAGAATTTTTAGTACCTGGTCGATCATGTTCACCAGCATCTGGCGATTTTTCTGGAACGGGAACCGCCATTCCCTATCCCAGTGTGTATTTGAGATCACATGAAATATTCGCTCTTTCTGCATAGTTCAGATCACTCCACAAAAACGATTAAACATCGAATAAATACGATACCTACTTTTGTTGGGGAAACGGATTCAAAAGGTGTCCACGAAACGAAAGTACCTGAGAAACGTCATTCTGAATGCGCCGTCTTTTTGGCGCATGAAGAATCTCTTTCCCACGAAATTTAATAAAGAGATAAGTTTAGCTGTATAGTCCTTCTCAATGGAGTTGTCTCCTGGTAATCGCCTCCACAGCCTTGTCCATTGACTAACCTTGCGAAGGTTTTTCAAAACAGGACAAGCAGCATATTGATACATACCCATCTTATCATCTATATATTGTGTATTCGCGAAACCTTCGCAAGGGTTTTTCAGACGATATCAAAATTCCTGACCAGCCTGTGCATGGCGCATCTGGCCGCCCCAATTACTCCGCCGTCATTTCGATAATGTGAAATCTCTATTTTCATTGGTCGATGCAGTCGTTTTTCAATAGCATCCACCAAAATATTTCCCAATTCTGAAATCTCGCCGCCGATAACAATCACATCCGGTTCAATGATGTGATATACCGATTCCAACGCACAGGCGAAATAATTTAGTTGCCGCTCCCATATTTTAAAAACGTCTGGTTGACGATTTCGTATCAATTCGATAATCACGCGTGTGTCGACGTTTGCGGAGTGTTTCAATTTTCCGGTGTGAATGAGTTGCTCGGTTTCTTCCTGAATCAATTTTCTGGAAAAATACGCTTCCAGGCATCCGCGTCGTCCGCAGCCGCACTTTCTGCCATCTTTTTCGACGCAGATATGACCGATTTCTCCGGCATTCCCCTGACCCTGCAAAATCTTCCCATCGATCACAATACCGCCGCCGACGCCTGTTCCGATTGTAACGAATACCATCTTCCGCGGTCGGGGCTCACTCATGGCAGAATATTCGGCAATTGCAGCAGCATTGGCGTCATTTTCCAGTAATACCGGTTTGCTGAACTCGGCTTCAATTTCTTTCACAAGAGGATAATTCAGGTAATCATCTGCCAGAGAAATTCCGTCAGTAACGATTTGCTTTTGCGGATCCACTCTCCCGGCAGCCGCAATTCCGATTGATGACACCGAATCTGTCATTAGCTTCCGGATTTCAGTTTTCACATCTTCGAGAACTTTTGCAGTCCCGTTTTTCCAATCCGCTGTAATCGTATTTTTTTGTAATAATCCCTGCTGATAAGACGCCAGTCCCACTGCGATTTTTGTCCCGCCAATATCCACTCCGATTGCAGTTGCTTGCTCAGCAAGATGAAACCGCTGGATTACATCCGTGATTCGTTTTGTCACCAGATGCGGGCGGGTAATTGCCGAACCGACCACCACCGAGTGTGCGCCACACTCAAACGCCCGTACCGCATGTTCCAGCGTCCGGATACGCCCCTCGGCGATAACCGGAATCTGATCCCCGAAATGAAGACAGAGTTTTTCCAGCAGTTCAAAATCAGGCGCGTCTGCCTGTGCTCGCTCTGCTGTATAGTTTGTGTATCCGGACAGTGTGGTTCCGATAATATCAAATCCCATTTCTGCCGCGGCAATTCCTTCTTCAAAGGTGGAAATATCTGCCATTAACAGCACATCGCTGCGCTGTCTGATTTCTGCGATAATTGTTTCCAGTTTTTCATGATTCGGTCGCTCCCGCAGAGTCGCGTCCAGTGCAATGATTTCAGCGCCGGCAGCCAGAACGTCAAACGCCTCTCTTAATGTCGGAGTGATAAAAACTTCCGAATCCTGATATTTTACTTTGTAAATTCCGATCACCGGCGCCGACACTGCATTTTTAATCGCAACGATATTTTCCGGACGTTCCGCCCGGATCCCGACCGCGCCGCCGTTTACAGCCGCCTGCGCCAGCGCCGCCAGTATTTGGGGAGAATTCAGCGGCTCTTCGCCCTCTGCCTGAGAGGAGACAATCAGTCCGTTTGCTATTTTTTTTAAGATATCTTGTTTAGTCATATCACTTTGCACATAACCATCAATTGCTTATTAAAATTCCCCGTTTGAACAGGGACGGGGCTATATCAAAAGTCATTTTTTGGTGTCATTCCTGCGAATGCAGGAATCCCCTAACTTATTAATAATTAGTAGATTTCGGGACAAGCCCGGAATGACATTTTACAAAAAAATCAGATTTATGATACAGCTCCAGGGGGATTTTAGAGCCTGGTTGGGATTAACTCCTTCCAGATCTTCTGTAAATCAAACCACGTAGCTATCGTTTCAATTCATCCGCGTAAATGGATTTTAACTATTCCAGCACCGCCACGACAGCCACTTCCGATTTATCCTTTAACAACTTCTGAATGTTTGAATTGTTCAAATCAATCACATTCTCCTCAATATCCTGCCCTTCGATAGTAAGCCTGATTTTTCCCTTGCAGATACCCTGCGGATTTTCAACCCGAAAATTATAGCGAATACCTCTAAAAAGCCGGGATATCGTATATTGAGTCCAATTCGCCGGGATACACGGATCGATGACTAAACCGCAATATGATGGCCGTACACCGAGGATATAATCAATTCCGCCCCGTAACATCCATGCGGATGAACCTGTCAGCCAGGAATGACTGGCCTGTCCGTAAGTTGGGTGATCCGGGCTGGTGACATATTCCGCGTACACATAAGGTTCTGCCTGATAGCGGTCAATTTCGATTTCCGGGTTCATGGGCAACGCCTTTTTAAAAATCTCAAACGCCCGATTGCCGTGACCCAGCATACATTCCGCTAAAATCGCCCAGCTTACCGGATGATTGAACACGGCCCCGTTTTCCTTTTTTCCGGGAACGCAGCGTGTCGCCAGTCCGATATTCGGATCGACTTTCGTATATGCAGGATGTAAAATTTTCGGTCCCTTTGGCGTGTCCAGATGCCGGATCACCGAATTCATGCACTGAATCGCCCGGTCGTCACTCGCTACGCCGCTGATCACTGCCCATGATTGTGTATTCAGAAAAATCTGTCCCTGTGCATTTTTGGCAGAACCAATCACTTCGCCAATATCATTCGTTCCCCGAATGTACCATTCACCATCCCAACAGTGTTCATTGATTGCAGCGCTCACTTTTTGATATTCCCGTTGATATTTTTTTTCATGTTCAACGTCCCCGATCATTCGACATAACTCCGCAGCCTCTTTCAAAATATAAGCCAGAAACATGGAAACCCAGATGCTCTCGCCCCTGCCCTCTCTCCCCAGGTAATCCAGCGTATCATTCCAGTCGCCGGGACCAAATTTTGCCAGATAACGTTCGGTGAGATTTCCCAGTGTATAATCAATCGCACGGTATAAATGCTCCAGAATCGATCCTTCTTTCTCATCATGAAATTTTGTGACCTGCTTCAGGAAGTCAAAGTCCCCGGTCTCTTTCAGATATGTCATGATTGCCAGCGGAAGCCACAGCGGGGTATCCGAATGTCCGGTACGAACGCCGCCGCCGGTTAGCGGATAATAGAGATGGAACGTACTGCCATCATGAAACTGGTAGGCGCTCATTTCCCGAATTCTTTCACGTACCCGGTCGTGTTGCTGAATCACCGGTCCCAGAATATCCTGACAGGAATCGCGATATCCCCTGCCAAACAGCAAACCGCCGTGATAATACGAGGCATCCCGGGAAAACAGAAATGTAACAGACGTTTGATACTGATTCCAGACATTTAGCATGGTATTCATATCATCGTCCGGTGTGTTCACCTTAACAGCGTTAGTGTAATTATTCCAGAACCGTTTTCGTTTAGAGAATTCCTCATTGACAGTTTTCACATTCCGATATTTATCCGCTAATTTAGCGGCAGTTTTTTCGAAGTTATCACTCTTGTCAACAACTCCCAGAAAAAACACCACGTCCTTTTCTTCGCCCGGTTCGAGAATTATCTTTGTTTGTAACGCGGCAATGGCATCTCCTGCTGTAATTTCGCTGTTAAAACATGCGCCTCGCTCCACGGCAATCGGATTTTCCTCGGAACGCCAGCGTCCCATAAAAACATCTTTGCTGCCATCCCAGCCCTTAACCGGCAACGATGATCCAAAAAATACATATTTATCCCACTCCCCATTCGCCTGCTCCACAGTGACGCTGTTGTAACGCACCCAATATCGTTTTGTGGCAAACAACAACTGGTGTGATTTATTGAAATAGACTTCATTAAAATGCTGGTCATTTGGTTGATTGATTAAATCAATCAGCGCATGTCCCATGCACAATTCAGAGAAGGAAAATAAATTCAATGTGCGCGGCTGAGATGAATTATTTTTCACAGACAATTTCCAAATTTCAACATCATCTGTCGGAACGAAATATAAAACCGACGCCGCGAGCTGTTTGTATTCCGACGAAATTTTCGTGTAATAAAGTCCGTGACGGCATTCGTACGAATCCAGCTTCACGCAGGTGGGCTGCCATGTGGGTGACCAGTATTCTTGTGTGTCCGCATCCTGTAACAGGATATAGCGCCCGGGACGGTCCAGCGGCAGGGAATTATAGCGCCATCGCGTGATTCGGCTGTCCTTTGGCGATTTATAAAAACTGAATCCACCGCCTGTATTTGAAATGATGCCATTATACCGTCCGTTCGATATATAATTCACCCACGGCGCCGGTGTATCCGGTCGGGTTATAATAAATTCTCTTCTATCCTGTGAAAAATAACCATACTTCTTCAAGTGTGTTCTCCCTAAGAGTCGTGTGTATTTCTTTGTTGTTCATTAAAGGATTCATAACTTTGATTTAAGATTGTTTAGCCCGGCGTTACATTTTGTCCCGTCAGGGACAATGAAAATAGCGGGCTGTATCAAAAGTCATAAGTTTGTATTTTACAAATTCATGAGGAATAGCGATCTCATCGCTTGGAGCGATGGGATCGCTGCTCTGCTAAAACATATTGCATAAGAAAGATTAACTTATGATACAGCTCCAAATTACATGGTCTCCATTGAGTCTAAAAACATTTATATACGAAGCGAAATCCTCACAATGACAAATATTCAAATTCCTGCATTGCCAAAATAGCGAATGTAATCTTCATTCATTTACCGCGTTCGAGGCATCAACGCGACGCCCTTCTCAAGCAACCGGCCCACGTTTTCATTTTCATCAGAGCCGACATAAATACGCGCCAGTGGTTCTGTTTGCGAGACCCGGATTAACATCCAGAAATTGTATCTTCTCAATATTTTATGGTAGATATGGGCGCTTGCCGCTATGTCGTATTTAAACAGATTCCGTAGGTGTCACTTCGAGCGAAGTCGAGAAGTGACTCACTCGATACCTTTAAATTTTCGATAATGTGTTTTATTCGCGCACACTGCAAGTTGTTTCAATAATCTCCTATCACCAGCA
>CAZCJL010000163.1:0-12177 GCA_964498785.1 uncultured Cytophagia bacterium | reverse complement strand
CTAAGCTCAATAAAAAGGAGTTTATCCTTTAGAAATTGAGGTGAACTTGGGTTAAGATAGACTGGTCTGTAGATTGAATAAATTACAATTATTTTCTATCAACTCTATAGCTACAAACCTTCGCAAGGGTTTGTTCGGCAATTACCGAGTTCGCGGACACATTCTAAAGTCAATGCACTCCGGTGCCGTAAAACATTTCTTATATATCTTTCAAATTATCCCACTCACTACTCCCGCGTCTCATCAACCATTATTTTCGCCCGTACCAGCCGGATTTCTTCATACGAATAGTCGTCGCCCAGTTTTTCCTTGATGGGTTTGAGATAATCAATTCCGACTTTCCGGATCGTTTTATGAATGGCTCGTTGTCTTTTACTCGGAATAAAGCGATCTAAAATAATCGCCTCGCCCTTTAAAATGAGTTGCTCGATATGGGCATAAATAGTCCCGCGGGACAGATCCCGTATTTCAGCCACTTCCTCGATTGAATGTCCCTGTTGCAGTAAATTGAGTGTATCATACTCTGACTTTGATCGTTTCTGGCGTTTCTTTTTAGGCGTTCTTGACGGCAGTTTCGCCGGTTCGATATTGAATTCCTGGCAATACCCGACAATCACCCGTAAAAACCGGGGGCCATATTGTTTTAGCTTTTTTTCACCAACACCCGTCATCCTGCCAAGCGTATCCCATGTCACCGGCAAATAGGTCGCCATCTCGTTCAGGGTTGTATCCGGGAAAATAATGTACGGCGGAACATTTTCTTCACCGGCGATGCGTTTGCGTAACTGGCGTAACCGGTCAAATAATTCCGAGTGAAATGTTACAGGGACCTTTTCCTCTGCCGCAATTTCCGGTTCTTCATATCTGGTCAAAAATACTTTCTCATTTCCGAATAACACACCCTTGCTTTTTTCGGTCAGACGAATGATGGGATACGGCTCATTTTCCTGTTTGAGATATCCCAATTGAATGAGTTCCCGGGCGATTGCCTGCCACTGTTTCTTGGTAAATTCCTGACCAATGCCATACGTCGACAGGTTGGAATGTCTGTTATGAAAAATTCGCTCGGCTTTCGATCCCTTCAGTACATCAATAACATAATTAACTCCGAATCGCTCTCGAACCCGAACCACGCAGGAAAGAAATTTCTGAGCAGCTTTGGTTCCGTCAAATTCCTTTCTCTCTGTAAGACAATTATCACAGCCACTGCAATTTTTCTGATGATATGATTCCCCAAAATAATTCAGAATAACCTTACGGCGGCACAACTGGGTTTCACAATAATCCGTCATTTGCTGCAATTTTTGATACGCGACATCCTGTTCCTTCTGATCACTTTTTTCGCGGATAAAATATTCAATCTTCATCCGGTCACCCCAACTGTAAAACAAGATGCAATCACTCGGCAGTCCATCGCGACCGGCTCTCCCGGTCTCCTGATAATATCCCTCTAAATTTTTGGGCAGGTCATAATGAATCACAAACCGCACGTTGGGCTTGTCAATTCCCATTCCGAACGCGATTGTCGCCACGATGATATTCGTATCTTCACGAATGAACGAGTCCTGATTTTTAGTGCGCTCTG
This sequence comes from uncultured Cytophagia bacterium, assembly GCA_964498785.1. Taxonomy (GTDB): domain Bacteria; phylum Zhuqueibacterota; class Zhuqueibacteria; order Thermofontimicrobiales; family Thiofontviventaceae; genus Mariaggregatimicrobium. Next base: position 10,592 of record CAZCJL010000163.1, on the reverse strand, counting down.
TTTTATCCAGGCCGGCATGATACGGCAGTGCATTAAAGCCATCTGCCTGTAAATTGACGGTTAAATTTTCCACTGATTTTCTACTGAAACAATAAATTATTCCTGATTCTTTGGAATGCACTTCCAGATATTCGGTTAGTATGTCATACGTATCCCCTTTTGGGAGCACACGATACTTTAAATTTTCCCGGTTAAAACTTGCCTGGTAGGTTTGAACATCCTGAAGGTGCAATTGCCGTAAAATATCCTCCTGTACCATCGGGGTTGCCGTTGCTGTAAGGGCAACAACAGGAATTTTCGGAAATTCACTCTTCAAAATTGAAAGCTGGCGATACTCCGGCCGAAAATCGTGTCCCCATTCGGAAATACAGTGAGCTTCGTCAATCGCAAACAGGCTGATGTCCAATGTTTTGATATATGCCCAGAAATTGGACATCCGCAATCGTTCCGGAGCGACATATAGCAAATCAACTTCCCTTTGCTGCAATTTCTTTTTCACATCATTTATTTCGTCATAGCTTAATGTACTGTTGATAAGTGCAGCCCGAATTCCAACAGCAAGCAGGCTGTCGACCTGGTCTTTCATCAATGATATGAGCGGAGAAACAACGACTGTAATACCGTCTTGCATCACCGATGGCAATTGATAGCAGAGAGACTTACCGCCGCCAGTGGGCATGAGGACAAACACATCTTTTTTATCAATCACGGATTGGATAATCTCTTGTTGCAGCGGTCGGAAATATTTATAGCCAAAATATTTTTGAAGGGTATTTAGCATTTTAATAGGAGGACCAAATTAAGAAATACGACTACGTATTTCTGATTCCGAATTGTTTTAGTATTTCATTTGCTGAAGTTAATTTATGACAATGTGTTTTTAACATCCGAATTAAAATAGAAGATATTTTTTGATTTTCTTGTGATATAGAGACAGCATCATTATCGCCAAGAATCCAAATAGCATATTTATTATCTCCTATTATCATCGGGCCTGAGATGGGAATATCCAGTATATTAAATCTAAATCTGTAACCCGTTTTTTCTTCAATATTTTTATAGTAATTTACTTTTATTTTGACTTTCTCAACATATTCTTTATGGTTAATTAAAGACTTTTCATTTAATTCACTTTTAGTTGCCGTTGCGGAAAACAGGTACATCATTTCTTTATCATTGTATGTCTGATTTTCCTTAATCCATTTTTCTAAAATATCTAAAAATTCCTTTTCATAGGCATACTGACTTGCTGCATCGGATAAATAATTTCGAGCACCTAAAAAAAGTGATGGAGTTCTTTGATAAAGAAACAATCGGCTTTGCGAAAATCGTATTATGGAATTACCTAATTCATACATCTCCTCTCTTGAGAGAGTATGCACCGGATCTTTATAAAATTTGCTTATCTCATTTAGAACACTATCCTTGATTGCATTTTGCAGATTTTGAATTCCGCGAAATTTTTTGAAAACTGTGCGCCTTGATAGAACCTCTCGATCAGTTGAGCATAGATCATTTATGAATTTTTCCAGTTCTGGCTCTCTTTTTTCTGTTCCTTCAAGGCTTTTTAAGAAAATGAGTATCGGCTTATTTCTTTTTACTGCTTCCTTGAACTCTTCCATAACTGCGTTACTAAAGGATTTCCAACAAATCAATATAAAAAGATCGCATTCTCTTACATTCTCAATATAGGCTTCTTGAGGAGATTCGCTTAGTGACGGAAAAATCTCAAATAAGACGGGCTGCATATTAAGTTCTTTAAGCACTTGATTTGCGATTTCTCTTTCATATTCCAATTCAAACATTGATGAACTTATGAAAATGCTAATATCTTTCATAATTTTTCCTTCTTAAGTGAATCGGCATAAATTTTAATACGTTCTCTCTATCATATAATAAGCCCATTGGTCAAGTATTTTTTTGTATGAAGAAGATTCAAGTTCTGACAAATATGGAATTGCTTTTTCAATATAAGATTGTGCTAATTGATGCGTTCTTTCAATTCCCTGCAAATCAATCAAAAGTTTTGTAAGCAATTCGATTTCGCTTTCTGTAGCATCTTTTTTCCCAAGAATATTCATGATTACTTCTCGTTGATTTTCATTTGCATTAATCAAAGCCGTTCTCACTATGGTTGTTTTTTTCCCTTCTCGAATATCTGACCCCACTGGTTTTCCGAGTTCCTTTTCATTACCCACAATACCAAGGATATCATCTCTTAATTGGAATGCTATGCCACAATTTGAACAAAAATTCTTGATAGCACTTATTTGAGGATCATTCTTATCAATCGAATTTTTACCTATCATTGCTCCAAATAATCCGGCAAATTCATAAAGAACGCCTGTTTTCATCCAGTGCATATTAATTATCTTATCTTCATCTATGCTTGTAATATTATTCTCCATTAGTCCTAATTCAACATCAACAGTTTCTCCGTGAATCAGGGTTCTTAACACGACGGTCTGCAGTTTTTGAATAATGTCAAAAATAACCGCCGGAGAAACACTATCCACTAATAAACTTTGCGTTAAAAGTGAAATTGACCAACCATGTTGCAAATCACCTATAAGTATTGCAATATCATGGGCTAATTTCTTGGCAGACGTTTCATTCATATTCAACTGTTGAATAGCGAGCTCTTTAGCAGCTACATGAATAGTGGGTTTTCCTCTTCGTAAATTGTCATTATCAATTAGATCGTCATGGACTAAAGTCCAGGTGTGGAAGAGCTCGATAGCAGAAGCAGCTGGTAATGCGACGTTTAAATCACCGCCGACGGCACCACAGGACATAAGCAAAACCGCAGGTCTTAATCGCTTTCCACCTCTTTCAATGTATGTTATCAGGCATTCATCAATTATTTTGTGGCCACAACTTGGAATAGATCGATGATTTTTCATGATAAAATCAACAACTTGTTTTTCTGATTTTTCTAAAAAATTCAGGAAATCATTGTAATTCATTTCTAATTTCTCCCGGAATTAAATCTTTTAAAATTATAATAAGCTAAAGTTAGGTAAAATACAAAAACGTAGCAATAAAGTCAAGTTCAATTCTTATTCTAAATGATTAAAAAATCCCTTGCTATCCAGATACGCCTCGCAGCGTGTCATAATTCCGGCGTCGTTTCCGTGCCCATCGAATTGCAGGGTTAAATACGGACTCTGGCTGGCATCGCGGACATAATGTTTGATGTAAGAATCAGGGCCACATTTGAAATTCGTGATGTAGATCAGATGAAGATTCGGATAGCGTCGGGTGAGTTTGGATACCTGTAAAATCCGTCTGCCGTAATTCCAGAACATGTTTTCATGAATATCATAAATATCGATGTTATCATCAGACAGAAAATCAATCGGGATGACGTTCACACCGTAATTATCCCGAAGTTTTTTGGGCACATTTAAATTAATCATCGGATCGTAGATATTGTACGGTCGGCCGAGCAAGACAATGGCCAGCTCATTTTTCTCTGTTATGATTTCAAGGACTTGCCGGCCCTTTTCCAGGAGACTTTTATTAAATTTTTGTTGCGCCTCAAAACCCCTCTCAACTGCCCGATTATTTTTGCTATTTTTAAATCCCAGCTTTTTCGCAACTTGCTGTAATTCCCGGGTGACCGTCTCTTTTCCTTCGGCAAATCGCACATTTGGGTAAATAATTTTATCACGATAATTTTTAAAAGAAGGTGTTTGCATTATCACAAAGCACAGTGTTTGTCCCCAGGGGCACAGGAACGAATGCGTCTGCGGATAATTCGTTTCCGAGTTGACCACATTGGGTTGAAAAATATAGTCTACAGATTTATCAATTAAATTTTGAATATGACCATGCGCCACTCCAATGGGAAAGCAGGGTTCAGCCACCTGGCTCTCAATTCCGGAATAAATAATTTGACGATTTGTTTCATCCGATAATACGAGATTAACACCTAACTCCCGAAAATATGTATTCCAAAACGGAAAGCGGTCGTAGAAATACATACTGCGCGTTAGGCCAATTGTCGGGAGTCCGTTTTCCTTTTGGACATAATCGTCCATTAAAAGTTGGTCCCGGAATTTAAATAAATCTTCGATCACCGGTTTCCGAACGGCTTTCGATGTTTTTCGATAACGGTCTGAGCATTTATCTCCCCAATACGTTTTTTTTTCTTCGACAGTAAATTCCTGAATGTCACAATAATTAGTACAGCCCTTACAGGTAAAATTTCGGATGCTGTAATTTATTCGACTCACATCGAAACCGCGGAACGACGTGCTCACGTTACCGGGTTCGATCTTTTGCTTTGCAAGCATTGCCGCGCCGATGGCCCCGATAACGCCGTTGTGCGGCGGCACGATTATTTCCTTATTCAATATCGTGGAAAATGCTGCAGCGACTGCGTCATTGTATGCAGTTCCTCCCTGAAAATAAATAACATCGCCTATCTTCCGCCCGCGTACAACACGGTTCAGATAATTGTACACAATAGAATACGCAAGTCCTGCTGTTATATCTTGTTTTGATGCTCCCTGATTCAGGAATGGCGTGATGTCCTTTTCCATGAAAACTGTGCAGCGCTCGCCTAACCGGACCGGCGTTGTCGAGCGCAGCGCCAGGTCTGCAAATTCACGTTTGATGTTGATTCCCAGTTTTTCCGCCTGTTCTTCCAAAAACGAACCAGTGCCCGCGGCGCAGGCTTCATTCATGGTAAAATCAACAACCACGCCGTTTTCAATGGAAATATATTTTGAATCCTGTCCCCCGATGTCAAATATCGTATCGACTTTTTTGCCTGTCAGTTTCTCGCTTACATTCATTGCGCCGGTTTTGTGCGCAGTAATTTCATCTTTTATGATATCTGCGCCAATTAATTCGCCAATGAGTTCCCGGCCAGAACCTGTTGTTCCTGTTCCGATGATCGTCACTTTATCGCCAAACGCATGCTCAATTTGTTTCAATCCTTCGCTTACCACTTCGATTGGACGAGCTTGTGTGCGGGTATAAATTTCATGAACCAAATCCTCATTTTCATCAATTAAAACGAGCTTCGTGGTTACCGAGCCGATATCGATACCCAAATAGCATCGTACTTTTTCATTCTCAGGCAATTGATAGCGTTTCACCCGATCCCGGAGCAGTACCAGCTTGTCCGATGAAATGGGATCAGAGGTTGTGAAGCTGCGGTTCAACTGACGATTTTCAGAAATGATATCCAGTAAAGCGACTGCAGAAATGGATTTCTGTTCATGGCCGGCGATCAGCGCGGCGCCGATTGCCTCAATCCATTTAAAATATTTTGGTATGATTAATTGCGAATCAGTCAATTTAAAAACTGACTGCAAGGCCAGAGTAACGCCCTTATTAGCTGCAACGCCACCAATAAAAGCGACCGGCGGGATAATATCTTTTCCTTTGGTGATAGTACCGCGGAAATTTCGCACCACAGCTTCGCACAAACCTTTCAAAATTTCCGGAGGTTTGAAGCCTTTTTGCTGTGCATGGATCATATCAGATTTGGCAAACACCGAGCATCTTCCGGCAATCGCAGCCGATTTATCTGCCTGCATCACTACATCGCCCACATCTTCAATATCATAAAGCAACCGTGATGACTGCTGATCCATAAATGATCCGGTGCCCGCGGCGCAGTCCCCATTTTTTTCGTAATCAGCAATTGTGAGCTTTCCGTTTTCCGGATCCGGTTCGAGCTTAATGTATTTCGATGTATCGCCGCCGATTTCCAGAATCGTACGCGCATCAGGCTGTAACAGACTAATTCCTTGTGCAATCACCTGAAATTCATTCACATACGCAGCAGAGAAAACATTTGCCAGCGCCTTGCCGCCCGATCCGGTGATGGCAATTTTTAATTCTCCGACCGGATTTAGCGCAGCGAGAAATTTGCCCAATAAATCAAAAGCTGCCAGAACCGGCTCACCTTTTATCCGGCGGTATCTGGATAACAGCAATACAGATTGGTGATCTTGTGAAATTGAAATGTCATCGCAATATTGAAAATATTCTGTTTGCTGAATAACCAGATTTTCAAATGCTTGTTTATATTCAAGAGACGCAAACAGGGCAATTTTGATACTCACTGATCCAATATCAATTCCGATATAGTATTCGTGTGCATTCATCAGAAAGAGGCTCCCTCCGTAAATATTGTGCTCTGTTGATGATCTGAATTGTTAAAAGGGGCAACGGGGATGCCCCTTAATTTTAATCTTCAATAATTAGCGGTTTACTCTTTATCAAGTTCCAGAAACTCCATTAACGTGATACCAGACTGTAAAATGACAGGCGTGATGTACGGGGTATCATTGGGTGATGCTTCAATAGTAACCAAAAGTGGCCCAACAGGATGGTCAAATGCCAATTCTCTTAAAAATTGAAAATATTCATTCGCCCCTGTTGTGCGTCCTAATACTTTTTTCTGAATATCAAGAAAATCTTTTTCTTGTTTTGCATTTTTACGCAACTCGGCCGCTTGTTTGTAATTCTCCACAAATCGCCGATATTCAGTTTCCCCGCCGGAATATTTCATCGCGAAATATCTCAGAAATAGTTTTCGTACCTTTCCTGATTTCAGATTTTCGAGTATCTTCGCGGAGAAGATTTTGTCATCCGTCAGGTAATTAATGGAAAATTCAATAATTTCTTTCAATAGATTTGTTTCGATATACTTATGATATTTTCTCAACGCGTCATGGTCTTTAAAATACAATTCTTCCGCACGATATTGATATTGATTTTGCATCGGATTTTTCAACCGTATTGCCTGATAAAACTGATCTACTGCTTCTTGAATCATCGTATTTAGTTCACCAGATTTATCCGACGCATCATCCCGCACGACTTTTGATTGTAATATCTGGGCGCCGTTAACAATATATTCATTCACTTTTTTATCTAATTTACCGGTAACATTCAGCGCAGAATACGCATCTGCGAAATGCCCCATGTCCAAAGCACGGTCTGCTAATTCCAGTAAATAGTTATCAGGAATCGGAACCAGTTTTTCACTGAGTTGCTGCTGATATTTATCCCGAATCGACTTCAATATTTCATTATATTTTTGATGATCTTCTTCTTTTAATTGATTCTCGTCAATATCATTACGATCCGCAAACTTTTGCAATGCATTTTCATCACCCGAAACCGCGGCGATATAAACCGGGCTGTTTTGATTTGTCAGATAATATAATATCGAAAAATCGCCGATAAAATAGGCTGTGCTAAGTAAATGTAATTCAATATCGAGCGCTGAATTCGTGTTCTGTTGCACACTGCCCTCCTTTAACTTACAATGTTAAACTTTTATAATTAATTTCTGAATATAACACCGCATTCCCTAAGAATCAAGCAAAAAAAGCCTTAAGTTTCCTCAATCAAATCAAAATCGATAATTTTCGCCTCACGGTTCACCTGAACCACCTGCACACGAACATGATTACCAACCTGAAAAATCCTCCCGCTATGCTGACCGTAAAGACGAAATCGATTTTCATCATGAATATAATAATCGTCTGGTAAATTTGTAATGTGCACCAATCCTTCGATTAAATTGTCAACCAGCTCCACAAATATTCCGAATGAAACAACACCGGAGATAATTCCCTCGAATTCATCGCCAATAAATTGCTCCATAAATTCCAGTTTCTTCGCACGGATGGAGGCGCGTTCCGCTTCCTGGGCAATTATTTCCCGCTCTGTCGATTTTTCACAAATTTTGGCAATTTTATTTATATTGATTTTCGTGGCGCCGTTCTCTGTTAAATATGTTTTTAACAACCGATGACCGATCAAATCTGGGTAACGGCGAATCGGTGAGGTAAAATGACAATAATTTTTCAGAGCCAGGCCAAAGTGACCGCTATTATTTATATCATATTTTGCCTTCATCATTGTTCGGACAGTGATTTCGGAAACCAGCACATCTTTTTCATCACCTTTGATACTGGCTAAAAATTTTTGAAAAAGCTTTGGCGTAATTTTTTTATGAGATGGAAAATCAAGCCCCAGCGCGCGCGTAAATTTGATATAATCCTTCAGTTTGTCCCTACCAGGTTTATCATGCACACGATACGGATAAGGCAGTTCATTCCCTTCTTGCTCGCTCATTTTTTTTGAAACATGGGATGCAACCGTTGAGTTTGCCAGAATCATAAATTCCTCAACAATGCGATGGCTATCCAGGCGCTCGGTTTTCTCAATTTTGACTGGTTTCCAATTTTCATCGAGTTGAATATTCACTTCGTGGGACTCAAAATCCAGTCCCCCGCGTTGCTCTCTTTTTTTAATCAAATGTTTGCTTAATTGAAACATCTCCTGAAGTATTTTTCCAAACTTTTTATCCGACTTCGGCTTTTCAATAATTTTCTGCACTTCCTGATAACTAAATCGCCGCTTGCTATTAATAATAGTCTCTTTAATCTCGTACCGGACTTTATTTGCTTCAGGCGTTAATTCCATCAACACAGAGAAGCCTAATCGATCTTCGTTGGGTCTTAAGCTGCACAATTCATTGGATAATTTTTCCGGTAGCATTGGAATGACATTATTCAGCATATATACAGATGTTCCTCGTCGCAGCGCTTCCTTGTCAAACACAGAGCCATCAGTCACGTAATAGCTCACATCGGCAATATGAACGCCTAACAGGTAATTACCGTTGTCCAGATATTTCAGTGAAACAGCATCGTCAAAATCCTTTGAATCCGCCGGATCGATTGTAAAACAAAGCTCGTCTCGCAAATCCAGCCGCCTGCTAATTTCCTGTTCCGGAATCCTGTCATCCAACGCCTGCGCCAGGGTTTCGATGCGCCCGGAGAAACGCAAATCAAGATCAAATGATTTGGCAATGGATTTTATATCCACACCCGGTTCATTCGGGAAGCCCAGTATTTCCAGAATCTCCCCTTCGGGATTGAGGTGTTCGTCCTCCCATTCAAGCAATTTGACCACAACCTTTTGGCCGCTTTTTGCATTGTGGCTCATTTCTTTGGCAACGTAGATATCTCGTTGAATTTTCAATTCATCCGGCACAACAATGCCCCAACTACGACTTTCCTGATAAGTGCCGACAATCGTTTTTCGGCGTCGTTCCACAACCTCAACCACTCTACCTTCAAGTCTTCTGCCGCCTGTTTCTGCAAACAGTGTCACTTTCACAATATCGCCGTTCATCGCGGTTCCCATATTGAGATGGCTCACAAAGACGTCTTGACTACTATTTTCCTGAATGACAAATCCATACCCCTGTGTTTTTACATCTAATCGCCCGATAATTTCACGAATTCGTCGCTTCAATCCAATCCGACCTCGTTTGAACTTTAATATTTTACCTTCAGCCACTAACTTCTTGATCTCTTTCTTAAAATCAATGTATTCCGATTTCTGGACTTTTAACAAGCGCGCCAATTCTTTTTGCTTATAGGTCCTGTAAATATCTGACCCGAATAATGCGAATATTTTTTTTTCAAATTTCATAGTAAACTCCATAAAATATAAGCTAATAATATACAATAAATTTATAACAATAGCAAGATAATCATTTATTTTATGTAAAAGAAGCGATTCGTTCTCAATTTTCCATAGTTAGTTCAAAAATTACGCTATATTACCTAAAATATAGCTCTTACCCGATTCAGGTATTGGTTGTCTTTTAATTGATAAATCCCTAACGCTCTATCCCGGTTTTAATTAAGTCCTGACACTTACGTTAAGCGATTCAAAAGCGAAATCTCTTAATTTAGGATTTAATAATTTTTTGAAACAATTCTTTTTGTACTTGATTATTTGTTTAAATTACGATATTTTATACCATCTTTTACTTTCAAATTTCGAATTGATCGTAGCAACTATTTGCACATGGCGATAAAAAATTCAAATCAACGGGAGATGATTATGGCAAAAGCCAACCTTCCATCTGGTCATGAAAGTATACTTTTTATTGATGATGAAAAATCGCTTCTTACTTTACAAAAAAAGTTATTCTCGCGACTGGGCTACACGGTTTTTATCGCCTCAAACGGTAAAACTGCCAAAAGCGTGTTTCTGGAAAATTCCGAGATTATTAAACTTGTTGTTCTTGATCAATTTTTACACAACCAGAACGGCTTGCAAATTCTCAAAGAATTTATAAATATCAAATCAGACATTAAAGTTATTTTAACATCAGGATACACAATCGATGAAGAGTTTCAAAATCTTAATCCTTCCATTATTAAAAAGTATTTGCAGAAACCGTATGATGTGGAGCTACTGGCACATACCGTCAGAAAAGTTCTGGATATGTGATTTAATGGCAGAAAGGAACATTTTAATAAAAGTAAATTATAATAATTATTCGTAATAGTCGATTTTGAATTCATCATCGCGGTATCTGTCCCATAAAAATAATATACAATCAACAAAATTAATATTACATAGATATTAAAGGACAGGTGCTAAGCGCACTGCCTCTGAAAATAATTTCATGAACAATTTTTAAAAAATCCTTGACAAATTAAAAAATAATTTGTATATTGGCTCTCCCATTTGAGGAAATTCCTCGGTAGCTCAATCGGCAGAGCGGGTGGCTGTTAACCACTAGGTTGTAGGTT
>CAZCJL010000162.1:0-12340 GCA_964498785.1 uncultured Cytophagia bacterium | reverse complement strand
AAAGAGAATCCGAAAGCTTTGATGCACACCATCAATTATTGAATGGATACAATTAAAGAGCGACTGAGAATACAATGAAACGGAAACAAGCAGTAATGGCGGTTATCTTGATGCTGGGTATGATCTATATGCAGTTAGGATGCTAAGGGGGAAACGCCGAAGCGAATAAAGAAATAAAAAACGAAGCAGCGCTGCCGGATTCGGTAAAAACAGATTCGACGAAAACGGATTCCTCTAAAATGAAAGGCAATAATAAACAAGCCAGAATCGAGGAAGAATTAGTACCAGTGGAATTCATCACTGTGAAACAGGGAGAAATTGCGTCGTATTTGTTACTCAGCTCAAACCTTGAAATCGAGAAAATGGCGGATGTGTTTTCACGAGTTCAGGGATTGGTTGAAAAATTATATGTTGAAGAAGGCGATTATGTAAAGAAAGGCCAGACGTTGATGCAACTGGAAGCAGATGAGTATTCGCTGGCAGAGGAAAAGGCACGAATTAATTATGAGCAGGCGAAATTTGCACTCGACGCAGTGCGTATTGAATGGGAACAGGCAAAGCTGAATCTCGATTATACGAAAATTTCCGCACCGATTAATGGTGTTGTTGTGGACCGGCTCCGTAAAATCGGGATCGTATTCAAACGACAGACAAGCTGTTTGCGGTGATCAATACCGACGAAATGACTGTAATTGTGTATGTGCCGGAAAAAGAAATAATGAACATTAAAAAAGGGCAAACAGCGTACGTTGTTTCCAACAATATTGAAAATAAAAAATTCCCTGGCTGGGTGAAACGGGTCAGCCAGGCGATGGACCCACAGAGCGGGACGTTTAAAGTGACTGTCGGCGTCAATAATAAAGAAAACAAATTGCGACCCGGCATGTTTGTGAATGTGCATATCGTAACTGCCCCCCATGATGACGCCGTCTTAATTCCTGAAACAGCGATAGTTTATGAAAACGCAGCCATTGAAAATGACTGCGTTCTATTTTTAGTATCGAATCCAGTTCAGCAGTTCCGGCAATGTGGGGCGTTTGCCATACATCAGAATGCCAACGCGGAATATTTTTCCGGCGAGCCAGAGCAGCAGAATGATCGTCGCGACTAACAGCACCAGCGACAGTAATACTTCGGAGAACGGCGGCGACATGGTGGCGATGCGGGTGAACATGGTAATCGGCGCAAAGAACGGAATGATCGATAATATAATGGAGAGATCGGCGTTCGGATTGCGGATGATATAAAAGGCAAAGATAAATGAAAAGATGATCATAAATAACACCGGAAATTGCAATTGCTGCGCCTCTTCTTCGGCGCTGACCAGTGCGCCGAGTCCGGCGTATAACGTGGCGTACAAAATAAATCCGAGGAGAAAGTAAATAACAAAGTAAACCAACACTGAAACCGGAATATGGGGAAACATGACATCCGAAGCGCCGGCGGAGAACATGCTGAGAATTGCCTGACTATAGACGCCAAGCAACGCGGCAGCCGCGACCCAGATCAAAAATTGCGTGAGTCCCACTGCGCCAACGCCAAATACTTTGCCAAACATCAACTGGAACGGTTTGCAGGAAGAAATGATCACTTCCACCACCCGCGATAATTTCTCCTCGTAAACGCTGCGCATCACCAGCGCGCCATAAATGATGAGCATGAAATAGAGAAAGAATATCATGACAAAGGTCACCAGGAAGGATAGTCCGGCGTCCTCTTGTTCCTGTCCGCCTTTTGATATTTTAAACATCCGCAAATTGATATACTGCGTCAATTTCTGGATGAGGTCAGGATCAATCTCGCTTTGCTTCAATCGGTAGTTCGTGATAATCCCGGAGATAGCGTTTCGGTATTTTCGGTTTTCATCAAAATTGCTGACATTTTTGGCGTAGAATTCAGATTCATTTTTCTCTGCGACATTTTCCGGGATAATTAAAAAAGCGTCCTGTTTGTTTTGATCGACGTTGGTTCGTAGAATCGATTTTAATGAGTCGAGATTTGATGCGGACGCGCTTATTTCATGAAACTGATATATCTGTTTTCCGTTGCTTGTGGTATCGTCAATCGCCTGCTGCAGTTTTTCAAACACGATTCCGCTCATATCCACAACCGATACATGTTTCACTTTTTCGGATTGAATATTCATTAACAAGCCCGGGCCAAAGGAAAGCAACAGTAAAAATACCGGTCCGATAATCGTTCCGATCACAAAGCCCTTTGTTTTTACCCGGGTGAGATATTCCCGTTTAAAAATTGTCCATGCTTTATTCACAATTAGTTCCTTTCTTTTTGGGTAACAACATCAATGAATATGCTATGCAGCGACGGTTCCATCAACTCAAATTTTGTGATCGTAGCTTCCTGAGTTGCGATTTGTAGAATTTGTTGGATAGTTGCAGATTTATTGGGGCGAATTTCATAATATGCGCCCAGATCTTCATAACTTTCAATTAATTCTTTATTTTGGAGAAAAGTTGCAGCTCCTTCAAATTCCATTCGGATTGCATTTTTCCGAAATATTTTCTTAATGTCACGGATATCGCCGTTTAGAACGACTGACCCTTTGTTAATCAGGCAAATCGAATCGCACAACTGTTCCACCTGTTCCATGAGATGCGTGGAAAAAATGATCGTCGCGCCGCGTTGCTTTTGTTCGATCATAATTTCCTTCATCAGGTCGGAATTCATCGGATCGAGGCCGGTAAATGGCTCGTCTAAAATAATCAGGTCTGGTTCATGCAGAATTGTGGAAATGAATTGCAATTTCTGCTGCATACCGCGGGAGAGTTCTTCGATCTTCTTATCAATCCGGTCCGATAATTCAAAACGCTCCAGCCAGTATTTAATTTTTGGTTTTGATTGAGCTGGCTTCAGTCCCTTTAACTCGCCCATAAACGTCAGCAGATCGGAAATTTTCATTTTGCGATAAAGCCCGCGTTCTTCCGGGAGGTATCCCACTGTTTCCCGTGTTTTTATGGAATTCGGTTTGTCATTTATGAGAATATCTCCCTGGTCTGGTTTGATGATATCCATAATCATGCGAATGGTGGTCGTTTTGCCTGCGCCATTCGGCCCCAGAAATCCAAAGATGACGTTCTCATTCAACTCCAGACTTAAATCCTGAACAGCATCTATATTTCGAAACGATTTATAGATGTGATCGATTTTCAGAACAGACACGTTTCCCTCCTTTTTGTTAGTGTTGACATAAATTATAGATATTGTTATCTCAGATTATTTCGTTTCGGCAATTTGCTTAACATCCCCCTGATTTCGCCGATGGCGAAATCGTCCCCCTTCAAAGGGGGAATTTTTAGGTTGTTCCTGCTCTTTCGCGCAGGAACGCACTTGCCGGCGCTTTGCGTCGTACGCTCCTCCACTCATAACGCAAAGCGTCATAAAATGCATTCCGACGAAAATCGTCGGAATGAGTAGTGGGCAGTTATAAAGCAACTGCATTCCGGCGCATTGCAAGCTCGTTCTATTTCCCAAACAAAGAAAAGATTTTATTTTTATGAAGAAACTGATCCAGCTCAATTTGAAATCGCTGCACATCATCAGTTACTCCGCTGATTATTTCTTCGTGTTTATCAAAATTTAAAACGCGGATATTTCTGAGCAATGGTTTAATATAAATATCCGGTTTCAATGATTTCATTTTGTTTTGAACTATCGATGCCTGCATAATTTGAAATGACGACATGATACTCTCCAGCATTTTCGGAATGATAATATGTTCGCGTGGTGTTTTTTCGCCGGATACATCAATTGCGATCAGAATATCACAATGATCACGGATAATATCATACGGCAATGGATTTACCATGCCACCATCCATCAGCACGGTATTGCCGATTTTAACGGGTTTGAAAATGAGCGGAAGTGACATGCTTGCGCGCATAGCAAAGATTAAATCACCGGAATCGAGGACAATTTCCTGCCGTTGCCAGAAATCTGTGGCCACGATTTTGAGAGGAATCTCCAGCTCGCTGAAAAAGCGCACCGGGATATGGCGATAGAAAAAGCTCTCGATCCCGTCGCCTTTGAGCATGGCTGAATTTTTCCGGATTGAAAAATCCACCATTTTGTTGATGTCACGAAATTTTACCTGTTCCAAAATCATTTTAATTTTTTTGCCACTCAAGCCGGAAGCATAAAATGCCCCGATTATTGCGCCAATGCTTGTTCCGGAAATAATTGATGGTTTAATTCCCATGTCATCCAGTGCCTGTAAAAATGCGATGTGACAAAGCCCCCTGGCGCCACCGCTTCCCAATGTAAGTCCGATTCGTTTCATAAGTAAGGTTCGATTTTTCGATAGATAGTAAATGCACTCCGGCTTGAAATCCCTTTACAGGTTGTCCACGAACTACCCTTGCGAAGGTTTACAAAACGGGACAAGCTGTATATTGATACATCTTCATGAATTTATCTATATCGTGTGTTGTAGCGAAACCTTCGCAAGGGTTTTTCCGACGATATCAAAGTTCATAGACAAGCTGTTTGTGGATTTCATTGTTATTGCCTGATTTTAAAAGTTAAGAATCCCCAAAGGGACTTACTGAATACACGCATTGCATGAATACGCCCGACGCGTACAGGGGCAATGCACTCCGGAATAGGTTTCTATTCCCTAAAAAGATAAATCAAATTTGACGTGGATTATTCAGCCGTTGAATAATAAGAATCGTATGGTCATCGACCCGGGGATGGCCGGCATAGAATGATTCGATGTCAATATCTAATTCTTTAATCAATCGGTGAGGATTTTTGCCTCGATTTTGTTTTATCAGATTTTTCAGACGAGCTTCGCCGTACATTTCAGACGGTTCGTTCGATTCAGCAGATTCGTCGTACGAGTGTCTGGACGCTTCAATCACGCCATCTGTGTAAAAGATTATTGTATCGCCTTTATCAATAAAAAGTTCATTTTTTTTAAGTGATTTACTGAATGTGGAAGTGCTTTTTGTTAAGCCGATTCCTATTCCTTTTGTTGGTGGAATGATGATATCCTTTGATAAATCAGTTGGTACAAAGATTGGTTCTGTATGGCCGGCACGAACAAAATTCAGCGTATTGTTCATTATGTTTAAAATACCGACAATCGCAGTGACAAATATCTGGTTGTCAGTAATCGAGTGTGCAAAATAGTAATTCAATCGTGAGCACATTTCATCTGGTTCGAATGTGAATTGTTGAGAATAGCGCACCAGACTCATAAACTGTGCCATGTAAAATGCGGCCGACGATCCCTTGCCGGAGACATCGCCAATTGTGAATAGAAAACGATGTTCATCTAACCGGAGCAGGTCGTAAAAATCACCGCCGACTTCGGTCGCGGTTTTCAGCGATGCTGCAATTTCATAGTCCGGGATGTTTGGCAATTCGCGGGGTAGCAAACTCAATTGTACCTGACGGGCACTTTGCATTTCATATTCCAGGCGTTCTTTTTCCCGGGCCTCGGAAATGGATTGTTGAAGCTGGTTTCCCATATTATTAAATTGATCGGCTAGCTCAACAAATTCATCATCTCCTTCCATTTGAATTTTATAGGCTAAATTACCAGATGATATCTGAGTAATCCCCCCTTTAAGCTGTTGAAATTTTTGAACAATCATTCGATTTATTTCTGCTCCGAAGCGAACAACGCGGCGAATGACAACTGCATTTACCAATAAGTAAACCAATATCAACATTAATATAATTTGCGGCAGTCCGGACCAGAATTTATCGGGATGAATAGTAAATACAATATCCAGGCACAAATAACTATCCTTCAATGGCGTCGTAGTTGAACCGTGCAAATCCCATAAATCAAGAAATAAGCGACCAAATGTCAGATGTCTTTCTGAAATGCCCCAAAATGAATATTTCTTCTGCCTGGAAATTTGTTCCTGTGCTGTAGATTCTATTAAACTGGCGCTCACCGAAGTGGACGAATCAATTGGTGTAATTCCAAACGGAAATATTTTAATATAGCGGTCATTTTGCCAGAAATTGATACGATAAAAGTAGGCCGGTAATTTATCAGGAGAATATGAATATGCCATCATTGCAGAACCGGCAAGATATTGAAAGTCATTTTTTAATGATCGTAGAAATATCGAGTCGACCTTGATCAAATCGAATCTATTGCTGTCCGGACGAGTTGATTTTGAGAAAATAAAAAAGTCGGGTCTGCCGTTCTTTGCAGTATCTATTTGAATGACGCCTCTTTTGGGAAGGCGCTCAATATCGATTGTGACATTGTAATCATTTAGTTCAATGCTGTCGAGCTGCTTTCCCTTAGAATGAAATTTATAAGATGTGAATACATCGGAAATCTGCCCGCTCTGTATTTTTGTTAATTTATCTTTCAGTCCGTTGCGAAAATTCTCTGCCTGCCAGCCGGATAAAAATGCATAGAAAATTAAAATAAGCATGATCAATTGAATAAGTTGTGGAAATGTCGATTGAAAGAGGCCGGATATTTGCAGTTTTTTTGATAACGGAGCGTGATTGTAAACCAGTACAATGGGTATTTTTACCAGGACAGCTAACAAATAAATTTTTACGTAAAAATAAAGCGCCGCGGGAAACGTAAATCCGACTGCAGGATATTGAAAATTATTCGCTGATAATGAACCAAAAGGATAGGCAATTCGAATAATGTGAAAAAGAATAAACAACAGAATCAGATAGAGCCAGCACTCATTCCTTGTTAAATCCTCTAACCATTTTGTGTTATTGAGCAGAATGATAAACAACAAAACCTGAAAAATAAAAATCAAATAAGTGTTGCCACCGAGGATTGTATAATGCCCAAGAAAAAGAATTAACAGATTTAGAACGAGCGCACCGGCTTTACCAGAGTTGTTGTAGAGCAACATCAGACTATATAAAAATATTACAATCCCGATAAAAAGAATTTGTCCCAATATTAGCGCGAAGCCAGGGTTGGAGAATGTAATGATCGGATCGCTGATGCTGGTAATAAATCCTTTGTACAGGTAGAAAAGAATCACAAAAACGATCAGAAGAAGATCGATCGGGATACTGATGCGTTGATAAAGCCGTTTGAGAAGTTTATACAAAAAATAGGCATGAATCAACAAAAAAATTTGGAAACGCTGGTTTGAGGCGAACTGAATATTTAATGAGAGGAGTAATAACGAGATAAACCAACCTATCCAATGGAGCAACGCGATTCGCTCTTTCCAGGTATGATTTTGAAGATTTTTCCAAAAATGACTGTAACGGGTTAAAATCGTTGTCTTTTTTTCAGACAAAGGGTGCTCCGATATTTTTAATAAATTTTTCCTTCTTTGTTGATTTCACCAGCATAATTCGTATGCATGATTTCTTTGATTTCGTGGTAATTTTTGGCGCGTTTTAATGCCCACATTAATTTTGTGGCGACGCTTTCAATGTTCATGTCATACGCCTGAATGACTCCTAATTCCAATGCTTTTTTACCCACATCATAGAGATGCATCAGTGTGGCTCCTTCTCGGCATTGTGTATTAATGACGACCGGAACCTCACGTTCATTTGCTCGCCGGATGGCATCAAGATAGTGATATGCAATATTGCCCGGGCCGTATCCCCGTAGTACTATACCTTTAATTTTGTTGTTTATTGTATTAAGAAGTAGTTCAACAGGTAAGCCGGGAACTAACGTGATAATAGAAATATTTGGTTCAAATCCGGTGTGAAGTTCTATTGCACGGTAGTGCCTTGGCTTTCTAAAATCAGCAAACCGAATGTCAATTCTGAGTTCTCCCAGCCGGTCCCAGTTAATGGACTCGAATGCATCGAGCTTTGATTCAGACACTTTGGATGCGCGGCAGCCCAGTATAATTTCCTCGTCAAATACAATCATGACGCCTGAAACATCCATGGTGGCAACCCGAACAGCGTTTATTAAATTCCGCCGGGCATCGGATTCCAGTGCGCTGCCAGGTATCTGGGCGCCTGTTAAAATAACTGGCTTGCCAATTTCGTGTAGTACATAAGATAGCGCATTAGAGGTGTACGCCATTGTATCCGTGCCATGGGTAATCACAAATCCATCATAATTTTCATAATTATCGTAAATGACGTGCGCCATCTGATCCCAGTGCTCCGGTCGAATATTCGTACTATCAATATTATCGATGTAAGAGACGTTCAAATCGGCGATTTGGTTGAGTTTCGGCTCAATGGTTAGCAAGTTTTGAATCGCTCTCTCTTTTGGCGGTGTTTGTAGCGCCCCCTGTTCGTTTTGTTCCATTACCAGCGTTCCGCCACAAAATAAGATTAATACTTTCATATTGCTCCGGATTTTTCAGAACATGAATTTAATCTATAATTCTAAAAAGAAAATTTTTATACAATCGTATCCCTCTAAACAAACAAAAACACACGAAATGCTATTTTTTGATTTTGAATTATGCGCTATTTCTTGTGTTTCACGGGCAATAAATCTATTTTTTCATTGTTATAATTTATTTGTTACTATTCAGCATAGAGCCTGTCATTCCTGCATTCGCAGGAATGACGCCTGAATAGTTACATTCATTTTATAAATTTTGATATAACAATTATTCAGGTGATAAGTTAAATCATGACAGCGGATTTGGACGCTTTCGAAACCTGCGTTGCTTGAATTTTATACATTTTTGTAGGTCCCAGTGAACTTTTATCAAACTCAATTCCAGCGTTAATACCAATTTCTGCAATTTCTTCGGCTGATAAATTTTGATCGTAAACCGAAAACATCGCGCCTATTGCGTATTCGCTGCCAGAACCGATTGCCCAGAATTTCGAAAATTGATGGACTTCTCTCAAATCAAATACAGCAAAAATACCAAAGGCGTTAACGATTACCAGATTAAACTGACTGCTTTCGTAAGGGTCGTCTTCTCCGTCCTGGGGATTTAAAAAGTATTCATCCTTTAACTTTGGGTGTATTGATCGAAAAAATTCAAAAATTTTTCCCTGATCTGTAAAATCCGGTGGCTTTTTTGACCTTAAAAATAAATTTTCTAAAACCAGTTGATGGGCAGAACTTCCGGTAATTCCGATATAAGAGTCTCCGGTTTGAATAATTTTATCCGGGTTTTCATCATATTCAGATGATAATTTTTGGCTGCCAAACGTTGTCAATGAATCGGCAGCAATACAAATCGTTTCATTCTTTTTTACGATTACGATTGTTGACATAATATTCTATCTTTCGATGCACATAAATGAATAATTTATTTGCAAGCATGTTACTTGCTCGTTTGTTCCGTATCTTCCAACTGTTTATCCTCCAAACAAAAAGGCAACGAACATTCTAACGCGTTAGCAATCGGTAAGAATTTTTGTTTTAGCAAATTATGCGCCTCTTTCTCGGGGCAGAGATAAATGCCCACAACCTCATTGTCTTTGAAATGAATTTTCTGAAATCCCTGGTTTGATATTTCTCCAAGGAAAACATCTCTCCATTCGGCGTTGTAGAAATTCGCATCTTCGCGTTTGTTATAATTTACATAACCTTTTACAGGATGGAGTTTTTTATCCACTAAATCATCCTGTCGCACTCCAAGTTCCTTTTCCATTTCACTGTATGCAGCAGTCAGGGAATCATCATTTGAAACAGTGTTTACGTGTCCGCCAACCGAAATATCCAGATGCCCCGGATGCTCCGCTTTTTCCCAATTGCGTACCTGTAGAATAAAAACCTCTCCCAGTCCCGGGCCCTGCCATTTCAGCAAAATATGAGCGACTTTGTGACGCAGATTTAGCAGGTGGCATAACCAGCGTGGTGCTTTAATGTTTGTTAAATTACCTTCGCTGTCGACGATTGCGAACATCTCGTTTTTTTCTTTTGGACGAAGCATTTTCCGATCCGCTTTTAGTTCCTCCTGAATCCTGTCCAATTGCTCCTGAGTCGCTTCATCGCCATAATGCAAGTTCTGTCGAAGCGCTCTCAATCTTTCCAGATACATTGCACTTGGTTTATCTGCATTCATAATATCTCCATACCCCGAATCGCATCAGATCTCTAACGCCGTTTGCGATTGCGGAAAATTTTTAATACATATTTCATTAAATAACTAAACATACATAAAAAATAATGTAAGTTGAATCAGGATAAATGTCAAGAGAAAAATGTAAAAATCATTTAATTCTTTTGCACTTTTCAGCAGCGAAGCAATGTCCGAAACCGACCGAGATACCCAAAAAAACGCCACTCTTTGTACTCAATCATTGCTCTGTTAAGTTGACATTTTGTTATAATTGAAAATAAACATATTTGCACTTTTGCACAAAACAATTTTGTAGGATATAAAAAAACCTCTGATTGAAGAAACTTTACCAGAGGTTTATTGATTTTACAAAACCTGATAGAAGCGAAACGCGAGTATCCTTTGACAGTCAGCAGAAAATATTCCATAACCTGAATCGAGCCATCAGAAAAACGAATCATTCAATTTAGGATTGAATTAAAATGGCTTCCATTTCATGAGCTCAAAGTGTTCGTTATCAACAACACCTAATATTAACTGTGTTTTAGCCGATTGTGCCTCCGGGGCATTTGCTTTGACAAGCTGTTTAAGAGCCGGTTTGAAATCTGCTTGCTGTGTAACGGATGCGTGAAATGCGGCGCTCGCTTTGTCTGGTTGATTTTCAAGCATATATAACATACCGAGCGCATAGTACAATGTGGCAGCTTGTTTGCTTTTCAAAGAATGAACCGTAAGCAGTTGGATAATTTTGTCTTTTAATTTCTGTGACGATTTCAAAAGGAATTTTTTATCAGTTGCGGAGAGTACGGAGTCTGCAATACTATCGATTTTCAGGTCATCTTGCTTTTTCATGATCCCTGCCCATTCGGAAATGCATTCATTGAATTTTAGATTTGGATTACTGTAAATGTTAAAAGCTTTTGAAAAAGCACCAGCGGCTTGTTGATAGTTGTTTTCCTTATAAGCACGCATTCCATTATTGTAATTACGCCACGCCGAAACTTTTGGGGATTTATAAACGAGTACAGCAACGACAATGACGATAATCCAAATAAGCGTCTTTACAATTTTTGATTTCATAACAGTTCCTGGTTTATCCTTTTAAATGCGTTAAAAGTAGAATTTGATTAAAATATAAGAACTTATCAGATACGTGTCAATAGATTTTTAATAATTTTCTCCAATTAGATTATTATTGACAATCATTATTTCATTTATTAATTTATAGAAACGTAAATTTTAATATCTGAGAATGACCATGATTATCGAGCAATACAGGGGTATTTTTGCGCCGATTCCAACGCCGTTCTGTGAATCGCATTTGGCGATTAATTATGAGTTTTTATTAAAGCACCTTTATGTCCTTTCGTCAAAGGGGGTTGATGGAATTATTGTCGCTGGTTTTGAAGGTGAATTCCCGTCCCTTTCCCTGGATGAGCGAAAAAGCCTTATCAAATGGGTAATGAAATATCGGCAGCATCTGAAAGTTATCGTTCATGTAGGATCAACTTCGCTCGTGGAAACAATCTCACTTGCCAATTTTACCTGCGATCAGGGAGCAGATGCGTTATTGTTGTCAGTTCCGGATTATTATGGAATCAATACCGGGCAGGGAGTTATCGATTTTTTCCGGCGAGTGATGGATCAACTTGATTGTCCCGCGTTTTTATACAATTCCCCGTGTATGCAGGTCACTGATGATTTAATTGAGGAATTATTGAATTATAACTATTTTTGTGGCATTGTCAATACAACGCCCGATGTTACAGGATATGAATTAAATGGTAAAAAATTTGGCAGAATTCATGTGCTGGATAGCGGGGAACATCAAATGAATCAAACGATTAGTGACGGCGCCGGAGGTATTGTATCCGTGGTGAGCAATTTAATTCCGGAAATAGCTGTTGGAATTTATCACGCTCATAAACAGCGCACTGATGCAACATATCTTCAGCAGAGGTTGAATGATTGTGTTGGCCTCCTTTATCAATTTCCGGTTCATGCTGCGCTTAAATATATGATGTATTTACTGGATTATGAAAATACGTCTGTCCGGCCGCCATTGGTAAATCTTACTATTGCGCAAAAGAAGAAAATTGAAAACGAGTTTGCCCGGCTTCAATTTATTGAATAAAAGAGAAATTAAAAAAAATAAAACATTCTTAATATTTTAATTGTATCTTCTCAATATTTTATGGTAGATATGGGCGCTTGCTGCTATGTCGTATTTAAACAGATTCCGTAGGTGTCACTTCGAGCGAAGTCGGGAAGTGACTCACTCGATACCTTTAAATTTTCGATGATGTGTTTTATTCGCGCACACTGCAAGTTGTTTCAATAATCTCCTATCACCAGCAATCAACGCA
>CAZCJL010000161.1:0-12345 GCA_964498785.1 uncultured Cytophagia bacterium | reverse complement strand
ATTTGTGTATATTCATATTAACTTAACATACACGCACCATGCCGGGCACACACAATCGCCTTGCACCTGAGCCAAGCCAGCGTGGTGATGTTAAGTTAATTGCCCGCTATTAATGGCTTGATGTGGCGTAGGCTTGGTCCTTCCGCTCAAGGGCGGGCTTGTCCAGGTGAAGGCGGGCATTATACAAGCTAAAAAGAAATTATTGTTTTTATTTAAATAATGAGGTGTTAACATGATCAACAAACAAAAAATATTTATTTTTTGCCTACAGATCATCGTATTCTCTTTCATAATAGGAAATAATCAAAAAGCATTCGCACAAACATCCCAATCATTTCCAAAATCAGAAAAGGGGTTTATGGCTGCTAAATCAGACAGTAATACAACACTATTGGGAATATGGGAAAATGAAATAGTAAAAGAAACCAATGATTTAGTTGTAAGGGATAGCTATCTCTATTTATTAAATAAAAATAAAGGGCTTTATATTCTGGATATTAGTACCCCATCTAATCCTGTTATAAGTGATTCATGTATTCTTTCAGGTTATATTGGGTATTTAGCTATAAATGAAGGTTTTGCTTATGTCATAAATGATGGAATAAGGATTATCGATGTAAACGATCCTTCCAATCCAAACGAAGTTGGACATTGGTCTGGTCCCAATGGTGATGATATAGTTATAAAAGACGATTTAGCTTTTATCACTGTTGGACAATCTTCCAAAGCATATTTATATATTATTGATGTGAGTGATAGGTCCAATCCTACTGAAAAAGGTAATTATTATGCCGGAACAGGGGATTTAGATAAACTTGATGTAAAGGGTGACTATGCTTATGTTGGCAGGGATTACCTTAATGAAGGAGCGGAGTTCTGGTTTCTTATAATCGATGTGAGTAATCCAGAGAATCCACAGGAAGAAGGAAGATATACTGGACATTGGGGATTCTCATCATGGGGATTTGGAAATAGATATTATACAGATATTTTTGTAACAGGTACATATTTATATGCGACACATCAATATGGCGGATTTGGAGTGTTTGATGTTAGTGATCCTGCCAATCCTACTGAAGTTAGTTTTTATCGTGGTAAGATGTATGGTATGTGTATAGAAGGAAATTATGCGTATATTTTAGATCACGGAGATAACCGATTTGAAATTATAGATAATACCACTCTATCAGAGCCATCATTAGCAGGTTTTTACGAAATAGAGTCTGATGCGATTACGGTTCAAAATGGTGTGTCTTACATCGCTGCAGAGAATTTATTTATTATTCAAAATAATTTGACCACTGATATCGAAGAAACTATTGATCATAAACCACGGAAATTTGTTCTTGAGCAAAACTATCCTAATCCTTTTAATCCTGTTACTACTATTCAATTTTTTCTAAAAAAAGACAGTCAAATACAACTCAATGTGTACAATACAATTGGGCAAAAAGTTGCAACATTAGTAAATGAATTTTACCATGCTGGCCTTTATAAAGTAAATTTTGACGGTTCGCATCTACCTTCGAGCATTTACATTTATAAAATGCAAACCAAATCATTTTCAGAATCACGAAAAATGATGTTGATGAGATAGTGTCATTTGTAAGTTATATATAATCAGTGTATAACATCGGTTTGAGCACTTATAACCATAAATACCACATATAAACATAAGAATCCCCAATTAATTAAAATAAAACAGGAAACTCAATAATTTAAAATTGACTGCAAAACCCCAACACCGCCAAATTATGCAGTGATTTTCACATCAATTGGAACGGAAGGCGATAACGGGTATTCTGAAATGGCTGCCAGGATGATTGAATTAGCTGCTAACCAGGTTGGGTTTTCAGGTGTGGAATCAGCAAGAGAGAACGTTGGAATAACTGTCTCCTATTAGACGGATTTGGGATCAATCAACAACCAACATCTTCTTCGTCAACACGCGCTCCCCGATTCGCAGTACGTACGGATAAACGCCTGCCTGCAGATTCGCAGCCTCGAATCCGATTTCGTACCGCCCCGGTTGATATTTCCCATGCACCAGGGTGGATATTTCCTGTCCCAGCACGTTATAGACTTTCAGCACAACATCATCAGACTGGCTGAGATCGAAGCGGATTTTTGTGATCGTTGTGCCATTCTTGCCGGATTTGGAGAACGGATTGGGATAATTCTGGTGCAGCCGGAACATTGTGCTTTTCGCAGGAGATGCTTCTATAATGAAGTTATTGTAACTTACCATGATTTTATTGACATTTCGTGAGTTATTTATTATATTTAATACATTCATCTTTCCTGTAACAGTTCATTATTTTTTATCGATCTTTCTTTTTCTTAGCAGCAAAGTATTATCAGGCAGATGTTTTTATTAAAACATCCGGGGCATTATCTTTCAGTATGCCATTCAAATTGTAACGAAAAGCAGTTCGCGTTTCTGCAGATGACATGCAAAATAAATATCTTCAAAAACGATAATTTTTATTGATTTTATGAAATATTTTTTTAAATTGAGAATTCAACTTATGCAGATCTGGATACTAAATTGTTAGGCTATAAGATTGTAATACAATTAAATAATATATAATTATGGACTATGCCATGAAAAAACTATCTATCTTAATCTTAATCTTATTATTCTCAATTTTTTTCTATTGCAGTAAAGAAGAAGAACCAACATATGAAAGCATACCTCTCTCTGAATGGGTTAAAAATTTAAACGACGCTTCAACTATCACTCAGAAAAAATCGCAAGAAGCATTAATATCTATTGGTACTAAATCAGTTCCATATATGGAAAAAATCTTAAAAAAAAGCGAAGACAGTTCTCTAAAAATTCGTGCTGCGTGTGTTGTATATTTTATAGGTGAATATTCAGAAGAAATTGAAAATCATATTAAAATACTGAAAAATGAAAATACAATTTTATTTCGAGGAATGATCGAATCAAATTACATGCATTTGCTATTAGAAATCAGAACTTTAAATGAATCGGTAAACGATTCTTGGGACCTTGCGGAAAATCAATTGCAAAGACGTTACAATATAATTCCAGAATATATTGAATTACTTAGACAACTTATACCTCAAGAAAACAAATTATTAAATGAAATATTAGAAATAAGAAAAAGTATATCTGAAGCCAATACTGTATCGCAAAAAATTATAACAAATAATCGTCTTGCAAATAAGTTATTAAAATTGTCAGATTCTTTAAAGAGTTATCCTCACCTTTCGAAAAATATTAAATTTGTAAAATTACGTGATTATATAATTGGTATAGAAAATCGTATTTCAATCGAAAGAAAACGATACAATCAATCAGTTATGAATTTCAATAAAAAAATAAAACAATTACCCTTTCCAGAATTATTTAATTATAATAAAATTGATTACTATGGAATCAAAAACGAATAATGCTATTAAAGTAATTATTTACAGTATATTAGCCTAACGATTACTCACCTGCCTGGTGGGCGGTGCAGTGAATTCCGCATGCTTGTGCAGTAATTAAAGTTTTGATAGATTACTAACGTTATGTGCACTGAAGCCAACTAGCAGGTGAGCATCACGATATACCCAAATTAAAATGAAGGAAATCATTATAATGCAAAAGAGCAAAGACTTTTTCAATAAGTTACGAGAATCTGAAGAAGCTGCTACTCCTATACTTGATAAGATAATCAAAAGCTTAAGTGATTCAGGATTTAATAGCAGCATTATTGATAAATGGATAGAAGAAGAGATAAGCAAAATCGAAGAATCTTATAAATTCAATTTTATGAGTACCAAAAATGGCAATGATAAAGAACATAAAAGTTAAAAATTTTAGGGGCATAAAGCTCGAAATAGTTTTTCCATTTCAAAAAGGAAGCAATCTGACATCTCTCGCAATTTACGGCAAAAACGGCACGGGTAAAAGCTCAATTGTAGATGCATGGGAATGGTTCCGAGATTCAAAGATAAACCATCTGTCGCGAGAGGATGCCGGTGAAAAAGCATATCCTCACATTGACTCTGATGGTCAAGACAGTTATGTTGAAATAGAACTTGAAGGCAATACTGATCCAATCAAATGTAAATATAATCCCAAAAGAATCACACAACCAATAATCAAAGGTGATCACGAAACTTTTAAAGCGGTAGTCACACATCCTTGTCATCTGCGATATGGTGATCTTCAAAAATTTGTATATTTCCGGAAAGCAGAAAAGTACCAATATTTAGCAAAATATTTGGGATTTGAGATTGGATTAATTGTGCAGAATGGTATGAAAACCTATTCGAATTCTCTTCAATTAAAAATTGACAAATATTTTAGCCTCCAAGAACAAAATGCAAAAATACTAAAATCCACTCTGGATATTTCAGAAAAGCCAAATGAAACATTGGTTTTGGCCTCTATCAATCGCATTGCAGCTAAACACAGCTTGCAAGAAATTAATGGTTTTACAGAAGTAAATCTCATCTATAACAATCTCAAAAGCCTAATAGAAAATAATCCAAAAACAAAAGAACTTGCAGAATGGAAAGCCTTTAAATCGAAACTTGAACAGTTTTATCCGGTTTCGAAAATTGGAAATGCCCTTACCTCAATTGAAGCACTTTTTAATAGTATCAAGGAAGACGAGACTAATATATCGAATCTTTCGAGGATCAGTCTTTATGAAAGTGGATTAAATATTTTAGAGGATTCAGTCGATAAAAATATTTGCCCTCTTTGCGATCTAACATTTAATGACGATCTCGAAGCCCATATCAAGAAAAAGCATTTAGAACTAGCTGACCTCAAAAAGAATTACGATAGATTCACAAAAGAAAAGGAAACATTAACAAATACCCTTAACTCGCTCATTTCTAAAATACAAAGAGTAAATGATATCGAATCGGATATAGTCAGAGAAAAGCTCAACGACTTTTTTGTTTCTATTCATACAGTTGCAGAAAACGCAGTGCTTGCAATTAGAACCCTCTCCAATACTATTGCGAATATTGTCGCAATTGATTTAAGCAAACAGGAATTTGTAGGAGTTCTCGATAAGCTAGTTGAGGAAGAAAAGCAAATAAAAAAGAGCGTTGAAGGGTTTATCAGTACTTTGAATGATGATACCGCCAGAGTTGATCTTACTGACGACTATACAAAATTGAATGAGCTAAAAAGTTCTTTTTTTCAATTTGACTTAAATAAAAAAAAGGTTGCTTGGCTAAATGAGAGCAAGCAAAAATTTGATGTCTATTTTAGCAAATATAACAATTGGGTAAAAAATCAAATACAAGCTGCATTTGATGATATCTCAGATGATATTATCACCTATTTCAATATACTTGAAGATAATCACCCCTACATTAAAAACCCTCAAATAAAATTAGTCGAAGGGCGGGATAAAGCGATTGAATTAGAAATTGATTTTGCAGGTGAATCCCTTAGTCCCGCTTATAAGGTTTTAAGCGAATCTCAAATTAATAGCTTTGGATTAGCTGTGTTTTTAGCAGCTATAAAACATTTCAATAAAGAATTTAAATTTATAATTCTAGATGATGTAATCAATAGTTTCGATGCTTATAAAAGACCTCGAGTGATAGAACTCATACATGAACATTTCTCCGATTTCCAATTCTTAGTTCTTACGCATGATATTCTCTGGTTTGACCAGCTTAATAAGAGGTTTCCAAGGTGGAACAAACGCAGGTTCTATGGTTGGGATTTTCCCACTGGTCCGAAAATTGAGGTGGCGAAAAGCTCTTTCGAAAGAATTGAAGATGATATTTTAAAAGATTATGGGCGAGAGGCAGGCCATAAATTAGGTGTTTACCTCGAATGGATTATTCAAGTTCTAAATCAGAATCTTCATTCTCCTATTCAGTTTAGAATAAATAATCAGTATGTTCTTTCCGAATTATTTGATGCATTAAAAAAGAGGATTAAGGATAAACTAAAAGCAGATCATAAACTATTCAATTTGTTGAACAGATTTGAGACTGATGCTCTTTTCAGAAATTATTGTATGCACTGGAAAGATATTGAATATACTGCTTCTGAAATTAAAAGAATTTTGGAACATTGGAAGGAGATTGAATCCATATTCCAATGCGATGGAGATTGTCAACGATTTGTTGAATATGAAACAGCTGATAGTTCTTTTAAATGCCGTTGCGGAAGCCATGATCTAAGATCAAATATTTACTACAAAAATGAATCAAATTTACCTCAATGAAACTTTTGATCTACTCACAATGTAATCCGCAAAATAATAAGGATATAACCCTTTGCTGCACCCGATTGCAAAAGCCGAGTGGTCTGACTGGTTTTGCTGGGGATTATAAAAAGCTGTTGTTATTTAGAATTTAATCCTACGCTGTGGCAGCGGGTGAGCATGGGCGCTATAAGCTTAAATACCACGCATAAACATAAGAATCCCCAATCAATAACAATAAAACAGGAAACTCAAGAATCTAAAAATGATCGCAATAGCCCAACACCGCCATATTATGCAGTGATTTTCACATCAATTGGAACGGAAGGCGATAACGGGTATTCTGAAATGGCTGCCAGGATGATTGAATTAGCTGCTAACCAGGTTGGGTTTTCAGGTGTGGAATCAGCAAGAGAGAACGTTGGAATAACTGTCTCCTATTAGACGGATTTGGAATCAATCAACAACCAACATCTTCTTCGTCAACACACGCTCCCCGATTCTCAGCACGTACGGATAAACGCCCGCCGGCAGATTCGATGCCTCGAATCCGATTTCATGCCGACCCGGTTGAAATTTCCCCTGCGCCAGCGTGGAGATTTCCTGACCCAGCACATTGTAGACTTTCAGCACAACATCATCCGTCCGGCTGAGATCGAAGCGGATTTTTGTGATCGTTGTGCCATTCTTGCCGGATTTGGAGAACGGATTGGGATAATTCTGGTGCAGTTGGAAGGTCGTGCTTTTCGCAGGCGGGGCTTCGGCGACCATTGTTCCGGTCGCGCCGACCAATATGCGCTCCCAGACGCCATTACCGTGCGTCGCGGCACGAAGCGCCCGGTTTGCCGGGGAAATGGTCAAATCCATCACAATGGCAGTGGGCATGCCGCGGCTCCACTCCTCCCAATTCAGCCCGCGGTCTGTGGAAACGTAAACGCCAAGATCGTTGCCCACGTAAATGTGATCCGGGAACAGCGGATCGAGCGCCACTGCGGAGGTGGGGACGTCCGGCAGTCCGGCGCCGATATCAGTCCAGGAAATCCCGGCATTGGACGATCTGTATAAATGGGATGTTCCGAATCCTGAAAACGCGGCGTAAACTTCCCGCGAGTCGTTGGGATTTACCGCCAGATCCATGGGATAGCGATTGGGGATTCCGGCTTCCTCTGCCTGCGCCATCATCTCCCAGGTCGCGCCGCCATCGATAGTGCGGAGAATCATTGTCTTTGCAAAATTCGGCGCAGTAGCGACATAAACCGTATCCGGATTCGTGGCAGAGATTGCCATGGAAATCACCGCATCGCCGCTCAATGCATATACTTCGGTCGTGGAAATCCAGTTGCTGGCTCCATCGGTGGATTTATAAATTCTGTCCGCGCCGGCGTACAAAATGTTGCTGTGCGTGGGTGACACCAGATAGGGCGCAACGAACGGTATGTACTGGCTCCAGATCATGCCGTCGGTGGCATTGCGCCAATTGATGCCGCGATTAACGGATTTAATAATACTCAAATATTGATACGATGCGTAAACGGTATCCGGATGATTGGGGTCTATCGCCGTCCAGCAGCCGTCGCCGCCGGCAGCACGGCGCCATGCCGGATTTCCCTCGTAAATTACCGTGCCGTTGTCCTGCAAACCGCCGATGGCAAATTGCGAATCTGCCGGCGCGCAGGAAAAGCCATTGTAAAACTGCGTCGTGGCATATCCGCCGTTCAAGCCTTCAAACGTCTCGCCGAAATCCGTGGAGCGAAAAATCCCGCCATCTGTCGCCAGATAAAAGGTGTTCGGATCGTCCGGGTGGACGGCAATATCGTGAATGTCCGCATGGACATAATCCGGCGGTCCTTCGGTTCCGCCCACCGGCACGACGCCGAAGTACCATTTGCTCCAGTCTGATTTTTTATCGAAATGATAACCGCCATCAGTGGATTTCCAGAGATCGACGCCCGCGGCGATTACGCGATTGGGATCATCCCGGTGCACTTCAACGAATTGCGAGTACCATCCCTGGTATTTGGCAATATCCTGATTCGAGGAGCGAATCCATGAATCGCCGCCATCATAACTGGTGAAAATACCGATGGTTTTCGTGCTGTTGGCCACATGCGCGTAAACGAACTGCGGATCCTGCGGATAAATATCGATGCTGACTTTCCCGGAATAGCCGTCGAGCATCCCGTTTTTCAACAGCGACCAGGTGTCGCCGGCGTTTTGGCTTCGGTACACGCCGGCGCCTTCGCTGTTCAAATCCCCGCACGCCACAAATACCCTGCTGGTATCCGATAGATCGATATCAATATCCATCGCCATTTTCACATCATGCACCTGCACCCAGGTTTCGCCGGCGTTCGATGATTTATAGGTGCCCTCTGTCGTTGCAGCATACAGCACGTTATGATCCAGAGGATTGATCACGATCTTCTGCACCCCGCGTTGCTGAAAATACGCCCAGTCCAGTGCCTTTTGCCACGTCCTGCCGCCATCGGATGATTTCAAAAGCCCGATGCCATAACTGCCCCGTGTCATTCGCTCCACAATCCCGCCGGTAGAGTTTTGATAGCCATAAACCTCGCCGGTTCCGATATATATATTATTCGTATCCACGGGATTGATGGCAATGGTACACACGCCCAGCACCGGAAATCCCGTATCCACGTATTCCCACGCCTGTGCGCCTTCTCCCGCCGATTTGCTGCGCCACAGTCCGCCACTGGCAGCGCCTGCCCAGAGATTGCGGGAATTGAGCGGATTGATTGCAATCGCCTTCGTCCGCCCGCCGACATTTTTCGGTCCCAGCAATTTCCACGGTTCCACAGCATCATTCGAACCCTGCATTTTCCGAAGCGCCATTTTCGAGTGTACAAACGCCCGGTAGTGCGCATCATTAGAAATATCCTTATTCGGATACGCCCGTGTCTTCGTGAAAAATTGCAGCGCCTGCATTGCGCCGGACATTTTCTTTCGTTCCGGTTTATTCAGCAGCCGGCTTCCGGCGAAAATTCCGGCGGCTATTATAATGAGTACAATCGGAATGTATATTTTTCGAAATTTCACTTGAATTTCTCCTTTTTATGTGAAACGTCAAACGTAAAACGAGAAACGAAAAACATGAGACGTAAGACGTGAGACGAATATCAATAAAAATTCCCCCTTTGAAGGGGGGCAATTTCGCCGCAGGCGAAATCAGGGGGATGTTAGACGCCAGCCACGGCGCATCAATTCTGCCATACCACCCCCACCTTCAACCGCCTGCCCACATCATACGCCGCGGGATCAGCCATCATCCCGCCGATGCGTCCTTCCATATCCCGCCACAGTAGATTTTTGCTATCCAGCACGTTCCGAATTTCCATTTGCAATCCCCAAATGCCGAAACCGACATCAAACATCTTCTTTAATTTAATATCCAGACAATTGGTCCAGTCCAGCCGTTTATTATTGGGATAAATCACTTTTTGATTATTCTCGTATTCATCTTCATCCAGCGTATACGGTTTCGGACTGTTGATCCGCCACACCACATTGGCGCCCCAGCTTTTCGGCTGCTGATAATCGAGGTACATCGCAAACGTGTGCCGCTGATCCCAGCTCAGATAATTTTCAGTCGTTTTCACCAGACCACCGTATTGCAGCATATTCGCCTTGTCACCCACGGCAAAGCTCGATCCTTTGGCAGACATCAGCGAATAGCTCGCCTGTCCCTTCAAACTTTCCCCGTATTTCTTCCGCAGAAAAAATTCGATGCCTTTCGCATTGCCATACGCCAGGTTCACGTAACGGGTGTATGTTCCGCTGGAATACAGACCGGTTTCTTCAACCGGGATTTCAAAATACTGCACATCCACTAAATTGGTGATGTCTTTATTGAACAACGTTACGCTGAACATCGTGTTTTCGGAAATTTCCCGCTCATACCCCACCTCGATAGCGGACGTTTTTTCCGGCTCCAGATCCGGATTTCCGACCAGCGGATTATAACCGGAGAAATTATAATCCAGATTGGTGTACAAATAATCGAACAGCGGCGCCTGGAAAAAATGCCCGTAATTCAGATGGATTTTATCATTTTCGCTTACCGGAAACGAAAGTCCCAGTCGCGGGCTCCATTGTGATTTCACCGAGGTTGGACGTGTGCTGGTAAACACCTGAATTTCGTAATCATTCTTTTTTTCGATGCTTTCAATCGCCGGACGCTGACCGGACGGGTCCAGATAATCAAACCGGATTCCCAAATTTAAAGACAGCCGTTCCAGATCGATTTTATCCTGGATATAAAACGAACCCATTTTGGGATAATATCGATAATGAGTATTATATACATTAAACCGAAATTCGGGTGGCAGCTCCGGGTGAAAATCCGGTGGAAACGGTTCGATCTGAATATTGTTCATGAACAGATCGTAATACGTGAAATCAACGCCTGTTTTGATTTGGTGCGTGTGGCTGACCTGGCTGACCAGATCGATGCGCGCCGTGGAGATGATTTCCTGCGAATCCTGCCACCACGCTTTTTCGCCGTCCAGAATAAACAGTCCGTTCTCATCGAATTCGATATCGATTTCATATTGCTCCTGCTGCTTGCCGAGCACCGATTTCAGCACATCGTAATAACTGATTTTCGCTGTGTAAAACGTCTTTTCACTCAGCGTATGCGTCCATGATGCATTGAGTCGATAGCTGTTCTTCTCACGCGGCGGAAGTCCGGATAAATTATGAAGCCAGCGATGTTCGTATGCGCGCCAATCCGAAGCCGAATACAGCGCCTGCAACACGAGTTTCTGTGTGGGATGAAAATTGATGGAGAGCTTGGCATTTCCGTGCAATTGTTGTTCTATCGGACCACCGAACGCGGAGCGAAACGGTCTGCGCCATCGGGTGTCGCTGGCAATGTACTGTCCCGCCACATAGTAGTAAATGCCATCGATCATCGGACCACCTGCAGCGACTTCTACATTGCGGAAGCGGTCGAAATGCGTATCATCCCACGAGCCGGGGAAAACTCCCGCATCATCGGAAAAACCCTCGGCGTAGAATTTATGCTCGTCCGTGCCTTCGTGACTGATGATATTGATCACGCCGGACATCGCGTTGCCGTATTCTGCATTGAAACCGCCGGTGAGAATGGTCATATCCGCAATGGACACATTGGGAATGGTGATACCACGCCCACCCAGAATCGCTTCCTGCACCGGCACGCCATCCACGAGATAGAGCACTTCCGTCTCCCTTCCGCCGCGAATGTGACCTTCCACAACCCCGGGCTGCAAATTCACGATCTCTTCCGGCGTATTCACCGGCATCGACTTGATCAGATCCCCGCGCACCTCGTGCTGCGAACCGGTCACATCCATCTGGATGAGTTCTTTGGGCGCAGTCACTACGATTTCTTTGCCCAGCGAAAGCGCTTCCGGCGTCAGCTCAAAATGCACATTCGTGCGCCGGTCCACCAGAATCCGCACGCCGGTTTTAGTCATCGTGGTATATCCGATCACAGCCGCAGATACTTTGTACGTTCCCGGACGAATATTCTGGATCAGATACCTCCCCTTCTCATCCGCAGCAGCTCCCAGTTGCGTATCGACGAGGATGACATTCGCACCAGGCAGCGGCTCCCCGGTTTCGCCATCGATCACAGTTCCGGCTAATGTGCCGGTCACGCCGGCATAACTTTTTATCGGATAATATAATATAAGGAGAGAGAAAAGAAGACATTTCCATTTCAGAAAAGCGTTCATATTGTGCCCGATTATTTTTAGATTAAAATGAATAAGTTAAAATCCACCGTTCTCCATCTTTGTCACTTCGGGGTGCAGAGCAATGAAGAGTCTCTTGTGATTCATCGGAGGTGTTCCGGGGTTTCATTGCGTTATGTGTACTAGACGTATTTCAGAACAACAACAATTCGGGTATTCTTAAAATGCGAGATTTCTCACAATAAATACATAACCCGTTTGGGTTATTTTTTACCAAACGTCTGCCACAAAATAATCATTTCAATTGAATTAATCAATGAAAATCATGAATAGCTTGTTGAAAGATGGAAATTCAGGAATAAAAAAAGTGCCATGCTTTCCTTATAAATAAAAATACATGGTATCCATTCAATAATTGATGGTGTGCATCAAAGCTTTCGGATTCTCTTTAA
>CAZCJL010000160.1:0-12743 GCA_964498785.1 uncultured Cytophagia bacterium | reverse complement strand
GTGCATGCCCGATAGAAGCTGTATCATAAGTCTGATTTTTTTGTAAAATGTCATTTTTTGGTTCAATGTCATGCCCGGGGCTGTATCAAAAGTCATTTTTTGATGTCATTCCTGCGAATGCAGGAATCCCCTAATTTTATAATAATCAGGAGATTCCGGGACAAGCCCAGAATGACATTTTACAAAAAGTGTCCGGTAGCAAGCGGCAATTGTATTTTTTTGTAAATCCCCCGATCAAATTCTTTTTATGTTCATACACACGTCAAATAAGGTTGTTTGTAACTCCGATGTAAAGTACATTGTTATGCTTGTTTGCCATCATGTACACATAACATGTCTTCATAATTCCGCAATCAGAAAATGCTTTTCTTTGCAGGTATGATATAAATTTTTATCTCACGTATTCACATTGAAAAGGGAGACTCCTGCATTCGCAGGAGTGACGCCTGAATAGTTACACTAATTATTTAAAATGTGAATTGTTGTTGTTTTTTTAGATTTTTTCTATTATTTTAAGACCTGGAATAATAAGAATAAAAGGCACATAAACTATGCAAAATAAAAATATACTCATTTTTGCGATCTTAATAATTTCGGCTGTAAATCTGTTCGGGGGCTGGCAACAAAACAAAAATCACTGGCCGCGACTTACCTTTGAGAGTCAGGATATGGCAATAATTCGCTCTCATTACGAAGCAGCGCAAAAGGGAACAGAACCTTATGGAACACTTTGGGAGCGTATTCAAAAATCCGGGTCGAAGACAGCAAAAATTGGAAACAAGGAATGGGGGCAGCAAAACGCAAACGGCGGGATTGCCAAGGCAAAAGCATTAATCTATCTGCTCACCCGCGATAAACAAAAGGCGGATGAGGTGCGCGATATTCTGAGTAGTATGTATACAGGCGAAGAAATTCCAAAATACGGTTCCTTAAGTATAACATTCAAACTCTCTCCTTATAAAAATCTGAAATCCGCGGTCATGCAATCCATCCATAAAGCACAATCACTCACACAGCATTGTCAGGCGTATGATATTTTAAAAGGCGCAGGTTATTCTTTCGGCGCGTCGGAAAGTGTGATTCAAAAAAATCTGGCCACACTGGCGGATAGAATTTATAATATTTCCAACTGGATTTCCAGTGGGTCTAAAACACTGGACATCATCCAGCAAGATGTTGAGGAACAAAATAATTTTCAATTGAAAATGATGTCTGCTCTTGGTCTCGCTGCAATCTGCCTGAATGACCATCCGGAGGCTGAAAAGTGGGCTAACCGGGCGATGACCAAGTTCTGGCAGGTATTTATCGCACAAACGACTCCGCAGGGTGGATATGGCGAGGGACCGTTTTATTTTCTCTATTCAGGATTAAATTTCTTGCCGTTCTTTCGGGCCTATAACTTGTTTATGGATGGCCAAAGTAGCACTTTCGCTGGTCATACGATCCCCAATTTTCTCACACATGATCGCGTGAAGAACGTTTTTGACTGGCACATCAAAATCCGAATGCCAAACGGAGATCGACCTGGTTTTGATGATGGTTATTACACCGCATTTCCCACAGGAATGCTGGTCAGTGAACCGTCGATGTCGGGCCACGCCACAGATCACCACCCACAGGCGGATTTACGGGTGTATGCCTGGGATTGGCTCAATACAGAGCAAATGACCGGTGGATATGAGAATCGTTATTTGTCTGCTTTTGCCAATCTGGATTTAACAGTGGATTTGTTCTGTGTTTTTGACGCTGACATTCAACCGCGAGAGCCGCAACAGCCGCCAACCCAATTTTTCCCGGAAGCCGGCAGCGTGGTGTTTCGCAGTGACTGGAGTAAAAACGCGGTGTACATGCATGTTTTGGGCGAGGCAGGAACCGTACGCACTATTGGCGGCGTACATGAACACCCGGACGCCGGAAGCTTTGTTATTTTCGCCAATCGCGAACTTTTGGCGCTGGATGCTGGCTATCCCGGCTTTCCGCAGCACGATCTGGTAAACAAAGCAAAAAATCATAGTGTCGTTTTAGTCGATGGTTTCGGCCCTGATTCTGATGCCCGGCTTGGTGAATTTTTCCAGACTGATATGTTTGATTTCGCAAGTGTGACGATGCGTTATGGCGGCGCCTCTATCACGCGTAATGTATTGTTTGTAAACAAGCGTTATTTCATTATCATCGATCAACTGGAAAGTGATGCGCCTCGTGAATATTCGCTTTTCATTCATGGAAATGCCGGAGGCACAGTGCCGAATACATCCTTTAACAAAACGACACAGGGAGGTGTATGGACTCATCCCGGCGCCCGTCTGGAGGCAACCGTTTTCAGCGACCAGGGCGCACCAACTTTTGAATATACTGAAGATCATCATTCGATCATGTTTGCCGGCGACAAGCAGTTACCAAAACATGCTGTGTTAAAAGTGCGGCAGTCATCCCGGAAGCTGCGTTTTATCACCCTGTTATTTCCGCTATCCACTGGAAGCGTCTCTCCAGGAGTAAAACGCATTGCAACAAAAAGCGGTATGGGCGTAAAAATAGTTCAACAAAATTCGCTACCCGGATATTGCATCG
The DNA here is from genome assembly GCA_964498785.1 of uncultured Cytophagia bacterium. Lineage (GTDB taxonomy): Bacteria > Zhuqueibacterota > Zhuqueibacteria > Thermofontimicrobiales > Thiofontviventaceae > Mariaggregatimicrobium. The sequence goes on along the minus strand of CAZCJL010000160.1, from coordinate 10,175 downwards.
TTCGCGGCGATTCAGCTCTTGTAAAAATTGCATTTGAGGCAATGGGTTCCGATGAAGTGGTGACAGATGCTGAAATGGCTTTTATCCGATTTTTAAAGGATACCGTGGATCCTCACCAATTATTTGCCAAAAACATGACCACGCTTGGATATAACAGGAATAAAATAATTTCAGCAAAAAAAATGTTCAGTATTGCTCTCAGCCGGGTTTCTGATAAAAGAGATCTAATCGGAAAAATCCAGTCAGATAATGATAATACTCTGGAAATGAGATTAACAGCAGAAAAACCATCAGTTTCAGGAATTGAACGCTTTCGTTTTGAACCAAAATCGCGTATCTTAAAAATGGATGTCAAGAAAAAAGCACAATTTCACATTAAGATGAGATGAGATAGTATATTTTACTTGTTTTTTTTTAAGAAATTTGATAATTTTGTAACCAGGAAAAAACGTCGCGATTCATTTTTTAAATAGCTAAAAGTTGATATTAAAAAGATAAGGGAAAAAAACATGACCATTGAAAATGCACGTATTTTTTGTTTTTCCCGGACAGATGGGTTGCAAAAACGCATTCAGCGATTATTTAACGAAAATAATGTGGTTGTAGATTTTGATGCTGATCTGCAATCTATTTTTAATTATTTCCGAAGCAACTACTACGACGTACTGATTATTGATAGTTCAGCCCGTGGCATTGAACTTCGAAACTGTTTGAATACGGTGAAGAAAATAGTTTCCACGAGTGCAGCAACAAAAATATTGCTCCTGGTTGATACACATGATGTGGGTAAGGCAATAGCCACTTTAAAAGAGGGCGTCTATCAATATGCGAAACTTCCGGTGAAAGATGAGGAACTTAAGATGCTCATCAAAACTGCGGTGGAAATGAAATCGTCAACTGTGGGAAAGCAGGAGCTTTTAGATAACTCGGTGGATGATCGGTTGGGCGAATTAATCGGGAGTTCACGACAGATGCAGCGTGTATATCAGCGGGTGCGACAGGCGGCTGCTTCAAGTGCAATCCCTGTGTTATTGTTAGGTGAAACCGGAACCGGAAAGGACCTGGTTGCGCAGACAATTCATCAATTAAGCGATCGAAAAAACGGGCCGTATGTTCCGATTAATCTCGGGGCGCTTCCATCTGAATTAGTGGCAAGCGAGTTATTCGGACATGAACGAGGATCGTTTACCGGGGCTGTCAGGCAACATAAAGGTGTTTTTGAGAGTGGCAGAGATGGTACTATATTTCTTGATGAAATCGAAGCAATATCTGAGAAAATTCAGGTTAGTCTGTTGCGATTATTGGAACAAAAGACATTTCGCCGGCTGGGGGGCAAAGAAACTTATGATACGAATGCCCGAATTGTCGCGGCGTCCAATGCAAATCTTGATGAACTCGTTCGAAATGGATATTTCCGTCAGGATTTATATTATCGACTTGACGTCTTTCGTGTCGATTTACCCGCCTTGCAAGAGCGACAGGAGGATATTCCATTGTTATCACAAGAATTTTTAGCGAAATTTGGCCTGGCATACAAAAAAGAAAATCTGAAATTATCCCCGGAATGCATTCAGATTTTCCAGGAGTACGAATGGCCCGGAAATATCAGGGAGCTAAAGAACGTAATACAACGCGCCGCAATTATTTGTGAATGTGATGAAATTTTACCAGAGCATTTGCCCCCTAAATTTCGTAAAACAAAAAAAGACCGTCCCACTGTTGAATTTGAGATTGGGACGCCGCTGGATCTGGTTGAGAGAGAAATGATCGTTAGCGCGTTAGCACTATCAAACAATAACAGAACCCGCGCTGCTGAAATGTTAGGAATAAGCCGGCGAGCAATTTACAACAAGCTAAAGAAGCATAACATCGAATAAGTGAATTATTTGTACACTACTAAACAAAAGCAATATCTTTATCCTATCACCTAAATTTCTATAAATAAAATGGATAGTAGTTTTTTTTTCAGCCCGGGATTGTTGTTTAGACCTAACACGCTTATTGGTTGTACCAATCATTCCTATCCCTGTCAGTTATTGTGTACCGTTTAATCACGTTACACACTTCCAACATTCAAAAATTTCCGAAAATTTATCATTTCTAAATTCAAGCAAAGTGTTTAACTCATTATAAAATTTACTGATACAAAACTATGAGTAGTATTGGCACGTCAGTTGCAAAGGTAATACTATGTTATAAATCGTAAATACAGAAGCAGCAAAAAACGGGATTTTATTTCATGGGCAATCAATCAGTAGTGTTAATCCTTGGTAATCACAAACAGCAAGAATTGAAAGAGATGATATTTGACCTCGGTTTTATCCCGTTAGAACGAGGAGATATGTTACAGGCGCTTGATATGCTGCATCATGATAAATTTTCAGCGATATTCATCGATTATGATCATGTGGATGTTGATGCGCTTGAATTTATTCTCAATGTGAGGGACATGAAATTGAACCTCCCTGTCGTCATTATCGGGGAACTTAAAGAAAAATGGGAGCATTCCGCTTTAAAAAAACAGGACCGAGTTCATTATTTCCCAGAACTGATAAATAATCATTTATTTAAGACAAAATTAAGTAAAATCGTCCGATGATTTTCGTTTCATCATGTTCCTGACGATTCAGTGTGTTTTTTTTCTCCTCTTTTGGATAATTTATTCCATCAATCTGTAAAAAACCCTGACACAGAGAAGCAATGGTACACTTGAAATGATCAATGACCCGGCGTTTAATCCATTGACAAATAATATGTTAAACAAGTTAAATTTTAATATGTCTCAAAAAAATTATTCATTTCTGTTGAAGAGTGTACAAATATTGCATGGTTAATTATTGTAGCAAAAATTATATGTCCCAATACTGCACTTTATTTTGAAAATATTGTATTTATAAGTTCATATCTCTTATTCTTAATTATTTAAATAACGCTAAGAAACGTAATTATAAATGGTTATAAATTCAACTATTATTATGGCATTTTTGTTGCCTTAGTTAATAATAAGTTGCTATATAAAATCCAAACTATTGAGGAAGTGCGAAAATATGGCACATTTACGAAGCCAGCCAAGACGGGAATTAGCAAGATTTCAGGACGAAATAAGCCGTGTTTTTGAAAACTTTTTCCCATTTATGTGGGATAGACCATCTGTTTATCCCACTGATTGGGAACAAACTGTGGATATTTTCGAAACGGAAAACGAAATTGGTGTTGAGGCCGAACTTCCTGGTTTAAACAGGAAGACATCCACGTGTCATTAGATGATAACACTCTGATTATTAACGGGTGAACGCAAGCAAAAGAAAAAAGAGAGGAAGGACGCTACCACAGCACTGAGCGCTATTATGATAGTTTTTATCGGTTGTTGAAATTGCCTGCGAACGTTCAACCAGAGAATGTAGACGCCAATTTAAAAGACGGAATCCTGCAGATCGTACTTCCAAAACATGAAAAAGTAAACGTCAGGAAAATTAATGTTAGACATGACTAATGTTTCAGCATATTAAGACGCTGTTAGCCGGTGCAACTGTAAGCCGGGCAACAACCTTTGATTGTAAATTAAATGGGAGATTATTATGTTACGAAGTGTAAAAAAATTACAAGGCTATAAAATCAAAACAACGGATAGTGAGATTGGCAAAGCACTCGAATTTTATTTTGATGATAAATTCTGGACAATTCGCTATCTGGTTGTTGATACAGGGAAATGGCTGCCAGGCAGGCAGGTATTGATTTCACCGTTTTCTTTGGGGAAACCAAACTGGACAGAAAATACCTTTCCTGTGAATTTAAGCAAAGAGCAGGTGAAAAATAGTCCTGAGACCGATGAAGCCAGGCCGGTCTCCAGGGAAATGGAAACACAACTTGCCGAATATTACGGATGGCCTGTTTATTGGGCCGGCGTCGGAGCTAAACTGCCCGGCGGTGTTCCCAGGCCAGAACAGAGTAAATCAAAAAAAGCGGCGCAAAAAACAATTGAAACTGATGTAAATCCTAATTTACGAAGAACCCGGGAAGTCATTGATTACAATATTCAGGCAGTCGATGGTGAAATTGGCCATGTTGAAGATTTTATTCTGGATGATAATTCCTGGATCATTCGGTACCTGGTAATTGATACCAGAACATGGCTACATTGGCTACCAGGCGGAAAGAAAATTTTAATTGCACCGCCGTGGATTCATAAAATAGACTGGGCCGAATCAAAGGTTTATGTCGATTTGACCAGAGAAAATATTGAAAATAGCCCGGAATTCAATCCAATGAAACCGCTGAGTCGCGAATATGAAGTATTGTTATACGATTACTATGGTCGCCCTAAATATTGGTTGTAAAGAATACATGCAATAACTATTAAAATAAGGAGATTCAATCATGAAAAGTTTTAAAAGCAGTGTCGTATTTCTTATCATTGTCGGTGTTGTTTTAATGTTTGGTTGTGGAGACAAAAAATCTGAAAAAATGACTGAACAACCACGAAAAGAAGCAAAAGAATCTGTGGCCGAATCAGCTAAAAAAGATAAAAAAATCGATGCAAAAGCAAGCACAACAGATATCGAAGAAAGCACATCCGAACTTGAAACCCGGCTTGAAGGATTGTTAGCATTAATTGAAAAGAAAGAAAATAGATTATATGAACGGGAAAAAGCATTGTATGATATGCAACTGGTGATTGCTGATAAAATGGATGAACTGGAAAAAAAGGAAAATAGTCTTCAGTATCAGCAAATTATCGCCTGGATTGTTTTCATTATTGGTATTGTCGTGCTTATTGCCGCCTATATTATCTGTCGAAAACGTCAGACAGTATCAGGTCAGGTAAAAGATGATTTTAAGAAAATGAAAAAGGACTCCATTAAAAAATGGGAAAAAGAGGTTGAACGCTGGGAAAACGAGTTAAACTTAATGAAAACGAAGGCGGATGGATTAAACGAAGACGCTAAAAAAGAGGTTTCTAAACAAATCAGATCATTGACAGGAAAGAAAAATTATGCAAAAAGAATGCTCAATGATGTACGAAAATCGACTCGTAACAATTGGGATGAAATTTCGGATAAAGCCCAAACTAAATGGAGTGAAATTTCAGATGATCTCAAAAAGCTCGCGTCGGATATAAAAAAGTAGCTAAAATCATTAAATCGGAGTTAAAATGTTTGGAGACAGCATTAAACTTTTTAAAATATTCGGATTTGAAGTAAAAGTAAATCCCAGTTGGTTGATCATCGCAGCATTGATCGTATGGTCACTGGCGAAAGGGGTATTTCCCCATTATTACAAGGATTTTTCTTCATCCACATATTGGTGGATGGGAGTTATCGGCGCAGTGGGTTTATTTTTATCGATAATCATTCATGAATTAGCCCATTCTCTTGTTGCACGCACATTTGGTATGCCTATCAAAGGAATAACGCTGTTTATTTTTGGCGGCGTTGCAGAAATGAACGACGAACCGCCGAGCGCAAAATCAGAATTTTTTATGGCAATTGCCGGACCAATTACCAGTGTTCTTATCGGCGGATTTTTTTTTCTGGTGAATATAACGGGAGAAGCTATTTTCCCGGAACCCGCGCGCGCCGTTATTCAATATCTCGCTTTAATCAATTTGGTCCTTGCCGCATTTAATATGCTACCTGCATTTCCCCTGGACGGGGGACGTGTGTTCCGTTCAATTCTCTGGGCATGGAAAAAGAACTTGAAATGGGCGACACGAATATCATCACGAATTGGTGCTGGTTTTGGTGTCTTATTAATTGTGTTGGGGGGATTGAGTTTTTTTGGCGGAAATATCGTGGGCGGCATCTGGTGGGTCTTAATCGGATTTTTTATGCTATCCGCGTCAAGAATGTCTTATCAACAATTATTATTACGCAAAGCGCTTGAAGGTGAACCGGTAAAACGATTTATGCACGAAGGTCCGGTGACAGTTCCTCCGGATATTTCATTGAGAGATTTGATTCACGACTATGTCTATAAATATCATTATAAAATGTTTCCGGTTGTGGATCATGACAAACTGGTAGGATGCGTCACGACGGCGCAGGTAAAAGATTACTCACAGGATGCCTGGCAGAATTATCAGGTCGGAGAAATTACGTCGCAATGTTCAGACGATAATACAATTGCTCCTGACACTGATGCGCTAAAAGCGCTTTCGACGATGCGAAGGACAGAAAAAAGCCGGTTAATGGTTGTGGAAAATAAAGAACTCGTCGGCATAATCACGCTAAAAGATATGCTTAAATTTTTCTCATTAAAGTTAGAATTGGATGATGACAATAATCATTCGTAATTAAGCGACTATAATTCGAAGGCGTCAAACCGGAATGCATTGCCCTTGTAACCTGTCCAGGAACTACCCCGTGCGAAGGTTATTAAAATAGACTGGTCTGAAAAAATTTCAATAAATTATCTATATATTGCATAGCTACAAACCTTCGCAAGGGTTTGCCCGACAATTACCGAGTTCCTGGACACGTTCCTTATGCGCCTCAGGCGTATTTATGCAATGCCTGCGAAATCCATAAACAGCCTGTCCAGGAATTGCCAAAACTCAAGAAAATGTCATTCTGACTGCGCCGTCTTTTTGGCACATGAAGAATCTCACACCACGAAACTTAATAGCGACTATATCTATTTCAAAAAGTTTACCCAAACAGAGAGAGGCAAAAATGCGAACAGATCATAAAATATCCCATGTGGAGGATTATGAAAAATATGTCGGTACTGAGACAGTGGATCGGATCCTTAAAAAAGCAAAACCGCTCCATGATCTGCATACCGTTCATGTCAATTCGACATACTACGGTGGTGGTGTCGCGGAAATATTATCATCGCTGATTTTATTATTTAATAGTCTGGGAATTAAATCCGGCTGGCGTATTATTCAGGGTTCGCCCAGTTTTTTCAGCATCACCAAGAAAATACACAATGCGTTGCAGGGAAGCGATATAAATTTAACCCAACTTAAAAAAGATATTTATGAGACCGTTATTTACGAAAACTCCATTCGTAATCATCTCGATCATGATATGGTTATTATTCACGATCCGCAGCCGCTGCCAATGATTAATCATTTCCGGAAACGGGGACCATGGATCTGGCGCTGTCATATAGATTTGACAGAACCAAATCAGGAACTGTGGAATTATCTGATGCAATTTATAGAAAAGTATGATGGCGTTATCGTTTCTTTGAAAGAATACAAACAAAAGATGAGTACGCCGCAACTATTATTTGAACCGGCAATTGACCCGTTTACGATTAAAAATAAAGAATTATCTGAAGAAGAAATCAAAGAACGTCTGGATCGCTATAATATTCCGACAGATTTACCAATTGTGGCTCAGATTTCCCGTTTCGATCCCTGGAAAGACCCGAAAGGTGTGATCGACGCATTTAAAATCGCACGTAAAAAAATAGATGCAACACTGGTGCTTATTGGTAATATTGCAACCGATGATCCCGAAGGGAACGACGTATATGAATCCCTGATGGATTGCAAAGAAGACCGGATTATTCTGCTCAGCTACCAGGATTCGGCGCTGGTAAATGCATTGCAGCGCAAAGCGGCAGTCATTTTACAAAAGTCAATTCGGGAAGGATTTGGCCTGACAGTCGCAGAGGCAATGTGGAAAGGAACACCCGTGATCGGCGGAGATGTTGGTGGAATTCGATACCAAATTAAAGACGGAGAAAACGGATTTTTGGTTTCATCTGTGGAAGAAGCTGCTGAACGAATGGTCACACTGATAAAGGATGAAAAATTACGTAAAAATATGGGCATTGCAGCAAAAGACAGTGTAAAAAAGAACTACCTTCTCACTCGATTGTTGGAGCAGTATCTTGATATGTTTCATTCGTTTGAAACTGCTTTTCACCTAAAAACAGATAAAGAATAAATTTTCAGGATTGAAAAATGGCACTAAATCTACAAGATCCGATAGAGCCAAAAACAAATTGGAAAATGTTCTTTTGGATATTCATCATTGCGAGAAGTGTATTTTACTTTGTTAATAATGATGGTATGGGCAATTTATTAAATACAAAATAATCACAGGAGTTTTTATGCCAAAACGCAAAGCATCTGCAATCTGGAAAGGAGATCTGGCAAAAGGTCACGGAGAAATGACGTATGGTAACGGGAGTCATTTTAGTGAATATAATACCGGATCACGTTTTCGGGACGGTACGGGAACCAATCCCGAAGAATTAGTTGGCGCTGCACTGGCAGGCTGTTTTTGTATGTCGCTGGCAAATCGATTGGATGAGTTGGGATATACGCCTCAAAAAATTGAGACACAGGCGATTGTCGATTTAAAACAAATCGGCGACGAATACAAAATAACCACAATAGAATTGGCCATCGAAGCCGCGGTTCAGGATGTGAGCAAAGAAACATTCGATGAAATTGCCACCAACACAAAAATACAATGCCCTGTTTCACAGGCGCTAACAGGAGTGGTCATCAGAATGGATGCACGACTCAATTCATGATGTGAGAGAACAAACAAACACAGGAGAAACGAGGATTGGATTTACATAATATGTTTGAACGATTGAAATCGATTGTCTCAGAAACCCCGGAAACATTAATCTCTTTGGCCATTGCCATCGCGGCTATTTTATTCGGGTTGATTCTTAATCAAATTCTAAAAATAATAATGGTGCGCTGGCATAAACGCATGGACGATTCCATGCAAAAAATGACGACTCATTTTTCTCAATTAAAAAGTGCGTTTCGCGGAATTCTGCCAACGGTTTGTCTGATGCTCGTGCTACCGGTTTTAACATTTCCCGAAGCATTAACCGGAGCGCTTCGGCATTTGCTGGGAATATGGATCATTATCTTGTTTGCATGGTTTGGGCTGCGGCTTATTTCTGTGGTGCGGGATATTGTATTAAGCAAATACCAGCTTACTGCAAAAGATAACCTAAAAGCCCGGGAAATGCATACCCAAATGAAAGTCATTGAGCGGGTGCTTGCGGTGTTGATCATTATCTTTGCTCTTGCCAGTATTTTAATGACCTTTGAGCGCATTCGGCAAATCGGCGTCAGTATTCTGGCCTCTGCAGGAATTGTGGGAATTATCATCGGTTTTGCAGCACAGCGGAGCATTGCCACTCTGTTCGCCGGCATCCAGATCGCAATCACCCAGCCGATCCGCATCGACGATGTCGTCATTGTGGAAAATGAATGGGGACGAATCGAGGAGATCACGCTGACGTATGTAGTCGTAGCAATTTGGGACCAGCGCCGGTTGATTGTTCCCATTACCAGTTTTATCGAAAAGCCGTTTCAAAACTGGACACGGCAAACATCGGAATTATTGGGTACGATTTTCATTTATGCGGATTATTCTCTTCCTATCAATGAGCTACGTGCAGAACTGGAGCGAATTGTAAAAGATAGCCCGCTTTGGGACGGACGTCTGGCGAAAATTCAGATAACGAATGCCACGGAAAAGACTGTGGAATATCGGGCGCTGGTCAGTGCGGATAATTCTTCCAATGCCTGGGAATTGCGCTGTCTGGTTCGGGAAAAACTAATCGAATTTGTACAGGACAATTACCCCGAAAGTCTGCCAAAATCACGCATCGAAATTGGCAGTGATCAAGATATGAAAATTCATGAGCTTCAAAAATCGAATGATGTAAAAGGTTTTAAAACAGGATAACAGGATTTAGAGGGTCACACATCCCTCTTAACTCACTTAATTAGGGAAACACCAAAGTCACACTTTTAAATTGATTCTAAAAAGAAAATTATTGTACAATTGTAGCCCACTCAACACACAAAAATACACGAAATGTTATTTTTTTTATTTTGAATTAAGCACTATTTCGTGTGTTTCGCTGGCAATAAATCTATTTTTCATTGTTATAATTCATTTTAGAAATTTAAGTTGATTTTAGAGATGTTTAGATTTGAACAATTGCACAGAAATCCAAACGAGGGCGCTGATAAAATTAAGCCCCGAAGCACACGAACGACACGAAGAAAAATTGATTTCAAACCTTATTCTATTGTTTTGAAATCTTTGTAGCAAAAACGGGCAAAAAGAATAACGCTTTATTACCTTATATGTTTTTTAATTACCGAGATTTCCGAAAACTGATACGTATCTTCTCAATATTTTATGGTAGATATGGGCGATTGCCGCTATGTCGTATTT
>CAZCJL010000159.1:0-12998 GCA_964498785.1 uncultured Cytophagia bacterium | reverse complement strand
CCCAAAGTTGGTAATTTCTCGTGGAGCTGTATCATAAGTTTGATTTTTTTGTAAAATGTCATTCCGGGCTTGTTTCGGAATCTCCTGATTATTACAAAGTTAGGGGATTCCTGCATTCGCAGGAATGACGCCCAAAAATGACTTTTGATACAGCCCCATGTATTGATCGACGCTTTGCGTCGTATTTTTACTACTGGACGCAAAGCGTCCTAAAATCCATTCCAACGCAAATTTTTTAATAAAATTCAGACACTGTGATCTCTGTGCGCTCTGTTGTGAATTAAACCAGACCATGATGTTACTCTACTTCACCTCAATAATTCTATCCAGTTCCTCCGGTGTTACGGTAAGCAAGCCGGATTTTGGCAATCGTTTAGTGAGAATACGCCAGTTATTATCCTTCGCGAAAATCGCCTTGAACATTGGCAACGCCTCTTCCAGTGATCCGGTGTTTGCGAGACAGATGGCATGCCAGTATTTCATTTCCAGATTTTCCGGGAACATAACTTCTGCTGTGCTGTAAGCATCCAAAGCACCCTCAATGTCGTTGTGCTCCAGCGCCAGGTCACCGGCGTTCATATATTCATAAGCCCGATAAACCCGCAGCGTGCGCTTTATTTCCTGGACTGCATTGGGGTGATCTTCCACCCGCAAATCAATAATGCGATCTTCCCAGATTTTTCCGGTTGCTTTTCCTTTCACAACTAAAATAGCTGCTGACTGTTGCCCCCGGATGTCACCGCCTTCGGACTGTGCGACTTCTAATGCAGCAACCATCCGTTCTGCCAATGGACCTTTGGTTTCCTGGAACGCTTTTTTCATCGCTGGCCATACGCTGTCATTCAGCATCATGTTGGCCTGGACTGAAAAATTATCACCGATGATATGCCCGGCTTCAGCAATGCATTTGGTGCCGGTATGCGCGGCGACATTCCCCTGTGCATCAATGATTGCAACCTGGCGCACGTCCCGACCTTCGTCAGAATCAATTAAAATTTTGAGCGCTTCCTGGGCTGTTTTGCCCTGTTTCAGAATTTCCAGGCCCCGCGGCCCAAAAGATACATTAACAAAGGATTGTGTTGCAACAGCGCCTACTCCGGCTTCAGCCCAGGAAACAAGCGCCCCCACTGAAAACCAGTTGGACTGGACAGCAACACCCATCTGTCCGGTCGCCGGATCCCGGGCAACAATAGAAAACGTATGTGCCAGTTTGTCTGAATAAACCTGTTGTGAAAATGCATTTTCGACAGAAAGAAAAGAGCAAATGAGTAATATGAAAATAATTGATTTTTTGATCACTTTTCGACTCCTTTTTTAAATTGGTAATATTAAAGACGTGAAGCGAGATACGGGATACGTGATGCGTGATATTTGATATGGATACTCACTTTATTCCAATCAATTCTGCACTTTCGTTCCTATGCTCACCGGTAAACTATAACCCGAAGCTCAAATCACATATCTCATATCACTTCTTATGGCTGTTCAATTTTTCCGATAAACAAGATTGTACCGGAATTTCGTTCGCGAATGGCAAATACAAACGGTCGGTCGACCCGCATGTAAAATCGATTTGTATTAACAGAGGTCAACGCGACACCCACAGAAGTAACCGCTGCCGCCTCAGTGCCTTCCTCGTCTACTTTAACGTAAGTTTTGTGCTTCACTTCGCTGATAACGAGATTTTCATCTTTATTAATTTTAGAAAAATCCGCCTGATTCGGATCAAACGCCGGCGCCATTCCCATATCAATGAGAATATCATTTAATTTTTTTTCATATTCCAGGGTAAATTTCGGGAGTTGGAGATTGCCTTCTTTTTCAGAAAACTGTTGTGTCCATTTCTGCCAGTCGTCTATTGTCAAGTTACTGATAAATGCGTCAATATCCGTATCTTCTGTTGGTAAAATCACAGTCATACTGTAGTCGCCATCTCCGTACGGCAGATCCACTGCCTGGAAATTTTCAGTCTCCAAATAGGGCATAATCCTGTCCTGCCGCATCATTTTACAGGGGATAGTTGTGCTGTCCGCTTTTTTGAATTGATCATCGCGAGTCAGGTTTTTAGCAAATTCATTTGTCCAGGTGCCTTTGAAATAGATAGCGTTAATGAGGTACATCACCATATCTTGCGGGATATTTTCAACAATTTTCTTTATTTTGCCATTTGTATTATCATCAACCCACGTATTAATTAATCCCGGAGCAGAGGGAGCAGCGAAATCGATACGATTCACTTGAGCATTGAAATACGTTTTGTTCACATCGATGAATGACTGTTCAACCTGAAATTCCTGTCTGTACCAAATGGAGTTTGCAATCGTGAAAACGACTTTCGGATCCAGCCCGCTTAATAATTTCATCAGACTTTGGTAAGATTCATTAATACCTTTTGTTTCGATATCATTCAATTCGAGAGACCTGCGCATAGCCTCTTTAGTTTCACCATCCGCACCGTTCAATGTCATTCCCAGCGCGAAAGAAATACTGAGCGGAGAAATGAACAGATTTTCTCCTTTTTCAGCTTCATTGATTTGGCGGAACATTTTGAGGCCGAATTGATTATCAGCGTCGACCAGGGATTTTTCTAACGAGGAAAGTTCCCGCCATTCTCCTTGTTTCGGCGAATTTACGTCATTGGAACATGCCATGAATGTAAAAAACATCATGATAATAACTCCCCCAATAATAAGCTGGTTCATAACAAACCTCCATTTTAATGATTATATCACTGTAATATTAAACAACTGCTGTTAAATTTTGTTTCTTATTCTATTTTATCCTTGACTTTATCTGTACGAGTTTGTTATATTTAACATTCGCCTAAATTTAGCAAATGGTTGGGATGAAAGGAGATTGGTGATGAGTGCAACAAAATTTCGCGGAAAGCATCTGATAACATTTGAAGATTGGTCAAAACAGGATATTGAACTGGCTTTGGCTGTTGCGAAAGATTTAAAAACAAAATTCGCAATTAGTGAACCACATCGGTTATTGCAAAATCAAACGCTCTTTATGATGTTGTTTGATCCATCCGGTCAAACCCGAACTTCAGTAGGAGCTGGAATAGCGCAGTTAGGCGGCCACGCTCATGAATTAACAACAGACCATATTCAGCTTTCGAGTGGTACGACAGCCAAGGATAATGCATGCGTGTTATCACGTATCGGACATGCGATTGCCTGCCGGAATTGTCAATTTGGTATTGGTAATAATTATTTGAACGAATTAGCGAAATGGGCTTCAGTGCCTGTTTTATCAATGCAAGATGATGTTTATCATCCAATTGCGGCGTTGGCAGATTTAATGACGATTCAAGAGTTTTTCGGCAACAATCTTCGTGGGCTTAAAGTCGCTATTTCGTGGGTCTATTCGCAAACTCCAACAAAACCACTTTCTGCATTACAATCGCATCTTTTATTATTACCCAGATTTGGAATTGACGTATCTGTTGCAATGCCCGATGAATTTCCGTTGATTGAAAAAATCGTACATCGAGCCAGGAACCATGCGCAATTAAATGATAGTAAATTGATCGTTACTGATAACATGGATGAGGCTTTTCATTTTGCGCATGTGGTTATTCCGGTTAGCTGGGGCGGATTTACCTGGTTTGATAAATTTGTGGATGATCATGAACATCATCAGCAGCTCAAAGCTCATAATGATAAACATCAGGACTGGATTTGTAATCTGCAGCGAATAAATTTGGCTGATCCGCATGTCAAATATATGCATCCGTTACCTGTGGAACCCGGATATGAAGTAACAGAAGAAGTGATTAACAGTCCGGCTACTGTGGTTTTTGATCAACTGGAAAACCGGCTCCACACAGCCAAAGCAATCATGGCGTTAGCGATGGGTGGCAGATAATTATTTCGGCAAACAATTTAAGGAGGAAAAAATGAATTTTGAGTATCGTTGTGTGGAATGTGGCAGAAACTACGAGGCCGGGGAAAAAATAATGTATGTGTGCCCTGTTTGTTCCCGGCTACAAAAGCCAATGGAATCCATACGAGGTGTTTTGCGTATCATTTTGCCCTACGCGGATTTGTCACTTTCCCTAAATCGATACTCCTTTTATCCACATTCTCTCCTGCCAATTGAAGAGGACCATCTCCCGTTATTTCCTGTTGGAAATACGCCGCTACTTGCTCCGAAGCGTATTCGGAACCAATTGAATATCCCGAATTTATATATAAAAAATGAGGGCCAAAATCCCACGGGTTCGATAAAAGACCGGGGGGCCTTTTTAATTGCAGCCCTGGCAAAAAAAATGCACGAAAATAAAATCATCGTTGCATCTAATGGAAATGAGGCATCTGCAATGGCTTGCTTGTCTGCGGCAACAGGGCTGGAATGTACTGTCTTCTTTCCGGAAAATGTTCCAAAAAGCAGAGTCGTGCAATCAATGATCTATGGAGCAAAAGTCATCCGTGTAAAGGGCAGTTATCACGATGCGTATGAATTATCCCTGAGATACACTGAAAAAAGAGGAGGAATCAATCGAAATACCGCGTTCAACCCTTTTACTATTGAAGGAAAAAAAACAGCCGCGTTTGAAATTTATAATCAACTGGATCACTCTGCGCCGGATTATATATTTATTCCCACAGGGGATGGCGTGGCGCTATCCGGAATTTACAAGGGCTTTTACGATCTGTTTCAATTTGATTGGATTTCGGCAATGCCGAAACTCGTTGTCGTGCAGGCCGAAGGAAACGATGCGATTGTCTCAGGCATCAAATGTAAAAAAATTGAACCTGCAGAAAATACCGAAACAATTGCAGACTCAATTCGTGTGGCAGCGCCGCTAAATGGCTACATGGCGCTAAAAGACATTGACCGCACCGAAGGATTTGGCCTGGTTGTGTCTGATAGCGACATTCTAAACGCTCAGAAGTTTATGGCGCAAAATGCTGGCATCTTTGCTGAACCAGCCGCTGCGGTCGCTTTTGCCGGATTTTTGAAAGCACGTGAAAATTTAGAACATGATGCCACTGTCGTCATTTTATCAACTGGTTCCGGTTTGAATGATCTGACAGCAGCCTCAAAAAATATCATTCTGCCAAATCCCATTGAACCGCAGGTGGATGTGAATGTAATTTGAATTGAATAGAGAATAGCAAATCGGATGGTTATGCATCGGAGAGCAATCCCTTGACAGGCAATCCGTAAACTACCCGTATGAAGCTTTTTAAATGGGAACAGCCTTATATATTGACATAATTTGAAAGAATAGTCTGGATATCGTATAACTCTCAATCTTTCGCAAGGGTTTCTCCATCGGGTCTTCATTTCGTAGACAGCCTGTTTATAAATTAAATAGTACACGACTAAATCAATTAATCCTGTAACCGATTACAATGAAAAGGTGTAATATAAATAATTTTAGGAGTCCTATATGATTAAAGAATTCGTTCGGATGAATCGATGGGGAATATGGGTCGGGAAAAATTTTTCTTTTTTTTCACCCATGACATGGACGTGGTTATCACTTGTTATCGCTGTTACTGCTCTGACATTCATCGCGTTTAAACATGTTTATTGGGGTTTTACGTTTTTCTTATTCAGTACATTGATGGACGAAATTGATGGCAAAGTGGCCCGGTACTCTTATCGGGCAACATTTATCGGCGGTTTTACAGATGGTGTTGTGGATCGTCTCGTAGACTTTTTAATGATATTTAGCTTTTTCTTACTTGATTTTCCGGCCTGGAAAATTGATCTCAGCATGATTCTTTTCATCTTGTTATTTGTTACGCTTCTTCCGCCATTTATTGTTGCTTATGCAAACCATCGCCAGGCGGTTCCGGATCCCACCGAAAAAGTTATATGGCGATTTGCATTCCGAATCGAATACATCATTCTATTTTTAGCGGCACTATTTTTTCAACCGATTTCGCCGGCACTTGCGCTCATTTTAATATACATCGCCCTGATTCTAAACAGCGCTACTGTCATTCAATCGATGATTTTGACGTATATAAAAGCACGAAATTATAATCAAAAAAATGAACAGGCAAGTGTGGATTTTCATCAGAGTTTAGCCAAATAATGGCAATATTCTCTATTATTTCATAACTTATTCTTGCAAACAGAAAAAAAATTTAGTATATTTGGTGTTTGAAATTTTTGAGGACGTTTATGAAACTGACAGATGAAGAAAAAGGGATTTTGTTAGGGGAAAGCGGACGAGGCGCGCAAAAAGCAATGGAAATATTGGTTGCGTTGGGTAAGGTGTTCAGAGCGTTCGATATGGTTGCGGTTAGTTCCGCTCAAATTGCTGGAGTAAGTTATCGTAACATCGGAGATCCGGGGCTGGAATTTCTGGCAGATTGGGTACAGTTGGGAGCAAAAGTCAAGATACCGGCATTTATGAATCCTGCCGGAATTGATCGCAAGTTATGGCAACAGATGGGAGTCGATTCGGTTTTTGCACGAAAACAGATGGCAATCATTTCTCATCTGGAGAAAATGAACATCGAACCAACGCTGACATGCACACCCTATCATATTGGCTATGTTCCAAAGATGGGGGAGCATATTGCCTGGAGTGAATCATCAGCAGTAAGTTACGCAAATTCCGTACTCGGATCCCGAACAAATCGAGAAGGAGGACCGTCTGCGCTGGCCGCTGCAATTATTGGACGCACACCGCGATTTGGTTTACATTTAGATGAAAATCGCCTGGCAACGCATCACATCACGATCACATCTCCGCTAAAATCACCTGCTGATTACGGCGCGCTGGGTTATTGGATCGGAAAACAGGTGGGCGGCGGAATTCCCTATATCGATGGATTAACTGAAATGAATGGTCCTGCAGATGTTACAACGCATTTGAAAGCGCTGGGAGCAGCAATGGCTGCCAGTGGCGCTGTGGCATTGTACCATATTCATGATGTAACCCCCGAAGCCAGGAATGCAGGCCATGATTTACTTAAAAGTGATCACATTAAAATCAGAATCGAAAATTTGGACGCTGCATACCATGAATTACGAAAATCCGGGGACCAACTGGAGCTTGTCGCACTCGGATGTCCTCATCATTCATTAGAAGAAATTAAGGTTGTTGCACAATCGGTTGAAGGAAAAAAATTTAAAACAGAGTTTTGGATCACGACTTCGTATCAAATACGGCAAAAAGCTGAAGTAGATGGGTGTGCGCAGATCATTGAACAGGCCGGAGGAAAAATTATCTCAGATACCTGCATGGTCGTTGCTCCGTTAAAAGAGGCTGGATTTAATCATATCGCAGTGAATTCCGCTAAGGCTGCTTGCTACTTGCCTTCGCATCAGGGTGCAGTTACATATTGGGGAACCACTGAGCAGTGTATTCAAGCAGCAATTGAGGGAAAATGGAAATTTTAACTGGCCGTACTATTTATCACGGCAAGATTAAGGGGGAAGTACTTTATTCTGAGGCGCCGATTGGATTTTTCGGGCATATTGATATTGAGACAGGGGTGATTAAAGAACCGGGGCATCCGTTAGAAGGGCAAAGCATCGCCGGAAAAGTTATTGTGTTTCCATCGGCAAAAGGGAGCACCGTTGGTTCCTATATCCTGTATGCATTAAAAAAACGGGGTAAGGCCCCGCTCGCGTTTATAATGAAAGATTGTGAGCTAATTGTAGCGGTCGGTGCAATTATTTCCGAAATCGTGGGTATCGATCAAATCGATATTACAAAATTAAAAACCGGGGATCAGGTTCGTATTGAGGGAAATCAAATTGTCATCCAAAAAACGAATTTTCATTAAAATCGGCGGGTCGTTTATCACAGACAAATCAAGGCCGGACAGTTTCAAAAAAGATCGGGTACGGTCCATTGTCAAAGCGATTTACAAATTACGAGAAATGGCAGATATAGATATTGTTCTTGCACACGGCGCCGGCGCTTATGGCCATATCAAGGCAAAAATCTATAACGCCCAAAGCGGTATCCATCCGGAATTTGGCTGGCATGGTTTTTACGAAATTCGACGGGACATGACACACATGAACCTCGAATTTATGCAAATTTGCACAGAAGAAAAACTCTTTCCGATCACTGTTCAGCCTTCTGCGATTATTACCGCATCAGCCGGACAGGTAAGATCGATGGATGCTTCTGTTATCACCCGATTGCTTAGCTTTGGCCAAATTCCTGTTCTTCACGGAGACATTGTGGTGGATGATACACAGGGCTTTACTATTGCCTCTACTGAGGATATCTTGACAGCCTTAGTCGATGAGATGCATTTTTCTTCAGTCGTAATGATTAGTGATGTTCCGGGAGTTTTGGATAGCAGGGAACAGGTGATTCCTGAAATCAATCCGGATAATTACGATAAAATTATGATGCACTTAAAAGGAGCGAAAGGCGTTGATGTCACCGGTGGAATGCGGGGAAAAGTGCAGCAGCTTTATCAATTAATCCGGGCCGGTAAGTTTGATACAGCTCGGATTATTTCCTTTGATGAAAATCCGGAATTTTTGCTCCAGGTCTTAACAAACTGTAGACAAGCCGGAACAGTTATTCGATAATTGGATAAAAGACCTGTCATCGAATTGAAAAGGTAGAAAATTCACCGGTATATTTCTCATCAGTGATATCAACATCTGCAACGTTCGCCATGCCGGGCCCCTGATGACACCATTTTACAACGCGCACCACATCTGGTTCCTCGCCTTCAAAAACAGCTTCAACATCGCCGTAGAGTGTGTTTTTGACCCAGCCGTAAACTCCGTTCGATAACGCTTGTTCCTTTGTTGACGCCCGAAACCATACTCCCTGAACTCTCCCGCGTATAGTAACATGTTTTCGTACTTTTCCCATAATTGCTTCTCCGCTCATTGATGCTAAAAACAAATTTTCAGTTTTATAAAATATAGTTTATTTTGAAAAATGTCAACAGCAAAATTGGATATGCTGAAAAAATTATTATTCCTGAAATATTCAGTGGCCAGGAGTTGTCTCAAAAGTGGTAATATTTGTCAAAACACAGTGAACAAAAGCACATGAACATATTATTTGTATATTCGTTCGTCGCGGTGATCTCTGTGCGCTCTATCATATAGTTGGACTTTAATCCAGAATGATGACGTTTATAAATAATTCAAGGTAATTCTATTCGTGAATAAAATCGCACACAACGCGTTATAAAAAAAATACTATTAAAAATAATGTAATCAGATTCATGGTATGAAATTTCTGTAATTTCTGCTTATTTCCCGCCTTTTGCTTGTATTATTATCTGAATATATTTATATTCCTCTGTAATCAAAACACAGGAGGCACCTATGCACAGCATCCCCCGAAAAATGAAAATAATCCTGATGTGGATTTTAGTTTTTGTTTACTCTGCAATCGTTTATTTGACTCTTCCCTATGGACCACTCATCCGGGAAAAAATTTACAAAAGCTTTCCTCCCAAAATTTTGGAGACTTATCCCCTTTCTCATGAATCATTGCAAATAAAAGAAAAGTGGAAAGTACTGTTTTCCGCCGACGGCGAGCATGGGTTGGGGATTTACGATATCTCGAAGACAGACACTCTCAATGAGATTGCGCGGGTACCGGCAGACGATATGGTGACCGGATATTACGAATCGCGGTACATCTTTTACCTTGTGGATAAACAGGCCGGCATCCACATTGTCGATCTGCATGAATCTTCGGCCCCGGTATCCATGAGTCGTTTTCAGCCCGGCGCAATAGCCAATGACGTGATTGTCCGGGATCAATATATGCTTGTGGCGGCAGATACCGCAGGTCTGGTTATCGCAGATGTAAGTGAAAAATCCGATCCGATAATAGCGGCTGCATTTCCACTTCCCGGTTCAGCATTGAAACTAACGATGAGCGGCGATGTGGCGATTGTGGGTACGGACAGCAGCCAACTCCATTTCATCGATATTGCAGACAAGCATTCGCCGCAACTTCTGGCAACTGTCGAATTGCCGGCAGCAGTCACATCAATCCTGGATTATCAAAACCATGTCTACGTCGCCTGCCGTAATGCCGGAATTCAAATTATCGATATCTCGGATGTGCAATCCCCGCGGAAAATGGGTTTTCTGAAAAATGACCATCTCATCCCGCAAATGCGGTTTCGGAACGGATATATCATGGCTGCGAACATGGAAAACGGTCTGTTGATTGTGAATGTCACCAATCCCCGAAATCCTAAAATACAACGGGTCTTTAATACCGGAAAACCAGCGACTTATGTTTATACTCGATTTTATTACGCCTATTTATCCGACACCACCCCGGCGGCCTATTATATGGATATCGACGCCGGGCGAAATTCCGTGGTGTATTTTGTGGCAATCGTACTGGCGCTGGCACTGGTCTGGATTATCGTGTATTTGATCCGCACCCGAAAAGCGCATCGCTGGTACAACTATCTGGCGCTGATTCTGATTTCCGTGATTTACGGACACTATTTAAATGAAATGCTGATCCTTCCCATTGAAGCGATTCACTTTCTGCAATATGGTCTGTTAGGCATCCTCGTGTTTCTGGCGCTAAAGAATCATGTGAATAATTATTTGATCTATTTCGTCGGAGCCGCTTTGATAACCATCATCGGTACCGGCGATGAATTTTTCCAGTGGATTCTCCCCAACCGTAGTTGGGATTTCCGGGATGTTGGTTTTAACGCCCTGTCAGGCGGACTGGTGCAACTGGCGATCTGGTTCGGAATTTCACCGCAATCAATCCATTCTAAAATCAACCATGGCTCAATTCGTCTGTTGCGACGCTATTTGATTGGCACCGCGCTGTTGTTCGCCATCCTGCTTTCGCTGACGCCGCAGATAAATACCTGGCTCGCAAATCGCGTTTCGTTCCTGATATTTTTAGACAATCCCGCGCCGATCACTGAATACGGCTACAAAGTATTCCACCCGGATATCGGCGGATTCTTTTCCCGGTTCAAAGAAAAAGACCTGCTCGCATACGACAAAAATCATGCAGATGAAGTGGCGAATATTCTAAATTCCCACTACCGTACCAATTACGGGAAATTTCTCAGAATGTACACTCCCGGCAATGCGCCCTTTGTCCACGAAATGCGGGTGCACATCTTCCGCCGCGACCGCTATTTCCAGGACCGCCGGCTGCTTGTCGCGTACAAAGAAAACCTGATCCTAAAAAATTTCTTCGGACATTCACTGAACAAATCTCTCTACAAATGGAGCGGGGACGAAATGCAGCAAAGCCGCGACGCTCTCGGCGACAAAGTTAATGAATTCTACGTCAGCCCGGTGAGCCATAATGTCATCACCTCTTTTGGGATGCGGACGGTTTGGGTGGTGTTTTTTGTATTTGTGGGGGTGGTTGTTTTGGGGGAGGTTTTGGTGAGGAGGAAGGTAAGGGAGTAGGTTGTCAGCATTTAGAATAATCAACATTTACTATACTTATTATCTGCTAATGTTTGCAAAACAGGAATGGACTTTAAAATATGTATAAATCAAAAATTTTTCTTACGGTAAAAGATAAAGAAGATTTAATTTCTCTTGAGGAAACAAGTTATTTAAATGAGAATATACTTCAAGAACTGTTGGCAAAATATCCAGATTTATTGCCAGGAGACCAAATAGACCCAGAAAATCCCCGTCGATGGCTGTTCATCTCCCGAGAAATTCGTGTACCCGGAAACGAAAATGAAGCAGGGCGTTGGAGCCTTGATCATCTTTTCCTTGATCAAGATGGTATTCCTACGTTTGTTGAGTGCAAACGGTCAAATGATACTCGTATTCGCCGTGAAGTTGTTGCTCAAATGCTTGACTATGCTGCAAATGGAATTAAATATTGGGATGTAGACCGACTTCGCGAATATGCTGCGGAAGTGAATCCAAATTTAGAAGCGACAATTGTCGAACTCTTAGGAGAAAGTGAAAAAGAAATAGATATTGATGCATATTGGGAACAAGTAAACACAAATTTGAAGAACAGGCGTGTTCGATTAATATTTGTTGCCGATAAGACACCGAAAGAACTTAGAAATTTAGTTGAGTTCCTAAACGAAGAAATGAAAAATATTGAAGTTTTAGCTGTTGAAATCAAGCAATTCCAAACTCCAACGGATTCAACCCGGAAAGCATTGGTCCCAAGAGTTGTAGGTTTGACAGAAGCAAATCGTAAACCCCCCGGAGGAAATAAGAAAAAAACGACTGAGAAAGAATTTTTGGAGAAATGTAATGATTATGCCAGGAAATTTTTCAAAAGTATTTTGAGAAAATCAAAAGAAAAAGGACTCATTATTTATTGGGGAACAGTAGGATTTTCAGTACGTTTTGAATCAAGCAACATGGAAAAAATTGCTACTTTTTCTTATTGTTATCCTCCTGATGAATATCAGTTTTACACAAAAGGCTGGATTGACAGCGAAGAAGCAATAAAGCTAAAGGATGAATTAACAGGAAAATGTAATTCATTGAAAAGCGTCGGAGTATACACTCTTAATGCAAGAATTGATGAAAATAATCTAAATGAAATGATGCAGGTGTATGAAATTGTTTTAGAAAAAATTATGTATTATTCTAAATAAATAGTGTCATATAATTTAACTTTTAATCCATTCAATAAAAACAATTCAGCTATCCATTCGAGCAATCGGGAATTTTTATTTGTTTTTCATAGAGGAAGAAAGAATTTGTATGAATCATGTTTCTTCGCTTTTAAATTCTACAAAATAACTAACAAGAAAAGCTTATTTTCTGTTTTAAACCTTCATAGCAAAATATGACACCCGATTAACAACCTTATTCGCTTATTGGGCGTGAACAAAGTAATAAGGTCAATTATTCGGGGAAATATTGGGCTATTAAGGTTGACAGCAAAAGCATAAGGTTTAACCAGCAATATCCAAGGATCAGATTATATTTTCGATTGCATGATTTTTATATTGATTATTCGACATGATTTATTTATATTCAATTTAAGACAAATATTTTGTATCCATTCAATAATTGATGGTGTGCATCAAAGCTTTCGGATTCTCTTT
>CAZCJL010000158.1:0-13104 GCA_964498785.1 uncultured Cytophagia bacterium | reverse complement strand
TTAAAGAGAATCCGAAAGCTTTGATGCACACCATCAATTATTGAATGGATACATAATTTCTTTCATAAATACCTTCATCAAAATATATATAATTACCTGTTTTCAGCTAATCATATAGCCCAATGATTTTATCGGAAAATTAATATCGCATCCAAGAATAAGCTATGATACTTATGATTGGTTCCTACATCAGTAAATATGGTCTGCAGAAAGAATGAGTTTACCAACTTTTTTCTCTAACTCTAATATTTCTTTAAGTTGATCCCCACATTTTTCTGAACATAATGTAAAAATAAAGTCATTACCTTGTTTTCGTGCTTCCGATTCTACAGGCGGAACAATCGCACAAATCGTCTTGTCTGCTGTACTCAATTCAACAGGCATAACTTCACCTTCATATTTTGAGATATTTATTTCAGGACGTTTTTTACAACCTAATGCATATATTGGCTCATTTTCTCTTATCTTCAAGCCACACCATGAACAAGTAGTTAATACTTGATTGATTTTTGGTTTTTTGGGTTTAAATCTGTTTTTTTTCATATCAACGGTTTCACTTAATCTATATTTATATTTTCTTAATCCAAGTTCACCACACTATTTTGGAAAATGTCCTTAAATTGGCAAAAATCAAGGCTAAATTCAATATTTATTTTCAAAAACTAGATGTAGTGACCCATTAACGTATTTGTGAACAAAAAACGACCTAAGTTCAATAAAAAGGAGTTTATCCTTTAGAAATTGAGGTGAACTTGGGTTAATACGCTGTAATTTTTAGTTATAACGAAACGATATCCTGCGCCGCTTTTAGAGCACAGAACGTTAATAAAACAAATAACTTAACAGATGCACAAAACTTGAATTTCAGCACAGGCTAAGGCGTCCGGTTCCGGGTAGAAGCAGCCGATTACTCGACCGCTCCCCCCACAGATCCGTACGTGAAGATTTTCTTCATACGGTTCCTCAGTTCCGATGCTTTGGAAACCAAACATGCACGACCCCGTTTGGCGCATAACTGTGTTACCCAACGCAAGAGAATTAGACTGAATGCATGATTTTCGCGCATGCTGATAGGCCGTTCCAAGCATTCTGTAATTGCCGCGAATACCATAATATTGATAATGGCCGCGCAATTTTGAGCTGATTATCTGATATTGTTCCGGCAAGCTCCAATGCCTGTGATCATGACACCAACGCCACAATGCCTTCATGAATCGACGGCGACGTTTGGCTGACGTTTTCCGTTTGATCACCCAATTGCCCTTTCTAAATTTTCCCCAATAGGGGGGTGAAACCAAGAAAGTCAAACGTATGGTGATTCAACCGTGTCTCTGATCGTCTATCCGGTGAACGAAAATCAATAAGACGAGTCTTCTCCGGATGAATCGTCAACTTAAACCGAGCAAATCGCTTCGGCAACACCGCCATGATCCGCCGAGCATCTTCTTCCAATTCGCAACCGATGACACAATCATCGGCAAATCGAATCAAAAAGCTGCGCCCTTTCAGTCGCGGCTTGATCTCTTTGACATACCATTCATCCAACACATAATGGAGAAAGATGTTCGCAAGCAGTGGGGATATAACTCCACCCGCGGCCGCATCTTTGCGAGTCCGAACAAAGGCTTCATGAAGCATGTCTACGTCGATCAGATGCGCCAGACTTGTAAATACCAGGTCGGGATTGCGTGCTGCTTTGTCTGCAATCTCCTGGAGTTTTGTTAATATGGGGTGTGATCTCAGAGTATCTTCCATCTTTCCTTCCAGTTGAACGTTATGCCCGGCTTCTCCTTCGCTACAGCGGGTCGTTTGGGTCTCACTTCCCCACCTACCGGTCAGAAAAATATCTTCTGACCATCGCTACTATGATCCGCTAAGACTACCAGATGGTCGTTTCGAGTTTTTTCGCTCTACGCTCAATACCTTGATTGTCTCCCATGATTCGTGTATTTCCGCTATTCAGCAGACTCATTATCAGACGGGAAACAGTCCGATAATGCCAGGATGTTTTGGTCGTCCGGTTTATCCCTAGTCTCCGGCCTTCTTCAAGGAACCATTTGGTTCTCCCGAGTCCCCGGATTTCCCCTGTGAATGCATAATCTGGTCTCAGACTCCGGTGGTGTCGCATTAACTTGCCATAGCGCTAATGAGACTGCTGCCTTCCGATGCATCAAATACGTCGGCTTTATCCCGATTTCTTCGGGACTATCCAATGCCCACAACTATACATATTTCGGAGCTCAATACAGTCCCTGCGTCCTTGATTCACCCAGCTTCGTACGGCCGTTACCGGGTTTGCACGTGGGGTTCACTACAGATCTGATGGCTAATCTTTGATCAGGCGGGACTCTCCCGATTTATCCGGATCACCCACTGGGTAATTATATCGAATTTCATGCTTCAAAGAACAATCCCATCGATCTGGATTTAACTTGGCACGATGATTTTTTTGTTAGGGCTGATAGCTTACTATTTTACTATAATTTGAGCCAATGATAAATTATTATTATTTTTATTTAAATGAGAAAGTCAGAATTTTTAAGAGGTACTTAATTTCATAGCTTCTTTACTAATATCAGATACACTACGATCAATCCAGAGCTTTTTTTGCCATTTAGTATAATCAAAAGGTGCTCGCATTACTAAAGAAATAAATCTCTCTGCTTGAACATCCCCCAGTGCATCAAATAAGGCTTTCATTCCTTTTACTTTTATTTCTTCATCAGTTATCATAATTCTATACTCCGAATAAAATTTATAGGATCTATTATATTTATTTCATCAAAATCTTTTAGTTTTTTTAAAATTGAATCCTCTGTTGTTATAAAATAATCCGATTTTGAAAAAATTGCGCATGCAATATGAAGAGCATCTTTACTTTTAATACCTTTTAGTTGTATAGTTTCAGCTTTGTTTATAATTTTATCATTTTCGACAATATCATCTGTTGCATGATTTTTCCAAATTTGAATTGAATTTCTTCTTTCATCGAATGGATTTGCTGTATTTTCATAATCTAAAATATAAGACCATACAAGTTCTAATTTCTTTAAAAGAATATTTTCTTGTATATAAATTTTAGATTCAGCTTCTAATTTTACTTTCAACTGACTTTGATCATCAAACGGTCTAT
Source organism: uncultured Cytophagia bacterium (assembly GCA_964498785.1). Lineage (GTDB taxonomy): Bacteria > Zhuqueibacterota > Zhuqueibacteria > Thermofontimicrobiales > Thiofontviventaceae > Mariaggregatimicrobium. Next base: position 9,971 of record CAZCJL010000158.1, on the reverse strand, counting down.
TGAAACAGCAATTATCCATATATATTCGCATATATTCTTATCCCAATAATTACAATTACCTGATAACAGAAATAATATTAATGGAATTTACATGGGGAAAGGCAATTGGCTATGCATTGGGTCAATGGTCACGACTTGTGCAATACACCGAACAGGGGTTTTTAGAGATCGATAATAACTGGATTGAGAATGAAATTCGTCCGTTAGCATTAGGTCGCAAGAATTATCTGTTTGCCGGTTCGCATGAAGGCGCTCGTCGGGCAGCTATTATCTATTCATTGTTATCCACAGCAAAGAAGCACGATGTGGAACCATTTACTTATTTAAAAGACCTGCTCGTTCGCATTAAGGATCATCCTTTTAAAAAGCTGAATCTCCTGTTGCCACCACACTGGACTCCTGCTGAATAATTACGAAATATGTCAAAGAACACGCTGGTCACCATTAAGGGGTGTGTTGACCGGTGGGATACTTTAATATTACAAAAGAGTTTCTAAGTCTAAATTTAATGGCAAAGCTCGAAGATTATAAATTTCAACGCCAACATTTCGATAGTAATAATTTTACTGTTTTTAATTTATAGCCAAACAGTATAATATTTTTTTAAAATTGTCAAGAAGAATTTTTTTTATTATAAAACATCCTCTCTCGCCTATTTTGAAATTATCCTCAAATTTTCCCAAACTTACTTAAAGAAACCACCCTCTCCCACACCCCATCCCCCCCATGCCCATACCGAGCCGTATCCTTATAGTGATACCCAGTCCTCTCCACAAATCCATGATCACTGGAAAGATAGAACACATCGTCCTGCTTTAATTGTGAGAGAATGGGGAACAGGAATGCCTTCAATCGTTCCATAAATTCGGTCACTACATCGATAATACTGCCTTTTTCGGCGTGGATTTTTTCGTCAAGGAAATTGATGATGTAGAAATTGGGTTCATCATGTGACGCTAAAAAGCGCTCTTTGAAGCGGGAGAAGTTGTATTCACGCTCAATGCTTTTCATGTAGTGAAGCTGCTGATCATCGAGGAACCGGTAAAAAGTTTCGGTGTCTGAGGGGCTTAGCGACAGGCAGAAATTTTCTTCCACCAGATGCAGTCCCGCATGCTGGATCAACTGGTCTCGCAGCACGGCGTAAAAGTCCGCTCGCATGCCGTCGATGATGATGAAACTGGCGGGTTCATTTTCCACGATCTTTTTTATGTGCCAGGAGATAAGATTACGGTCTTTGTCCCAGTCGGGCAATTTTTTAGTAAACTTATTTTCCAGTTGGGTGAGCCGACCTCGAATTGTTGCCTCGAAAAAGTGGGAGAAATCCCGGGGCAGGTAGTTGTGCTGCTCGTTCATTCGGATCAGTTGCTGCGCCAGCAGGTGGTGGCTCATCTGCTCAACGGCAAACGGCAGGAACTGGCTGAATGAGTCGGGGAGATCGAGCGGGGATTTGTTCAACTCGTTCAGTGTTAGTAAATTTTTCAGGAAAAATGTCTCCTCGGAAGGGTCGTTCAGTCGATCGGTCACTTCGGTTTCGTCAAAGGTGTTCATTTTTTTATAGATGGCGGCAATTGCCTGTTTGCGAATCACTGCGAATCGGGGGAGGCTGTTGTACAGGCGAACGATCGATTCCAGGGACAGGTTGTCCGGCTTCAGCACTTCCAACAGAATAGCGCTGCTTTTTGGCGAGAGCCAGGCCGCTAAATCCTTTTCCTGCGGTAAAAGATCGATGATATTTTTGACTTTTTCAATAGCCAGCGATTCCTGCGTAAAGCCTGGGATGTCAATCTGCATCGGTTCCAATATCGCATGAAGATAGGCGGAGACGATTTTTTCGATTGCGCTCTCAAACTTTTCGCCTGGCACTAATTTGTTCAACTCGTGAACGACAATGGCTGGCAGCTCCAGCCCGGCAGAAGCGCTATCTCCGCTGACGGGTCTGAAATCGCTGATGGAAATATACACCTCGCCCCGTGGCAACGCCGCCTCATCCAGCCATTGGCTGAAAATCCCCTGCAATTGGTCGGGCCTGAATTTGCGACCGTAAAGCGCCTCGGTCAGCTCGTTGATTTCCCGCTCCACAATTATGATATCGCCCGATAGCGCTTCATTCAAACTGGCGATGGTATGGGGATTGATGTTTTTCTCCAACTCAGTGAGGGACGGAAACGTGGCTGTATTCAGGTTTAGAAAATATTCCAGCACATCCCCCGCATCGACGTCCTTTACCATGTTGGCGGTGACTTTGTATTCAACGATTTTGTTGTAGTTATCTTTCGACCTGATGGCATTCAAATATTCCGCGATGCCCGTTTTTATCATTTCCATCAGCTCGGCCTTGCTGTACTTCTTTTCCCCCGGCGCTGTTTTAAACTGGCAGGAACAAACGGGTTTGGACTGAAGCTCGTTGAGCATGTCCCGCTGACACTGCGATGTCAGAATGGAATGGATGATATTCTGAATGCGAATAAAATCATTTTTCACCGAGATCAATTCGATGCCCGAAAGATGCCTGAGAACACCAAGCTCGCTGCTATCTTTGACCTCCCTGATTTCAGCGTAATAATGTGTGGGATAGAGTTGTTCGTGATATGCCAAATAAAGCTCACGGTACGCTGATTTGAACTGCTCAAATTCCGAAAATGACGATTCCAGGCCATCGCGCTCAGTCAAATCAAAACTCTTTTCAAATGACGCCAGCTTTTTTCGCAGCGTTATAAATGAATCAAATAATTCTGTGCCCTCAACGATCGATGAAATTAACGGGTGATGGATATATTCATTGATAAAAACGATATGTTGCAAACTGGCATTGTCAAGTTCCGTGACATTTTTCAAAGCGATAACCGATCGCTGCAATTCGGTTTCCGATTCGATAGAATGAAGAGCAATCTCAATACCCTGGCCCGATGGCAGGGAGCGTTTCACCTGGCTGAAAATCGTTTTGAGGTGATTTAGCGATTTTAGATAAATGTCAAAGGTCTGGCTGGAAAACGGTCGGGTGTGACTAAATCGCTCAAGCAATAATATTTTGTTATTTATGAATTCTTCATACTTTTCTTTAATCTCGATCAGGCTATCCCAGGTTTTTTCCTGCCCCTTCAAATGAAGATCGCTGGATTTAATTTCCCCAATCAGCGGCACCAGTTTATGATATTCCTTCAAGAACAACTGGGATACCTGCTCGCCTGGTGCAATCTGCTCCGCATTCTGGATGATGTCCGCCGTCACCTGGTTGGGCTTCAGCGTTCGATTGCGATAGTAAATCTGAATAAAGCCCGCGGCGGACAGCAGGTACAGCGCCAACATGAACTGCGGCTCGGTGCAGCCATAGATCGACTGGCGAAAATGATGGAACAGTCTTTGGTAATCGGGCTTTTGCTTCTCAATGGCTTTCAGCAGGTCTCGGATGAACAGCGATTGTTCGGGACGGGGATCGATCAAAATTTCGCTACCAATGATTTTGATCAAAAATAGCTTCTCGATCAGATTTTTTACCATTGATTTCATGGATTCCGATGTTACCACGAAATGATTGCGGGTCAAATTTTCATTGATATAATTGATAACCTCGTTGATTGACGTTAGCGGCGGCTCCGAGATAATCGGCTTAATTTTTTTGTGCTCTTCATACAATTGCGAAAGGATGCGATCGGTCAGGCGGCCCTTGAGTTGATTGAAATCAATGATGATGCGAGCGACGTCGCCGAACAGATTTTCATCGCCAACCCTGAGCAGCAACGGGGGGAAATACGATTCCAGCAGAATATTCAACGCCTCGATTTGCGAATGGCCAATGCGCTCGCGAACCTGGGAATCATGCTCACCTAAAAAATCGGGGCTTTCGTTTTGCACGTGATGATAGGTGTATTGCTCGGCATAATAACGGCTTAGAATTTGGAGGTTTTTCTCGCTGATAACGGCTGGCTGCCAGTAAATAAACGATTGTCCCAATCGTTCCGACAGCGCGGAAACCTGTTGCCACAGCTCATCGGTTTCTTCTGAGCCTGGCACAGGATAGCCCAATACAACGACATACTCAAAATCACCCCGATCTATTTTCGCGTCCCACGTTTGCAGCATCTCCGCAGTGATCCGTTCAGGCATGACAAGCGTAATGGTAAATTTGCGGGGCGTCTCCTGCCACGGGCAATGCTCGATGATTTCGTGTTCATAAAAACTTTGCAGCGGCAGACGAAGATTGGCGCAGCGCTGCACCAGCAAGCTGATCGCCTTTTTTTCGATATTGACAATTCGGCTAAAATTCTTCCCGACCTCTTCCTCAAATCGATCCAACACAGTCTTTTCAGGGCAAATATAATAGACGTCCTCGTAGCGGCCGTCGACCTGTTCCTTTTTAATGTAGGACAGCGAGCGCATCATTTGATTGAGAATGTGGCGGATAAAATTGATATTCGCGTCCTGTTCGATCTGGGAAATACCCTTGCCCGTCAATTCTGCCAGTTTGCCGATGGAAATTTTTTTCAACCCTGGCGCTATTTCAGTTAAAATTAAAATCTTCACAATAGCGGTCGCCGCCTGAATCTGGTCGTGAATCTCCTCAGCATCCTCTCCCTCACCTGCCTTAAAAATGAGCGGAATTTCTTTGACAAAATTTTTATAAATCAGATCAATAAAATCGTGAGTCGCCTGGTTCTCCTGGATTTTGTCGTAAAAATTATCAAACACTTTGTCAGGCGTGATCAGCACATTGGCGTTATTTTCAACATAAGGCATACGGGTTTCAGGTTCGACAGCGTGCAGGCTGTTATAAAAAAATTCCACCATGCCCCGTGCCTTGGAGAACAGGTTGGACACGCTTTCCAGATAATACACAGTGGCAGGATGCACGGGATAGATGTTGTAAAATTCCTCAAAACTGAGCTTCCAGGTGGGAAAATAATCCCTGAACTCGGAATAAACATTGGCGATGTCCTGCCTGCTATTTTCCTTTTTGATGGACAACCGTTTTTCCAGCAGCTCTTTGATATGCGTGGTGGACAGGTAAATTCGATTATTGAACCGGTCCCTGATTTTATTAAGTGCTGTCTCCGAAGCGCTGGAAATCTCCTCGATATCCTCCTGCATACTCAGCACGGTCCAGCAGTTGAGCGGCAGATTCCATTCCCCCAAAAATTGCAGAAAGCGGATGTCCTCACTATTCACATCGGTTTCGGACCGTGATCGCAGAAATTCCGACACTTCATCGATGAGCAGCAAAATACCGCCAGGAAAGCGCTTCTGCAATGATTGCTGGATGACCAGGTAAAAATCTTCCCGTGAAATGATGGGTGTAAACGACAGGTTTTTCTCCATCAAAAATTCCCGTAAACACACTGCCTGCTCATCCACCGATTTATCCTGATATTTTTCGAAAAAATCATCCACCAAATCGCCCGACATAATCGCCTTAAAATCCTCGATAATTTTAGTGCTGATGGAAGCGGGAAATGGAATGCCCCTGGTGACCAGCTTTTTCCGAATCGAATCGAAGGCAGCATTTTCAAGCGATATGTCCTGAGTATAACTTGTTAACGAAACAGGGACAGTGAGAATTTCGCCAGGGAAAAAATCTTTTTGATAATGAGAAATTTCAGGCGAGACTGCCGCCAGCTTTTTGAACAGCCCCGCATTCTCCGAAATCGCCGCCATGTAAGCCAGAAAATGGCTCTTGCCCGAGCCATAGCTGCCCTTGACAATGAATCCCGCATTTTGCCTCTGGGCGATCTTTTTAATCAGAATCGAAACGCCGAATAACACCTCCTCGGTCAGGATAAATGTGTTGTAGATTTTATCTGTTAATCGCCTTTGGTCATAATCATACAGTTCATTGATTTTAATGACAGTTTCGATTTCAGGAATTTCAATGAGGTGTTTGATTTTTTTCATGGGATGGGTCTCGGAATTGTGAATAATTATGATATTTGTTGTTTCATCTTTAAGATGATCTTTAAAGCTTTTTAAGGCAGCACTTCCTTAAATTGGTAAAAGCCGTTGAAACGGTTGTCAGTGGCCCTTTTATTGCTGGCCAACACCATAATTTATTGTGGTGTTAACTGTATAAGAAAATAAGAAATAACTGCTTCAGCAGTTTTCAATAGCGCGATTTCAAAAATAAAAATACCAACTTATCGGTCTTGCACCCCTTTTTAAATCAATTTTGATAATCTCGTAAAAAATCTGAAACTCCCTTTTTATGCACAATATATAATGTGAATAGACTTCAATCATAATCTTGATAAGCAATGCAGTTGTGTAACGCTTCACGAATAACCCATGGCTCGTACATATTAATTTCCGTTGGAAATAAAGTCTGCGTAACGATGTATCGGTATTTTAAGTTTCGAATTTCGTTTAACGCATCATCAACATTTAAAATCAATCGGGGATGAAAATGTTCGTAATCGAAATTGTATTATCATTATTCTGCAATATCCAGGTTATTTTTGCTACTGCGTGAGAAATAAAATGTTCAGACTCCGTTTTTCCCAGAAGGATTATGCAGGCATTTGTAATTTTATTCTGAATTGTAATTTTTACCTTGTTCAAAAATTAAAGATCATTCCATTGGTCAATTTCGTCAGCAAGTCGGGGATTTTTCTCTTTGAATAGCCTGCTTCCTTTGTTCAATGCTTCCCGATCAAGATTATGAATTGCGGCCCCTTCACAAATTTGTGCCGACCATTCATAAGGTTATATTTCCTGTAGTATGCTTTGCGATCTCCGATTTGAGACTGTCTAAATCAGTTCTATTTTTTCTGAATATCGACCCGACGATATTTCTGTTATCATCAACACCAAAAATCAACCAGCCACAATCTTTATTTTTTAGATGTGCTTCAATTACTTAAACCAGAAAATTATTTACCCACATCGTCGAAATGAAAGTTTCGCTCCGCCAGTTTGAACTCGAGCCAATCGCTTTCTTTTGGGAACTGAAGTAAATTGAATAACAACTATTCTGCTTCGTAGTGTTTTATAATCACATATCCACAACTAATTCGGTTTCGACAACCTCTTTATCGCTCCCCACAGCGACTTTGCCTCCGGATGTTTCTCCAACAATTCGTGCAAATGCTCCGCCACCTTTTGCTCCTGTTTCGCTTCCTTAGCTGATTTAATTACCATGTTGATAAAACTTGGTATCAAAAAATTTTTGAGCGGCATTTCAAGGAAAATCGATAGCGCCAGGTCATATTTTTTCCATTTATAATAAACATAGCCCAGGCGACTCTTGTTGAAAACATTGTTATCATCTTTAAGAATTTCTCTGTAATATTTCTCGGCTTTTTCAAATTTTCCTTCTTTTAAAAACTTTTCGGCCAGCTCTTTCACAACGAACGGCTCGCTTTTCGATGTCGAATATTTTAGCGACTTTTCCCACTGTTGGGCAGAGATATTCTTCAATTCGGTCTGGAATTTTAGTTTATGGGATCGATACTGTTCAGGTTGAATGCTGTGATTGATCGCAGCGTTGATGAAATCCAGCGCTTTATCATTTTTATTCAGCGCCTTTTTTATCTGAAATCCAAGAAAATTCAGTTCAGGTTTGTCATACAGCGCAGTGATGGTCTGGTCGAAAAAGTATTCGGCTTTGGGGTATTGTTTCAATCGATAATAAACTTTTGCCAGACGCCATCCTACATGAGGGTCTTTATTTGCGTGATATAAATTATTGAAAACTTTCAGCGCCTGTTTGTATTTATTTGTCGCAGCCAATAAATCACCTTTACGGCTCAGGAAAAAGTGATTTCCAGGATATTGCTTAAGCATTTTCTCTAAAATCACCTGCGCTTTATCGTATATTCCCTGTTTAAGGAATATGTCGAATAACGCTCCGTTCAGATATTCATCATCAGGTTGATGCTGTAACAACTCATTGATAATTTTTTCCGCCTCGGTATATTTTTTTTGCCGAATCAGTTCTCTAACTTCTCGAATGTTCAGGAATGATTGAGCGCCCATTTTTTTTTGGTTTATATTTTCATTGAACCGTTTAATGAATTTAATTTCAATATAATTAAAAATTTCAATAAAATCAATTATTTTTTACATTTACTGGCTATCACATCCAGGAGCTACTCTGATTTTCGTTAGGTGTAAATAAAGGTTTAATATTAATTGGAAACAGATTTCAAGGTAACGACGGTGCTTTTGGTAATGCTATTAATATTCAGCGATCATCGGGAACAATTATTTGAGGGAACAAAATTCTTTTTGACAATACGGACTTTTCAGGAGACGGGCTTTATATCGAGGTTTCAAATAATATGACTATTGATAAAATTATTTTCAGACAAAATAACAACAGGTACGGGTCAAGTCTTTTTTTCCTGTAAAAAGAAAATTGAAAATGGTTATGCAGCAACTTTCATCGAGATAAAGTTATCATCTTCCATATCAGGTGCATAGAGTTTTCGTAATTTTTTAAGCAACACCAACTCAAATTCGTTCATCGAAATCCGACGCCATTTTTCGCTGACTCGAATTAATGTTGAATAGACCAGCTTTAAGCAACTTTTCTCATCCAGGAATCGCGGGATGACTTTGGTACGTCGCTTCTGTTCTTCAAAACAGCGTTCAATTAAATTGGTGGTGCGAATATATCTCGAGTGCCCGGCAGGGAACTCCATGTGAGTTAAACATGAATCGATATCATCCTGAAAGCATTTAATGGCTGCTGGATAAACATCGGCATACTGATCGATGATTTCAGTTGCTGCCATTATTGCCAGCTTTCGGTCGTTCTGATAATAACAGTTCTTGATTTTTGGCATCAATTCATTGATCCCTGCTTGTGGCTGTTTATTGGCAATGTTTCTCAGTTTATGAACAAGGCAACGTTGCCGTTTGCTCTTTGGAAAACAATCGTCGATGGCTTTGGTCAGACCTGGTGCTCCATCACTGACAACCAACAGCGGCATGCGAAGTCCCCGTGAAATCATGTTGCGGAAAAAGTCGTTCCAGGAATCATAAGATTCTTTATTGCCCAGAGATATATGGAACAGCATCTTACGACCGTCTGCAAGTATTCCCCATGCGCAGAGAATCGCTTCTTTGGCACCTAAGGTTAATCGTAAGCTTTCATACACGCCATCGACAAACAGGTAGACCACGTCATAGCTCGATAAGTCACGTTGACAAAACCGATCATATTCTTCGGATAGCGATTCGGTAATTTGACTGACACCGTCTTTACTGATCAGACACGTTCCATTGTCATCAGTAAATGTATCCTGAATATCTCGAGTTGATAAGCCACGGACATACATCTCAGTAGCTAACCGTTCTAATTCAGGAGTACGGTGACTCATCTGCTGCAATAGCGCTGATCGGTATGGACTATCCGTATTGCGAAGCTGTGGAACATCAATCCGGAGCGGTCCTTCTGCTGTTTTGAGTTTTTTGAACTCATAACCATTTCGATAGCCTTTGCGGCTACTCGATTTTCGTTCAAAATAGTCACGACCCAGGTAATCAGCTATCTCTTGTTCCAACACTTCCTGAATGATTTTTCGTACTGACTTATTGATCAACAAGCTGAGTAAATCTTCAGATTCTTCACACCCATTCTGTAATAGGGTTAAAATTTCCTTGCTTATTCGAGTTGATGGTTGTATCTTTTTCATATGGCGTAGTCTCCTATAAGTTATATTAGATAATTTTGGTCAATCTTCTAATATAAAAGGTACTGCGCCATTTTCAATTACTTTTTATTTTTACAGGTAATATAATACATTACCCTAATAAATATGTATCCATTCAATAATTGATGGTGTGCATCAAAGCTTTCGGATTCTCTTTAAATTTATTGATTAAGACGCGAATCTGTCATATCGGGCGAAGTCGAGATATGACAACATCCATTAGAAAAATGAAGATCTATTGGGTATACATCCTCAAATGTAGCGATGGTAAATACTATACTGGTAGTACAAGTAACCTTGAGCAAAGAATCGCGCAACATAAGTCTG
>CAZCJL010000157.1:0-14049 GCA_964498785.1 uncultured Cytophagia bacterium | reverse complement strand
AATTTAAAGAGAATCCGAAAGCTTTGATGCACACCATCAATTATTGAACGGATACTTTTTCTGATTATGTCAAGTTTAATTTGCAGCATTTTCAGCCTGCCGCTTGCTTCCTGCATTTCAGAACCAGAAAGCCGACAACCGTCGGATACTGTCTTCTGAATCTCGTATTCCTGCTCACATATCTCATATCAATTTATTTCGATCGTTTCAATGGAGCCGGACGATTTTTATTGTTAAATTGATTATGTTACCTCCGGATTAGACACTATCTCAACACAACCATCTTCCTCACCCCCACATAATCCCCCATTTCAATTTTGTAAATGTACAAACCCGTCGCAAAATGGCTGCTATTGAATCGAACGCGGTGAACGCCGGATTCCATCTGCTGATCTATCAGTCTTGCTTTCTCCCGTCCCAACAGATCAAATACTTTCAAAGAGACGTGGCATTTTTCCGGGACTTCAAATGCGATGACTGTTTCCGCATTGAACGGATTGGGGTAATTTTGCAGCAACCGGTATTCAGCCGGCTGCGATTCGCCATCTTTCGTCACACTGCTTGCAGAGCTGCCCAGCAGGTCCCGGACAAGCTCGAGATTCTTTGCGCTGTAGCCTTCGTAATCATAACCGTTCGTAAATAAATTGCCGGTCGGGCTGTTGTCGCTGTTTGTTGGCGCAGCGTTTCTCAGCGGCTCGATCTGAGTGTCTTCATGCCATTCGTTCCAACTTGTGATCATCAGCAATTTCAGATCGCGGTCCACAAACGTACGTGCGAGGCGGATGTATTCTTCAAAATAGGATTGATTGTTCGCGCCTTCCGTGCTCTGCCGCGGAATGACAATGGAATTGGACGCCGACGTTTGCCCGGATTTGCGATTGTTAAATCCCGGCACTGCCAGCGGGATAAATTCCAAGCCATTGTTGCCGGCATATTGTTCCCATTGATCAAAGGACATGCTGAGCGCTCCGAAAAAATCGGAATCGATCCCGTAATCCTGCGCGCCTAAAAAATTATATGCTGTCACCGCATCCCAGATCTTCACGTGATCACCGGGCGCCGACCATCCCATTTCATCGCCGACCAGATAAATGTCATGCCCCAGATTCTGCATCGCTTGCCGCAGATTTTGGTACGCAGTTTCATGATTTCCCTGATAACCGCCACCGACGTAAACATACACCACTGGTCGATTATCAATCCGAAAATAATTGGGATGATTGAAATACGTGTTCGCAATATACGTGTAATCATCGATCATGCGCGCTTCCATCGCCGGATCGACCACCCACGGGACGTTTCCCAGAATGAACGATTCATAGAAAATGGCAAATTTAACGTCTTTGCTGTGCATTTCCGGCACGATATGATCTTTGATTGTAATATCCTCATTACTGCCAACACCCCACCAGCTACAGACCCACAAGTCGATTCCGTACTGCCGGCACCAATCCAGATGGCAGCGGATTACTGTCCGATCGCGGCAATCGTATTCCCCCAGCAGCGGCGACTGCGGCGGCGAGAGATAATCCCGCACATAACTGCCGTGCCAGTGATGTCCCCAACTATTGCTGTACCAGGGATAATAATACACGCCGGTGAAATAATCATCCGGGATATTGAAGGGACTGCCGCACACCACCGGACTGAACTGGCTTTCGTGTCCCTCGTTATCAACAGATGTGATGCGGTAATAGTAGTTCCGATTATTGAATAGTGATGTAATCGAAAAAGTCGAATCAGGATAAGGGACAGTACCTGTGTAACGGTAGGATGCCTGATCATACGTTCTTGTGCTGCTGCGATAAATCAGGTAATGCGCAATGTTATCGTGCTCCACCGGTTTCCAATGCAGAGCAACGCTTCTATCGGTACCGTGCGCCCGAAATCCCACCGGAACTGGCGGCGGCTCAAATCCAATGGGCGCATCCGAGGTAACAAAACACGCGGGTGGATACAGCGTGGCGTTATTCTCGTGCAGGCTTTTATCGAATGCCGTAGTTCCCCGGGCTTCGTTAAAGCGCCAGTAGCCGCACAATCCCGCTTCCAGCGCGCTGAGATTGCGGTGCATGTCCTGGTTGATTTCGGTTTCCGTGCGCGCGTAATTCCAGATGCGCAATTCATCGATGTCGCCGCCAAACGGCAATGAACTTCCAGGATAGCCCAGAAATTCACCGATGCGCAACGTGGCATCTGATCGCGAAATATCCAGCCCCGCCGCATTGTGTTGCACGGTCAATTTTCCATCCTGATAAAATTTGATGGACTGACCATCGTAGGTCGCCGCAAGATGCGTCCATGTGTGCGGCATAATTCGGGGACCTCCGATGATCGTCTCCTGCCCGTTGCTTTTGAATACGATGAACGCCGTCATCGGAAATGAATCCCCCGCGAGCCGCAAATTATAGCCACTGTCCCCATCCCGTTTATCCAGAATCGTATTTTCGCCGTTGCTCTGTTCATCCTTTTTGATCCAGCATTCGATGGTGATCTGCTCCGGCGAAAGTTGCGCTTCGTGGGCAATATCCGCATAAGCGCCCGGCTCTCCGAAATGAATCGCCCGGTTTACGGCTTCATCGCCGATGGGCGCCGTTGAAGGCACATTCACCGCAGTGGACTTCTGTTGACCATTATTATTGCGGGAGCTGGAATCGATAATTTCAACCGTACCGAGCGCATCAAATTTGTAATAAGCGATTAAATCGGGAATGTCGCTGTTCAGGAAAGAATGCATATTTGCCTTGATGTCGGTTTCTGTACGAGCCACGTTCCACAGGCGCAGATCATCCACCAGCCCGTGAAACATGAAACTGCCGCTCGGATAACCATTGTGCTCACCGATGCGCAGTGGTACGGTAGTATTGGTGATATTTTTTGAAACTGCCGTGCTGGCGAGGAAATCTCCGTTCACATAAAGCCGGATGTGCTGTCCGTCGTACGTTGCCGCGAGATGCGTCCAGGTGTGTTTTTGAATTATCCCGGGAACATGCAAAATCGCTTCTTCATCATCCTTGACCACAACCTGCACCGCGATCGGAAATTGATTTCCTGTAATCCGCAGATTGTAACCACCGTCCGGGCCGCGTTTGTCAATAATCTGCTGCTCTCCGGTTTCGCTGTTTGCATTGATCCAACATTCCACGGTAATTTGCGACGGCGCCAACGATGCGTTATGCGGCACTTCGCCGTATTCACCACTGGTCATTATTTTGAGCGCCCGGTTCTGGAACGTCGCCGGAACATCCGCATCTTCGGGAATGATATAGCGCTCGCCCCATGCCATGACCTGCACCCGCGGATCATTTACCAGAAAGCCCCACTCGTAATGAGCGCGCATATCGGGGCTATGCATAATCTCCTGAAAATGCCCGGGAATCATAATATCGGGATTCAGTTTCGCCATCGAATTCTTCATCCCGTTAACTGCTGTCGCGTCACCCGAATCATTGACCCAGCCATTCAGGAACAGCACATCGATGTCATCAATTTGTGGCAGCGTTTCCGAGGTTTGATTATCCCCGGTGTGCACAAATTTCAGTCCGTTTGGCAGCGTCACTTCATAAATGCGCACCGGAACGCTGTGCAAACCATCGTGCGCTTTAACTGAAACACCTTCAATCATTGTGGTTTCGCCGGGACTCATTGCCACATTTCCGTACGAAGAAATTTCCTGCGGCACTACCACATGCTTCCCATTATCGAGCACATCGTTTGTAATCCGCGAATCCAGATGATCACCGTGGATGTGACTGACGAACAAAATATCGATCGCGTCGATCAGCCCGGCGGGGAGTCTGTAGCTGGTCCATGCATGGGGAGCGTGCACAATATCGAACGCAATCACGATATCCGGCGTCTTCACGAGAAAGCCGTGGTTGTACAAAATCCAGATATCTGCGCGTGCGGAATAGCTTTGCACGAACTCATCTGCGACTTTATCCATCATGGATTCATAAAAATCCTTGATATCCGCATTCGACGCCACGTTCTCCACCAGCAGATACTGATCCAGATCGAGAATCGATTCTTTGCGAACTTCCGGATCCCCGACATTTGGCGGATAATTGATGAGATTCTGCCGAATCTGCTCCACGGATAATGTTTGAGCATTTATCCCACAGAAACAGAGAAGCATCAGGATTGAAACGATTGTAAATTTATGCATTTGGCTCTCCTCTCTTTTTTACTTCTTGATTGAAGCGGATGGGTTCGTTATCAAAAAAAAACGGCATGAATAGCCAGCTAAAATGGTGCCGTTCATGCCGAATGATTTATCCTGCTTGCAAATTTGCGATTATTGATTAGTGCCTGACAGGTTAAATTCTGCGCTTTTTAAACAAAATACTTTTCTGCTCGATTTTATGAGTTTTCATTATTAATTTTTCATACAACACTTTCCCGGTGTTTTTAATTTCGTTATAAAAAGATCCCCCGTTTTCCGAAATGATATCGTATTCGCCCTTTGTAAATACCAGCAGGTCAATTGAAATTTTTTCGCTTAGCTCATAAATTTTTCTGCGCACACTCAACCTGTTCCGCATTTTTTCTTCATAATTTTTTGCAACGTCCGGCGAATCCAATATCACCAGAATATCAAGATCGCTGTCTTCAGCGAAATTTCCACTTGCATGTGAACCAAAGAGAATAATCTTATACGGATCGATTTCCCTGATATTCCGTATAATGTCCGATATATATTTTCTATTATCTTCCATTTTTAATTCATTCATCAAATATTTTATTCAGTGTTCTCCAAAAATTTCGTCGCAAATAGCAAGGCTATTTATAACTCAGCAAGGTGTTAAGCTTTTTCAAGACTTTTTCTATTACCTTAGAATGAAGTTTACAAATGAATTCTGCGTTTCTGACTTTCCAATCGAGACATTTAACCTGATCCGATAAGATAACACCTGCTATTTTTAGATCCGGGGGAATGTTAACTTCAAACGGGTAGCCTTTAATCTGAGTCATAATCGGACATAAAATTGCCATACCAACCTTACGATTATATTTGGCAGGAGAGAGGACAATAACAGGACGCCTTCCCGCCTGTTCGTGACCAGCTTGCGGATTTAAATTTATCCAAATCACATCGCCGCGATCAGGGACATATTTATCTGCCACTACCAGATTTCCTTTCCCTTGACGCCTCCTGTATCAATTTCCGTATGAAGATTTTCTTCTGTTACTCCAGCCATTAATTGATCTAGAGAATATTCGTTTTCATTTACTGGCTTGGCTACGAGCTTTCCTTCAACCAGTGATAAGTCAACAAATGAACCTTGCCCGATCTTTATCTGTTTTGCAAAAGATTTAGGGATACGAATAGCAAGGCTATTTCCCCATTTTTGGATTTGTATTTGCATTATAATTCTCCGAATAATGTTTATACAAAGAAGATACAATACTTAATCAAAAACAGAATCGTTTACCGGATGATGCTCTACAATAGTTGCGACGTCTCCTTTTTTCAACCTTTTTTCAGGAACATCTCTGAGCAATACGACTTCTTTAAATAATTTGTATTTCATTGTTTTATTTTCATTTTGCTGGATTTGTATCAAACATGAATTTCATTAAATCGACTGTTTTAATTCCTGATCAATTCTTTCTTTTAAAAATATCTTTATCAGGGACTGATAAGGAACATCCCTTTTATTTGCAATCATTTTTATTTCATCTAAAATGAATTCCGGCAGACGAAGCGATATTGTCTTTGTTGAAGGTTTTAGTTTCGGGAATACCATTTTTTCTGATTTGTTCCAATCGATATATTCCGAGGAATCAACCTTTGCCCAGAATTCCCGTTCTTCATTTTCATTTTTAAAATCAGGAATCTTTTTCATAATATATTTCTCTTTACACTCTATTCAGATTTCTTTCGATTGCATTCAAAATACGATATGAATTTCCTGGTGCTTAAACAGCAACTTTGTACGACTGACCTAGCGGTTCAAAATCCGATACTTCCTGACGTTCTAATTTTAGACGAATCCGCTCAAAATAACTTACAATTTCTTTTGAATAGAGTCTTTCGCCACATCGCAAACAAACTTCAGCCTGTGCTCTTACAACAGCAGTATTTTTGCCACCACGAAGTAATTTTTCTACTTCTTTTTCAATCACTTCTCCACCACAAATCGGACATTCTTTAAATGGAATCATCTTTCTTTCTCCTAATTTTCCAATCGATCCATCTTGCTGGATCGGGTCTGTAAACAGTAATTAATACAGCCCATTGATTTTCTTTATTATACGCCCAAACACTATGTATTGGTTCATTTCTAAAATTTTTCCCAAATATTAAACTGCTTGGATATGGTTTATCATTTGGATAATCTTCTATAATTTCCCCATTAAAAACACTTGTAAATACCTCATCAAAAGCAAGACCATCGGAATGAGATTCTTCATCTGCGTGATCTGTAATACGAATTTTATTACTTCGAATTGCTTGAATGATATCATCGATTTTCATTTCTTTATCGTTCCCAATATTTGATCCTTTGACTGCTGATGACTAATTTCTTCTCCTTTATCCAGTTGCGCTTCTGCGAGGTGAATATCTGTTAATAATTCTAATTTTTCAATTAATTTTTCGTACTCTTCGACATCCATCATGATGACAGCATTATGCATACATTAACCGTCCCTTTGGTTGTGGTATTGGTCTCCCTAATTCCTTAGCAGTTTCAATCCATTCTGATATGATAGTTTCCACATTGCTGATAGCTTCCTGATAAGAATTACCGTCAGCCATACATCCTGATAGTTCTGGTACTTCTGCTATAAATGAATTATCTTCTTCGCTCCAATAGATTATAATTTCGTATTTACTAATCATCACTCTTCTCCTAATGTAATTTCATATTTCAATATTATATTTCTGATTTGTTTGACTTGATAAGGTTTTGCGTTTGAACCTTTCGGCTGCAGGTTTATTATTTCTTCAATTCCTTCTTTTGTAAATATATGATGATCCCCGCGAATTCGCTCGTCAAAACCTAATTTTTTAAGCAAGTTGCACAAGCCTGTAAAAGATACATTGCTATCTGAACGACGAATTAAAATATGTTCAAGTAATTTTCTGTTTTTATCCATGTTTCAACATGACTCTATTCTTATTTAAGTATAATTTTTTCTGTATTCATAAAATAGCATTTTTATGATTTTATTTCAAGCATAAATTATCATAATCCCAAGAATCACTGTGGGTGCCATGCAGATCGTAATGCTAATTTAATATCATTTCGATACTTTAATCATCTTTTATAATATTCAGCCCTGTAATAGAAAAACCGGCAGGCAACTGCTTTTTTAAAAGTTGAATATATGGTTTTGGCTTAAACCGCACAACTGTGTGCTCTTTTTCTTTTTTTCTCAAATCATTAAAAATATCATCGAGGTTATAATTGAATTTCGCTGTATATTTATCCCCTGATTCTCTCGTTTCTTCAACAATCGGGTCCTTCCACATGATTTATCCTCCTGTTAATTCTTGAGATGTATTTCAATTTATTGAACATAAAAATCTTCTTCAGGCAAAATTTGTTTTCCATGACGAACTGTTAAAATGGAAATCTGTTCTTGTTCAAATTTGTATATTATTCGATAATTTTTGAATATAATTTCTCGAATATCATTACGATTAGTTTCGGGAACCACTCGACCAATATTCGGAAATTTTTCTAGATTTTTTACTCGCTTAAAAACAGACTCGACCCATTTTTCACCGGCAGAAGGATTATCTTTTGCAATATATTTTGCAATTTCGGTAACTCTGTTTACAGCTAACGGAGTCCAGATAATTTTCATTTCTTCAATGATCCCAATATTCGATACTTCGCCTGCTGGTGACTAATTCCCTCTCCTTTATCCAGTTGCGCTTCTGCGATGTGAATATCGGTTAGTAATTCTACCTTTTCAATTAATTTTTCGTATTCTTCCACATCCATCATGACAGCGGCACTTTTACCGTGTTGCGTAATTACTAACGGTCGTTTAGTTTTTTTCACCTTTTCAATGAACGATGCCACATTCGCCCGAAATTCCGACAGTGGTTGAATATCTTCAGCTAATTTGATCCTTTGCATAACTCATCTCCTTTGTACATTTATAAACTTATATAATGTACAAAATATTGTAATAAAAGTAAAGATGTTTTTAAATATTTTTTGAGGGGGATTATCGAAAAGAGGTCGAAACGCTTTTTAAAATTGTTTCTAAAAAAATGTGAAAGAGTGACGGACAAACCGAAGGTGACCTTACGACAATCCCCAATCCATACTACATATCCTCAAAAGATTATGTAGGATCGAAATTCTGCTCAGTTTCGTTTCCCTCTGATCGAAATTTACTTCTTTGTTTCAATTATTTTTTTTATTTTAATGTTCCTGTTAAGTATGACAAAAAAGAAAAAACAGCACCCAAGAATACACAAACTGCTGCCGTAAGTTTCATCGGATTTTTATTTTCTTGTCCCAAACCCAAAAAATATTGAATTGGAATTAAAATTAGCTTACATATCCAAGATATTAGAATTATAAAACAGTATATTAAAGTTGGCAAAAAAGTAGTATGCATTACCCAAAAATAAGCACTTAATTCAATTCTCTCTCCATCAACTGATTTAGCCAATAAGATATTAAATATTTCAGTTAATGTGAGTGACTTCTCACCACCAAGAAGTCCAAAATACAGAGAAAAGCAAGCATAGAATGCTGAAAATATAATATCCAATATTATAGCTAATGGAACTTTTATAAAAAGCTTTCCCTGAACAGCCCATTGTAATAAAACAAAAGTTGTTAATAATGTAACAGAATCAAAGATTGCATTTGATAAAAATAATTGCAATGACTGAGGAGTGGTTATATTAGGTGACGCAAATTTTCCAATTAGTAGCGATATTGATGTAACGATTAGACTAATAGAAAATGCGAACATAAATAACATAATATGTTCGCCTAAAATGTCAGTACGCGCTGTATAATGCAGGGTAGAAAATCTGGCAAAGTTAAAATGAGTTTGTAAAGCAAATATATAAGTAAAAAACATTAATAAACTGATCAATGATATATGCACAACTGCTGTCTCGATTTTAAAAAGCAAGGCAACACAAGTATATGGGAAATACATCAAAAAAGTAGTATAAATTGCTATAATTGATCTATAGGTAACTGGACCAAATCTTCTAACCCAATAAATCTCTTTTTTTGTAATCTTTGAAATAACTGTTGGAATCATCCCTAAAATATAAAGAGAAAACACTAAAAAAAGAGCAATTTCATTATCATTAGAATAAGGGTCGCTACTAAACGAATAAACATTAATTAAGGAAAATAATGCGACAATTCTTGCTACGCCGAAAATTAAAAATACAATAAGATGTTTTCTTTTGTCATAACCTATCTTCGATATTGTATAAGATGAAATTGTAAGTACAAATTTATTAAGTGAGTTTTTAAATTCTATTAATGAATTAATTACTATTTCAGGTAATTTTAACCAGTAACTATTTTTGATTGTTTTCCATTTTTTTTTAAACCATAATTGAATCGAACTAAATTCTTCGTTACATTGTATTTCCCAAATTCGAAAAAATGCTGCTGCGATGCCAAATAATCCAGCAACTACACCAAATATGAATTGTAAAACTTCAATAGATTCTTTTTCCATTCTTATTCCATATCTTATTTTCTACGCTGTAAAAGTACGGCAAATTGGATGGGATAATCTATGTCAACATTAAAATATTTAAAAGCAAAGCCAAGTACTTAAGCGAACTTTTTTTAATTTTTTATTATATACGGTCGATCAGTACGTTTTCATAAATCAAGATAATCATGCTTTAACCGAATCCGTCTGTAGTTTTGCCATCTATATCACACCTACTCCAAAACCACCATCTTCCGCACCGCCGAGTACCCCCCCATTTCAATCCGATAAAAATAAACCCCGGAGGAAAGCGCACTACTGTTCACACGAACGGAATGAGAACCGGGTTCCATTTCACGAGCGACCAGAGAACGTTGAAGGCGTCCCAGCAGGTCAAAGATTTTCAGGGAGACGTGGCATTTTTCCCGGACATCGAAAGTGATCACGGTTTCGGCGTTGAATGGGTTGGGGTAATTCTGGTAGAGCATGAACTGCTGCGGCTTCGTTGCAGACTCGTCATCACCGACCGCCGTTGTGGAGCCGCTGCCGTGAATGAAATTGATCTGCTCCCCGGCAATGTCTGTCAGGTGCAATGTCGTCAGAAATGAATGTGACGGATCGACATCAAAAAAGAATGGGGTTGTATTGGTTGCCGATTCCCGCACATAAAACAGCAATTTGCACAGCAGTTTATTGGCGCCGGAAAACGAATGGCTGCCGCTGCCAAATAGTTGTACCAGTACGTTGTTGTTGGTCCCGTTGGAATTCGCCTGAAACGGGCAGTCGGCGTTGGCAGCGCTGAGCACAATGAACGGGATCTGCGACGCAAGTCCATCGAATTCCACCACGGAAGAATCGAATTCAATCACGCATTGCAGCAGTCCGATGGCAGAATCGGACGAGACATAAACCGGGATTTCCGCAATCGTTCCGGGCACAAGTTCAATCTGCGACGGGATGAATAATTCAGCCACAGTGGACTGAGATTCGGTTTTATCGGCAATATTGCATCTATTTACAGCAAATGTCAGATTCCTGAAGTTTCCGTAATCCTGTCTGCCAGGCGATTGATCGCCGAACAGCGCCCAGTTGAGATTGACGTCGCCTTTGATCAATCCCTGAAAATTGGCAGCCTTCTCGTAGTACAAATCAAATTCATGCGCCGGCGGATGGAAGCGCCATTGTCCGGTCTCCCCAACATAGCTTTCCAACGGGTGCAGATAGCGGCTCAGTGCGATGGCGTCAGCGCCGGAAATGTGACCGTCTTCTGTCACGTCAGCGGCATAGTGCTGCACTTCATCCAGCTCGTGCAAAAATGCGAGGCGGTGCAACAGAGTGGTTACATCCTCATCATCCAGTCCGTTGCGTAGATCGCCCTCTTTGAAGATTTCCAGCGTATGAAATCCCGCGTTCACCTCCGGGTATTCGAAAAATCCGTCTTCATTGGTGATGAGCGGATGTTCGCCATCCAGGACAATTTCAGTTTCCGAAACCGGTCGATAGGGTTCGTCAAAATAACTGACATTGCCATAAATAATGAAGCGCACCGGCGAGACATTTCCCATTTCCGATTCATTGCCGGCAGCATCCACCGCGGTGATCGTGTAATAAAATGGTCCCTGCGTCAAATCGACGGAATCAAACCACTGATACCCCTGTTCGTCGGGGCGAATATCAATTGCCGTGGAATCGATGAGCGTCCGCCGGGAAAGTCCGAATTCAGGATTTTTGGAGCGATAGATTTTGTAATAGACAACATCTTCTTTTTGCCCGCGGGCGTCTTCGGGAATTTTGGGCCAGTCCAGCCGCACTGTCGGCGCCTTATCCGGAATCTGATCGCCGCCGAAAAAGTAGCCACGGGCGAACAACCCTTCCTGCGGATGCGGCGGCACATCGTCAATTTTGATGGAATAGTCAACGCCGCCTTCTGTGACTTTGTATTCATCATCTTCCAGAATGATGCGCACGTAACCGCTGTCACCGTGCTGCGCCTGTGGAATGGACAGATACAGCGTGCCCTCCACCGAACCACGGGGCGGGATCACGACCTGCTCCGGATCCACGGACGCGCTCCATCCGCGCGGCAGATCAACAATATCCAGATAAATGCGATAGGGCCATTCATATTCATTATCATTGATAATCCGGAATTTGGTTTCCAGTCCCGCCATTTTCTGCAATGCCCCCGGCGCCAGCTCGCCGGATTTTTTCACCAGCGGCATATAATTGATCTGCGAAATGTTGTTATCCAATCTCGGCTTCTCCTGCTGCGCCTTATCCTTCGTGTGTCCGGCAATCACGCCGATGCAGTAGTGATCGACTTTTGGCGGATTTTTGGGGATGTTCCATTTCACAGAAACCTTGTCGCTGCCGCCATTTTTCTTGAGCAGTGAAATATCTTCATCATCGATAAAATTTGCTTTGGAAGGATACAGCAGCCCCATGGATGGCGTGGATTGATAAAAGCTTACCTTCACATTTGCCGCATCCTCGGAGCCGTTGTTGTAGACTTTTGTCCAGAGCAGATTTTCCATGCCCTCCGCCGGCTTGTCCGCCTTGCCATCGCTGTCGTTATCGATCCAGATTTCGGATTCGACCCACCAGGGCACATCCGGCGACGGTTCGTTGCCGTTGTCATTGGGACCATCCTTGACCAGCAAATCCACATCCAGTTCCGAAACCCCGACGAGCAAATCCGCGGTCATCGTCGCACCGGATGTGCTGATATTGACTACGCCGCATTTGGTATCATTGAATTTATAATTTTTGCTGTTGGGTGATGAATTGACATCGAAGCGCTGGTTATTGGATGAGCCGGGATAACAGTCGCTGTCATCGCCGCGGTTTTTGCGCGAGATGACATCTAAATCGGCCAAACCGTCTGCTTCTTCGAGATCGACCAATCGATGGGAATCTGTGTCATTGTCCGGCATGTTCTCATCCACATGCCAGATCAGAATTCCGGCGCCATTGAGATGTCTGTCAAAGCCGATTCGCTGCCGGTTTTCGACCAGAAAATACTGCTTGCCATTCGTGTTACCGTTCGTCCAGAGTTTGTGCACGGTCGGATTTTGTTCTGTATTGAAAATTGAGACGCCGGTCATATCGTGCTTCACTTCCACCGGCGTAATCCAGCCGAGCTTGATTTTGTGATACGCGCAAAAATGCGCCGGACTTTCCGGTTCGTTCCAGTTCCCGAATCCCATCACGCCCCATTCACCGATACCCTGCGTTGAGTAATCCCTGTCATAAAGATCACCCAGTCCCAGTACATGCCCGAATTCATGACAAAAAATACCAATCTCGATCATAGAAGAACCGTCATTGGAAATCGCGGGCTGGATGTTGTACGTGTCCACGTAAACATCCTTTCCGCTGCTGGTTTTGTCATTGGTTTTGTACTTGCCGCCCTGGCTGGTATAATTGGATAATTTCGTCTGATGCGACCAGATATCATTGGGATGATTTTTGGGAGTGTTGTAACCTTCTGCACCCCGTCCGTAATGCACAATGAACACGGTTTCCACTTCGCCGTCGCCATCATTATCGAATTGGCTGAAATCCACGCTGGCGTCGGCTGCCTGCAACATCTCGCGCACGAATTCAGGAGCCCGTCCTGTGGGCGGCATTCCGTATACATTTTTGCCGTAATCATTTTTCTTTTTTGATGCCGTGTACCACCCGTACACCGAGCCGTTGACAATGAGCTGATTGTAGGAATTATCGAGAAAGTACTGCTTCATCGTCCCATCAGACCAGGGACCGGAGAACAGCTCTTTTTGCAGCTCCGAGGTATTCCATTGATCCGAGCCGGAATCGGAAAACTTGCCCACGAGTACCGGCACGTTCAATGTTTTCGGCACCAGCGCCGCATCTGTGATCCGTTGTCCTTCTCTGTGCAGCGCTTCCCGCAGCAGGCGGCGTTGCTCCATTTCCTGCGCTAATTCATTCTGGGAATACGTGGATTCATTTGCTTTCATGAACGTCTTAACCACGTCCGGAATTTCAGTTCTGTTTTTAGGGGCAACAACTGCGTATAGATTGGAAATAATAAAAGTGAAGCAAAGTACAAAGATGACCGGAGGTTTTGCAAAATTTTTCATTTTATCACCTCGTCGGTTAATGAAAGAAATGTATTTAAAATGATGCTTCTGGTTGATTTTGGGCGCGATGGAACGGTTATTTTTCAATTGTGAGTTTAAAAATTTCCTCAGTTGTTATAATCTTTTCATAGCCTTTATCAAATAATCCATTTATCAGTTTTTTGTCATTAGTCCATAAAGGAATATTTAATTCAATGCTTAATGCTAAATATGGAGTATCTTTAGGATCGATATTTTGTATCCATTCGATAATTGATGGTGTGCATCAAAGCTTTCGGATTCTCTTTAA
>CAZCJL010000156.1:0-14255 GCA_964498785.1 uncultured Cytophagia bacterium | reverse complement strand
ATACGACATAGAGGCAAGCGCCCATATCTACCATAAAATATTGAGAAGATACCTATAACGTACCGTAATTTCTATTATGTCAATATGTTGAATTCAAACGAATAGTTGTTGATAATTTGATATTTTCCTCTTGCTTTGATTGTTTTTTTTCTGTAACTTTACCCATCTTTGATATCAACCGGCGAAAATATGTTTCCTAAATTTATCGAAATAACAGCAGTCATTTATCTAACGATCGGTATTCTTATTTTGCTGCTTGGTGTGCTAATCTTTCGGGAAAATCCTGGCCGCAGAATTAACCGTGTTACCGGAATTATGATGTTTCTGGCAGCTCTGGCGCCGATTATGGGAGCATTCGGATTACTCCTCAAAAACGTTTCACCCGTTTCCGAAATCGATTTTTCAATTCTTAATAGAATCTATCTTGTCTGGGAATTTTTCTTCCCTCAGTTGCTTTTATTCTCATTTATCTTTCCCAAAGAAAATACATTTATAAAAACCCATCCCAAAATTCCGTTATTGATTTTTTTGCCGCATTCAATTCATTTTATTATCATCCTGTTATTTCACAGCCCGGAATCTATTCTGTCCTTAATGCGGTTTGCAGAATCTCAAATAACCACGCTGCTGCAACCATTGCTTATTATCATCAACCTGGTAATCTCTTTATTAAGCGCCTTTTACGAGTTTCACAGTGGTATTTTTACATGCATCAATTTGATTTATGTACTTATGGCAATTTTCATCATGTATCAGGGATACCGCGAATTAAAAAACCCACTACAGCGCAAACAAATCGGTTTTGTACTCTGGGGAATTCGGGTTAGTGTTGGTTTATATGCTATTTCTTTTCTATTGCCAAAAGTAACCCCTCTTTACCTGACTGAAAAGGTAAATCATTTATTGACAGTTTTTGCGCTTATTATCGGACCGGGATCAATCGCATTAGCGATTTTTAAATATCAATTTCTCGATATCCGCATGATCATTCGGCGAGGTCTCATCTTTTCGGTGATTTCCGGGTTATTAGTCGGTATCTATTTGTTAATTTACGCCCAGGCTAAGCGACTTATCACTGTGGTTTTTGGAATTGATCTTCCGGTAGTGGAAATTTTATTTCTAATTTTGGCGATGATTTTTTTTCAACCCATTCTCAGTTCAATTGAAGAAACCATCGAAAAGCTATTCATTGATGGCAAAACCAAATCAAGAGATATTTTAAGAACCCTGAGTCATGAAATCCTGCATCTTATTGAAATTGATGCACTTAAAAACAAAATTGTTAACACGCTGTCCGAAGAATTGCAATTAGATAATGTTAAAATTCTATTAAAAGACAAACAAAACAGGCTGATTTTGGATTGTAACGGAGATAATGAAATTCAGCACCTCAAAATTCATGGGAATAGTCAATTCATTTCTGAGATGAATAACATTGACGACCCCGTAAAAATCAACGATGTTTTTTCGCGCATTACTGATCCGAATGAACTTTCCACGTTGAAAAAATTAGAGGCTTCCATTTTCATTCCGCTAAAACACCACGGAGAATTAAGCGGGATTTTATGCATCGGCAAGAAATTATCTCGCTCAAAATTTACAACTGAAGACATAACAATGTTTAAGCTACTGGCCGATCAAATGTCAATTGCATTGGAAAATATTGAATTGTATAAAGAAAAACTGGAAAAGCAGCGCATCGATGAAGAAATATCAGTCTCGAGTGAAATCCAGCGGATGTTGCTGCCACATTATATTCCACAGGGAAGAAACTTTGAGATTTCTGCGATCAATCTATCCTCAAAAGAAGTTGGCGGCGATTACTATGATTTTATTGAAATAGAAAGCCGACTCGTTGGTATCGCAATTGGGGATATATCCGGCAAGGGGATTCCGGGTGCAATTTTGATGTCAAATCTTCAAGCAACGTTTCGGGCAACGGCAACTTTCAGCAATTCTCCGGCCGAAGTGATGGTACGTATTAACAATCAAATCACTTCAACCACATCATCTGAAAAATTTGCTACTTTTTTTTACGGCATTCTCGACAACGATGCTCTTACCTTCACTTACGCCAATGCTGGTCATAATTTTCCCATTCTGAGGAAAAATACAGGTGAAATAATGTTGTTAAAAGAAAGCAATTTAATCATCGGTATAATTAAAAACACCAAATATTCTGACACACGAATTTATTTAGACCCTGGCGATGTTCTTGTTTTTTATACAGACGGAATTACAGAAGCAATCAATTTAAAAAACGACGAATTTGGCGAACAACATTTAATAGACATTATTCATAATACAACAACAAGCTCTGCTGAAGAATTGCGAAATCAAATTTACGAAAATGTTCAACAATTCACAACCGGGCGCAGTCAATACGACGACATGACGTTAATTGTATTACGAGTGATGGGATAAGCTTTACCGGCCCGATTTACACAGCTAAACGCAAAATCGAGCCGCGATATTTTTTGTTCTGCAAATTTTGTACAAACATCAATCTCGCTTTAAATAACCCAAAAGTTTAACACTCGGCAAAAAATAATCAATCGTCTTTAGATGAACTTTTCACTTCTTCGCTTTCTGCCATGTTCTTTTTGACCGCATCTTTTTTGACCGTATCTGCGTTATCAACAACAGTGATTACCGGTTCTTCCGTGTCTTCACTTTTTTGAAACGATACGGTTTTTGTATCTTTCACTCTTTTTTTGTTACTATCATCTTTTTCATCACGGGTCATTGTTACCTGTCCCTGGAAAAATGCCTTATCAGAAATCAATACTGAAGGTGCGTGTATATCTCCGTTGCATTTACCGCCATCACGGACTTCCAGCTTTTCATCTGCTTTTAACGTACCTTCAACATCACCTTCAATAATAATGTTTTCTGCCTTTATTTCGCCTCTTAATTTCCCGGTTTGACCTACGTAAAGCAAAGCAGACAATTCAATAGTTCCCTCAAATTCACCATTGAGGTAAATGTCATGACCGCCTTTAATATCTCCCGAAAAATGAATTCCATTTAAAATAACTGTTTCCAGTTGCTTATTCGCGGCTCTATCTTTTTCATGTTGTTCCAATTCCTGCGTTCCCATCATTATTTTTTCATCCTCTTTCTTCTTATCAAAAAGCTGATACTTTTTCATTTATTAAGTCTCCATCAATGTTTTAATAATGTTTTTACTGAATTCAAAGTAAATATCGGCAATATATGGGAAAAATTAAATCACACTAAAAATACTCATATATCACATTTAAAAATAAGCCTGATCCTTTATTGGGTTCATGGAGTTATTAAATATTTTGTAAAATAAGTATTGATTTTATCAATTTTAATTCTTAATTAACATACAAGGTATTTTTTAATAAAGTGTATTTACAGATGCTTTTGCTCTCATGCTTTAGTAAATAAAGCATTTAATAATCTTTAAAAGGAAAATCAGATCCGGAGGAATATGCCACAGCAAGAAAAAGAATTAAAATCAGTGAATTCTTTTTGCAAGGACTGCATGTACGACTGCAAACAATCTGCAGAGGTTACAGTTCATTACTGTCCGTTAAAAAAGACAGAAAAGGAACCCAAAAAAGATCACCAGATTCGCTTGCTATAAAGTACAAACAATATTTATCCGAAATAATCAAATTTTTTAAGGAAGTTCTGTATGTCGAATAATTTTAAACTGTCGTGTCTTTTTATTATTTTTCTTTTTATTTTGGTCGCCTGCCAAAATTCAGAAAAAGATCAATCCGCCCCTGAAATAAAAACCGGGCTTGTGCTGCTGGACGCCACTGATCTTCAATCGATTCCTCATCACATCCGGCACATTGAAATTTACGGAAAATACGTTAAAAATTTTAATAACGGCATTAATGCTGCCATTTTACAGGGAATTGATATTGTGCAATCGCATGCGCCGGATGGCGGCGGTTACTTTGTCGGTATTTCAGCAAACCCTCCGGAATCGCCTGTATATTACAATTTAACACTTTTTAATCGCCCATTGATTGAAATCCCTCGAAATAGCAGTTACTGCAGTGGCGCAACGTTTTCAGCTTTCATTGAAGCAATCAATCTTCTTTACGCCAACACGACTCCCTCTCTTTCAGAAGAACGTTATGAAGCATTGCGCATGCAAGAACCTGATGGCGGCCGTCGTGAAGATCATATTAAATTTTGGGGACACTGGAATGCGGATGGATTCGGAAACCATTTTGCACTGGTGCAGTACAGCAAGATGGGAAAAGTTATTCCGCCCGAACACGCCAGGCCCGGAGATTTTGCCAATATTTCCTGGAAAAGCGGTCTCGGGCACTCTGTTATTTTTCTGGGCTGGACGATTATTGACGATGATAAAAAAATTGTCTACTGGTCAAGTCAAACCGCTACAAACGGTTACGGTGATCAAGTTGTGTCGTTACGTAAAATTAAATCCATAAAAATAGTACGTCTAACAAATCCGGAAAATATTTTCAACTTTGATCCGGCACAAAATGTTGTTCTCAATGTTCCGGGTGATTCCCTTTCCTGGTAAATGATACCACTACTTTTTTCGGGTTTATGAAGTTACTAATTAAATGTTTAGTTGCAGATAACCTGATTTTGTGTCAATTTCTCAAATCAGGGACAATTGAAAATAGGGGCTGTATTACAACTTATTTTGTAACTACTTAACAACGCTTGCTTTTTCATTTTTCGGGAAACCGCGAACGCGTCTACAAAAATGCGCATCGCTGAGTCGTATCGTTATTTTTAACCACCAGCCACCCAAAGCAAGCACAATAATTAGGGAATTATTAAACGATAACTTTCAGTTTATTTTTTTTGTGACTTTTATACAGTCCCGAATAATCTCAGGCACATATTCTGATTAAAAAAAATGTAACAAGATTTAAAAATAGCTCATGATTTTTCTTTTTTGCTTGCCTCGTTTTCAAAAATTTCTTATATTTGCAACATTTGTATTTTTCCGCATTTCACATAATTCATTTATAATTTTTTAACAACTGCATTGCCGATTCAACATGAACAACAATAACAAATATTTTATCATCGACTTCGACAGCACGTTTATACAGGTAGAGGCCCTGGAGGAATTAGCGAAAATTTCGTTAAAGAGCAATCCGGATAAACCCAAAATTCTCGCGCAAATCCGGCGTTATACAGAGTTGGGAATTGAGGGTGATATTTCTTTTCAAAAATCGCTGCAAAAACGAATTGAGCTAATACAGTCTCACCGCGATCATTTGCAAATTTTAATTAATCGATTGAAAAGAAAAGTTTCCATTTCGATTAAACGAAATAAGGAATTTTTCAAACGATATTCTGATTCGATTTACATTGTATCCGGGGGATTTCGAGAATTTATTTATCCCATTGTTTGCCAATATCATATTGCCGAAGAAAATCTTTTTGCCAACACCTTTAAATTTGATGTAAATAATAACATCATTGGTTTTGATGAAGATAATGAACTGGCACAACACAACGGGAAAGTTCACGTTTTAAAATCACTGCATCTAAAAGGGGATATCTACGTGATTGGTGATGGATACACTGATTACCAGATCAAAGAAGCAGGGCTTGCGAACAAATTTTATGCATTCACCGAAAATGTTCAGCGGGATAGTATTCTGGAAAAAGCCGATCATGTGGCGCCAAGTTTTGAAGAATTCTTATATTTGAATAAACTTCCGATGGCTATTTCTTATCCGAAAAACCGAATTAACGTTTTACTACTGGAAAATGTTCATCCCCGGGCTCAAGAAATTTTTAAAACTGAAGGATACAATATTGAAACGTATCAGCAATCCTTTACCCGAGATGAATTAAAAGAATTAATTAAAAATACGACCATACTTGGAATCCGTTCAAAAACCAAAATTGACAGCGAATTATTGCGCCATGCAAATCGTCTTATGGCAATCGGAGCCTTTTGTATTGGTACGGATCAAATCAATCTTGCAGAATGTTCCGAAAAAGGCGTTGCAGTATTTAATGCTCCTTATAGCAACACGCGCAGCGTGGTGGAATTGGCGATCGGAGAAATTATCATGTTAATCCGGAGCGTATTTGAAAAAAGCAACAAGCTGCACCAGGGTATTTGGGATAAATCAAGCACCGGGAATTACGAGGTGCGCGGCAAAAAATTGGGTATCATCGGATATGGGAATATCGGTTCACAACTTTCAATTCTTGCCGAAGCAATTGGAATGGACGTCTATTATTATGATATTGTTGAAAAGCTCCCGCTGGGAAACGCTCGTAAATGCGACACAATGAAACAGTTGCTACGCAAGGTTGATATCGTTTCTGTTCATGTTAGCGGCGACCGTAATAATTTTCATTTGATTAGCACTAAAGAATTCCAGCAGATGAAAAAAGGAGTAATATTCCTTAATTTAAGCAGGGGCTTTATTGTGGATTTACAAGCATTGATAAAATACCTTCAGAATAAAAAAGTATATGGCGCTGCAATCGATGTTTTTGAAAATGAACCCAAAAGCAATTCTGAAAAATTTATTTGTGAACTGCAAAAATTAACCAATGTGATTTTAACACCGCATATTGGTGGCAGTACAGTAGAAGCACAACGAAATATCGCTGAATTTGTACCTGGAAAAATCATCGATTACATCAATTCAGGGAATTCCATTCTTAGTGTAAATTTTCCGAACATTCAGTTACCAGAGTTGCATAAAGTGCATCGGCTGATTCATATTCATAAAAATATTCCCGGAATGCTGGCTCAAATTAATAGCGTGCTGGGGAAATACAATATCAACATCGAAGGACAATATTTAAAAACAAACAAAGAAATCGGCTATGTAATTACTGATATTAGCAAAGGAAACCACCAGGATTTAATTCGCGATTTGCGAACAATACCCAATACTATTAAATTCAGGATTTTATATTAAACCATGAAAAAAGTCTACTTCACCCCCGGTCCTGCTCAGCTAAATACGGCAGTTGCAGGTTATATTAAAAGTGCATTAGACAATGATGTTTGTTCTATTTCCCATCGGAGTGCCCGGTTTAAAGACATTTTTAAGGAGACGACAGCTAATGTAAAAGCGCTGCTCGACATTCCCGATAATTTTCACATATTTTTCATTTCATCAGCCACAGAAGCAATGGAACGAATCATTGAAAATTGTGTTGAGCGAAGCAGTACTCATCTTGTAAACGGCGCTTTTTCTGAGCGATTTTATCAAATTGCGTGTGATCTAAAAAAAGAACCGTACAAAATTGAGGTTGCTCCGGGAAATGGATTTTATGCAAATAATTTACAGATAGATATTAAAAGTGAATTAATCTGCATTACCCAGAATGAAACCAGCACAGGCGTCAGTCTACCGCCGGATATCACTGCCAACCTAAAAAGCCGTTATCCCGATAAATTGATTGCGATCGACATCGTATCTTCGGCCCCTTCTGTCGAGCTCGATTACTCATCTATTGATTGCGTCTTTTTTTCAATTCAAAAGGGCTTCGGTCTACCGGCCGGACTCGGTGTGATTATCGCAAATGAGCGATGTATTCAAAAATCAATCTCGTTACAGGAAAAAGGTTTAAACATTGGGAGTTATCATAACTTCCCGGCGCTTTTGGAGCAAGCAAAACAATATCAGACGCCGGAAACTCCGAATGTTCTTGGAATATATTTACTGGGAAAAGTGTGCGAAAAATTTTTACACACCGGAATATCGGAGATTCGACAATGCACAGAAAAAAAGGCCTCAATGCTTTACAATTTTTTGGATACTCACCCTCTTTATAAACCGTTTGTTTTGGAAAAATCATTTCGTTCTCCCACGATTATTGTTGCAGAAACATCTGCCGGATCTGCCGCCGTTATCACAAAATTAGCAGACCAGGGCTATATAATCGGCCGGGGATATGGCCGTTTTAAGTACAATCATATTCGAATCGCAAACTTTCCGGCAAACTCAATAGATGACTTAAGGTGCATATTGCACCACTTGGACTAAATCATTTCAAATTTCACATATTTCCTAAGTTGAACACACAGATTCTCAAAATGATGATTATAAATTCTTTTGCTTGACTAATATTTACATTTTTTATATATTGATTAATTACCCGGAAGTGAACACTTTAAGGAATGACTTTGAATAATATACCGAAATCTCTCTCCGATCAATTTCACCCACAATTTCTTGATGTCGGCGAAAAACTTTGCAAACATGGAAAATATAGGCATTTTGATTTTATCAGAAATTCATTTTGTGCACAATTCCCCGATGCACGAGGTACGTTCTGGACCTTCATAAAAAAGAAAAAAAACAAAGATAATTTTGTCTTTTCATGTGATTGTAATACGTTTTTACGTCATACGAGTTGCCAACATGTGGCAGCGCTTCTTCATATTATTTATGAAGGCATCGATACACCAGATAACATTTATGATAACATATCCAGAAAATATAATATTAGTTTGTGGCAGATTTTGGCAAAAGAAAGTTTTGGCCTTTACGAAAAGACAAAAATCCATTTTAAAAATGAATACGATCGGGCTAAAAATGAATTAGCGCTAAAATGTTTTTCCGTTGACGAGCGCTTAATCTTTCAATCCCAATTACCGCAACAGTATTGGGGTAAATTCTGGTATAAATATAAATATCTGTTATTCGACGAAAAAAACACACATTTTAAAAAAATAGTTGAGTCTGATGACTACCGTAAAGACGATAGCGTACAATTGCTTCAACCGGAAAAAACCGAACTTGAGGAACGAATGAATCTGGCGGAATATAAGTCCTGGCGCCAAAAATTTGAAGAAAGCCTATGGTTTGAAATTAGTAAAATATGGTTTTTAACAATTGACGACGCTTCGCTAAAAGTCAGTTATCAATCAAAAACAAAGGCTATTGAATTTTATTCTCTGATCCATGATTTTCGTTTTTGCGTTCAAAGCGAACAGCTTTCACCGGTTTTGAATGCTATTTCCTCCACACCAGCATTAAAAAAGTTGATTAATTTTAATGATGAAAAAGCGAACCTTAATTACTCACTGCAAATAACCGACTCGTTTGATTTGAAAATAACACCGGTGCTAAAAATAAATGACCGTAAACCGATTTATTTTAGCAAAAAAAATTCTTATAAGCCGGCAATTTTTGGTAAATTTATCCATATAGATCCACAGGGCTTTTTCCCGTTTGAGCGAGAAATTACGTATTTTGACGCCCGAATATTTGGGCTGAAAGAGGTTATTATTTCAAATGAAAAAATTCCGGAGTTAAAAAAAGAGTACAAAAAAATCATTAATGAAAGCAAGTTTCACTATGTTAGCCCTTCACTCTTAAGCGAAAATTATGTCAAAACCATTGATTCGGCTAAAGTAATCGTTTACAGCATAGATAATGATTCATGTTCTTTAGATATTCAATACCAATTACAAAACGAAACTCTGACATTTCACGATATTTATCGATCCATCCGGCAGGGGAAACGGTATCTGATTGGAAAAGAGAAATGGATCGACTTGCTTGCGCCTTCTTTTGAATGGATTTATGAATTAGAACCGGATCAGATATTTAAAGAAACAGATGGCCAAGCAGGGATTATGCTAAGCAAAGTCAATTTTTTAAAAATGCGCTCCCTGCTTCCCAAAAAAAATAAAATAATTGGCAATAATGGCCAGAATGACATTGACTTGCAGAACATGCTGGAATTTAAACCCAGGACAGAGCTGCCTTCTCTGGAAAAAGCAAAATACACGCTTCGCGACTATCAGAAAAACGGTTTTATCTGGTTATGGTTTCTCTATGAAAATGGTTTATCCGGCTTATTGTGCGATGATATGGGACTTGGTAAAACCTATCAAAGCGTTGCCCTGCTCGATGGAATTACCATGCTCAAACAGCGTGCAAAATTTTTAGTCGTCTGTCCAACATCAGTTATTCCACACTGGCGAGAAAAATTGGATCAATTCAAAAAACGAGTCCGATTTCATGTCTATTATGGACCAGATCGAAAACTCAACCGCCTCTCGAATGAAAAGTATTCCGTTATTCTCACATCTTATGGAGTGATGCGCAACGATTTACATATTTTGGAAAAAATCGATTTTGAAGTCATGGTTTTTGACGAAATCCAGAGCGCCAAAAATAAATCCAGTTTGACCAATGCAGCGCTGACTCAGCTAAAAGGGCACATCAAAATTGGTCTTACCGGCACACCTATTGAAAATGATTTGAATGAATTAAAAGCGCTATTTGACATTATTTTACCCGGTTATCTTGGTACAGATAATGTTTTCAAAAAGAAATTCATCGAGCCGATTGAGCAGCATAACATCGAATCTAAAATTGAACAGTTGTACAAGATCATCCATCCGTTTACACTGCGGCGAACGAAAAGTCAGGTTTTGGAAGAGTTGCCGCCAAAGACCGAAGAAGTTAGAACATGTGAGCTAAGCGAAATTCAGGAAGAACTTTATCGGCAAGTAATTAATAATCGTGCTCCGTCTCTGCTACAGCAATTGAATAACTCACAGAAAAAAATTCCCTATATGCACATTTTTGCAGTTCTAAATTATCTCAAACAAATTTGTAACCATCCCGCTCAAATGGGGAATGGAAGTTTTGATTATCAAAAATATCGCTCAGGGAAATGGGAACTGTTCTGTGAATTATTGGAGGAAAGTCTCAACAGTGGCTTTAAAATTGTGGTGTTCAGTCAGTATTTAAATATGTTAGCGCTGATTGAAGCATATCTGAAAGATATTGGCGTTGAATTTGCGACAATTAAAGGCTCCACCAGGAATCGCGGTGAGATGATCGATCGGTTTAATAGCGATCCCAAATGCATGGTATTTACTGGCAGTTTGAAAGCATCGGGATTGGGTATTAATTTAACCGGTGGCTCTGTTGTGATTCATTATGATCGGTGGTGGAATGCATCTCGCGAAGATCAGGCCACAGATCGTGTCCATCGAATCGGACAAACACGGGGGGTTCAGGTTTTCAAATTAATTACAGAGGGCACGCTTGAAGAAAAAATTGATACTTTGATCAACAAAAAAAGGAATTTAATGGAAAATTTGGTCAAAGAGGACGACGCCTCGGCCATTAAAAAATTTGATCGGGAGGAGCTCATAGAATTATTAACATTTTAATGCGTAACAAAACATTAAATCATCAATGAAAACGATACAGGGGGACGTGTGAGACTTCAACAACTTGTACTGCCTGCAATGAGTATTATGCTAATATTGCTTGTTGTTTCAGTGTTTTTTAATTTTCATCTTTTACAACGAGCCACTCAATTTTACATGTTACTGAATAAAGTCCGATTAGATCCGTTAGGATTAAAGCAGGTTAAATCTGAATCAATCCCAGAGGAAACCGATCATACACGAACAAAGCGAGTCGTCTTTCTGGGCGATTCCCGCGCAATGGCCTGGCCATCACCAGAAACAAGCAACCATTTTCGATTCATTAATCGTGGTATTTGCTCCCAAACAACGGAGCAGGTTCTACGTCGATACCCAATTCAAATTGATCCGCTGCGTCCTGATATCCTTGTTATTCAATTGGGAATTAATGATTTAAAAACAATCCCTCTGTTCCCCGTGCAAAAGAAAACAATCATTGAGAATTGCTGCAAAAACATTGCAAAACTTGTAATGATTGCCAATCAATCCGGAGCTGCGGTCATTTTAACAACCAATTTCCCGGTTGGCGATGTACCAATAGAACGGAAACCATTTTGGTCGGAAGACGTTCCCGAAGCGATCCTTGAAATTAACAATTACATGCGTTCTCTTGCGGCAGACAATGTAATCGTTTTGGATGCTTATTCGATACTCATCGGACAACAAAATCGCATCCAACCACAATTTAGCAAAGACCTGCTCCATATTAACACGATTGGTTATGCAGTTCTGAATGATAGGCTTACTTCCATATTAAATAATCATTTTTTAAAGGAAACAAATAGTTAACATCAGAGTATTAATTTTTGCATACATTATGATAGAATTTTTCCAGGGCATTAATCCTATTTTAATGGAGAAGAACCGGCATGATGCGGCATACAAAAAAAATATTTGTATTAGATACGAACGTCATTCTTCACGATAGTTCTTGCATCCATCAATTCCAGGAAAATGATGTTGTAATTCCAATCACTGTTTTAGAGGAACTGGATCAATTCAAAAAAGGAAATGAGACCCTGAATTATCATGCGAGAGAATTCTTGCGCACACTGGATTCATTAAGCGGAGACAAATTATTTGATGGCGGTGTAAAAATCGGGAAGAAGCTGGGTAAAATTACAATCAAACTGGAGCAGCCATTTCATGAAGATCTGGTAATAAATTTTAAAATTGAATCTCCGGATCATCACATTTTAAACACAGCTTATCATTTATCAAAAGTAAATCCCGGAAAACAGGTTATTTTAGTGACTAAAGATGTTAACTTTCGAATGAAAGCAAAGTCTGTGGGCCTCATGGCGCAGGATTATAAATCTGATCATGTAAAAGACATTTCCACTCTTTACAAAGGACTGCGGGTTCTGGAAGACGTGGACGATGAACTGATTGATGCAATGTATAAGATTCCGTTTGAAATTGCTACAACTCAATTGCAGCCCAAACAGCCATTAACCGCTAATGAATTTATTATTTTGCGTCATGGGCAAAAATCAGCCTTAGCTGTAAATGATCGTTTTACCGATAAAATTCGTCGCGTGGATAAAACACCTGTTTATGGAATAACGCCACGCAATGCCGAGCAAACATTTGCCCTCAATGCTCTGTTGAATAATGAAATTAAGCTTGTCACCCTTTCGGGGAAAGCGGGCACCGGCAAAACACTGCTGGCATTAGCCGCTGCTTTGGAGAAGCGGAAATATTTCAGACAGATATTTCTCGCCAGGCCTGTTGTTCCGCTAAGTAACAAAGATATCGGATTTTTACCAGGTGATATAAAATCAAAATTAGATCCGTACATGCAACCGTTGTTCGATAATCTGGCAGTTATACAGGGACAATTTAAAGAATCGGACAGCAGCCACCAGCGCATTAAACAGATGATAGAACAGGAAAAATTAGTCATCGCTCCGCTATCTTATATTCGGGGTCGCAGCCTGGTACAAATATTTTTCATTGTTGATGAGGCGCAAAATCTAACGCCACACGAAGTGAAGACCATCATAACGCGTGCTGGCGAAAATACGAAGATTGTCTTTACAGGCGATATTTTCCAGATCGATCATCCCTATCTCGATGCCAACTCCAACGGTTTGAGCTATCTCATCGAAAAAATGCAGGGACACAAATTATATGCGCATGTAAACCTGGAAAAAGGCGAGCGTTCGGAATTAGCCGAACTTGCCAGTAATCTGTTGTGAGTTGTGCGAGATTTCCGAAATCTGTTGTTATAATCATCTCAATCCTTCCAGTGCAGCGCCAAGCGCGACTACAATCTGGGGGTTTTGCGGAAGATGCACCCTCATTTTTAATTCCTGTTGCATGATATAATGAATACACGGATTCTTTGCCACACCTCCTGCAAAAAAAATTTCCCGCGCCGGGACAATTCGGGATACCATGGATAAAATACGCTCGACAATTGATTTGTGCAATCCAAGAGCAATGCGTGAACGATCTTCACCGCCAGAGATTAACGCAACAACTTCTGATTCTGCAAATACAGTGCACATACTATTAATTTTAACCGACTGATCTGCTTTCAATGCGTGTTCTCCAAATTCATCAATCTGATAATCCAGCGTTCGGGCCATTACTTCTAAAAATCGGCCAGTTCCGGCAGCACAGCGATCGTTCATTTCAAAATCAGAAAAATTCCCGTTAGACTCCACCCGCATCACTTTACTATCTTGCCCCCCAATATCGATGACAGTGCGGCATTTCGGATTCAGAAAATGTGCGCCTCTGGCACAGGCCTTAATTTCCGAGACAATCTGCTCTGCACCATGTTGCCTTAATAAATTTCTGCCATAACCTGTCGCGACGATTTTATCAGCCGTTAATTGCGATAACTCAGCCTCAATTTTCTGCAACGAATTATGTCCTGTATCAAACACAACAGTGTGAACTATCCGGTCGTTCGTTAGTTTAATTATTTTTGTAGTGCGCGATCCCAAATCAATTCCAATAACCGATTTCATTTGTAATACTCACTTTTTTTCAATATTAAACGTAACTATTCAGCCACAGAGTCACAGAGAACACAGAGTCAATAAAAGGACTACAT
>CAZCJL010000155.1:0-14272 GCA_964498785.1 uncultured Cytophagia bacterium | reverse complement strand
ATCAATTGGACGCCGGGATTCATCGGTTGCAGTGGCAACCCGAAAATGAGCCCAGCGGCGTGTATGTTTGTAAACTGCGTGCCGGTAAATTTAGTTCGATGATTAAGATGTTGTTTGTGAAATAAATATGGAAATAATCAGATCAACCTCCTGCAGGTTTAAATCCTGCGGGAGGTTGATTGCATTTTAATATATCAGTTAAAAATAGGAT
This sequence comes from uncultured Cytophagia bacterium, assembly GCA_964498785.1. GTDB lineage: Bacteria > Zhuqueibacterota > Zhuqueibacteria > Thermofontimicrobiales > Thiofontviventaceae > Mariaggregatimicrobium. The sequence continues at coordinate 14,061 of CAZCJL010000155.1, read as the reverse complement.
TAAATAGAAATGAAAACAAAGATTAAAAAAAGTCTCGTTCTTCTTATTCATTTCATTTTATTTTTAGTAGTATCATCATTCTCTGCTTTCTCTGCTACAAAAGCAAATTCAAAGATTGATGTTTTGGACGCTGTTAATAATGGAGAAGCAGTTTTATCTGCCACTGAATGGGACATTGGGCATGTGAACAACTGTTTTGATGGGGATACGACTACACTCATGCGTAGCAAAAATATCAATCCTGCTTTTGTGCAAATAAATTTTAACATTGCACAAACTGTGTCAAAAGTGAGAGTCCTGCTTGGTGAACCAGGATATTCGACAATTGATAGAAATGATTGGTTGGTGGAGATTGCAGATACGCAAGAAGATTTAGATTCAAAAAGTGGATCGTATCAGCTAATTGTTCCCAGAAGGTATGATGTAGGAGGTAACTGGGATGAAGCTACTTTTCCTTCGCGTACAAGCGCTAAAATATGGAAATTTAATATTGAGAGAGTTATAGGACATGATGATTACGTTCATATACCCGAGTTGGAGCTTTGGGCTAACCAATTTACAAGCAGATTTTTGATTATTGTTAGCAATCCTTTGTATCAGACAGGATTAATTACTGAAGGTCTTAATAATTATCAAACTGATCTTCAAAATGAAGGGTGGAGTAATACGATTATCACGGTAAATAAGAACATTGATTCCCATGCAGACTATTACTGTCCTGACGAATCTGATTTAAAAAATGTAATTCATAATTTTTATAGTCAGGGAGGCGAGGGTTTTGTCATTATTGGCTCTCCTGATGATATTCCCACAGCATATTGGCGTCATCATACCAAGCGCGAAGTTGATAATCCGACTGATTTGTACTATGCAGATATGGATGAATGGATCGATATTGATGGGAATGGTGTGTACGAGTCCTGGGATTCGAAATGGGAAAACGGAACCTGGGAACCAGATAAAACGAAACCCGCGAATCCGGATAATCTGCACTTAAATCCGGAGCTGCTTTTCGGGAGAATTACCGCAGGTCCGATGGCGTCAACAATTGAAGAAGAAGCGGAGAAAGTGGCCTTTTATTTGGCTAAAATACATGAGTATCGGGCCCATGGAAGTAATTTGACTTCAGAGCAGTTTAATAGAGCGCTATTTTTCAGAGCTGATGAATATTGTCCCAATGTTTGGGATGTCGTTTATGGCGAGTTTATGCCAAATATGTATTGTAATCACGGAATTATGGTCAGCGGTCCGAACGATCTCGCTGAAGAACTACAAAAAGGATATTTATCCGCATCGATAGTAACTCATTCCGGGAATGATAATCATGCATTATTTGAATGGGAAAATGCAAAAAGAGAGTTCGGGGGGTTTTCTTTGAATGAAGTTGCTCAAGTGAATCCAAAGGTGCATTTTGTAATTCTATTTGCTTGCTCTGCCGCGAAATTTACATCATCAAATTTTGGTGCTGCTTACATATTTAACACTGATTACGCATTAAATTTAATCGGGAGTACGGGTCTTTGGGGTGTATTATTAGATCAAACATGTGGGCAACAATTAAATAATGGAATTCCGGTTGGAACGGTAATTAAGAATTATATAATTAGAACACACGACAGTGAAGATGCCTGGCCCAAAGGCATACTTCATGGTGATCCGCTGATCAAATATGAGATTAATAATCCGAATAAACCACCAAGGATTACAAATAAAGAAGAATTAAATTATCTGGAAACTTCTGTTGGTGAAAATTATCAGTTAACTTTTCGAGTAACCGATCCAGAAAACGATCCTGTTTATTTGGAAATTGCTGATTTACCTGAAAACGCTCACCTGAGCGGTAATACATTATACTGGACACCCTCCTGGGCTCAGGTCGACAGCACTTTTAAATTTAGGGTAAAAGCAATTGATAGTTACAATAATTCCTATACAGCGGGATTCACTATTTATGTCAATCATTTTAAAAATGGATTATTGAGCGATCATTCGGGTTGGCAAAAGTCAGGCAATGGGTCTATTTATTTAACAGATTTTTCACAGCCTTTCAAATGTAAAGCAACTTGTATGCAAAATAATTCATCATGGACATCCCTGGAACAGAATATTAATGTTGAACCTTTTAAATGGTATAACCTGGAAATATGGGCAGATATTAATTTACCAAATTATCACGAAAATACTTATATTAAAATAGCAGAAATTAATCAACAGCTTCCCTTTGAAGAAATTGTTGATCAAGCTATTCGGTATGATGATAACTATTACTGTAGTAATCTGTTTTTTTCGGGGAATAATAATAATTTAACATTTTCTCTCCATGCTGGCGATGAAAATAATCTTACTGACGGACAGGTTATTTTTACTGGCCTCCGATTGGTTGATTTAAGCTCCCAGCTAAATGCGATGCTTGTTAACGGTGATTTTGAATCTGGAACCGGCAACACACCGGATAGTTGGTCAACTGAATCTTTCAGCAATGCTGCTGTATTTGAATGGGAAAACGGAACAGGAAGAAACAGTTCGCACTGCGCAAGTATCCACGTAGCTCCTGATCAATCAGATGACGCACGTTGGATCCAAAACGTCCAGCTATTACCGAACACGACTTACAAGTTAAGTGGTTGGATAAAGGGAGAGAATATAGTCCAGCACACAGGTTATAATGGCGCTAATTTAAGCATTATTAATGTATATACACATACTGCTCCATTAACCGGTACTTTTGATTGGACATACAGAGAAATTGAATTTGATTCACCAGCCGATGGCATTGTAACAATTGGCTGTCGATTGGGATATTTTGGCAGCATAGTTTCAGGCAAAGCCTGGTTTGATGATGTTACACTAACTTCACAGCAATCCATCACTGTCACCGTTCCCAATGGCGGCGAAACCTGGCAGGTCGGGGCGGAACAGACCCTCACCTGGCAATCGTATGGCATATACGGCGATGTGAAAATCGAATTTTCGCCGGATGGCGGCGCTAACTGGGAATTGCTGGCAAATTCCACACCGGATGATGGCGAACGGTTATGGACGCCCAAAGAGCGACATTCGTCGGATAATTGTCTCATCAAAATTACCAGCGTTGAAATTCCTATCATTTCTGATGTAAGCGACGCGCCTTTCTCTGTTAGCGGAGCATCGAATATTGTAGATGTCTGGCCCGGCGACACCAACAACGACGGAACTGTGACGGTGGCAGATGTGTTGCCCGTGGGATTGTATTTTCAGGCAACCGGCCCGGCACGGGAACAGGCGTCCATGGAATGGCGCGCGCAACCGGTTTACGCGTGGGAACCCGTGGCAGCCACGTATGCAGACGCCACCGGCTCCGGCGAGGTGAATGTATCCGATATTCTGCCCATTGCTCTCAATTACGGCAAACAGGTGAATGGCGCTCCGTCACCATTGATTCCGCCGGTTTATGCAGAAAAAGAGAATACGAATTTACCGGTGATTGTCCCCAGAATCGATGTCCTGTCTGCCGATACTATTGGCGTGACGATCCATGTACAAACCGTGACCGATCTGTTGGGGATTGCCTTTGATTTGAATTATTCCAGTGTAGACGGTTTTACTTTAGAGAAGGTTCAGACATCCGGACAGATGGGAGATGATTTGCTGTCGTTGCACAAAGTATTTTCAGAAAACGGATTGATTTGCGCCGGAGTATCCCGCAAAGCTCAGGATGGCGGCATAACTGGTGATGCTGAGGTCTATCAATTTAAATTTCACAAAGGGGCACAGTTCAGTGCAGAACAGGTTGATTTTACTTTGAATAATGTGGAAGCCATTACCAGCACGGGCGAACAGATTGAGTTTGAAATAGAGGGAGGGACGTATATTACGTCTGTGGCGTACAATGAGCAGGCGCTTCCTGAAAATTATCAGCTTCATCAAAATTATCCCAATCCGTTTAATCCGAGTACCAATATTACGTTCAGCCTGCCCACTGCCGACGATGTGACAATGAAGATATACAATTTACGGGGTCAGTGTGTTGAAACATTGGTGGATGATCAGTTTGATGCCGGAATTCATCGGTTGCAGTGGCAGCCGCAGAATGAGCCCAGTGGTGTGTATGTCTGTAAAATACGTGCCGGTAAATTTAGTTCGATGATTAAGATGTTGTTTGTGAAGTAGATCATAAAACCGGATGATAGGTTAACCATTGAAAATGTAATTAGTTGACAGGATAACAGGATAAACTGGATTAAAAAAATAATAATCATGTAAATCCTGTGCGCCCAGGCGCATCTGCCTATGGCATGATTATCCTGTCTAAATAAAATAGTTTCGAATTCATAAGGTCATTTGAGACAAACTATAAATAGGGCGAAGCTCACCTATTGACGCACCTGTTACATTAAAATATTATACCACCTGTGATCGTGATGGGTGCGTCTTAATTTCTTCTTCAAAAATAGCATTTCTGTTAAATACCTATTCCATAGAACCATATTCAGGCCATTAAATAAAAATCATCAAAATGCTGCCTGTTGCTAACATCAATAAATAGCCAGGGATGATATATTTTCGCAAGGAAGCAGCACCTATAATGATGATGATCAATCCTTTTGCAAAGGTGTTCGCAATAGTTGCGATGACAATAGCCCGTGCGGCAATCAATGGTTCAATGCCGTTATTCTTAAGACTTAACTGTGCCATAGAGAGGGAAATTGCATCCACATCTGCAAGACCGGAGATAAAACTTGACAGATAAATTCCGGTGTTTCCCAAATAGACTTCACCTGCTTTTGCGATAAAGAGAATCAGGATATAGAGCAGACCAAATTTTATAGCAAGCCCAAGTTCAAACGGATTTGCAAATGTGATTTCTTTTTCATCACCAACAGGTTTTTGATGTTTATAGAGAAAAACACAATAGATAAGCCCCATTATGCCGGAAGCAACAATTGGAAGCCAGAGTAATTTTAACAGAGAGATATTAAGTGCGGAAACTTCGATCAGTACTCGCGAGAACATAACCGTCCATGAGATGATGATTGCGAGCGCTAAAGATGCGGATAATTTGGAGTTTTTTTTGCTTCGCTGTGTAAAGCTAAACGTTACCGCAGTGCTGGATGCCAGCCCGCCGAGAAAACCGGTTAAACCAATTCCCTTGCGTGTGCCAACGATTTTGATCAAAATATAACCAATGAAACTGATTCCGGAAATGAATATCACTAATAACCAGATGGTAAACGGATTAAAAATATTAAACGGTTCCGGTCCAAATGTTTTGTTCGGAAGCAGCGGTAAAACAATTGCCGTAATAACCGCGAATTTGAGAGTGGCGTAAATATCCTGCTTTGTGATATTTTTGACAAATTGATGCATTTCAAACTTCATGGATAGCAAGACTGTTGAGGTGACGCCAATAGCGGCTGCGATTGATATTTTGTTCCAATAAGCTAATCCCCCGATAAGACAGGTCAATATTGCTGATATTTCTGTAGTCAAACCTATGTGACCTTTTGAGGAAAGAACAAAATAATTAACAGAAAAGAATCCTCCCAGCACAATTAATGAGACGATGAAAGGCAAAGGCGAATTAAGGATGTCTCCTATATAAGCAGCGCTGCAACCAATGAATGCAATCAGGGGAAATGTGCGAACACCTGCTGGTAAATTTTTATCAGGTTTTTCGACTGATGCAAATTCCCGTTGCATCCCGATCAAAAAGCCAATTACAAGGGCGATTCCAAAACGATAAAATAAATTTGTGCTTTCCATAATAATGAACAGCTTATTAGTTAAAAATCATCAGGTACGGTTATCCAGTTTAGTCCGCAACCCTTTAAAAAAAAATCGACCGGATCAACAAGATTTACAGGAAAGAGAAACTAACAATTTGTGTGTTATCGTGTTGATCATAGATTCTATAAAAAGATGTTTATGTCTTTTTAAATTACAAAATTCCCAATTTTGATTAACTTTATTTCTTATAATAAAAAATTTTTTACCAATATTTAAATCCTTTACACCAAGCAACATCTGAAAACCAATTTAATTAAAAATATTTGCAAATTGAAGCGTCAATTTTAATTTTTAAAAATAGTTAGGATTCATAAGATACGATTTTATGTACTTTATTTTTGTGAAATATCCTGTTTTATCTTGTTATCCTGTCAACCGATTCTTTTGCTGAGTTAGATGGATAACCGTAATCATCAGGAAATAAGTAGTCATTTTTATATAAAGATAGACAACTAAAAAATAAATGTCAAGTTCTTTGTTCGTGTGATTTGATAAAAATCAAAAAACTAAATTAACACTTGTCTCTCGGCTGTCAAATTAGTATATTTTAAATATGAAAAAGTCTAAATATATAATATGTTGGGTTGCTTTATTTGCAATTTGGATGGCCTATTTAGAATCAACGGTGGTTGTCTATTTGCGCGAGCTCTACTTTCCGGAAGGATTTCAGTTTCCTATCAAATTTATGCCGATTAAATTATCGCTCATCGAAATCGGACGAGAATTTGCCACATTGATGATGTTACTCAGTTTCGCTTTTATTGGCAGCAAGAAAAAATGGACGCGATTTGGCATCTTTATGTTGTGTTTCGGTGTCTGGGATATTTGGTATTATATCTGGCTAAAAGTGATGTTGAATTGGCCTGAATCGCTGTTGACATGGGATTTGCTATTTTTGATACCAGTCCCCTGGGTTGGCCCTGTGTTAGCGCCGGTGCTTGTTTCTGCTGCACTCATTTTTGCCGGCGCTGCGATCATCTGTCTTGAGGCAAATGGATATCAAATTACACTTCATAAAAGTGAATGGGGACTGGTGATATTGGCCGGCGCAATTATTTTTATATCGTTTATTCTGGATGCGCCAGCTATCATGCGATTTAAAGCCCCGGATAATTATAACTGGTTCCTCTTTTTGATTGGTGAACTGATCGGAGTGGCTGTCTCGGTTATTGCATTGCGCCGGACGTTAGCTACCAGAAAGTCTTCGTGAAAATGAAAATTTAAATTTTGCAGAAATTGTCAGCCTATGCCCGTGGCTGGATGTGCATACGAAAACGATAAAAGCAGTCGTTCTTCAACACTGTCAAAATACTATCGCCCGCTGCCCCTGCTCGATGAGTGGATTCGCAGACGAGTTTCCCGACTGGCGGAATGCTACCTGAAACAGTGGCGCCACTGCCGGACTCGTATTCGAAACCTGATCAGTCTTGGTGCAGCAAAGAAACAGGCAATCATGGTTGGAATAAGTAGCAAAAGGTATTGGCGGCTTGCTAAGACGTATGGGCGCCTGTCCGCCAGTTTTTTGGCGGGGGAAAATCCCGACCTTACCTGATTATCCCTATTTATAGATAATGACTAAAGTTGTACAACTTGAACCAATCAATTTTCCTCGGTCAGAAAATATACCCAAAATTAACACTTATTCCATTAAACATAATAGCATTATCAGTCTCTTTTATTGTAGTCCAGGTGGCTCTATAAAGTCCTTTTATAAGATATTTGTTAAAGACAGCACACTTTAAACCGAAACCAATATTATAGGAAAAATCAGTTTCGTTCAGATTTTCAACTTGAACAAATGAATCACTAAATGTTACTGAGCCAATACCTGCGGTTACCATAGGAGTAAAAACATATTTAAAAAAAGAATAATCTAAATTTGCATCGAATAAAGAAAGCTTAGAATCCAATTTAGTATTATCCATTTTAACTATTGTGGAACCGAAAAGAAAATCTATGTTAATATTAAATTTCTCAACATTGATTCCCGCGCCAAATCCACCAGCAATATTATCTGATAGTGCAAGTTGTTTTCCCATGGCTGTTGTATTATCACCTTTCATTTGTTGTCCAATAACAAAAACTTCAAAGATTTGACCATAACAATTTTCTGAATAAGATGCGATATTTAAAAAAAATAGAAAAATAACAATTAAATAACGTAATGTGAATATCCTTGCCATAACTAAGCTCCTGTTTATTGAATGGAATGTGAAACCTAATTTATGAAAGCAGTGTCAATCAAGTATAAAATTTCTGCAAAAAAATGTTTATGATTAAAATGCTATTCCAAAAATAAAATAGAATATCGGATCAAACGTAACGTCTGTATCAACATTTCCACCATATGGTTGAAAGAGAAATCCTGTTTCTCCAAAAATTGAAAGTTTATCTAATAAACGGTATTGTATTTCAAAGCTACCATTTAACGCTAATCCTTTCCATTTAGAAAAATTATTTTCACCAGAAAATTGTCTATGACCGATATTAAATCCAGGTTTAATTGTTACTTTTTCTGAAAGCCTAAATCGCGGTTTTATTGAAGCGCCAATTTCCCAAATGGGTGTACCAGATTTTTTTATCTCTTTACCAAAAACTTCAATATCTTTCGTTAAGTTCAGAGTAGTATAATTAAAATAAATACCAAAAGCTATTTGAGGAATTAAATAAGCATCTACATATCCCCGAATTAAGAAATTACTATTTTGTTTTACATGGTCTCCGTATAAAGAAACATAAACATCACCAGAAAGCAAAAATCCGGACGCAATTCCAATGTTATATTTCTTTTCAGTGAATGAACCTGCATTACTATTGGTAGAAGCAATTAACAGTAAGAAGCAAACGAAAAAGTTAAGTAGTTTCATGTGATTTCCTTTCAATTTAGTTGTTAAACTGCACTTTTCCCATAAACCCCATAGTTTGAGTTACGGGTAGTTAGAAAATAAAAATATATTGAAGCATAAGGAAACCATGATTATATTTAAGTGGACTTTTTATAAATATAATTGCGAGGTAATCCGCCACAGCGGATCAACCTTTCATAAAATTATTATGGTAGACCATAAGCTTCAAAATAATATATGTAATTTTTTGCAATATTGCAATCCCTCCAGGCGAGATTCTTTCTCAGAATATTCTATCGAATCACTCACATTCCGTCTCAATGAATTTAGCAATTCCATGAATACCATTTCCGTTCGCTCGGTTGATGATATCAACTTTCAATTCCTGGCGCAATTCGTCACCGATTTTAAGCAGCCATCTGTCCATGTTAAAAAATCACGTATCCGGAGCCCCGGCGCCAGTTTTTTTCGTTATCTCAAATTGCAGCAACTGATTGACGATAATATCGCATTGAAGTTGCCGTATCATTAAATTGAAAATAATTTCCGCCGGTTGACATCTCGTAGTTGGGGTATCTCGATGGAGCCGCGGCCGGATCGCGTACTATGCAATGTCAAAGTATACTGCCCACTGCCAATAATAGACGAATGGATTCGCAGACGTGTCTCTTGCCCGAACAAGAGACTCGAATTCGGAATCTGATCAGTCGTGAAGCGGTGGAGAAACATGCGATCATGGTCGGTTTTAGTACAAGGGTATTGGCGGCTTGGCAATACTTATGGGTTCCTGTCCGATTAGCCAAGATGAGATCGTCGCATTATTTTACTTAACCTGTCGTTGAATGCGAAAAGGTTGGGTCCCAATAAGCGAATTGCCATCCTGGGAATAAATCACAGCCCTGATATATCCGTGAACATCGGTCTTTGTTGAAATGTCAATCATCTCTCCCTCGTGAATGTTATTTCCACCCGATATCCATTCGATCCTTCCGTAATTGGTTGCCTTTATCCAAATAATGCCCTTTTGAGAATCGACTTTAATCGAATGGATATGAGGCGGAGGCATACCCCTGTTTCTTTCTGGTGCGTAGACGAAGAAAAATACACCATTTTCGATAGCTATTCGCACAGCACCTAATGATAATTCAGGCAACAGCAGCACATTCCAGTTTCGACCAAGTTGGGAATCTTTATGCATATCATCGTTCGAGAATCCCCAAACAGGACGCCCCTCGGGCATCAAATTCTTCAGCACTTTATCCCATGTCTGCCGGTCTCCGGGATAGCGGTCTCCCTGGTTAAATATTTCCATGCCGATCAATTCATTCCATTCCCTATATAAAGCAACATAATCCTCCACTGACCACTTGTAGCGACCGGGATGGGCCATCACGGCTACTCCGCGTTGCTTCCGCACCTGCGCCAGGGTTTCCGTTTCTGACCTGGCGCCCGGTACTTCACAGAAAGAGGCGGTTATATGATGATGACGGGATGGTTCTGATCCCTGTATGGCGACCATCTCTAAACGATCCGGAATCCGATCATAATCTTCCCATGGCCAGGTGACCTTGTTGTGATCAGTCAAGGAGAGTACTTTGTAGCCCAGGGAATGATATTCGTCGATCACTTCTGCGGGACTCATACGTCCATCGCTCTCTGTTGTGTGCGTATGTAAATTGGCTTTAATCTGCCGATATTGGGACCAGTTAACCTTTGCATACGGATTATCAATTTCCCACTTGCTGTTTGCGCGACCAAACATGATTGCGGTCGTACAAATGATGATAAAAAAAAATATGCCGTTGGTAAGATTTCTGTAAATACTCATCGTTTTTCCTTTTGATCGGGGAGGTCACGGGACTTTCGTCCCGATTCCCCACTTCTGTATTAAAAATATATTTTACTCAGAAAATAAAGGACGTTATCCGGAAGTGAAAGCATGGCTCAATGCTCGTCCATGATATGTCAGACGATATCGCTACAATTTATACAATATTAGTGTATTCAATATTTAAAAAATAGCAAAACGGGTTTTCCGCTGTATTTCAACTGATTTATTCTACTCCTGTAAAGGAATCGTAAATGAATAGGCGTGTTCTTCACGGGGATCAGGATCCCCCACCGCATAAGTATCAACAGTGACTTTTCCATTTTTGGTAATAGTCATTACCCGAAACATGGGAGTATGATTTTTTTCATCGGGAATTTTGGTCCGTTCCAGTGCAGGAATATGGAGATAGTGAACATGATCAATTTGCTTCGAGTGGTTCACACGATCCATATCCATGTGAAGATCTCCGGAAATAACTACTGCAAGATTAGGCTGCGGAATGACATTATCTATGAACAATCGGTTGTGAATCCCTTTTTCACTGTTTTCAGGATAGACACCCGTCTGCGCTCCATGCACTACCAGGATCACCGGTTTAGGAGCCAGGCGCTGTATCTGTTCAAGAATCCACCCGGCGCCTTTATTATCGAAATCACGATCATGATCTGGCGATGCAAATACAAATGCCAGTTGATCGTAGTCCAGAACATACCGCGGACTTTCAACTTTATTGTTCCACTTTTGGGCATAGTGAAGGTACCGTTCAACAGTACTCGTATTCTCTTCATTCCCCATGATCGGATAGAATGGAGCGGAAAGCTTCTGGATGATTGGCGTCGCTGCTTCGTATTGGATGACTGTTCCATTATGAGCAATATCGCCAACACCGATAACAAAATCGAGATGCTTTTTCTGCGCAAGCGTATTGACTTGTTCAACAGCAGCCGCCATGTTGGGGAATTCCGCAAGCGGCTTTGGTTCAGCATCGCCTAAAATAGCCACCCGAAGAAGTGTGGTATCATTTTTTACACACATTCCGGTAAGTAATACTACAGAAAGCAGAAGTATACTAATAATGGCTTTTAATTTCATTCGATCTTTCCTTTCTATCATTTTGCGTTAAAAACATTGGCTAAATTTTGGTTGACCTCTTATTCCACGTTAACGAATGGGATGGGAGATGAACTTATTGTATCCGGACCCGCCCTTACTGCCGGCATCGTAGACGAGGCCATAGACGGGAGAATCCGGCTGATGATTGAGAATTTGTCCGCGAACCCAGCAACCGTCGATATCTGAAACGATTCGTTCGGCGGCAGGTTTGTGTTCGGAACCATCCGGCACGGAAAGGTAAATATCCCGATCCTGTTGTGCGATGAATGCAATCCACAATTGAGTACCAAAGGCTACAACGTCGGCTCCCGCCTGATCGGAATCAACTGCGTTGGTGACAACAGGACGGTCCGAGACCCGCGAGAGCTTTGACCACTCGTTATTTTGCGATTTGCGGCTCTGGTAAAGGAATCCATCGGACCGGCGAAAAACGGCAACCGTGGTTTCGGTTGCAGGCAAGTAAACAAGAGGCAGAATGGCCATGGTTTCGCTTTCGGTAGTTCCGAGATCATCTGCAAACATTTCAGGAACTGTGAAGGTGTTGTCCGGCCGCAGTTGACGTGACCAGCCTTTGCCATCGGTGCTTTTGTAGGCGATGTCTACGATTCCATCCGGCCGGCAGACAAGCGAAGGATTCGTTAAGCCGTTTGGGTTTTCCGGATCGAGAGGAGTGGTAGAATCCCACGCCCCATCAGGCTTGCAGATGCTGATGTGCAAGCGATCACCCGCACCGTAAAGCACAACCAGACTGCCGTCCGGCCGGAGGGTGATGTCAGCTACCTGTGTGGGTGGTTCTTCCGGACTGGCAATGACCTGATCAACAACGACCCAGCGGTCGGAAACTCCGGGATGATCAGTGGTGGCAAAAGCGTGGTAGAAAACAGCGTCAGAAGTCTGGTGAACGATGTGGATGATCCCGTCTTCAGACAGAATTGAACCCACGCCCTCCAGGTCGTCCGCCTGTGGGCGATTATCAGGAGCCACTTCGAACCATGATTGCCCGCCATCGCTCGATTTTACCATCATGAAGACATTGTCAGTCTCAGTGGGTTCCATGATGAAATAGAGCTCACCACGGCTGTTTTCCCAGGGTCCGATGCGGGCGGGCGTTTCGACAAAAGTGCCTCCCAGATGGCGCGCAGGTACATGGACGGTGAACTCGGGCACGGGCCCTGACAGGGGAAGTCCCTTCTGATCTACCATACGCAGGGCGAAACGATCTCCGTCTCTGACGAGTTCATGGCCATCAGCCCAACGACGCACGACTATCGCCCATTCCCACTCTGCCGATGCTCCGGCCTCGGCATCAGGCGACCAACCGGGAGTGGTAGGTGCGAGGCAAATCCCTGCTCCGGGTGCCGCAGGCAGATCGGAGACAGCAATGAGGTCATCGGCTTCTTCGCCATAGAAGAAGCCGTCACATCCCACGATACTTGCGGGAGGGGAGGCTTCGGAGGGGTAAGGAAACTCCTGGGCTTCCATGTAGACCCACGGTTCGTCATTCCACCGGTATTGAAGGCTGTATTGCCGGCGGTCGCCGGCGGCGCCGCTCTCGACTTCGAAGCGAATACGAAACGGAGAATCGACTGTTTGAGACGGAGCCTCATTGACGGCGGCTGCCCAACCGAGATCTTCATCGAGTTCGATGTGAAAATCCGAACGCAGCCTAAATGCCATGACACGATCCTTTGAATAAGACCCGGTTAAGCCGGCAACTTCATTCATCATTTTTGCGTCAGGTTTTTGGCTGTGGTAGCCGTTACTGCCTGAATGTTTATCAAATGAAAATAAAGCAATATACTCTGCTGTATTATTATTGGCCGGTTGAGCATGTATGGAAGTGAAAAACGCAACAAAAATAATTGTCATAAATTTGCAAATTTTCATATCTCAATCTCCATGTTTTAAGAGCTTATATAATATTAGTTTATTCAATATTTCTAAAAATGTCAAATTTCATCATATTCCCCAGTGAGAATTTCACGTTATTTCACTGTTTTTTTTAAAATGCGAAAATAAGGTGTGTTTGAGGCGCCATAATATTATAATGAATATAACGAAGTTTTCATAAATTGTCAACATGAAAATGAACGAAATATAGCGATGTGTTGGAATTCACTTAAAACTCCCGAATGCAATTCATTGCTGTCGTTATCCAATCGTTGTTTTTATGTTGCAATCTATTGGGTGGGCTATCATTGTAATTCAGGATGCAAAGCGTCGTACAACACCGTTTTTTACCTGCCTGATTGTGCCTGACTTGCGTGTTGACTGCGGGGTTCGTGACGATAACCGGCTGGCAATGGAGCGTAGCGGAATTGCCAGTCCGGGTTAATGTGGTTGTGTACGCCTGGCATGCCCATGAACTCATGGGGTGCTCTGTATTTATTTTTTTACAGAAAGTCCCCTGTCGGTGGATCAGGGTGTTCTTTTAAGAACATCCAAACGACTAGCGAAAGGCAACTGCAAAGCCGTGAGACTTTGTGGAAAGGCCGAAGGTGCGCC
>CAZCJL010000154.1:0-14376 GCA_964498785.1 uncultured Cytophagia bacterium | reverse complement strand
TAAAGAGAATCCGAAAGCTTTGATGCACACCATCAATTATTGAATGGATACGAAAGATGTACCGGAAGCGATGGAAATCCATAAAGATGAAGTCGATCACGAAGATCTGCTGGTGGGAATGGTAAACGAGCAACGAATCGAATATATCGGTTCAATGGTGCTGGGATTAAATGATGCGCTGGTAGAACTTACAGGAGCTCTGGCCGGTTTTACGTTTGCATTGCAAAATGCGAAAACTATCGGAGAGGCTGGTTTAATTACCGGAATTGCTGCATCGCTTTCCATGGCAGCTTCGGAATATCTTTCTAAAAAATCGGAGGAAGGGAGCAAAGATCCGCTGAAAGCCAGTTTTTACACTAGCGTCGCTTATGTATTTACTGTGTTCTTTCTTATTTTTCCGTACTTTTTACTATCAAGTCACTTCATCGCTCTGGGAATTATGTTAGTAAATGCCATGCTGGTGATATATTTTTTCAGCTTCTTCGTGTCGGTCGTGAAAAATAAATCTTTCAAATCGTTGTTTGGGGAAATGATGCTCATTAGCTTTGGCGTGGCCATTATCTCGTTTTTCGTGGGTTGGATTGCCCGTTCGGTTTTTCAAATTGAACGATAAAATTTATCATGAGTGGCTTCTATTTGACATAAATAATTGTTTCTTCGCACTGATTTTGCGCGCGGTTTCACGGGAGTTCTTGCTTCAGATCGAAAAACAGCAGATGTTCAGGGAGCGGACATTTATGATGTGGTTGATTAAATCAGTTATCATAAATTCTGATAACGTTAATATTGTACTTACGCATTGGGAATTCTTGAAAAACAGGCTTTTTCAACAACATCATTTATCATCGGCTGTTTTTTCCCGGCGCTGGTATTCTGTGTCGCAGCAGGTATTGTGATCATCATGATCATCTGGCACAGCCATACATTTTCGGAACCTTGTAAATGCATCGAACAATTCGGATTTAAGTCGCGCGATTATGAATGTCAGCGCAATTAACGTTGAAGAGTATGTTGATTATCGCGTTGATCAGAATGCCAATTGTCATTCGGTTTTCGGCTATCGCCTTTTCACCGGAAAAATTCAAATAAATACGCGAGAGCAGATAAAATGAACATACCATTATTAAAAATTGAACATAATGCAAGTGCTCTGTTTCGGCAACGACCAAATCGTTTTTTGGGCATTGTCGATATTGTCGACCCAAAACCGGAGCAGAATGTAAATGTCCATATTCACGATCCTGGACGATTAAATGATATTTTGCTACCCGGCGCCCGTCTGTTACTGCGTGCCGCTAAAAATCCGGCCCGTAAAACAAAATGGGATCTGATTGCCGGATTTTGTAATAATCACTGGGTCATTGTTCACTCCGGCTATCACCGGGCAATTACAGAAAAGATTTTAAGTAATAACCTAATTACCCCTTTTGGTCAGATAAAAAATATATCAGCCGAGGTCACTTACGGACATAGCCGGCTTGACTTTCGATTAACACAACCTGATGATAAAAAAATCTGGATTGAAGTAAAAGGGTGTACGCTCGCTGAAAATGGAGTGGCCACCTTCCCGGATGCGCCAACAATTCGTGGACGCAAACATTTGGAGACCTTAATCGAATTACGGGCAAAAGGAGAACGGGCTGCTGTCATTTTCCTGATTTTTCGGCAGGACGCGGATATATTTGCACCAAATGCTGATATCGACCCGTTATTCGCCCGATCGTTTCAAAGCGCTGTGAAAACAGGTGTTGAAATATATCCGCTACAACTTGGTTTCAATAAAAATATAGTCCGTTATCTCAGGAATTTACCGCTTGAAGAATCATTACAATAAGTAACTTCCCGCGCCTCCTGTCCATCAAGTTTATTCTTACAAATTCTATAAGTTATCGCATTTTAAAAAAAATATCGACTTTAGTAAATAAATTAGTTATATTTATTAAAAGGACAGGGGTAACAGTGCGCCAGAAAATGAGTGACGATCAACTAAAGAATAAACATGATACAGTGTGGTATACCATCATTGGAGTTTTGATTGTATGCGTCGCTGTTTTGCACTACGCTACTTCAGTGCAATATCATCATTTGCATAAATTGTACCGCGTTTTTTTTTACATACCGATAATTTTGGCTGCGTTTCGGTTTCAACTACGCGGTAGTCTGGCTGCTACCATGGTTATAATTATTATCTATTTGCCCCATGTTGTTTTTCAATGGGGTGGCAACTTTTTATCCAATTTCAGTCGCTTTTTAGAGACAGTGATGTATCTTATTGTTGGCCTTGTGGCGGGTATCCTTGCAAGCCGGGAAAGGCAGGAGCAGAAAAGGTATCAGAAAGCTGCGATTGCACTGGAACAGGCATATACCCGCTTAAAAAATCAATCCGAAAGAATGGCGGAGATGGAGGAACAGCTAATACATGCGGATCGGTTGTCGGTTTTGGGAGAACTTTCTGCAAGCCTGGCGCACGAAGTCCGAAATCCGCTTGCGTCCATCTGGGGAGTTGTTGACATTTTACAACAAAAATTAGAAAAAGATAACCAAAATGCTGAATTTTTGGCTATTCTTATCAAAGAAGTGAAACGCCTCAACAGTGTTGTTGAGAATTATTTATCTTATGCAAAATTACCCCAATTAGATAAAAAAGCATGCATTTTGCAGGAAATTGTGAACTCTGTTATCTACTTATTGCAGAGCCGGGCAAACAAAGAACAAATCCATTTTATCAACCAAATGCCTGAGACTCCGTTACATGTGGAAGCAGATGAAAATCAATTACGACAGATTATCATCAACATACTTCTCAATTCAATACACGCAATTAAAGGGAGTGGACAAATTATTGTGCAGGCCGGAACGAATACGAAAGATGACAACAAAATAAATGCTGATACTGTGTTTTTAATCATTCAGGACACCGGCCAGGGAATTGCACCGGAAAATATTGGGAAAATTTTTAAACCATTTTATTCAACAAAGTCCCGGGGAACCGGGCTGGGGCTCAGTATCGTAAAAAGGATTATCGATCAAAATAAATGGAATATTTTGGTGGAAAGTCAAAAAGCAGTCGGAACAACGATTCGCATCATTTTTTCAAGGGAGGCGGAGAATGACTGATGCAAAAGCATTGATATTGTTAATAGATGATGATGTAAGTTTAAACCGGGTGATTTCCTATCAATTGCAGGAGATGGGTTATGATGTAGCAACCGCGACTGATGGTGAACAAGGTCTTGAACAATTTAAACAGAAATCGTTTGATGTTGTTATCACAGATTTGCAGCTCCCCGGTCTCCACGGAATGGACTTATTATCAGCTATCCGGAGGCAGGATAAAAATGTGATCATTATCATTATCACAGCTTATGGCACTGTGGACAATGCCATTGAAGCCAGTCGATTGGGCGCTGATGATTATTTAACTAAACCATTTGGTAAAGAAACATTGCGGTTCACAATTGAAAAGGCGTTGCGATTGCGTAATTTGCAGTCAGAGAACGTTCAATTGCGAGGAGAATTGTACCAGAAGTATGATTTTGGAAATTTAATTGGGAAAAGTTCTGCATTTGAAGACGCATTAAAACTAACGGGACGCGTTGCTGAAAGTGATGCCACGGCATTAATACAAGGTGAAAGTGGTACCGGAAAGGAATTATTTGCCAGGGCAATTCACTACAACAGCCCTCGAAAAAAGAAACCATTTATCACTGCAAACTGTCCGTCCATTCCTGATAATTTAATGGAGAGCGAACTATTTGGCCATGTGAGAGGCGCGTTTACCGGCGCATTAAAGGATCGGAAAGGAAAATTCGAGCTGGCAGACCATGGAACTATTTTTCTGGATGAAATTGGAGACTTACGCGAAGAGTTACAAGCGAAATTACTGCGTGTATTACAGGAAAAGGAAATTGAACGCGTGGGTGATTCCAGGCAAATAAAAGTCGATGCGCGTGTCGTGGCTGCTACCAATAAAAACCTTGATCAACTTGTTACAAGCGGTCAGTTTCGTGAAGATTTATATTACCGGCTCAATGTTGTGAATATTTCCATCCCGCCGTTGCGAAAACGAAAAGATGATATCCCGTTTCTGGTTGAGCATTTTATTAATAAATATGCTAAACAAAAACAGTTCTCTATCACAGATGACAGTTTGCAGATCATGTATCAATACGACTGGCCCGGAAATGTGCGTGAGTTGGAAAATTGCATTGAACGCGCAATCGTTATTGCAACATCGCCGCTGATCACACCGGATGTGCTCCCGCCGATGATCCGGAATATAACGTTGCACAACAAAACACTCCGCAGCGAAGATTCCCTTGAAAATAAAACATTGGAACAAGTTGAAAAGCAGGCAATTGAAAATGCGTTAAAAAAGACAGCGGGCAATCAAACAAAAGCTGCCCGATTATTAAATATACCGAGACATGTGCTTATTTATCGCATAAAAAAAATGGATATTACGTAAAATATTAGATTAGTGATTATCAATTATATTTAATTTCGACTTGATATCCAGCCTCGCTATCCCAAACGCTTAAAATAATCACTCTCGCTATGTAGCTCATTTCGTAGTTATTAATTATATATTTTAATTTATTTTCAAATAAATTAATATATTCATGTTATTGAATTTCAATTTCGTATCATAGTGAAACAAAGCGAACTCAAAAATGAAAGAGCATAAAAATGAACAGTACTATATAATGTGTTGTTTAATTTAATTATGTCAATATATAGAATTCGACAATGGCATATTAATTGTATGCATTAATCAGCAATTAAATTACCTTAATGTTGTTTGTATCATAATTACCGATCGGGGGTAAATATGTTCAACAGAATTTCAGTATTGCTGGCAGCGGTTTTTATAGCAGTAATACCGATACAAACACCTGCACAGGATTTGTTTGAATTATTTGAATCCATTGAGGACAGCGCTGAAACATTTGAGAACGAAACAGATTCTATGGAATTTAACACTGATTCGGGTTCAGATAATGTTCAGTCAGACCTTTTCAGCGAAATTGAACAATCTGATTCAAATGCCGTTGAACAACGGAATTTCAGCATTGGACTTAATTTGGGCGGGCAGTTATTTAATGGTGATGTCGAGTGGACACGTGTCGGGTGGAGTGAAGCATTTGAAATTTTTTGTACGTTACCGCTTTCTGATCGTTTTTTCATTTCTCCGGCGATTGGATATGGCTCGTTAAGTGACGCCACTTTTCATATCGATAAAAGCCATTTTTTTACCAACATGTACACGTTTGATATACGATTTGGTTCAAATTTATTTTCTGTCGGAAAAAGAATAAATAGCTACTTTTATCTCGGGCTTGGTTTAATTCGCTATCAATGTGAACGCGATGATTTGCCGTTCATGGAGAAGCAGGAGAGCGCGACATCAATTTTTTCCGGCGGTGGACTTGAATATCAATTGACGCCAAAAGTTGGTTTGTTTTTACAGGGAGATTATCGCTTTACAAATACCGATGCACTCGAAGGCTTGGATACTCCTGCGACTGCAAAAGATGGATATGCCAACATTCGTTTTGGTGTGAATTATTCATTTGGTGAAAAAAAAGCGCTTCACGAAGATAAAGTGCTTGCAGACTTCATGGACCTGGGGGTAAGTAATCCCGAAGATAGTGATGGGATGGGAGACTTCGAAGATTTTGCTGAAGGTATTCAGGAAGCCGAGAAAGTTGAAAAAGAAAACGACCAGGTGGATCAAATTGTAAAACTGAAATCAAGGTTGGAAAAACTAAATAGCCGGATCAGACAAAGAGAGTCGGAAATCTCCGAACTCAAATCACAACTGGAGTATAAAGCAAGTCGGCTCGCTGAACTGCAAAAACAGGCTTCTAATAACAATTACAGTCAACCGATGTACCGACCTGCAAATGAAGCGACATATCAAGTTGCTTCGAATGTGGAAGTGTCTGACTTTTCAGTAAGTTATGAAGAAGCATTACGATTATTTTACGAGCGTAATTATGCTCAGAGTATATCGATTTTTAATTCATTGCTGGAGGTTTATCCAAACCACCATTTAGCAAGTAATTGTCAATACTGGATCGGCGAGTGTTATTTTGGTATGAAAAATTATAACGCAGCTATCCAGTCATTTCAAAATATATTCTCATATAATCAATCATCTAAATATGATGATTCATTATTAATGATCGCTCGCTGTCTGTTTAGTTCAGGCGATAACAACACCGCAAGACAATATCTGGAGCAGCTTTTGCAGGATTATCCGGATAGCGAATATAAAGTGGTCGCAGAAAGTTATCTTCGTAATTGAAAACATTATTGAATAACTTGTTGCTATAAAACGTCCTTGTTTTTTTGAGGACGTTTTTTTTAATGACATAATCATGCAAATATCCGGAAGCGGACTCATTATAATCTGATCGAGACAATTTATTCCCCACAAAATTTTTTATTGACAACGCAATCAAAAAAGGTTAATTTAACAAAATACTATTGAACAACTCAAACAAAAAAATGTTATGGATAAGTTTATATTTTATTGTGCTATCTGGGTTTCAATTATTACGATAATAGTATGTGATAAAAATAAGGAGGTGGGAAAATTGCGGATTGCATGCATCGGTGATAGTATTACTTACGGAGCAGGTATTTGGAATCGTGGCAAAAACTCATATCCGGCGCGGTTAAATAAATTATTGGGTGATAAATGGGATGTTGCGAATTTTGGGGTGAACGGTGCAACATTACTAAAAAAGGGAGATAAATCATACTGGGATCAGCGGGAATTTCGGGCGGCGTTGGAATATGAACCCAATGTTGTAGTAATCAAATTAGGTACAAATGATACCAAGCCTCATAACTGGGTTCATAAACATGATTTTATTTTGGATTACAAAGACCTTATTTCCAGTTTTGAGAAATTACCCTCAAACCCGGTTATTTATATATGCTATCCGATTCCGATCCATGCATCAATACCGACGGGTCTGGAAACAGAGATGATTCCGCTGATCGACGTAATTGCCAATGAGTCGAATGCACGGTTAATCGACCTCCATTCTGCTCTTGAAGGGAAATCCGATCATTATTGGGATGGAGTGCACCCGAATAAAAAAGGCGCGGCATTGATTGCTCAGAAAGTCTATTCAGTTATGGAAAGAGATGAATTTACATCGGTGTTGCCGGTTCGCTAAAAATCAAAGTTCGCTAATCCGTGTTCTGAAATCTAAAATTCAGAATACTATTCACCGCAAAACTGCAAAGACGCAAGCGATCACAGAGAATTATTTATTTTATCTTTGCGAGCCTGGCGCCTTTGCGTTTACTTTTTTCTTATAGAACGCGGATCAAACGGATTTAACGGATTAAAACGGATAAAAACTTAAAAATCGAATATCGTTAATCCATGTTCTGAATTCCTAAATCAAAATTAGTATTCAATCAGCCATTCACTAATTACTTCACCAGTATCATCTTTTTGGTTTCATAAAAATTACCCGCTTTTAACCGAAAAATATAAACACCACTGGCGAGGTGTTCCGCATTAAAATCAATCGAATGGTAGCCGCTGTGGTGAAATTCATTTACCAGCGTCGTCATCAGTTTGCCATTGACATCGTATACGCTTAATTCAAGATGCGTTGCTTCCGGGATATCATAAGATATTTTTGTAGACGCATTAAACGGATTCGGATAATTTTGATTGAGAACAAAGTTCACAGGCCTGTTTTTGGAATCTGCCCTGATATCTGTTGCTAAACCTTCGAGATAAAAATATCTCGCATAAGTGACATGCCATTTCATGACGTCCACGCTGGCAAGATAACCACTGCCATGCCCCCCAACCATTGCGAACACGATTTCCTGTGTATCTCCCAATTTCATTGTAAACGGACCGGCGCACATCATGTAGCGACGATCTCCCGGACCACTGGTCATGCCATCGTACCAGCCGGTTGCAGCGACCGGATCACCAGCCACCATGAATTTGCAATTATTGCCTTCCATATCACGAAAAGGCTTGCCATTTATCGGGACCAGGCCGTTCAATAAATTATACATTTGCTTTGTACCTTCGTAGGTGCCCAGTTCCGGATCCGTCACCGTACTTCCTGTTGCCTTATGCCAGAAAAAGGAAAGCGGTAAATTTTCGCTGCCATTTTCAGTTGTAATTTGGGGACCCTGAATTAGCGTGTAACCAAAAGCCGGCGGTGCAATCTGAAATTCGTTGAAAAAAACCTCATCCAAATTGGTGGAATTATATCCGTACCCTAATTGCAAGTTTGTGTCGCAACCGGCAAAATCATCCGCGTAGTGCCCAAGCTCCGTATCGACCCACTGACCCAGAAACATGCTATCGATGACAGCGTTTTCAGCGGTTGTAGACGTCCCTTTGTAGATTAATCTGATTTTTTTGTAAATGACATTTTGCAGACGTTCATCTTTGCCACTATGATCGCCATAAGCCCATAGGGTGACCTGCATTTCCATCCCGATTGGCGGTGAACCGTACAATGCTTGAGTCGTATCTGCATCGAGATCGTTTGCTGCAAACCAGACAACCTGATCCGCATCTGCAATTCCAGGTTTTTCCCCACTGTCCATGATACTGTTTCCGTTAGTATCATAAAAAGGAGCGCCTTTTGCCCATGGCCATTCTTCCCAATCTTGCTGATATTGCGCACGAAGTTGGTTGATATGCTCTTCAGTGACGGAATTTACATCAATATTAAAATACTCGGCTGCGTCATTTGTTAAGTCTGCTGCTTCCCAATCTTCACGAATTCGCCAGATTCGGGCATTTTCGGTGTTTGGAGCTTCAGCACTGCCGTCACTTTGAATGACGCCAGGAAGCACACCGCTTAAGGCGGTTTGTCCTCCCGCTCGCAAGGAAGGCGCAGTGCCATCGTTCACAAAGCCACCCCAGACAATTCCTTCTTTATAAATCACACCGCCTGTTCCACGCGGGAAAATGACGCCCCAATTTCCCGTATATGGATTACTGCCCAATGTACCACCAGCATTCGCCCAGAAAGATATGTTATTGATATTCATGAGCGTGTTTTTTTCAGTAAGTGCCGCTTCTTCCGCAAAAGCCATTCCAAATGTGAAAAATACTAGGAAGATAGCATAAAATGTTTTAATGCCTGAAGCCTTCATAATCACCTCCTGTGTTTTTGTTTTGGGTGATGCCTTGTACAGGCTGCCCAGGAACTACCCCTGCGAAGATTTTTTCAACGATACAAAAGTTACTGGACGGGCTGTGTATGGCTGTCCCCAATAATCCGCTGCAGCTTTAGAGTACCGTATACAAAATAAATCCTGAATTATTGCAGCCAATCGTTAACTCAGCGAAAGATGTCGGAGAGACCACCATGTCTTTACCCTTTGAAATATAATTTCATTTTAGTATAATAAAATTTATAGAAAATAGCAAGTATTTACCAGCCATTTTGATTAAATTTAAAAAAGTCTCCAGTGCAACAATTAAATATTAGCCTCTTAAAAGCTGTTGAACGTTTTGTTCTAAAAAATTGTGGATTTCTGGAGGAAAAATGAAGGTCACAAAAAAACGAATTATCTGTTTGCCGGTTCGCATGAAGGCGCTCGTCGGGCAGCTATTATCTATTCATTGTTATCCACAGCAAAGAAGCACGATGTAGAACCATTTGCCTATTTCAAGGATGTGCTTGTGTGCATTAAAGATCACCCCTTTAAAAAGCTGAATCTCCTGTTGCCACCATACTGGACTCCTGCTGAATAATTACGGAATATGTCAAAAAGAACACGCCGGTCACCATTAAGGCGTGGGTTGACCGGTGGGATACAAACCAATCCGTTTTTTCTCGTCTATGGTGGTTTATTTTTTTCCACTAAAAAAAGCTATCCACCAAAACCTGTGGCAATAAGTCTGTTCGCTACAGATGGCGGTCCGTATCAGTTCTAATAATATATTTCGGGTCAATCCCTTTATGTCCATAGCTCCCGTATGCCTCCGAGTGTTTGCATTCTATGGCAAAAATCTTATATTGCGAACTCCCATTATTCACAAACGTGCCACAGAAGCACAGAGGTCACAGAGAAACAACAACGTGTGTACATATTACTTTTCAAACTGAGTTAAGAAAAATTCGAGTTACTATTGTTCGCGTAACGTTTGAAAATAAAAACGCTGTGTACTCTGAGCCTCTGTGGCTGTAAATTTTTCAGGTTAGGTTTTTTTGGTAAATATCGTATCCTCAATCAATAACAATCATAGCTTCTTTACTTTCTAAGCCATTAACATTCACTGCTGTTATTTCAAATTTTTCACCATTTTTTGGTTCCGGAAAATGAATATATTTTCGGCCATAAGACTTGCCAACCAGTACACCATCTTTATAAACATTATAATAAACCACCCAACTGCCCGGCGTATGATCTTGAGTTTCTTCCCAATGAAAAACAAAATCATTTTCTCTTTTACGATACTCAAGGCCTTGCGGCGCTTCAGGAGGATTAGTATCCATTTCCTGTACATCGCTCATCATTAAAGCTTCAATATCACGGGCAATTAAATCAGCATCCCTCGTTTTTTGTATGTACCCTTGTTGTTTATTGGGTTTCGGCTCCCATGCACAGGCTCCGGTTTTACTTAATTGGATAGTACCATTTTTATACGTGATATAGTTTTTTCCTTCGCCACAAAGTGCAAAATGCAGCGCACATTGATCATTACTATGCCGGGAAATTTTATCACTATTTTCACGATGTTTAAAATGATACTCATAACCCCTGCGAATTATATGATTTGCATCTAATTGCTTCAATCCCTGGCCGGTCCATACAGTGCCATACTCAAGAGTATGAAAATCACCACAGCCCACTTCCCATCCGGAAGCGATAAAAGGGGCCTGGCAATGCTCTAATACATATCTGACCATTGTGTTTCTTTCTTTATCTAAACATGCCCAACTAAAATATGGGCATAAAGTGTCTGAACCACCCCAGTTTGCCCGATCATATCCCTTTCCTTCAGGGAAGTTTCCTCCCATGGTCACCACCTTTTTCACCTTGTCTTTCACCAACTCTACCCCACTTTTTCCGGAAAATTTACAAGAACCGGATTTGAGCAATCCATAAAAATTGTGCATTGTACCGACGATAACAACTGTTATGCTTGTGTCCGAAGCACTCGCCAGGATTTCACGGTATAACGCGACTCCATCCACACTCTCTTCCCAGCTTTTAATTGCCGCAGGATAATTATTAGCAATGTATTGGTCATACAAAGCGGGGGAATTCCTTTTATCTTTGTACCCTTTATAATCTCCAACAGGAACCGCTTTCCGGTTGTAGAAATAATTAACGGCACTAATACATACAGAAGATTCTTTAAGCCCCGTTGAATTCACAATCGCTAAAATTTCACATTCCCCTTTGTTTGCCATTCCGTGCAACATTGCCATGCAGCCTAAATCATCCGGATCGAATGACGGATCGGTATCAAGGATTATCTTTTTTTGAGAAAATGCATTTAAATAAAATAATACCATTACGATTAGAATTGGAATTTTTTTCATTACTCATTTCCCATTTATGTTTATTTTATATCTATTTCGTTTTCTGTAATCTAATTTTAAGACGTGGTCCTTAATTTGCTAACGTTCCGTGTATATGATTCATTGCCGATTGCGGGCGATTTCCCGTCAAGTAACACAAAAGTTGAAGCGGGCTACAACCCTTGACTAAACTACTATCCCGGCAATTTTTTATATTGTGCGTTAGCACAAGTTATTCTATTCTTCTTTCTTTGATTTACAAATCATTTCATTTAGATAATCTGAAATTTCATTTTCATAACCTTGTTTCTGAATTACATAGTGATGATTACTAACAGAGTCTGTTGTAATCCAATGACAACCTTTTTCAATATCAAAATCTAAATGACCATTGTCTATGACGTTAAAATATTTTTTGGGGTTTTCAACTGCAAAATATATAGCCATTAGATCCCAACTTGGTCTTTGATCGTTTAATGTCTTTTTTTCAACATTCCATAACCAGTCTCTGTATGCAATCCTTACAATATTACCATTAGGTGTATTAACCAGTGATTTCCCCGTCATTATATTAGTACCCGCATCAATAAAGTATACTGGTTTAGGAAAATTATCTACTAGATATTTGGTATACTTAACCGTACCATTGAAAAAGAAATTCCAATCTTTCACATAGTATCCTTCGCTATTAAGAGCATTTAGTGCCCCTAAAGCAACCCATTTTTTTATTTTCCTTTTTACTAAGTCAACGCCAGATAGCTTTGATATAGAATCTGGTTCTGACACCAATAAATCATATAATCCTCTTGTATGTCCAATTGTTACATAAACAACACTATTATCAGGTTCTTTTGACAAGATGATCCTGGTTAATTTGGTTTGTTCCATGGCGTCTGTATTCTTTATGAGCCTATTTTTATATGCTGCTGTATCTTTTGATAGTTTTTCAGCTTGCATTTTGTCTACTGTATCGCCAACCGTTTTATCATAATTAGCTCCAATAGGAATATTATCATTACTATAATACTTGTTTATAGCCTCAATAATTCCTGTTCCATAAGGAATAGCACCAGAGCTATAAATCACCCCAAGTAGTTCAATTTTTCCTTGATTTGCATATTCATTAAGCATAGCTAATGCTCCAACATCATCACAATCTGAACCCATATCTGTATCAAGTAGTATTTTTATACCCTGATTTTTTGAGGTATTGTCGTATTGACAAGAAAATAAAAACAATAGAAGTAAAAAATAATATTTCATATGTATTTTAGTTTTAATTTGTGCTAACGGTTCAGTATAAGTGCAGTGCGGGATTACGAGGCGATTTCCTATCAGTTTACACCCACCTTTTTTACGAGCCACAAACGCTCGCATATCACTGAAACCCGCATGTACTATACCATGTGTTATGGGCTGACATTCTATTCTGTCGTCTGTTGATTTGCCTAGTTTTCAATCCTTTTGTTTCTTGATTTAATGAAATTCATTACTCCATTTTTATACACTAAATGTTGTGTCAACTATCATTTTTATTGTCCGATCTATTTTTGTTATCGTCTTAGTGTTATTCTCGTTAATTGTCTTCGATGGTCGCTATTTATGCTTGCCTCTAACGTTCCGCGTATATAATTAGGTGCGGATTGCGGGGTACTTTCCTGTCGAAAAGCGCCGAAGCTGATGCGGGGCAGGACGTTTCAAATTTCCACTTCCCCCGCCATTGGCTATATTGCGGGTACCTGCTGGCATCATTCAATCCTTTTCCCGATATAAAACGCATAACCGAAATACGCTTTGTATTTGTAATATAATTCTTTCACATACTGTTCATGTTTTATGAAATCTTCAGCAGCTTGATTTCCTGCATATTTTCTCAAGAAAATTTTCTGAGCATCATCCATCGGAGGAAAAAAATGTTCAGTCCAACAGTTTTCAGGAAGAACAAAGGTGGCAACAGGCATGTATCCTGTTTTTTGCATTTGGGCAACCTTATTTGAAATCGTGTCTATTTCAGGATAGGCTTTTTGCCAAAACTTGTGAATCTCTGCAGGTCGCTCCGCAGTAAACCATGTGTTTTCTGTAACAGTGATATATCCGCCTTGTTTCAAAAATTTTCGCCACTCGTTCAAACCTCGTTCAAAGCCAATATTATAAATCGCTCCTTCTGACCAAATCAAGTCAAACTCCTCTTCTCGAAAAGGAAGGTTATCCATTGATCCAACAATACCTTTTACTTTGTTTTGCAGATTCAATTGTTCGGCATTTTTATTCAATCTTTTGATATATTCAGGGCAAAGGTCAATGGCCGTGATCTTTCCCGGAGCGTTATGCGCCAATAGCATGGTTTGTCCGCCTGTTCCAGATCCAATATCGGCAATACTAGAATTTTCGGTCAGGTTGTCAACAAAATGCAATGCCTGAAGTGTTATTTGGGGACTTCCCGGGCCTTGTCTTTCTACGCCTGAAAAATATTCACGAATTAATCGATAGTCAAAATCGTAAATTGTTTTAATGTCATCGCTCATCTTAACCTTTATTGTAAGTTCAATTCTTTACTTCTTTGTCATTTCGCACTACTCGTGCTTGCAGGTAACGGTTTGCGTATATGACTTGTGGCGGTTTTCGAAGCGATTTCTTGTCGGCTTGCACCAAACTTAATTAAAAGCCCATTACTTCGATTTATCACTTTACCCGCCATAAGTTATATACGCTGTTAGCGGTTTGTGCTTTTTTCTCGTATCTTCTCAATATTTTATGGTAGATATGGGCGATTGCCGCTATATCGTATTTAAACAGATTCCGTAGGTGTCACTTCGAGCGAAGTCGAGAAGTGACT
>CAZCJL010000153.1:0-14525 GCA_964498785.1 uncultured Cytophagia bacterium | reverse complement strand
TTAAAGAGAATCCGAAAGCTTTGATGCACACCATCAATTATTGAATGGATACCGTTATAGCGAGTCTATGATTATTAGAAATTGTAAAAATAACAGTTGACAATTATTGGAAAATGCGTTAAATTTATTATTATGAATATAATTAGCGCAATTACTTTGGTATTTCTATTTTCTTTCGGGTCGGAAAAGATTGAAAATATGCCTCTCGCCGAACCGAGTGCCATATCCTCTGATTTTCAGGGCAATATTTTTATTGCCGATACTGGTAATAATCGAATTTTAAAATTTAATGGAAATGGTAAATTTTTAGAATCCATTGGCGGCTTTGGTTGGGAAAATCAGCAATTCGATATGCCGATGGATGTTTGTGCGAAATCGGTATTGGATATTTTTGTGGCAGATTACAATAATCATCGCCTTGAACGTTATGATAAAGATCTGAACTATATTTCAACATTAATGTCTGATAAAACAAAAAGTGAAGATCTGCAATTTGGATATCCCCGCAGCATTTGTATTTCGATTCATGGCGAATTAACATTAATCGATGGTGAAAATTGTCGATTGTTGAGAATTAATTCCTTTGGTGAACCGGAATTGAGCTTTGGAAATTTTGCCGATGGCCGCGGGAAGCTTGATGAGCCAATTCAAATAGATATAGGCAGAGATGAACGAATTTATGTTTCTGATAGAGCCGGAAAACGAATCGTTGTGTTTGATTATTTCGGAAATTTCTTAACCGAAATTGGGACTGGTGTTTTAAATGAGCCGACCGGAATTTTCGTGGATTTTGACAATCGCTTATGGATCGCTGACGTTGCTAACAGAGAAATATTTGCTTTCTCGACTACCGGGGCATTATTATTTCGGACAGATAAAATTGATCAGCGGCAAGGTAAGATGTCTCGGCCAATGGATGTTGCAGTTGCTGCGAATAAAATATTTGTGATTGACAAAAATATTATCTATGTTTCTGAAATTAAGCAATATAAAGATAAAAGGTAAGAACTGGAGCATTTCTGGCCACAGATCGAGCGGGGGTTATTTATATAACCGGCGAGACGATTCCTGACGATAGTGGATTTATTTCGAGTACGATTTAACTTTTAAAGATAGCAGGGAAGGGATGTGTATGAAGACAATTATTGAGCCATTTAAAATTAAGGTTGTCGAGCCTATTAAAATGACCACACGGCAGCAGCGGGAGGATATTTTAAAAAAGGCCGGATACAACCTGTTTATGGTGATCTCGGATAACATTATAATCGATTTGCTGACCGATAGCGGAACGGCCGCAATGAGCGACGAACAATGGGCAGGTATCATGCGCGGTGATGAATCCTACGCCGGAGGCCGAAGTTTTCAACGGTTTTATGATGAAGTTAATGAGGTCACCGGATATCAACATATTATCCCCACGCATCAAGGGCGGGCAGCAGAGCGTATTTTGTTCAGCTTACTTTCCAAAGCCGGAACGTACATTCCGTCGAACACCCATTTTGATACCACCCGGGCGAATATTGAGCATAGCGGCGGTATTGCGATTGATCTTGTTATCCCTGAAGGAAAAAATACGCAAAGTTTGCATCCGTTTAAAGGAAACATCGACCTCAGACGTTTGCATGCTTTTATTGAAAAAGTTGGCCCGGAACGGATTCCTGTTTGCATGTTAACGGTGACAAATAATTCCGGCGGAGGACAGCCTGTTTCCATGAAGAATATTCGGGAAACCAAAGAATTATTATCCGTGTATGATATTCCGCTGTTTTTAGACGCGTGTCGCTTTGCAGAAAATGCATATTTCATTAAAAAGCGCGAGCCGGGATACACTGAAAAATCATGTCTGCAAATTTCCCGGGAAATGTTTTCTTATGCCGATGGTTGCACAATGAGTGCGAAAAAAGACGCATTAGTTAATATTGGCGGATTTCTGGCGATGAACGATGATGATTTGGCGATGAAAGCACGGAATGTGCTCATTGTTACAGAGGGCTTTCCAACTTATGGAGGACTGGCAGGAAGAGATCTTGAGGCCATTGCCCGCGGTCTGGAAGAAGTGTTACAGGAGGATTATCTCGCTTACCGCATTCGTACAGTGGAATATATGGGGGAAAAATTGGATCAAATCGGAGTGCCCTATTTAAAACCCCCGGGAGGCCATGCAATTTATCTGGATGCGAAGGCGTTTGCTCCACATATTCCGGAACATCACTTTCCGGGACAGGCCATCGCGTGCGAATTATATCTTGAGGGCGGAATCCGTACGTGCGAAATCGGTAGTATTATGTTTGGTAAAATTGATCCGGATACCGGCGAGCATGTCGCGCCGCCACTTGAATTAGTGCGTTTAGCATTTCCGAGACGCGTTTATACTCAAAGTCATTTTGATTATGTGCTCGAGGTGATTACGGAAGTATTCGAAAAGCGTGAAAAGTTAAGAGGATATCGGTTTACCTATGAAGCGCCGATGTTAAGGCATTTTACTGCCAGATTTGAACAGATTTAAAAAAACGGGTAGCGCCTGTATGGAGATACCCGTTTTTGTTTTTTGAGCAATTTATAGAATAAGCGGGAAAAAAATGATAGAAGGATTCTTAATCGTGAATACTAATACTGCCATTAATAGTTTTAAGATGAATTTTACCGCCACCACCATTTATGTCACCGTTCAATTTTTTACCGATGAATTTACCCTGGATTGTCATCGGAAAATCTGTACTGATAGAGCCATTTACTGTTGAAGCATCTACATCAGCTTTAATATTGGATGGTAGGGTCAACCGAATACTGCCATTTGTTGTTTTGATATCAATATAATCGGATCGTGTGAATTCGATCATCGTTGTGCGGATAGAACCGTTGGTGGTATGTGCGTCAAGTATTCCCCCCATTTGTGCTGCTTCGATGCTGCCGTTTGTCGTTGCCAAATTCGTCCGGCCAATTACATTTTCGACTTCAATGCGTCCGTTCGTAGATTTTAAATTTAGGTTTGATTTTCGTGGGACTTTAATCATATAGTTGACGACGACTGGATTGTTAGCCCCGAAAATCCAATTCCAAATACTATTCTGGCTTTTTTCTGGCAAATCGGTTTCGATGTGCACTCGATCTCCTTTTTTGTTAATAGATATATCGATTTTTTCTAAGATGTCTTCAATCTCACGCCGAGATCTGTTTTTAATTTCAACCTCGGCATATACTTCAATTTTTTCTTTTTCCCAGGAAGTGACAATAATTTTACCATTACGGTTTTTTACGAAAATATCTCCATCACTGGGAAAGTCAACTGCTTTTCTAAATTCTTTTGTAAATGTGGAACCTATTAAGCTGCACGTTGATAGAATTAAGAAAATGAGAGACAACGATAGTATCCGATTTTTAGTCATTGAACTATTCCTCCTTAACCAGGATTACGTTTTCAAAATACAATAGTTCAATACGTTCTGAAGTTGAAATAGTTGCGGTGAAAATGAATTGAGATTTTTAAAATGGTATAAAATGTAGCCTAAAATTATGTATTCAATTAAAAATCCAATTGTAACTAACTATTTAATTCATGGTTGGAGCGCAATAGACAGTTACCTTTTCAATGGAAGCATCCATTTTCTTAAGTTTTACGATAATTTTCGATTTGTGAGAAAGCCAATAACAGGCTGTCTAAGAACTGTCAAAATGAGCGACTTTTGTCAATCTGAATCCGCCTATGCGGATTCGTCTCCCGCAATTCGGGATCCTCAGAATGACATTAATTTTAGTTCGTGGACAGCCTGGTAAAGGACTCCACTCCCGACAACATTATCTTGAAAGCCTTTCCGGAAATTCACAGAAGCGGTGTTCTGTTAATTCTTTGAGGCGGGATAAAAGGCATCCAATGGCATATATTTATGTTCACAATTTAGAAATTCAAGTAATATTGTATATTTTCTTGATCTTTTCAATTTGATCATTTAGAGAACGTGGCGACGCCATCACAAATGTGCAAAATTCATCGCCATGCGCCCGACAACTGATTTCTTTGGCCTCCAGGCGGATTCCTAATGCTTCAGTAGCCCAGCCAGAAGAGTACCCGGCATTCAAATGGCAAATCGGTCCGTCTGTTTTGGTTTTTGCATTGATATAAGCTTCTGCTTCATACGAATTGGGATGTTTATAAACCAACAGGCAGTTTTCATCTAATGTCGGAGTGCTTTCCGGAAGAAATTCAACCGTGGCGTAACCACCGTGTGCAAAATAAACAGGGCCGGTCATAACTTTTTCGAATGGCTCAGTAATTTTGAATTTATCAATAAAAAATTTGGCATCTGCACCGCCACAAGCTCTGCCAAAACGATAAACTGCCTGGTGAACGCCGGTCCCCAGAATTTTTTTAAGTTCATTTCTCAGGAATATAGACATGGATTGCGCCCGATACATAACATATCTCTCGCCGCTCACCAATATATTTCCTTTTACACTATTTTTCTCAATATGCGAAAAATACTCTTTGTACATTTCATCCACTTTTTTAAAAATTGCTTGTTGGACATCTGCTGCTGAATTTTGTTGTTCAACTTCCATAGTTGTCTCCCCATCTTATATTTAATTAAAGCAATAAACGATTTATGATATAAAATATAATAGTTTTTATATTGAAGTCAAGTGTTAAATTATTATTATTTTGCAATAATAGAATATATGAATTTATAGTATTTTATAATATTAATAGTATATAACTAACTAAGTATATAAGTAAATGTATATGAAAATATTATAAAGATTTGCATGATTTCTTTTGGATTGTTCATCATTGTGGTAGACGGACGTACCCGATCTTGAATGCAGGGCAAAATATTACATTGTTGTGCCGATATATGGAATACATAAATTGTTTTTTAGTGCATAAACCAAATCCTTTTCATTTTGAATATCATAATTGAATTGGGTATAATATGATCCCACGTCTTCAATAGAATGACTGTCGCTGCCGGCGATTTGGCTTAGGTTCAATTTGTTTGCGTAGGTAATTGAACGGCGCATTTCCTCTTGCGTGATATTGAGGCTTTTCACTTCCAGGCCGTATACATTTAAATTGTCCAGTTCTCCCAATTTAATCTTACGGCCATAGCGGAAAATATGAGCCGGAATCACCACGCCGCCGATTCGATGTACTTCGGCGATCAATTCGTAATCATTCATATTTTCATAAAGTACCGGTTCAATACCGGCTGGATCAAAATATGAAAGATAATGCATTCCGCTTTCCGCGGTCATTTCAATTCCCCATAAAATCAGAATCCCATCGGCGATTGCGCGTAATTGTCGGCGCTCGTGAGCGGGCCATGTTATATTATGTTCTGTAATAACAATCCCATCAAGATTTGTTTCGTTGAAACGATCGACAAGTTCTCCCGGATTCAATTCACTACAAATAGAATAGCGACTCGTGTGCGTATGCATGTCAATATTCATAAATTTTTTTTGCTCCATCTGTTTTGTCTTCGTCGTAATTCAGGAAAAGAAGATATAGACAGAAAGATACTTAAAAAATAAATACAGGACAAGGTTTAATTTGTTAATATTATGGATTTAAATGTATGCCGTTTAAAACAGAGGCTGTCTCAAAATGATGTCATGAATATCACGCCTTGCGAGTATACCCCAAAGATGGGTGAATAATCAAATTTTAAGACAGCCTTTAATACAGAAGGACAAAGATGAAGGCCCCCGATTTACACTCGTTAGCCGGGGATATGAGAATCATTGGGATTTGCGTTTCAAATTTCTGCATTTATTTCCTATAATGAATATCAGAGCCAGCATAGATCGGAAGATTTAATTATACATCGAATCTGCTATTGATGATAATAGATGGAAATGGTGTTCGCAATAATTAACGATATATCAAAAATATAATAAATTAACAACAAAAAGTCAAGTAAAATTTATCAACAGAAGGTTAAAATCAGTCATGAAAAAGTATACTTAAGTTCCGAATTGAGCAATTATTGTTATTCCAATAATTCAGTCCAATTTTCATGGTCATTTACAAGATAATTAACCCAATCGATAATACTGATCCCGTTAACGTCGTAATAATAATTGGACACGCAGTGTTCCGCGCCATTAATAAAGAATCGTTTGAATGTATCCGGATGTCTAAGGTGGATTGATTCGCTCGTAGTTACGAGTAACGATTCAAATTTTTCTGGTGACATCCCAAGATACGATTCTCCAATAACTTCATCCTGATAAGAAGAAAATAATCCAATTTTAAGGTTACTATCCCGGTGCAGCATCCAATCATAAAACCAGATGAGCTGAGATTTACAAAGCCTGCACTCTTGTGGAAGATAAGGTACCAAGTTCCATGTTTCCAGAATTAAATCCCGAGTTGCGAGATCGTCGGGATTTAACAGGCCGGGTCCGCTTTCATTAAAGACGTATATTTTGGCATCCGGGAATTGCATTCGAATGACAGCGATTGCTATAATTGTTCCATATCCGCCTGCACTACATCCTGTTACCAGAATTTTATCAGGATTGGGAAAGACAGTTTTCATGAGTGTTACGGCAGCAGAAGTGGTTTTCAAGCCCCAGTGCCAGTGGTCTGTGTTACCGTCGCCGTCGTAATCAGCATTATTGTCGCCAATATGAACGCTGCCATCGCAATAGGGAATAAAAATAAAGTTCCAGTCCCCTACCGGGTTTTCCGCACTTTTTGATGCCAGACCTGTCGAAAGATTACGATGCGGATTTACATCTTTTGTACATGCATCTTGCCCTGGCCAGCAAGCGCCACCGCCGGCCATCCGGAAAACAACAGAAGGCACAGAGCCACCGCGCGCTGCTATGTAAAATTTCGTTCCCAGAATACACCGACAATCACTGGTGTCATATTGGTAAATTTCCCATTCAGGGTCAACAGGATTTGGGTTGTGACTTTTGGGTTGAATCCCGAGGTATTTGTCCAGGTGCAATGATTCCAGTTCAGAGATAAGATCGGAATTTTCAGATGAATTATTTGGAAAGAATTGCTGGCATGACAAGGTCAGTAGTGCGATAATAATAATAACAAAATTTTGTAATCTCATCTTTTTTCTCCGGCTTATTGAATGAATTTTATCGATGGAATGGATAATTAGTAAAAGCAGATGCTGACTGATTATTGAAAATAAATATTTATTGAGATGAAAGTCAAGTATTTTTTCAATTAAAAAGTTGAATGCATAAACCGGCCTTTTATTAATAAAAACAGGCTCAACGGAATTTTGTTGAAACGATCAGCTTGTTACTGACTTAAAGAATTTTGTAGATTTTACAACGAGCGCCAATAATAAGAAGACGCCGAGAGCAAGAATTACTGTGGGTGCGCTGGGCACATCAAGTTCCCAGGATAAATAAAGTCCGCACACGGTTACGATGGTACCTAATCCCCATCCGATCAGAATTCGATACAGCCAGGAACTTGTAAATAGCGCGGATATGCTTGCCGGGATAATTAAGAAAGCAAAAATGGTTAAAATTCCGCCAACTTCCACAGAGTGAACAACGACAATTCCAAAACTGGTATAGAACAAAAAATCCCAGAGCATTGTATGGCCATTTTTATTACCTGAATGATTATAATTATCCGTAAGTGCAATAAATTGTTTTCTGAACATATAATGGAATAAACCGACGATCGAGAAAACAATCAATAATTCTAAAATCTCACTCCAACCTACCCATAAAATAGAACCTTCCACCATTTCTTTTACATGGACATCGCTGCCAGCAGCTTTATCGAGCAAAATAACAGAACCGGTTGCAGCAATTGCGTAGGCGATGCCGATCAGTGATTCCAGCGGGATTGGTAACTTTCGGCTTTTAAGGATTGTGAACATAGCAGCCGCAATTGTGGTGAATCCGATGGAAAACAAATATGCTGTCAATGTTCTTTCGTCATGGTGATGTCCGTTATGCGCGGTTGCAAACGGGAGAATCGAGGCAAACGTTGCCCCAATAGCTGCAATTTGAGCCAGTGCAATATCAATGAAAATAATTTCGCGCTTAATAACATGGATGCCAAAATAAATATTTATTCCGATCAGCAGAAGACAAATTACGAAAGGGGCAAGCATAAACTCAAGAGCAGTAAACATGATTATTCCTTTTTAATTTCATGCAAATTTTTGTGTAAGTATTTTTAAAAACGCTAAAATAAATACAGTAATTCCGAGTAGACAGACAATTGCCGGTCCATTTGAGATGTTAAAATTGTAGGAAAGAAAAATTCCTATAAACGAACCCAAAATTCCGATCACCCAGCTCCAGATAAAACGGAGTGACCAGCGTTGTGTAAACAGAGTTGCCATGGCAGTCGGTGCAATTAGCAACACGAACACCAGAAAAATACCTCCAATAGTGACGGCTCGTACCACGACAATGCTAAAAGTAATATAAAAAATCAATTCGTAAAGTCTAACTTTACGAATGGAGAACGGCAAATCGTTTTTTGATTCTGAGATTTTAATAAATTGCTTTCGATAGATAACGTGAATTAATCCAATCGCTAAAAACAGTATTAAGCAGGAAATAACCATCTCCCAGGTAACCCATAAAATATTTCCGGTGATGGTTTTTGTGATGTAATTAGAACCACCGGGAATTTTTTCTGCAAGCAACATTGCCAATCCCAAACCCAGTCCATAGATAATTCCGATAATTGCTTCCTGTGGAATCGTTTGTTTTTCAAATTTGGTGAGAGCAAACACAATTATAATAATCAACGTAAAAGAAAGCGAAATTAATTCCACGGACATAGATTCTTCTGCAAAACCGAGTAGCAATCCGATCATTGTGCCAAGAGCGGCGATTTGGGCTAATGCAATGTCAATGAAAATAATACCACGGCTCAAAATATGATTACCAAAGTAGCTAAGTATTCCTGCCAGCAGAACGCAGGCAGTAATGGGCGCGGCTAAAAACAGAATATTTTCGATCATGTCAATTCCCTATTTGATATACGCATTTATTTGATCAATCCAGTGATCAACCAGTTTAAAATTATCTGTCGCTTCAGGAATTCCATGAACGAATATCGGCAGAAAGAGAGCTTTAATCCCTGTTTTGTTTTCGATCATCAGCGCGGTATTTTTTTCAAAATAATTAGCAACCAGCATGACGGCAATATTTTGTTCTTTAATCAACTGGATTATATGTTGAACATGTTTCGCAGAGGGGGGAATACCAGGTTTCGGTTCAATATAGCCAATGACTTCCAAACCAAACATATCGGTAAAGTAAACCCAGTTTTTGTGATATGCAACGATTGTTTTTCCGCGAAACGGTAATGCTTTTTTCAGCCATCCACCTAATTTGTCTAACAGTTTCCCGCCTTCGTATTCTTTCTCCAAAAAGTCGAACAACGTTTTATTCGCAAGCAAGTTGCCAAGGGTTTCGCCACCAAACAGCTCCACAAGTTCATCGCCGAACATAGACCGATCAACTTTGTCGATAAATTCATCCCGGCGTGATAAATAATATTCGGAATTTGCAGGATCAACTTTTTGCAGACCGATTGTGATGTTTCGGGCTACATGTTTCCAGTTCATCGGGCCCGGGGTAATGTGTGGATTCCCCATCAAATGGATATCACCTTCGGTGCGGTCTGCTTTTTCTGCTTTTTGTAAAACCGGGACGCCATCGGAAACAGAAACAAAGCCAATTTCACCATCCATAATTTTTTTATTTCGGGCTTTATCCAGTAATGTGGATGACCAGATTTCCAGGTCCATTCCCGTGGTAATCCACATATCGGCTTTTCTTAATTTCATTGCATAACTTGGTTTTGGTGGTACAAAATGTGGATCCTGTTCCCCGGAGGCAATGTAATCTACATTCGCATAATCGCCGGCAATGTATTCAGCGATTTTTGCATAATCTGAAAATGAACATACGATGTTTAGAGCATGCTTTCTACCATGCTGGTGCCGTCTTTGATGGCCTTGTGCAAATATTTGTGTTGCTATCAAAATGATAATAATAATTATCAACCGGCTTGACCTTAATATTTGTAATAATTGCATCTTTTTCATCCTTAAATAAATTATTGATTAATATGCTTCGTGTTTATGCGGTCCCATTGCCCAGCAGATGTGAAAAATAAATGAGTGATCATTGGGATACGGACCCTCTAAATTTAAATAATTTGTAAATTCTCGTAATGTATATTGATACTGAAATCGAAAAAACACAAATTCGCTCTGCCATACATCAAGGTTCGTGGTCAATTCCCATTCATACTGATTTTTGTTAAAAGGTAGTTCGGAGTACCCGATCCGTCCTGTTAACCAGTAGCGGGCATTTAATTTATTTTGCAGTGAGGTGTAAAAACCCACGCTATTTACATCTCCTGTTGGCGTTTCTCGTTTGTTAAACAGAAACTCGGTTTTCCAGTCAATGGTTCTGTATTTTGCCCGCCCGATCGGGACCCATTTTATGATGATTCCCAGGTCGCCGATATATGAATTGTATTTTTCCGATGGATCATTTTTCCCTGCAACTCCGCTGAGCGACCATTCAAAATAGGTGTTGCGGGTAATGTCGTAATAATTTTTCCAGTGAATTACCGGCAGTAAATTGTATTTTCCTTCGCTTGTAAAGCTTTGGTTAGCGCCCCCATTAATAATCGTCAGATCCAGAGTGCTGGCGTCGGAAAACAGGATATTGGGCAAAATGAAATTCCCGGATAGCCCGACGCCTCCAAGTCCGCCGATTGTGAATAAATTGACCAGCGCTTTGGGTCGGTCGAACTGAGGGAGTGCATGATCATGATAGCGATTCAGGATACCGAAATCCGCGTAAAAAATACCAATTTTAAGATTCAGGCCCCCTGACAGATTAAGCCACTCCATGTAAGCTTCCTCAATACTTATTCCTTCTCTGGTCACAGATATATAGGACTTTCCCCGCGTGAACGGATCGAGTGGCGCCTCAAGCGCTAATTCAAGTTCGCGCAGTGTAAAACGATCTCTGCCGTAGGAAATGTCACTTTCCTCCCGAATAAAGTCTGCATCCGATGAACTGGTACTCACAAAAAAATCACCACTTACGCTAATATTCGGATTTAGGCCGGACTGCTGTCGAACTCCGCTACGGAATTTTTTCCCCACTCCTTCTGTTTCTTTTTTCTTTACATTTGAAAGATTGTTTGCTTCCTCCAGGAGCTTTTTCAGTTGATCTTCCTTTTCTTTCTTTTTATATGCTTTTTGTAAAGAAACAAGGTCATCCTGAAGTTGTTTAATTGTGGCTTCAAGTTGTTCAATTCGACTGGTGCTTGATAGATCCAGTGAATCTGGTTTCTCTGCAAAAGATGGTTGCCACATAATCATGATCAGAAAAACAATAACCAATCGAATATAAAATACGCGCCAATGCATATATCCTCCCTGATATAAATTACCAAAAGGAATACTCATTCAATAGAACGAAAGATTTCTTTTGGTATTATTTTAAAATGTGATTTTTTTTTGATTAAATTTTTGTGAAAACTAAACTAAAAGCGGAGGCGCTCGCAAGATAGGAAGATTGAAAAAGGAAGGTCCTTTTTTTACACGAGATGATAGTTTCTGAAAGAAATAGAAAAGCAGATATAACAACGAAAGCATCCCAATGAAAATAAGGAAAATTTCAATGGAATACATTAAGTGTACCGCTAATAATTGAAAATTATTATGTTGATGAGACTTTATGGGAACAGATGAATTGTGAGACTTTTCTAAAGGATGGGAATGAACTATATAGGCGCCGCTGATATTATGAAAATGCAGATTTGAAAAGTAGGTGATATTTAAGAGAGCGAATGTTAGTAAAAACAGAGTGAAGATTGTTTTTCTGTGTATATTAGTCTGCATTTTTTCTTCGATTTTTAGTAATTGATCTTGTCATATAAACATGAAATATAGTTATAATCGAGCTTTGAATCAAGTCTTTTTTGGGATTTGTCAAAAAATGAAAAAATAAACCAGTGCCTGTAACATTTTGGCGTCTATTTTCGTTTTTATAATGAGCTATGAAAAAAACGCATTTTAAAAAGACTGCTTTGAAGTACAAAGACCTTGTTTACAGCCAGGCATACTACTTTACGAATAACCGTGAAGATGCGGAAGATATCACGCAGGAAGTTTTAATGAAGCTCTGGCGCCATATCGAGAAAATCGAAAGGTCGTATGTAAAAGCCTGGCTATTACGGGTGACGCGTAATTTATGTATTGATTACAGTCGGCGAAAAAAAGAGCATTCACTGGAATATCAAAGCATGGAGAGCGATGGCGAGCAATTATCAGAATTAATTGATCCAAAAACAAATCCCGAAATGGATGCGGTAAACAAAGACTCATTGGAAACTGTACTAAAGATGGTGAATCAATTACCGGAAAAAATGCGCAGTATTATTATTATGCGTGATATACAGGATTTATCCTATAATTTGATTGCCGAGGCGATGGATTTGCCAATAAATTCGGTAAAGGTTTATCTGCACCGGGGGAGAAAATATTTAATGAAAAAATATTCTGATTATGAACGTCAATCGGAGTGATAAACATGACGTGCAAACAATTTGACATCTTGTTGGTTGATTTCGTGGATGGGTTTCTATCCAAAAAGCAACAAAAAGAAATAAAAGCCCATGTGGACGTCTGTCCCACATGTAAAGCTGCTTTAACAGATTATCAGTATATGATCGAGAAGCTGAATCGCATCTCTGTTCGGACGTGTCCTGATTTCGTTGTGGATACTGTTTTGGATGCGGTCCCTGATACGAGAAAATCATTCATTGGCACATTATCAGAGCGATTCACATCCAGCATGGCATGGAAAGTCAGTTTCGCGGCAGCGCTGGCAATTATTGTGGTTAGTATTGTGTTGTTCCATCCGGCACATCCTCCGGTAATTGATGAAAACCAGCAATATACGGCAGAAGAAATTGCGCAGGCAAAAAAAGAGGTGAAGCTGGCGTTCGGATATTTTAATCACTACGCAAAAAAAGCGGAAAATGCTATTGAAGAACAAGTACTGGCAAAAAGTGTTGTTGAACCCGTGAGTTCAACAATAAAAATAGCCTTTAAACCCATATTAAACGGAGGTTCAAAATGAAAAAGATATTAACTGCAATTGTATTATTAGCCTTCTGTATTCCTTTTGTCGCTGCGCAGGATTACACAAAACATCCGGGGTATGTAGATTTCGGAGATTTTAAAGAACTCAGCGATGTTGAGGAAACTGTGGAAGTATTTATCCGGGGACCATTGTTGAGATTCGTTTCCAAAGCGACCCGCAATGAAGATCCCAATCTGGCAGATTTACTCGATGGCTTGCTGTTAATTCGTGTCCATGTTTTTGAAGTGACGCCGGAGAATGAAAAACAAGTCTCTGATGTCATCAAAAATATTTCTAAAAAGCTTGAAGGGAAAAAATGGGAACGAATGGTTCGCGTTCGAAAAAAGGATGAGAAAGCTGAAATCTTTACGCGATTTGGAAAAAATGATGAATTAACCGGACTCGTCGTTCTCGGATATGAGGATCGGGATGAAGCTGTGTTTGTGAATATTGTGGGACGCATCGATCCGGAACAATTAGGAAAATTAAGCGGAAAATTCAACATCCCGTCTCTGGATTCTGTCGAAATCGAATATAAAGACAACAAGAAATAAAGGAACAGATCATGAAATACAAAATTACTTTATTATTGATGATCAGTGTGCTCCTGGTTGTTAGCAGCGGGTGTATTCCCAGCAGGGATTTTGAATTTATTGAAGATGCAATTCGCAGTGATTTGCATTCGGATTTGCACATCAAAACCAATTTCAAATTCGCCTTCGGACCGGTATCTCTTTCGACAATACGGGTGTTCGTCGATCTTGTTGATGCCGATGATGAAGCCGAAATGTATTTAAAAGAAATTAAACAAGTTCAGGTCGGAGTGTATGAAGTCCGGCGCTATCAGAATAGCGCCGGACGAGTCCACATTCCGTTAAAGGTTCGGAATAAACTGGAGGAAATTGGCTGGGAACTATTCGTCAATGCAAAAGAGCGTGATGAACATGTTAATTTGTATTATAAACAATTGAATAACTATATTGGAAGTCTGTATGTTATTGTCTTCGAAAATGAAGAACTTGTCATTCTCGAAGTACGCGGAAATCTGGGAAATATGATTGAAAAAGCGATTCAGCAGCATGGTGTGCCCGGTGACCCGAAGATGAGGATTTAAATCTGCAATTTTAAAATGAAAATTGAAATCCTGTTCGTTGACCACAGATTACGC
Source organism: uncultured Cytophagia bacterium (assembly GCA_964498785.1). Taxonomy (GTDB): domain Bacteria; phylum Zhuqueibacterota; class Zhuqueibacteria; order Thermofontimicrobiales; family Thiofontviventaceae; genus Mariaggregatimicrobium. Next base: position 238 of record CAZCJL010000153.1, on the reverse strand, counting down.
AGATTTCGCAGATATAAAACCTGACAGTTATATTAAGACTGTTAGGTTTTTTTTATTTAACATTTATTGAATTTATGCGTAAAAAAGTACAATAAAATTAGATGAATAAATTTATATGTACGGTGTAGCATATAATGAGCAGTGTTAGATTCAAATCAGGAAAAATTAATAATAAAGGAAAAGGTTACTGTTCAGGTATTGAAAAATTGCCATAGAGACACAGAGTGCACAGAGAAAA
>CAZCJL010000152.1:0-14916 GCA_964498785.1 uncultured Cytophagia bacterium | reverse complement strand
TTTATGATTTTAGAAGATTTTTCACGAGGCCAGCGATCCCATCGCTTGGAGCGATAGGATCGCTAATCCGCATGAACTTGCAAAATACAAATCCCGGATTTTTGATACAGTCCGCAATTCATTTTAACCAATTTTCGCCACGGATTGACACGGATATACGCGGATTCTTTTTTATCTGTGATTCATCTGTGGGGATCAGTGGCATATAATTATTTTATGACGCAAAGCGTCATGCAATCCGTGCCGCCGGAAACCGGCGGCACGAGAACATTAAAAACTTCGGAAGTTTGCAATATTATCATGATAGAGTTACAATACCAAAAATTGACGGTGCGAGGGGAAACTCCCGATTGATTATTTTGGCGGGTAATTAGAACCACGGGATGAATCTCGTGGCAATTCAATTCGGCTATTTCCGATTCAATCGCTCGAAGCGATGGAATCGGTTAACCGGTGTAATATTTTGCCACGCTTATCAAAGAGTGCAATTTTCCACGAAAATAAAAAGCAATGAATGATTTTATTTGATCTGAAAGGGCGAATTAATTTAACCTCAGTTCGATCTAAGACAGGCTTTAAAGGGATTGCACTCCATATTTACAATAACTTATAACACTATAATTTCTACCCCGTGATCGGTTACCTACATTTTCGAATCTGAATCGTTCGAAAATTTTAAAGGGTCAGAATCAAATTTTGTTTTGCAATTATTGCAACAAAAATAGTAACGTTTACCGTCGTGGTCGGTATATGGTGTTTTTTCATCGACCAGACCCATTTCGCCGGAAACCTTGCACTGGAAATATTTTCCGTGTTCATCCATTTTAACCACGTTTGCAGGCACTGTAAAATCCTTCAGATATTTTTGCGGATCAGCAGCGAATTTTTCCGGGCATCCTGCGCAACAGTGATAATAACGCTTTTCATCCACATCTGTATACAAGATTTTCTCATCGACGATTCCTTCGCCACCCATAACAGGACAGATAAAGTGCTTTTTGCCGTCTTCACCTGACCATATATTTGCTTCCTTGATAGCAACCTTTTCCTGATTTTGTTCTTCTGCATGTGAATTAACATATATGCCAAGCACAAACAATGCAATAAAAACGTATTTAAAAAATTTCATCGATTTCTCCTTCATGTTTCTGTTCAAACCAAATTCTTTATCTCTGCAAACGCAAATGATATACCAATCCTGCAACAGAGCCTTTACTTTCAATTTCAGCGAATCGTATAATATATTGAATTTAATATTATTAGAACGGAGATATATTTTGTTGCTTTTCTTAAAAGATGATTTTTGTTTAGTATAATTTATGTAGAATCGTAGAATATTCTACAGTTTGATTGTGCACTATTCTACACTTCAATGTTATTAAAAAGCCAATTTGATAAAAGAAATTTGCATGACTAATTGGATGTTTATTATTGAATTCTGATTCATTAAAATTGAATTTATAAACATAAAAAATGCACTAAATTATTCTGGTATTAAAATTGTATTCACGTTTAGAGAAAATGTAAGGAAATTTTGATGAATTTTAAAAAAAACAAAAAGCCAGTATTCGTTTTCATTTTGATATCTGTTCTGATCAGTATTAGTGGTATTATTCTTTTTTTTCCTGCTAATATTAATGGCGTGCATACATGTATATATGACAGCATCATGAGTGGGGAAGCGCCTGATTCATTAAATTCACATCAGGAAATGCATCGTCATTGGGAAGAAGTTGACGCAATGAACAACGGACATCGTTTGTTTAAAGAGTATTTAATCCCGTATGGACTCATCTGGTGGGCCAGTTTTTTTATTGCAATTGTCGGGATTATTTTAATAAAAGAATAGTCAAAAAAATTGATAATCTGCTGATAACAGCAAAATTATGATTTTGTTGAATCGAAATTCAAGGAATAAAATGAAGAAGAAAATATGGAAATATAATATTATCGGAATGATTATGATTTTGCCGTTAATTCCTGGTATTCGGGCTTCAGATAATGTGTTGGTGTTAAAGGAATTGATTAACGAGGCGTTGAGCAATAATCCGCAATTGCAGGCTAGTTATTACGCATGGCAGGAATCTGAAAAGCGGGAGTCGCAGGCTGACGCTCTGCCGGATCCGGTGTTGGGAATAAGCGTAGTAAATATGCCAACAGATTCGTATCTGCTTAATCAGGAGCCGATGACAGGCAAGCAGATTTCTCTCATGCAAATGATTCCGTTTCCCGGCAAATTAGGTTTGAAAGAAAAGATAGCCGGGCAGGAAAGTTATATCAATGAGATGAGATATCTGGAAACAAAAAATGCGTTAATTGAAAAGGTGAAGAGCGTTTATTACGAGTTATATTGCATCGATAAAGCGATTTTAAAGACTGACAAGAACGCGGCGTTAATGCGCCAGTTTACGCGCATTGCAGAGACACGATACCGTGTTGGGCAGGGATTACAACAGGATGTGCTTCGGGCAAACGTAGAACAAACCAAAATTAGCGAAAAGTTAATCCGCATGAGACAACAACACCGGAATTTGATGACGCAATTAAAACAACTACTAAATCGGCAAACTGATGAAGCGGTGACAATTGTTAAAACACTGCCGGACTCAATCCGGAAAGTCGAATGGGCACTGTTGATTGAGATGGCTGATGCAAACCGACCGCTTCTCAAGCTGCACCAGGCACTTATTCGACGAAGTGACTTTGAGATAAATCTGGCAAAGAAAAGCTATTTCCCGGATTTTAATGTTGGCGTGACATATACGCAGCGCGATATTTTAAAAAACCAGATGGGAGGAGTGGATTATTTATCAGGATCGGTTCAAATGACACTGCCACTTTATTTTTTTAAAAAACAATCAAAGCGGGTACAGGAAAGTCAACTACGAATGATGTCAGCAGAAAAAAGTTACGAAAATATACGAACACAGGTGCATCAACAGATTGAAGCAAAAATAGCAGAAGTAGAACAAAATAAAAAATTGCTGTCCTTATATAAAAGTGGAATCATTGTCCGGGCGCGTCAGGCGGTGAATTCGGCGTTATCAGCTTATCAGGTGGATAAAGTGGATTTTTTATCGCTATTGAGTAGTCAGATGACGCTGTACAATTACGAACTGGATTATGAGCGTGTTTTAAGTGATTATCATAAAAGTATTGCTCAACTGGAAAGGCTTGTTGGGAGGACTTTTTGAAAACGTATCAAAACGTTATATCATGACAGCAATGCCCGAGAGTGGCAATTAAAAAATTTTATTATCATTAATTTGACTCAGGATAAAAAAATGAGAGATTCAATAAAAAAATATTTTCCAAAAGAAAAACCGATTCTGTTTCTGTGGATCGGATTAGTGATTATCGCATTTATACTGGGGGCTGTCATCGGTGGAAATGGTGACGGCGAAACACACCAGCATGAGGAGGCGACAGCAGCAGATGAAGTCTCGATGTGGATCTGCTCCATGCATCCGCATATTCAGCAGCCAAAACCGGGGCAGTGTCCGATATGCGGAATGGATTTGATTCCGGTTGTCAACGACCGCGGGGATGAATCAGGTCCGCGACAACTGTCGCTTTCGGAGCGCGCCCGCAAGCTGGCATCTGTGGAAGTTGCATCGGTGGAGAAGAAATTTGTGGAAAATACGATTCGACTGGTGGGAAAAATCGAGTACGATGAAACCCGCATCAGTTATATTAGCAGTTGGGTTCCCGGGCGTATTGATCGGATGTTTGTCAATTACGAGGGAATTCCGGTTCGAAAAGGCGATCATCTCGCGGACATATACAGTCCGGAACTGCTTTCCACACAACAGGAGTTCATGGAATCCGTAAAAATGCTTCGGGAATATGAGCAGCAGGGACTGGATGAACTGATCGAAACCGCAACACAGCAGGTGAATTCGGTGCGGGAACGAATGCGATTATGGGGCTTGACAGAGGAGCAAATAAAGAAAATGGAGCCGGCAGACGAAGCATCGGACCACATTACTCTCTATTCGCCGGTGAGTGGAATTGTGATTCGTAAAAATGCGTTAGAAGGAGAGTATGTCAACATCGGAACGAAAATATATACTATCGCTGATTTATCCGGGATATGGGTGAAAATGGATGCCTATGAATCCGATCTGCCGTGGCTTCGCTACGGGCAGGATGTTGAATTTCATACCGAGGCATATCCGGGTGAGATTTTTGACGGCAAGATCGCGTTCATCGATCCGGTTTTGAATGCAACCACGCGAACCGCGAAAATCAGAGTAAATATCGAAAATCCGGCGGGCAAACTAAAGCCTGAAATGTTTGTTCATGCAGTGGTGCGCTCGAAAATCGCGAAGGGTGGCAAAGTTATAAATCCTGATTTAGCCGGAAAGTGGATCAGTCCGATGCATCCGGAGATCGTAAAAAATCATCCGGGAATATGCGATTTATGCGGCATGCCTTTGGTAAAGGCAGAAGATCTGGGATATGTCAATCTAAAAAATGCCTTAAAAGAAGCACCACTGGTGATTCCTGCAACTGCACCATTGATTACCGGTACGCGCTCGGTTGTCTACTTGGAACTGCCTGGCAAAGAAGGCGTGTATGAAGGCCGGGAAATCGTGCTGGGGCCGCGAGCCGGCGACTATTACATCGTTGAAGAAGGCTTGAAGGAAGGCGAAATGGTTGTTGTAAAAGGTAATTTTAAGATTGACAGCGCGATTCAGATTCAAGCCAAACCGAGTATGATGAACCCGGAGGGTGGCGCTTTAATGTCAGCGCATCATCAGCATGGCGAAATGAAGAGTACTGACATCGCGGAAACAAAACAGGATGAGAAAAAAGGTGAACGTGAAAAACTGGATAAATTTGAGGTATCGAACGCATTTCTGAAACAGTTGGATGCTGTATATGCGGCTTACTACGATTTACAATTTGCCCTCAGTCATGACAAATTTTCTCCGCTGAAACAACATGCCGCTGAGCTATCCGCCGCGCTTCAAAAAACGGACATGGCGCTATTAAAAGGGAATGTGCATCACGCGTGGATGGACGCGCTTGATAAAATTCAAAGATCGATAACAGAGTTGCAAGAAGCCGGTGATATGAAAGATGCGCGGATTGCCTTTGATCATTTATCGGTAGCAGTGATTTACGTCGCCAAATTGTTTGGGAGTGACGAACAACCGCTGCTGGTATATCATTGCCCGATGGCATTTGATAATCGCGGCGCTGACTGGCTGCAAATTAAAAAAGGTGTTGAAAATCCCTATTTCGGCAGTTCGATGTTTCGTTGTGGCGAGCAGACCGCAGATTTAAAAGCGCCGGAAAAATAAGACGCTGTTTTGAATGGATTGAATGAAGATGATGAATGAACATGATGCAGGTGAAAACCGATGAATAATGACGTGAATAAATTAAGCATAGTCGATAAAATAATTGGCGTTAGTCTGGAAAATAAATTGATTGTGGCGCTGGTGCTTGTTTTCCTCATTTTCTGGGGAATCATTGTGGCGCCATTCGACTGGAAAATTGATTGGCTGCCCCGCTCACCGGTGCCTGTGGACGCGATTCCCGATATCGGCGAAAATCAGCAGATCGTTTTTACGGAATGGATGGGACGCTCGCCTCAGGATGTGGAAGATCAGATTTCTTACCCCCTGGCCGTTTCCTTACAGGGGATTCCGGGAGTAAAAACCATTCGTAGTTTTTCGATGTTCGGATTTTCCACCATTTACGTGATTTTTAAAGAGGGAGTGGAATTTTACTGGTCCCGGTCCCGTGTTTTGGAAAAGTTAAATAGTTTGCCCGCTGGTTCATTGCCGCAGGGTGTTCAGCCATCTCTGGGACCGGACGCCACTGCATTGGGTCAGGTTTTCTGGTACACGCTGGAAGGGCATGATAAAAACGGGAATCCTGCTGGTGGTTGGGATTTGCAGGAATTACGAACGATTCAGGACTGGTACGTGCGCTATTCGCTGATGTCTGCCGCAGGCGTAAGCGAGGTGGCTTCAGTGGGAGGATTTGTTCAGGAGTATCAAATTGACGTTGATCCCAATGCCATGCGAGCGTACAATGTTTCGCTTGATGAAGTGATCCGCGCGGTGAAAATGTCCAATTTAGATGTCGGCGCCCGGAGCATTGAAGTGAACAAAGTTGAATATGTGATTCGCGGAATCGGTTTTGTAAAAGAAGTCACGGATTTGCAGGATGCTGTCATAAAAGTGAATGACAATGTGCCCATCTACGTGAAGAATGTAGCGCATGTGACCCTCGGTCCGGCATCGCGCCGCGGTGCACTGGACAAAGCCGGAGCCGAGGTTGTCGGCGGCGTGGTTGTCGTTCGTTACGGTGAAAATCCATTGCAAGTCATTCACAATGTGAAACAAAAAATCAACGAAATCTCTGCCGGGCTTCCGAAAAAAGAACTCGCCGACGGTATTGTCAGTCAGGTTAAAATTGTGCCGTTCTATGATCGCACCGATCTGATTTACGAAACACTGGGCACGCTAAACACAGCTCTGTTTCAGCAAATTCTGGTGACCATTATCGTCATCTTAATCCTGATCATGCATTTCCGCAGCTCAATGTTGATTTCAGGCTTGCTTCCGGTTGCCGTGCTGATGGTTTTCATCGCGATGAAATTATTCAGCGTGGATGCGAATATCGTTGCGTTGACCGGCATCGCCATCGCAATCGGAACCATGGTCGATCTGGGGATTATTATCAGCGAAAATATCATCCGCCATCTGGACGAGGCACAGCCTGAAGAGAAACCGTTAAATATTATTTTCAGGGCTACCAGCGAAGTCAGTGGCGCGGTGCTGACGGCTGTATCCACGACTGTCGTCAGTTTTTTGCCTGTGTTTACGATGCAGGCGGCAGAGGGCAAATTGTTCAAACCGCTGGCGTTTACAAAAACATTTGCCCTGATCGCCGCGGCAATTGTCGCGCTGACGATCATTCCGCCATTTGCCCAGATTTTGTTTACCGGGAAGATAACGGGGCGCTATCTCCGCAAAATTATTCACATCGCCCTGATTGTACTGGGGTTCATCAGCATGTTTGTCATTGCCTGGTGGGTCGGATTGTTGTTGATTTTCACCGGTGTATTCCATTTAACGCAGCGGTTTATTCCGAAAACACGGCAGCGGTATCTGCCTTATGTGACCAATGGCCTGGCTATTTTGGTAGTCATTACCCTCCTGTCCGGCAACTGGCTGCCCATCGGGCCGGAAAAAGGGATTCTATTGAACATGCTTTTTGTTGCCGCGATGATCGGTAGTATCTTGTTATTGTTTTACCTGTTCCTGAAAAATTATTCCCGAATTTTAAAATGGGCTCTGGATCATAAAGCAGCATTCATAACACTGCCCGTTTCAATATTAATGATGGGATTGTTTGTCTGGCTCGGTTTTAATACGTTTTTCGGCTGGTTACCTGCCAGCGTTAAAACATGGAAACCAGTCTCTTATATCGCGCATACGTTTCCCGGACTGGGAAAAGAATTTATGCCGCCGCTGGATGAGGGATCTTTTCTTTACATGCCAACAACCATGCCCCATGCCTCGATTGGCGAAGTGTTGGACGTACTTCAAAAACAGGACATGGCAATCAATGCCATTCCCGAAGTTTCGTTGGCTGTGGGCAAACTGGGACGCGCCGAATCTCCGCTCGATCCCGCTCCCATTTCGATGATTGAAACTGTGATAAATTATAAATCCGAATACATCACAGACGAAAGCGGCCGCCGACTTACGTTCAAATTTGATGCTGATAGCATTGATTTTTTTCGCAATGTTGAAGGCACACCTGTCGCTGTGACTGATGGCGAACCATATCTCGTTCGCGGGGCATTTATCCGGGATGAACATAATCAGTTGATTCCTGAAAACGGAGGGCAGGTCTTCCGGCAGTGGCGTCCGGCGCTGGATTCGAAACTGAATAAAACCAGGAAACCATGGGCTGGCATTAATAGTCCGCAGGATATTTGGGATGAAATAATCAACGCTGCGGATATTCCGGGGACTACTTCTGCGCCGGTGTTACAGCCAATTTCTGCCCGCATTGTGATGCTGCAAAGCGGAATGCGGGCGCCAATGGGAATTAAAGTTAAAGGACCAGATTTACAATCCATTGAAAAAGTGGGGCTTGAACTGGAGCAGTTGTTAAAACAGGCGCCATCCATCGAGCCGTCGACAGTGATCGCGGATCGTGTAGTGGGCAAACCGTATCTGGAAATTCACATTGATCGCAAGGCGATTGCCCGCTACGGCATTCAATTGAATCAGGTGCAGGAAGTGATTGAAGTGGCAATTGGCGGCACGCAAATTACAACAACTGTCGAAGGCCGGGAGCGCTACCCGGTGCGCATTCGCTACCTGCGGGAATTGCGGGATAACATCGAATCACTGGACCGTATTCTCGTCCCGGCGCCGGGCGGTGAACAAATTCCGCTTGTACAATTGTCTGAAATAAAATATGTACCCGGTCCGCAAATGATCAAAAGCGAGGATACATTTCTGGTCGGCTATGTCATTTTCGATAAAAAATCTGGTTACGCGGAAGTGGATGTGGTGGAACAAGCCCGGGACTTTCTGAACAAAAAGATGGCGGAAAACGAATTCGAACTCCCGGCCGGCGTCAGTTATTCCTTTGCCGGCAGCTATGAAAATCAGGTGCGTGCGCAAAAACGGTTGACCATTATTTTGCCGCTGGCGTTGTTCATTATCTTCATGCTGCTCTATTTTCAGTTTCGATCCGTCTCCACAACTGCGCTGGTATTTTCTGGCATTGCCGTCGCCTGGGCCGGCGGATTTGTGATGATCTGGCTGTACAGCCAACCGTGGTTTCTGAATTTCTCACTGTTTGGCATCGATATACGGGCGCTCTTTCAAATCCACCCCGTGAATCTGAGTGTCGCGGTCTGGGTGGGATTTATCGCGCTGTTCGGCATTGCCACAGATGATGGCGTGGTCATTGCCACGTATCTGAACCAGAGCTTTAGCCGGAATCAACCCACAACTGTTCGCGAAATCCGGGACGCAACTCTTGAAGCCGGCAAACGACGGGTCCGGCCGGCTGTGATGACCACGGCAACAACCATTCTCGCCCTCCTTCCGATTTTGACCGCTACCGGCCGAGGTGCGGACATTATGGTGCCCATGGCAATCCCCTCCTTCGGCGGCATGGTGTTCGCCATGATTACCATGTTCATTGTGCCGGTTCTTTATGCGTGGATTCGGGAAATACAGATGAAAACAACGAGATAATATATTGTATCCATTCAATAAATTGGGGTAATAAAGCGCTGTCATTCCTGACGGAGCGAAGCGAAGTTCAGGAATCTCCCATGTACGCAGGAGATTCCTGCATTCGCAGGAATGACATTTTTTGCATGTAATTCTCATTACCATAAAATATTGAGCGGATACGATAAGACTATGTGGATAACCTGTGGATTCGGTGTGAATATCTTTTCGTTTATCCACACGAATCCTGATTATCTTCATATCGAAGGCTTTGCGGTGTATAAATAATTGAGGATAAATCAAAAATTCTATTGCCTTAATAATTCATACCCCGCACAGCCAGCAATGAGCGACGCAGCACAACGGTGTGTCTTACATCTACGCCATCCCGGATTTCCGAAATTACGAATCCCGAATCACATATTATGAATGACATTTTAAAACCGAAGCATATCGCGCTGACGAAGGATAAATTTTTCGATTTCTGTGAACAGGACGACCAGTAATGCGCCCGCCAGGCACACAGACAACTGTAGTCCAGTTAGCGGAACGGTTCGGAAAACTATATTAAAAAACGGGACATAAATAAGCATGAGTTGCAATCCGAATGTAATCACAACAGCAGCGATCATCAGATGGTTACTGAACAGTGATGTGCTGAAAAATGATAGTTTTGTTTTGCGAACTGTCAATGCATAAACAATCTGACTGAATGTGAGTGAGGAAAAGATCATTGTCTGCCAGGCAGGATTTGACCGGTCCATTTCCCAGAACCAGAAGCCGATAGTTACAGATACTAATCCCACAATGAATCCCATCATCACGATTTGTCTGCCAATGCCACGGGAAAAGATGCCTTCCTGTGGCTCATAAGGGGGGCGGTTCATGACATTGGGCTCGGATTCCTCATAACCCAGAGCAATTGCCGGCAAACCATCGGTTACCAGATTTATCCATAAAATTTGAATCGGCAACAGGGGTAAAGGCATACCAAGAAAGGGCGCAATCATCATGACCAGGATTTCACCGGCATTCCCTGTAAGTATGTATTTGGCAAATTTTCGAATATTGTCAAAAATAGTGCGTCCTTCTTTGACTGCTGTAACAATCGTGGCAAAATTATCGTCCAGTAAAACCATATCAGACGATTCGCGGGCAACATCGGTACCTGTGATTCCCATTGCCACACCAATATCAGCAGACTTCAGGGCCGGGGCGTCATTGACGCCATCGCCAGTCATCGACACAATCTGGTTTTTTTCCTGCAATGCATCGATAATGACCATTTTATGCTCTGGTGAAACTCTGGCGAATACCCGCACTTCATTAATGATATCTTTTAAACCTGTTATAGTCATTGCAGACAAATCTCTGCCCGTAAGATAGCGACCGTTGTCCAGAATTCCTAGTTCACGGGCGATTGCACAAGCAGTCAGGGGATGATCACCGGTAATCATGACGACCCGAATACCGGCCTGCTGACATTGCCGGACAGCTTCGATAGCTTCCGGGCGCACCGGATCGATCATGCCGGTCATGCCGATATAAGTGAGCTGTTTCTCAAAATGACCCGGATCGGTAATCGCATCCGGGTCCATAAATCGAAATGCAGCTCCAAGTACGCGGATTCCATTGTCTGCCATTCTCCTGTTTTCATCAAGTATACGTTCCCGCAATTTTTCTGTAAATATTTTTACATTACCATTAATCAAAACATGGGTACATACATCCAATAATCCATCAACAGAACCTTTTGTGAATGAAATGTATTGTTGATGATCATCTTCTAAAACCGGCTCTAAAATTTCTATTATTCTCTGGTCAGAAATGTTACTGATTTCATGAACAGTTGTCATTCGCTTTCTTTCGGAATCAAAAGGAAGCTCAGCCTTTCGGTGGAGTATTGTTTCTATTTTCTCTTTTGAAAGGTCAGCATTATGTGCAGCAAGAACAAGTGCGCCTTCGGTGGGATCACCAACGGCCTTCAATCCACCGTTCTTGCTATCCTCGGTTAGTTGTGCATCATTGCATAGAGTGCCGGCTAACAGCAGGAATCCGACGGCGCTATTATTTTTATGATTCGAAATGACCGCATCCATTTTATAGCGGACATCGGGAAGCGCGATTTCTGTAACCGTCATTTTGTTTTGTGTGAGTGTGCCAGTTTTATCCGAGCAAATAACAGTGACGCTCCCAAGTGTTTCCACTGCCGGCAAATGACGAATGAGTGATTTTTTTCCTAACATCCGCTGCGCACCTAAAGCAAGCGCAATCGTCACCACCGCCGGAAGCCCCTCCGGAATCGCGGCCACAGCCATGCTGATGGCAGTCATAAAGGTTTCTTTTAATCCGATTCCGCGCAAATAAGTAAGACCTGCCACAATCACAATCAAAACCAGCGCCAGGCTTGCCAGCGTCGTTCCTAAATTTGCCAATCTCACTTGCAGCGGTGTTTTTTCCTCTTCCATTTCTTGCATCATCGACGCGATATTACCCAATTCGGTATCCATTCCGGTCGCGCTGACCACTGCCTTCGCACGCCCATAAGTGACCACCGTACCCATAAAAACCATATTTTTATGATCACCTAAAGAGATATTATCGCCGGAGAGCGCCGCACTACTTTTCAATACCGGTTCCGACTCGCCGGTTAACGAAGATTCCTGCACTTTTAAATTAACTGGTTCGAGCAAACGGGCGTCTGCCGGCACAAAATTTCCTGCTTCGATGAGAATAATATCACCAGGAACTAACTCTTTGGCAAAGATTTCCTGCACCTTCCCATCCCGGCGAACCCGAACATTTGGAACCGCCAGTTTTTTTAGCGCAGATATTGCGTTTTCCGCTTTATACTCCTGCCAAAATCCGATAATCGCATTCAGCAATACTATAACGAGGATAACGGCAGCATCTATGTATTCGTGGAGAATAACGGAAATAACCGCCGCAGCTAACAGAATTAACATCATCATCTCACTTAATTGGGCGATCAGAATGGATAACGCACTACGCTTACCCTTTTCAATGATTTCATTCAGGCCGTAATGGCCCAATCTTAATTTGGCCTCCAAACTGGAGAGACCGCTTTCCGCATTTGATTGTAGTTTCGATAAAACCAGTTCTTTATTAAGCAGATGAGGATTTGTCATTAAATATATCCTGTCACATTTACTGTTTTTGTTTGCAAAAAAAATATAACCTATAAGATAAAAAATATTGTCTTCAATTGCAAGTTAAAATTGTACATAACTCATCATTTAAATACAAAATGAGTGGCAGAGAATTATAATTTTTATTATATTGAAAACATGGTTAATAAAAACAGGACTTCTTATGAAAAGCAAAATGGTTTCATTGCTCTTAATAGCGATTTGCCTCATTAATTCATATTGTCTGGCCGATGATTTTATTGTGTCATTTCTGATTGGCAATTATGCAATTATCGGACAGAAGCCCGATTCTGACATAACCTACAGCGGCACTCTCTCCCTTGAACTAAATAAGGACAAAATTATTATCGTCCGGAATATTGACAGCACGATCGTCAAAGCAACTGCAACCATCGATTCTGTGACTGCGGATCAGATACCTGTCCTTCGAATTCGATTCAATGAAAATAATAAGGATTATGAAGGAACGTTCTTAATATCTTCTGATCTGGATAATTACGGCAGATTGACAGGGTATATTTATCTGAAAGATAACTCAACGCAGAGAGCTGGTCTTGAAGCATGGTTTGCTGATTTTGGGCAGCTATCAAAGAAATCTTATTAAAATCTAAATTAATTGATTATTTGCTTGAATCTACTTAACCAATTGATTATATTTCAAAAAAATGAAGCAAACTACATGATAGTACTTTACAGGTTGACCAGGATCTACCCTTGCGAAGGTTATTAAAAGGAATAACCGATATCTTAGAAAAATTTTATGTGATGATATAGAAATTTAGAGCGATCAAACCTTTGCAAGATTTTTCCAGTAAGGATACAAAAAAAATACAGGAGAGAGAATCATGACATTTTTATATCTTAATTCCGATAAAATGGGCCAGGGTAATCCTGAACTCGGGAAAAAATTAATGAATATTTTTTTGAGCAAACTTGCCAGATCCGAAGTTGTGATCGATGTTATTGGTTGTGTGAATTCGGGAATTAACCTCACAACAGAGGGCAGCGACGTTATCGATAGTCTGCGAACACTGGAAAAGCGGGGCGCAAAGATCGCGACCTGTGGCACGTGTCTGGATTATCACGGCAAACGGGATCAACTGCTTATCGGACATATCGGCACGATGGAAGATACTGTCGTCATCATGTCGCAGGCGACAAAGGTTTTACGACCTAATTAGTTAGCATTATGTTTTGTAAATTGTTCAACAGAGGAAATTATTCCAAAAGGAGTGTTAATGGACGCGATTAAATTAGATGGTAAAGCACTGGCAAAACAGATCGAAAGTGAACTGAAAGTTCGTATTGAAAAAATCAAAGAAGTGACAAATGGCAAAATTCCAATTTTAGCAACGATTCTTGTGGGCGATGATCCGGCGTCTGCAACGTATGTGAAAATGAAAGGCAATGCCTGTAATCGGGTCGGAATGAGTTCACAAAAAATATTACTCCCGGCAGAAACAACGACCGAAGAGCTGCTGGAAAAGATCGATGAACTGAATGAAAAAGCAGATGTCCACGGCATATTATTACAACATCCGGTTCCACCGCAAATCGATGAACGCGTCTGTTTTGATAGAATTGCTATTACAAAAGATGTGGATGGCGTCACCAGTCACGGTTTCGGACGAATGGCCATGGGGGAAAGGGCTTTCGGATCGGCAACCCCGGCGGGAATTATGAAATTACTGGCGCGCTATGAAGTTCCCATCGAGGGTAAACGAGCGGTAATCGTTGGCAGAAGCCCGATCCTGGGCAAACCGATGGCATTTATGCTAATGAACGCCAATGCCACGATCACGGTGTGTCATTCCAGAACTCAGGATTTACCGGGAGTTATCAAACAGGCGGATATTGTGGTGGGCGCGATCGGAAAACCGGAATTCATCAAAGGCGACTGGCTCAAGGATGGCGCGGTAGTGATCGATGCTGGTTACAATCCCGGGAATGTTGGCGATATTGAATTATCCGCGATTATCCCGCGCTGTGCGGCGTATACACCTGTCCCCGGCGGCGTGGGCCCGATGACCATCGCCACGCTTATTTCCCAGACTGTGGAGGCGTGTGAAAGTAGTTTGGGGATAGAATGAAAATAATATAGAACGTAGATTGAACGGATGGAGCGGATTTGGATTGATTCTGTAAATCCGTTAATATCCGTTTAATCGGTGTTCTATTTTTTTAATCCATGTAACTGGTTTAGATTTTAGGAAATTATAGAATGCGAATAGAACAGATATTAAAACAGGATACGGAAATCTATTCGATCATTGTGATTTTTTCCCTTGTTAAATGCATTTCAAGAAAGATAGCTCATTTATTTCTTTTAACGTCATTCCCGAAAGGATTAATATGAAAAGAATAATCATCTTTTTTGCACTTTTTGTAATTTCATTCTCACCACAAATATCCCGGGCAGATGATCCGCCGCGTCAGTTTGATTTGCGTGATTTTGATGGTGAAAATTACGAACCCCGCAGTCAACACGCAAGTTAGGCGCAATTAGGCAGGTAAAAAACGGT
>CAZCJL010000151.1:0-15021 GCA_964498785.1 uncultured Cytophagia bacterium | reverse complement strand
AAAGAGAATCCGAAAGCTTTGATGCACACCATCAATTATTGAATGGATACATAAATTACAACGAAAGTTCCGAAATGTCAAGCATTTATTCACAAATAATATTTTAAAGTTGCCTTAGCAATTTGAATTGGTTATATTTATTCATACCTGGTGCAATTTTATGTTAAAAATGTAATACCAATGTAACATAAAAATGTCACATTATAAAAAAGAATAATAACCAAAAAGCGAGAATAGAACATGTTAGCTCGAATAATGATTGTTGAAGATGATCCGGACATTTGCGAAATATTGCAGTACAATCTGGAGCAGGAAGGATACGACATCGTTATACACAACGACGGGAAGGATGCGCTGCAAGCCATATTAACAAATCCACCGGATCTGGTTTTACTGGACTTGATGCTTCCCGGAATGAATGGGCTGGATATTGCACGTAAAGTTCGGAAAGATGAACGCAACCGTACGATTCCCATTCTTATGATTACTGCGCGCTCCGAAGAAATGGATATCCTGCAGGGCCTGGAACTGGGCGCTGATGATTATGTAACGAAACCATTTCGTCCCCGGGAAGTGATCGCACGAGTTAAAGCGCTACTGCGTCGCCATCACAGGGACGAAGATCAGGTGTACCGTTTCAGCGAATTAAGTGTCAATTTTTCCCGACATGAAGTGGCTGCCGGCAACAAAGTGCTTGATCTGACTCCCAAGGAATTTTTACTGCTAAAAGCGTTGATTCTGGCAAACGGTCGGGTATTATCCCGTGACCAGTTACTGGATCAGGTTTGGGGATATGATTATTACGGCGAATCCCGCACCGTGGATGTCCACGTTCGGCGGTTACGGAAAAAATTAGACAAGTGGGCCGAATTGGTGGAAACCGTTAAGGGATTTGGCTACCGCATTAAAACGGAGGCTTGATGTTCAGTAAGTACAAATGGAATTTTGTCGCCGTTGTTTTATTTGCTTCCCTGATAGGTTTTATCATTTTTGATATTGTGCTGTTTTTTAATATTCGCCACTATCTGTTTCGGCAAACATTTCATGAACTGCAGATGAAAACCCGGTTAGCTGTCGAGCTGTTTGAACAACGCAACCTCCATTCAGCCTCAGATAACTTTCCAGCGATGATGCAATTTACATATCAAATCCAGGACATATTAAATTCCCGGGTCACTCTTATTGATTCTTCCGGACGTGTCATCGCTGATTCTGATGTAAGCCCTGAAGAGGTGGCTTCTATGGACAATCATATTAATCGGCCCGAAGTAAAAGGAGCGATCAAACACAGTTGGGGACAGAGTTATCGCCGCAGTGATACCGTAAATCTAAAGCTGTTTTATTCAGCCTATCCTATTCATTACCAGGGTAAAATGATCGGCTTTTTACGAATGGCATATTATGCAGAAAATTTTGATGAATCAATGAATAAAATTATCATGTTGATTATTGCATCAAATTTTGTCGGTTTGATTTTGCTTTTTTGGGTTGCCTTGCTTTCGGGTACAGTGGTCACATTTCCGATATTGCGTATTGTGCGCACAGCGAAACGCATTTCTGCCGGAGATCTTGACAGAACATTTCATGAACAGCGGAAAGATGAAGTGGGTACTCTGGCGCATATCTTAAATCAGTTAACAGAACGATTAAAATTGCAAATCGCCCAAATATCCAGAGAACGCGCGAAGTTAGAACATATTTTCACAAACCTTGATATTGGCATCATTGCAATTGACAATGAGAAAAACATCGTCCACGTTAATCCGGTAATTTATGAAATTTTGGAATTCCACTCGAATGATATTAACAGCGATGAAATCCGAAAAATTATTGACGCCGATCGGTTAATCGATTCGATTAACGACACCCTGATAACTGGCAACAAAAAATCTGACGAATTGATCTATTCAACTCGTCACGGTAAAAAATATTTGCGCTACATTGTCACTCCGTTTTATCTTGCCGAACAAAATAAGAGCGGGGCACTGATTCAGCTACAGGATATTACCGAATTAAAAACACTGGAAGCAATCCGCCGCGATTTTGTCGCGAATGCATCGCACGAACTGAAAACTCCATTGACAGCAATCATTGGTTATGCAGAGACATTACTGGAAGGAGCGGCTGAATCGCCCATCGCACGCGTGAAATTCATCCGTAAAATTCGCGAACAGGGGCAACGACTTGAATTTCTGGTATCCGACTTACTGAAATTATCCGAACTTGAACGGGAACAACCGCTTGTTATGAACAAAATATCCCTGAACATAATTCTGGACGAAGCACTCGATGAATTCAGGGAAAAATCAAAACAGAAAAATATCACGATCACAACCGATATCCCCCCGAACTCACTGATAATGGCCGATGCGGAAGGCATTCGTACGGTTTTCAATAATTTGATTGATAACGCTATTAAATACACACCGGAAACTGGCGTTGTTATGATTTGCGTAACACACATCAAAGACAATAGGTTGCGCATTGAAATAACTGACACCGGTATCGGCATCGACCGTAAATATCACGACCGTATTTTCCAACGCTTCTATCGGGTGGATAAAGCCCGCTCCAGGGCAATGGGCGGAACAGGACTCGGGCTGGCCATTGTGAAACATATTATTGAGGGCCATAACGGAACCATCCATCTGAAAAGCAAACCCGGCAGTGGCTCCACCTTCTGGTTCAACCTCGACCGCTGTTGATATTCTGGATATTGCTTCTCTCAAATCACATCTGGTCGAACAATTCACTATTCACTTTTTTAATTAGCTCCCATATTTTATCAATCCACTCCAAATGCTCTGGGTTCATCAAACACGAGCGCAAACAAATGACATTCTCCTGTCGAGAAATCACTAGTAGGATAGAGCAAATGAATATCTTCATGCTTTCTGTTGTAAGCTCTCCGAACGCAACCTGTAACAAGTCATCTATGATCAGGTTTTGGGAAACGAAAAGAATATTCTGCCGAATCCCGGGTAAATTGTAACCAGCAAAACGAAAAATAATGATTTATATAAAAATTGATTTGCATTTAATCTTAAAATTTATTATATTTTATATAAATTATACTTGACAATTACTGTGGGAAATATTACAAATTTATTTCACGTCATATTTTTTCTCGACGATTACAGCGTTCAAACCAAAAAACATACTTCTTATCATCCTTTTGGACTATTCATTTCTAATCCAAAAGAACTAACTATATTTTCATTCCTTTGGGTGATTGATATTAAAGATTATTATTGTAAACTAAAAAAATAGGGTGTCATGGATTTCAGTGTACATTATTATGTTCCCTAAAATTTAAAATTAAATGTGCAAGCGCGTTATAAATAATTATTTTATTAATGGTTGCAGTGCAATATGCAATGCCTTTACAGGCTGTCCAAAAACTCAATAATTGTTAAAAAAAAACCATGCGATGGTTAAACAGAAGTTTATCCTGCATAATTCACAAAACGTGCAACAGAAGCACAAAGGTCACAGAGAAACAACAATGTATGTGCACACTACTTTTCAAACTGAGTTAAGAAAAATTCGGGTTACTATTGTTTGCGTAACGTTTGAAAATTAAAACCCGATGTACTCTGAGCCGCTGTGGCTATGAATTTTTCAGGCTATCAATCTATAACTGTTTCATTTATAAAATCCTTCGCAAGGGTTGTTCTTTAGACACCATGTTAATGCATTGCAGTGAAATTGCATAATGCCGATTCACTCCGGAACGCACATTCAATTTATGTAGAAATTTACTTTTCATTTTAGAATTTCAGGTTTTATTGATCAAAGTCGAAAACTCAATATTTATGAATTCAGAGCCTAAACACCAAGTAAAAAATTCACATTAAATAGCTAACGAAGTCAGAATTACTAATTAACGTGAGGTGAAGATATGAAAGAATTTATTGAGTACATCGTAAAAAATTTAGTTGATAAACCTAATGAAGTTCTTGTCACTGAAATAACTGGCGAAAGAACTGTCTACTGCTCATTAAAAGTCGAAAGTGGAGATATTGGCAAAGTAATTGGTAAGCATGGGCGAACTGCTCAGTCTTTGCGATTACTTGTTGCGGCTGCTTCTGCAAAGCAGGGAAAACGAACATTACTCGAAATATTAGATTAGAAATTAATGAATTACTAATTATCGGATGTATGCACTAAAATGAAATAACAAATTTAACCACTAAAACAGCAGGAATGAATATGAAAGAGTTTATTGAGTATATCGTAAAAGAATTAGTTGATAAACCCGATGAAGTTCATGTCAATGAAATAGACGGGGAAAGATCTTCTGTCTTTGAATTAAAAGTCGGAGAAGGAGATTTAGGCAAAGTGATTGGCAAACACGGTCAAACAGCCAGGTCTATTCGAATGCTTGTTGCCGCGGCTTCTGCAAAATTAGGGAGGCGTTCGATTATAGAGATATTGGAATAGACATGTAATGGGCAACTACACACAACTATCTTTATATTAACTTTGAATTATTTATTTAACGAATTGACTTTTAAATAATTAATTTGTATCTTTAATAGTTATGCAAAACGATAATCAAGAAATAAAGGTCAGGAATCCAAACGATCTTCCATTGCGAAGCCATGCAACTGCATTAACTACACAAGAAGTAATAGATATAATAATTAAGTATGACTTTTTTGATGCAGATAAGAATCCGAAAGGAAAAGGATTTTTACATAATTACTCACTCCATATTGAAAACGGAGATAGAATAGTAATTGACAATGAAACAAATTTAATGTGGCAACAGGGTGGATCGACTTATAAAATAGCAGCCGGTGATGCCTCGAATTGCATCAAAGAACTTAACCAAAAAGGTTATGCAGGATTTAATGATTGGCGATTGCCAACATTAGAAGAAGCGATGAGCTTAATTGAACAGGAAAAACCGGACGGAGGATTGCATATTGATCCTCTGTTCGATAAAAAGTTAAATTGGATTTGGACATCTGATTCTTATAATAATGGAGTTCAAGCATGGTACGTCAGTTTCCTCAACGGAAGTTGCGGCAACAGGCATTTGTTTAACTATGGGTATGATTATGTGCGCGCAGTTCGCTCCTTAAAATAATTTTGTTGATTTCGTCAATTATAGTAAAATTATCTTTATCGAATAGAAGTTAGCTTAAATTTGATCCTTTTATTTAGCCTGAAATATTCATAAATATTTAACGCAGAGCTTTGCGGCGTATGAATTATTGAGGTTAAAAAATATTTGCTTTTATCTAAAGCCCAACCAGACTTGTTGGGCTGTTTTTATAAAATAGACAACTAACATAGTAACAAGAAGGAGAAAACATGCCATCGTTAAGAATGCAAGGACCGTATCGCCTTAATATTAAAACTATTGATGAAAAGGTTAGCAAGATTTCATCCGGGAATTATGCAATCGGCAGAAGAAATGAAAATGGGACTTTTCTTTTCAGAGTTATCGGTCGCGCAAATAAGGATTTGAATTCCAAATTAAAATCCTGGTTAAACAAAACTGATAAGCCATTATTTAAGTTTCGATATTCTGAATCTGCCCATGAAGCATTTAATACAGAATGTGTAATTTACCATGATTTCGCAAAAAAGGGAAAAATTAAGCATCCCAAAAGGCCCGCGACAACTGATTGGAAATGCCCTCGATGCGGTTATTATGATTGATAAAAGGATGTAATAAATACGTGATAGCATGATGATAGGTGATATATTATTCCACTTCTGTTCTATCCAATCCACAAAGGCTTTCTCTGATGGAACTATTCAAAAAAAAAGCCCGTATCCTACGAATAGAGTGATTCGTTTTTTAAACGGATCGAAGCAGGTATTAGCTAAATTATCACACCAGCATAATGAGAAATCACATGCGCGTAAATGTTCTTTTTATCCTGTTTACACTTCTGTCTTTCAACATTACTTCGGTTATCGCCCGAAATGAGTTTGCCGAATTTATCAAACAAGTGCAAATAAACAGTCAACAGAGCTATGATGAAATCAACTCTGCCTCTTTTAAAGGTCATTCCAAAACTTATATCTATTTTGCATACAACCCGTTCCTCGTCAAAATGATCCCATTGATGGATGAATATTATTTCGACGGCTTTTGGATGAAACCGGATTCATTGCGGATCGTTGTTACCGCACAGCGAAAAATAACAGCAGATAGCAGCGATACCGGGGAGATCGCAAAAAATTTCCCTCTTCCCAATCCGTTTTTGTTTCTGTACAATGCCTCGGTAATCGGCATTGCAGATTCTGACACAAGTGAAGAAAGCCAACAGTTTTGGCCGTTATATCCGTTTGCCATTGGCGCCGATTCGGTCTATCACTATGAAAAAATCCATGAAATCGGCTTTGGCGACAATCGGGTGCTAACGGTTAGTGTAACACCCACCCAAGAAAATATTCCTGCGGTAAGCGGTACATTTCAAATTGATGCAAATAAACATGTTGTGGTGGGATCGAATGTGATATTTAATGAAGCAGCCACATTTATCAATGCCGCAGCAAAAAAGGAGCGCAAAAAAATTACCTTAAGCATCAGTGGTTCTGAAAACCACCGAATAAAGACTCACAAGGAACTGCTTTATGGCAAGTACTGGTTGCCGACGATGGTTGAGGAAGATTTTGATATTAAATTCTGGGGAATTACAGTAAAAGCAAATCGTATTATTGAATTTGAAAATTATGTCGTCGATCCGGTTATCGAGGATACTGCGGCGATTGTGAATCAAAAAGTGACTTACAAACCAGAACCGGAGCTGGAGCGAAAACTATTTGCGGATGTCCCACATCCTGATCGTTTAACAAAACAGGAAAGAGAACAGCTCATTGGCACGATCGAAAATCAATTAGCGTCCGTGGATTTGTACAAAGACCTGTTCGAGTCCCAATCGCTGGCACGGCAAGCCATGAAACTGGGAATGGAGCAACGGTTCGGGCGTTATGTTCAATGGCTGCAAAATCTCGGTAATTATGTGCTATATAACAGGGTTGAAGGAATACGGCTGAGCTACGGCATCAACCTATCGAACATGCTCACGAAGAATTCCGCTATTTCTCTCAGCGCCGGATATGGCATTTCTGACGAGCGCCGGAAAGCTCACATCGGTGTTCTGCAATTTTTCGACAGTCGAAAAAAGTTTTTTGCAGATGCGAATATTTACAACACTACCGGATATGAGGAAGACAGGCAACTTATAACCACTGGCAAAAATACGTTCATCAGCATGTTATATAAAGGCGATTACCGGGATTACTATTACAAGACCGGCGGCAGTATCGGGCTTGGCTACCGGGCAACAGATAATATGGCGCTCAAATTATCTGTGGTGTCACACACCGAAGAACGTGCGAAGACAAATACGAAGTTCAGTATTTTAAATTATAACAACAATTTTCGATTAAATCCCGAAATTAAGGTCGGTATATTCCGGGGACTGCGAGCATTGTTCATTTACAAGAAACATCATGTGGACGCCAATATTGTTGCGGAATACACGAACCACAATCAACTGCGCAGCGATTATTCTTACGCGTTCATCAAAGCAAATCTGCTGCGAAGTTTTAATCCCACTTACCACAGCAAATTTACTGTTTACACATCTGCAGCGATCTCGTACAACAATCTGCCGCCGCAGCGTTGGTTTGATTTTGGCGGCAGGACATTTCTCAATTATTACGGAAATCTGCGTGGCGTCAATTACAAAGAATTTACCGGAGACCGCATGGTGTATGGCACGCTGGAATACGCGATTAAAGGTACTGAATTTTATGACCGGGGATTGCAGTGGAATCCGATTAAAGCTGTTAAACTCACACTCTGGGCCGGATTGGGTTGGAGTTCTTTATCAGCTAACAACAAAAACCTGTTCAAAAATGTAAACACTCCAACGAACACCGCAGACGATATATATTATGAAATCGGCATTGGTTTCGGCGATGCGCTCAATATTTTCCGTATCGATTTTACTCACAACTCGATTTCCAAAAACAGGATTGAAGTTGGAGTTAATGTGTTGCAGTAATCTGTTCGGTGCGCTCCGCGATATTTTTTTGGTGCCTGGTAAGCTTTTTCACCGCTAATCCGCATTTTTTTCAAACAATACTTGCGAAAGCTTAAAAACTTCATAAAGGTCGAAATGGTGATATTGCGCTCTCACTAAAATATCTTTATTCTATTTTATCCCAATCCGGAGCAGACCTGCCTTTTTTCTTTGCCATCGTTTCATCAAAATCTGACACTATTTTTTAAGGGAAATAATCCCCTGTCGCATAAGCAGAAAAATTTTCGGTAACTGCGCCTGCAATAAATTGGTTTATTGATATTCCTTTTTCCCTGGCAAATTCCTTCACTTTTTCATGTGTTGATTCAGGAAGTCTTAAACTTATTCTGCCCATATTTTTCACCCTTTCATCTTAAAAAATAAATATGTATCTATCACATTAATAATTTGCGTCTTAGTACCTTTGCGACAAGTGATTTTTTCATGTCTATTTATCAGCGCAAATCCACGGCGTCTATGTTATCTGCGTTCTATATGGATTGAGACAAATACTTCACACCCCACCTTACCAACACCATCTTTA
This sequence comes from uncultured Cytophagia bacterium, assembly GCA_964498785.1. GTDB lineage: Bacteria > Zhuqueibacterota > Zhuqueibacteria > Thermofontimicrobiales > Thiofontviventaceae > Mariaggregatimicrobium. The sequence goes on along the minus strand of CAZCJL010000151.1, from coordinate 6,423 downwards.
CAATCTGCCTGTTAACACCGCTTCTAATCTGTCCGATATAAGTGCCGCTCGGCAAATTGGTTGCTTGCCAATGTATTGAATGCACGCCATCTTCTTGAAATTTGTCAAAAAGCGTTTCCACAAATTTGACGTTGATATTGAATATCCGGATTCGCACATTTGTCGCAGCGGAAAGGTAGTGTTTCAGGCGGGTTACGCTGTTAAAGGGATTCAGGGGGGAAAATTCTGCCACACACGAAATTCCTGTGGCTGCACATCCGGCGAATGATTAATCGAATCCACTCTCGCATCAATGAAATTGCTGATAATAACCTCTGCCACCTGCCCATCTTTGGACGGATTTCCGTTCATCAGCCATAAATTCATTCGCACCGCTTCGGCGCCGTGCGTCGGAATGCTGCCTGCTGCGTACTCCCAGTGATTCAGCAGCGAATCCACTGGCTACCAGAATCAGTACGCCATCAGGACTTTCCCCCCTCGCGCCGTCAATTTTTGGTATTGTAACTCTATCATGATAATATAGCAAACTTCCGAAGTTTTTAATGTTCTCGTGCCGTCGGTTTCCGGCGGAATGGATTTTAGGACGCTTCGCGTCATAAAATAAATATCTGCCACTGATCCACACGGATTAATCACAGATTAATAAGAATCCGTGTGTATCAGTGTCAATCCGTGGCTAAAACTGCCAGTTTCTAATTGCCCGCCAAAATAATCAATCGGGAGTTTCCCCTCGCGCCATCAATTTTTGGTATTGTAACTCTATCATGATAATATAGCAAACTTCCGAAGTTTTTAATGTTCTCGTGCCGTCGGTTTCCGGCGGTACGCATTGCATGACGCTTTGCGTCATAAAATAAATATCTGCCACTGATCCACACGGATTAATCAGAGATTAATAAGAATCCGTATATATCAGCGTCAATCCGTGGCTAAAACTGCCAGTTTCTAATTGCCCGCCAAAATAATCAATCGGGAGTTTCCCCTCGCGCCATCAATTTTTGGTATTGTAACTCTATCATGATAATATAGCAAACTTCCGAAGTTTTTAATGTTCTCGTGCCGTCGGTTTCCGGCGGAATGGATTTTAGGACGCTTCGCGTCATAAAATAAATATCTGCCACTGATCCACACGGATTAATCAGAGATTAATAAGAATCCGTGTGTATCAGTGTCAATCCGTGGCTGAAATTTCTTTTTATTAATTTTTCTGTTGACAATTACGAATATTTTCTTATATTTACTACATAGATTAATCCTATACAAGCTTGCTCTATTTCCACCCATTTTTAAATAACATTTCCATTAACGTAATATAAAGCGAATGATGGATTTGAACACAACTACAACCGAAAAATCTCCCAAACTTCTCAATCAGGTGCGCAATGCGCTGCGGACGAAGCATTACAGCATTCGGACCGAGGAAGCGTATGCCAGCTATTACGTGTTGAGGTTATTGATGTTGAATACAAACAAATTTTAGTACATAAAGCAAAAGAAGCAAAAAGGGGGTGTTGTACTGACTTTGATGCCCCAGAACGAATTGGGTAATTTCCAGTCCGGCGACTTGATTGAGGTGAGTGGCAGCGGTGTGGCGAAACAAGTGCGGATGCAGTCTTTTTTCGATGCCCAGTTGATGCGCTACATTTTTAAATAAGAACTGAAGCGATCTGGGAGAGTATCGTTTGTTTTTTCGCGACAGGAATAAAGGTTGTTGATTTTCATCCAGAGTTTCCATATACTCATTTAGGATGATGCACAACGGTTGTGGTATGGGGATGCTTTTTTGGGTCATTCCCTGGGACCCCTTTTCCTGAACCCATAATCGACTTTCGTCCAGATCGACATCGCGTATATCCAGGGCGACGATGGCCGCGGTTCTGAGCCCGAGAAAGCCCATGAGCATGATCATGACGATATTGCGGAAAGCGTGTTTACTTTTCTGTTTGGAGAAATAATCCAGTATGCGGATGAATTGTTTAAGCATCAGGTAATGGAAAAACTGGTGCAGGCTCCACACTTTCGCTTTTTTAACGTATGGGGATATTATTCCGAAATCGGTTATAAATTGCATAAGATGCTGGTAATTGATCTTATCGATTGCCGTGACAGAATGTTCATGCAAAAAGTTATTAAATTCATTGAGCCGTAATGTCAACGTCTCAATGGATCGTTTGGAAAAATTAGCATTGGTGCAGTATTCTAAGAAACTGGAAATAATACTATGGAGCATAGGAGAACCTCCTAAATTAATATTTAAATGTCAATCAAATATAAGCATGGTTTCCTTATGCTTCAATATTTTTTTAATTTTAATTACGCATAACTCTAACTGCGGGGTTTATGGGTTATGCCATAAACTAATGTGCTAACTTGCCATAAAAAATTAATTTTTTTTTCTTGATTTATAAAATATTTTTTCCTATAATGTACGTATCATATTATATTAACGTACGCACTTATCGTTAGGAGAAATGCAATGAAAACAATCTCAGTAACTGAATTAAGAGGAAATATTTATAAACTACTTGATGAAGTATTAAATACGGGCATTCCAATTGAGATAAATAAAGGGGGTAAGAAATTAAAAATCATGTCCGCAGAGAAAGTGAATAAGCTTCAAAATTTAGTTTCTAGACCAAATGTAATTAAGGGAAATCCAGATGACTTAGTGGATATTAGTTGGGAAAAGGAGGTGAATCTTGATTTACCTTGATACACATGTTGTCGTATGGCTATATGCTGGAGAAATTGAAAGACTGAGCGAGCAAGCCAAGGATTTAATAAATAATAATGAAGTCATTATTTCACCAATAGTACGTTTGGAATTGCAATATTTATTTGAAATTCAACGGATCACTGATGAAGCTAAACTGATTGTTTCTGATCTATCAGATAGAATTGGACTTAAAATCTGTGATAAAAGGTTTAATACAATAATTAGTAGTGCTTTAAATTATTCTTGGACTCGTGATCCGTTTGATCGAATTATTGTTGCGAATGCAGATGTAAATCATAATATTCTAATAACAAAAGATCAAAATATTCTGAATAATTATAAAAAAGCTAGGAAATAGATAATATGGATGCTTTGGAAGAGATACAAGTTTGGTATATATCGCAATGCAATGGGGATTGGGAACATAAGTATGGAATAAATATAACTACCCTGGATAATCCGGGATGGAGTTTCCAGGTCGATTTGACCGATACAGAACTTGATGGATTAGAATTTAAAGAAAACTCATATCGGGTTGGAGTTGATGCAGATACGAGCGGAAATAACTGGATGGAATGTAAAGTAGCAAACAACAAATTTATTGGTTATGGCGGGCCAGAGAAGCTGGAAGAGATTATAAAAATATTTCTAAATTGGGCGAAACATTAAATACTATGACGTGATATAATGAAAATAATTAACATTTCATTTACATTTATTTTGATTGCCTCGTTGACAATCAGTTCTGTCGTCACAGGTCAAAATATCTGTGAATCCGCTTCAGGATTTCTCACATCCCTGCCTCCCGAGGTTCCCATACTCATCAGCCCCTCCGATCAAGCCGAATCGCTCCCAGACTCGATCATAGTGGTCTGGCATTCACGAATTCACACGGGTTTGTACACGCTGCAAGTTTCCGCCTTGGACGATTTTTCCAACTTGTTCGTAAGCGAGATTGGAGTGGACACCCTGTTCGCGCTTACCGGTCTTGCAAAGGGCGCTACCTATTACTGGCGGGTTTGCGGCAATAACGCAGCCGGTGCCAGTGCCTTCACCGAGGCATGGCGTCTTACGACTGCTTCCTCTTCGGCGGTTGATGCGAAAAAGGCTCCGATTCCCCATCGCTACGCACTCTTGCCTGTGTACCCGAACCCGTTTAATCCAACGACCACAATCACATATCATCTGCCGGAGCCAGCGGAAGTGGCACTCGTTATCTATAACAGCATGGGGCAATCCGTTCGGCAACTGGTATCAGGTCTTCGCCAGGCCGGGGAATACAGGGTGACATGGGACGGCAGCGATGGACGCGGCATATCAGTAACCAGCGGATTGTATTTATGTCATGTTAAAGCCGGCAGCCACGTGTTTACACAAAAAATTCTGTTGATACGTTAAGCTGCAATTTTCAAAATAATCCGATCAAGGATTATTAAAAGGTGACCTTCTCGGACTATTGAAATGATGGTATTTTATAAAGGAGAGTACCATGAAATTTAAAATATCAGGAATTCTGCTAATTCTGGGTAGTTATCTTTTCGCCCAGTCTCCTGTTGTAGAGAATGTACGGTTTGTACAGCGCACCGATGGCTCGCTGATAGTTGACATCTATTATGATGTGAGTTACGCGAATTATGAAAAAGTTAAAGTCAGCATCGAAGCTTCGGACGATCACGGCGCCACATGGGACCTGCCTTGCTCGCGCCTGGACGGCGATGTGGACTTCGTGACCACGGGTCAAAACAAACACTTCCAGTGGCATTTTTATGATGACAATCCAGACACAAGCGGATACGGTTATCGCGTGCGCGTGACCGCAGAGGCATTGTGCCAAATGTACATCACTAAAGACACGACACTTGTCGAAGACCTGGTGTGTGATCCCAACACGGGCACCGCGGTGATTATTGGAGCGCCCAACGTCACGCTAGATCTTGGTGGACATGTCATCTACGGTTTTTTGAACGGTGGTGTGTACGCTGAAAATGTAGAGGGGATCACTATAAGAAACGGAACATTTGAAGGTTTTCTGGGTGCGATAACACTCAGCAATACGGACAGTGCTACGATTGAGAATCTGACAGTCAGAAATCTTGATATTTCCGACCCGGATAATTTCATTGTCGGGATTGGCGTGGGTTGGAGTAAAGGAGTTGTGATTCGGAACACAAAACTGCAATTTCTTCCTGTAGTCCACAAGGAGGCAATTGTTACAAATCACAGTGATATCACTGTAAGTAATATTGAGGTGCAGGGAGGGAGTGTGGGGATCAATTTCGGCGGGCCCCCGGGTGGTGATCCTGAACTCAATCGTGTCAATGGAACTGTAATGAACAACAAATTTATTGATGTAACGATTGCAGGTGTCCTGATTCAACGTACCACAAGTGCTCTGATTACAGGAAATGAATTTATACGAAATGATGTTGGCGTTAGTGCCTATATACATGGATATTATCCTTCTGGTGTAACTGGTGTCAATGTCGATGGGAACACATTTCGTGATTGCCATAACGGGATTCATTTCTGGGGCATCAGAGAATCCAGCATTACGAACAATATGGTCAAGAATTCTGGCGGGGGCATTCAGTTGCGGCCACACATGTTTAATGATCCGATCAATAGTCCTGATTCATGCTTCTATGCTACCGAAAATGTGGTTGCAGACAATATTGCCCTGGGGAATCTCCTAGACCTCTACCACCATGAAAAAGCCGTAGGGAATACCTGGATCGACAACCTGTTCTGGACGAAGGAAGGAGATGAAATTCCGGATTGCAATACGAATATCAGGAAAACAGCCCAGGGAGCGCTGCTCTCCGCCGATTCGACGGCCGCAGAACTGGCGGCGGATGTACAATTATTGGTCGTTAATTCAGGTCGATGTGATACCACCGGCAACTCTTACCAATGGGAGTATGTATATCAATCAATTGGCCAACAGCAGTACTATCGATGCAGGTACAAAGACGGACAGATCATGAGCCAGGATACGGTCGGAGGGGATGCCTACGATTTTCACATATTGCAGCCCATCCCGGCGACATGGATTGACAGCGACTCCGCCATCGTCATCACAGACGGTATGGGCGGGAAAGAATTCAGAAAAACGTTCGAACTCCAGACGATCGACATGTTTTTATCCAAAACATATACGTTCTCATGGGAAGTTCGCTATTTTGCGCAAGACACGATGTTACAAATTGGCTGTGATGCAACAATGGAACAGTAAGTTTAATCTGAATACTTAAAATCCATTGAGATAATGAAAAGCAATCCAGAGTTCATTCAACCCGTTTATTAATTTGTTCGGGGAATTCTCTATACTATTGCTTTTTATTAACTATCAAAATTACTGCAAATCATAATATTAACATTCAATCCACAAGCCGGGCACGAACAAAAAGGAAGAAGACCTGCGATCGTTGCCAGTAATTATTTATTTAATAAACATATTGGCTTGGCAATTGTATGTCTAATAACAAATACATTTCGGAATATACCTTTCCATGTTAAAATTCCTGAGCATTCCTCATTATCAGGCTATATAATGGTATAACAAATTAAGTCAGTTGATTTTGTAAGTAGGCGAGCAAAATTTGTTGAAAAAGCAGACAAATCATTAATTAATGAGGTTTTATCAATATTGGACGGTATCCATTCAATAATTGATGGTGTGCATCAAAGCTTTCGGATTCTCTTTAAAT
>CAZCJL010000150.1:0-15242 GCA_964498785.1 uncultured Cytophagia bacterium | reverse complement strand
AATACGACATAGAGGCAATCGCCCATATCTACCATAAAATATTGAGAAGATACAAGAAAACCATGATAACCAATTTAAAAATTTTATGTTGTCTTTTGATGGGAGAAATCTGTTTTGGATCTGTGCCAAAGACAGAGAGTAATAATGCAACTGTGAATAATACCGTTAAACAACAACAACCAGGCAAACTTCACGGAAATGTAGCTGAAACCTGGCAATCAACCGAGATTAAAAAGGCGGGATATTCTGCGGGGGAGAGTTCTGCAACAATCAAACAATTCAACGCTCCTGCATTCTGGGGCATGCGATTAATAAACCTGCCCACAACAAAAAATATCGGTAAAAATGACGTGTTATTTCGCATCTCGCACCGTTTTTTTTGGCAGGTTAATGAGGGGTATGATGTGTATTGGGGATTGAACGGACCGGCAGATGTATTGTTAAGCCTGGGATACGGAATAACTCCCAATGTAAGTGTCACTATTGGTCATGAGACGTCTGATCATGAATGGGAAGTCTACGGTAAATGGAATATGGTGCACCAGGGCGGAAAGCTTGGGACGCCCGTGAATGCTGCATTATTTCTTGGTGGCGGCTGGATCACTGAAAAAGAGGAAGGGAAAGATACCTTCCGTTCCGAAAACATCAAGTTCAATGCCCAACTGATTTTAAGCCGCCAATTTACGGATAATTTCTCTCTGTTACTTATGCCGGCTTTTTCAACGAATACAAATCCATCTGAACATGATGCCGAAGGAACGCTGGCATTAGGTATCGGAACGAAATACACATTTTTTAATCAATATTCACTTATTGCGGAAATAATTCCTGTTCTCGACGGATATCAACATGACTCGGATGGCTGGGGAATTGGTCTGGAAGCGAAAGTCGGCGGACATATCTTTCAGGTATTTGTAACAAATAGTATGGGATTAACAGCAGACCAGTATGTGCCGGGTGGTAATCTAAAGATTGAGGATAATAAATATCGGATTGGTTTTAACATTTACAGATCGTTCTGGTTTTAATTGTTCACATTTCAGAGATAGATGAAGACGATTCAATTTAATTCATTATTAAATGCAAAAAAAGGAGACAGAGTTATGAAGATTAGAGATGTGCTGGCAGAAAAAGGGAGTGAAGTAATTAGCATTAACCAAAACAGGACTGTCTTGGAGGCAATGGGAGTCTTTGCTAAGCATCGGGTCGGTTCATTGATCGTTTTGGATGATCAAAAAAAGATTGTGGGAATAATCGCTGCACGAGACGTTCTGATGCAGGTTTTGAATAATTATGAAAGAATCAATGCCATAAAAGTAACCGAATTCATGACTAAAGAGATTATCGTTGGGAAATCGGATGATGATCTTGAATATGTTGAGGCTGTCATGACAGAAAATCGGATCCGTCACCTTCCGGTAATTGATGAAACGAAATTGGTTGGCATTATTTCTATCGGCGACATTGTAAAAGCCAGGTTAAAAGATGTACATGTAGAAAATCGATATCTCCGGGATTTTATCGTCGGAAAATATCCGGGTTAACAGATCACGATTTTAAATCAGGGTTGTGATTCAATTTTATGCAAACTTTTCTGAGAATATGCAAGTAAATTAATCAAAAATAATTTGTTAAACTTGAGGAGAAAGCGCTATGAAAAAGTATGTTTGCGTTGTCTGCGGTTATGTTTATGATCCGGAAGAAGGCGACCCGGATAACGGCGTTGAACCGGGTACAAAATTCGACGATATATCTGACGAATGGGTATGTCCGGTGTGCGGTGCAGATAAGAGCCAATTTGAAGAAACCGATTAAATCGGTTCGAATATGACCTGCAATTAACAAACAAGCATGAGTGGCAGAGGAGTCTATTTCTGCCACTCCTTTTATACAAATGTAGAAAAGGCACAATAAAATGGTTGACATGACTCTTATAATCGGAGGCGACGCCGGACAGGGGCTCGAATCAAGCGGAGCCGGGTTTTGTAAAGCGCTTAATCGAGGCGGATTGCATGTATTTAGTGTTCAGGACAACCGTTCGCGAATTCGGGGCGGACATAATTTCTATCTCATCGGAACATCTTCAAAATCTATTGTTAGCTGGTCCGAACCGGTTCATCTGTTAATAGCGTTGACTGCCGAAAGCGTGGATATCCATTTGGATAAAATAGTTCCTGGTGGAGCTGTTATCTTTGATCCGGCGCTAAAAATTGATGAGAGCAAAATAAAGGAAAGAGACGTTCTCCCTGTTCCCGTTCCATTAACCGAATTTGCGCAAGAGGCTGGCGGTAGCAAGGTAATGGCAAACACTGCCGCACTGGGAGCAGTTACAGGATTGACCAATTTTCCGGTCAAACATATTCTATCTGTAGTTGAAGATAATTTCAGAAAAAAAGGTGCTAAAGTCGTTAATATAAACAAAAACGTGGCGCAAACAGCACATGATTATGCATCGTCAATGTTTGGGGAGCAGTATCAATTTAAATTGCAGGAGCAGATTGGGCCGCCACGCATGGTCATGAATGGGAACCAGGCAATTAGTTTGGGCGCATTGGTTGCTGGCTGTAATTTTGTTTCTGCCTATCCGATGACTCCGGGATCATCCATTTTTGAATGGCTAAATTCTCACGCCGATGAATACGGCATTGTCTCCAAACAAGCGGAAGATGAAATAGCCGCTGTTTGTATGGCAGTGGGCGCGGTACACGTTGGCGCCAGGGCAATAGTACCGACATCAGGCGGCGGTTTCTCTCTCATGGTGGAAGGCCTGGGGTTGGCCGGTATGTTGGAAGAGCCGATCGTGATTGTTCTTGCACAACGCCCCGGACCCTCAACAAGTCTGGCAACGCGCACTGAGCAGGGAGATTTATTGTACGCGATTAACGCATCTCAAGGTGAATTTCCAAGAATCATTCTTGCACCGGGAACCATCGACGAATGTTATGAATACGGAGCACGGGCCATGAATCTTGCGGAAAAATACCAAACACCGGTGATCCTGATGACTGATCAGTTTCTGGCAAGTTCCAACCGAACAGTGGAACCGGACAAAATTGATTTAAAAGCAATAAAAATTGATCGCGGCGCATTGCTTACAGATGCGGACCTTGATAACATTGAAGGCCAATATAAACGATATTCGTTTACAGAAAACGGTATTTCCCCGCGCGCACTACCGGGGCATCCAAATGGAATTTTTAAAGTCACCAGCGATGAGCACAATGAAATCGGCGAGATTGTGGAGGATGCTGACAACAGAATCACGATGAATTCAAAGCGAATGAAAAAACTGGAAACAGCGCTCACTGATATGAACCGGCCCAAAATTTATGGACCAGAGAATGCAGAAATCACTTTTTTGTGCTGGGGTTCAACGATTGCGTCGCTTCGCGAAGCGATGAATCGATTAAATCACAAAAAGCAGAATACAGCGAATATAATTCAGTTTATTGATTTGTGGCCATTCCCGGTGAAAAAAACTGCACCGTTTTTTAATAACAGAAAACGTCTGATTTCTGTGGAAGGCAATTATACAGGACAACTTGCTAAGTTATTACGCATGACAATGGGCGTTGAGGTCGATGACCAAATTTTAAAATTTGACGGCAGGCCGTTTTCACCGGAATATATTTTAAATCAATTAAAAATTTTAAATGTGAAATGAGGAAATAATGGTTCAAGTGAAAGACTACCACGATCCGCATAAACCGACATGGTGTCCTGGTTGCGGTAATTTTGGAATATGGAATGCGCTTAAAGCCGCGCTGGCAAATCAGGATATTCAGCCGCACGAGGTTCTGATTGTGTCCGGGATCGGGTGTGGCAGCAAATTAACGGATTATACCCGCGCCAACGGGCTGATGACGCTTCATGGCCGGCCATTAGCTGTAGCCACTGGCGCGCATTTATCGAATCATGATTTGAAAGTAGTTTTAACGCATGGTGACGGCGATGGTTACAGCATGGGAGGAAATCATTTGATTCATGCCATTCGGCGAAACATTGATGTTGTTGATATTTATCAAAATAATAAAGTTTATGGGTTAACCAAAGGTCAGTATTCGCCAACCAGTGATAAAGGCTATGTCTCAAAAACCACGAAAAACGGATCGATTGAAAAAAGCATAAATCCAATCGCACTCGCATTAGCTGCCGGCGCAACCTTTGTCTCGCGCGGTTTCGCTGGTGAGATGAAGCACCTGACCTGGCTCATCGAACAGGCGCTTCAGCATCGCGGCTATAGCATGGTGGATGTATTTCAGCCGTGTGTCTCATTCAATAAAATAAATACGTACGAGTGGTATCAGAAACGTGTATACAAATTACAAGAACATGACGGTTTCAATGTTGACAATTTAGGCGTTGCATTTGAAAAAGCACAGGAATGGGGAGATCGCATTCCCATTGGAATTTTCTTTAAAAAAGAAGGGGAATTGACATATAAAGACCAATTACCAACGCTTCAAAAAAGACCATTGGTAAAACAAGGATTGAGAGAGTTTGTGCCGGACAAAATTAAAACGGAATTTATTTAACCTGAAATTATTCGTTGAATAATTTAATATTTACAAAAAATACAGATTGTAATTTGCGAAGGTTTGTGATATATTACAGATAATTGATTAAGTGATTTTATTTTAATAAGTTCCATAATGATAAAAAGAGCAAAGGAAGATAAAAATGTTAAAACCAGGCGATAAAGCACCGGATTTTATATTGATGTCAGATAAAGGGGAAGAGATTAAACTCTCAGAATTTGTTGGCAAATCAAATGTCGTGTTGTATTTCTACCCAAAAGATAATACCAGTGGTTGTACCAAAGAAGCATGCTCGTTTCGGGACAACCTTCCGCCAATTGAAACAAAAGATGCTGTTGTTATCGGCGTGAGCCCTGATAGTGTAAAATCACATCAAAATTTTATTAAGAAACAAAACTTAAATTTCACTCTGCTCAGTGATCCAGAGCATGAAGTTGCCGAAGCGTATGGCGCATGGGGTGAAAAAAGCATGTACGGCAAAAAATATATGGGTATTTTAAGAACAACGTTTATTATTGGTGCTGACGGTACTATCAAACATGTTTTCGAAAAAGTGAAACCTGCCGCACACGCTGAAGAAGTGTTAACTGTATTAGATACGTTAAAATAACAGGATAATGAATTTACAGAGAGAATATGATGTTCGAATATGAAGTCTCAAATCGCATCCCATTATTGTTGGCGTTAAGTACTTGTCCACGTTGCATTCGTATGAAACGCTTTTTAAAGGAGCATAATGTGGAAGCAAAAATTGTCGATGTTGACTTATCGTCGTTATCAGAAAAAAAAGAGATATATAAGTTTCTCCAACCAATTAATCCGCGATTATCGTATCCAACACTTGTTGTTGGAGATGTCGCTGTTGTTGGTGAAGATTATGAAGGAGTGAAGGAGGTGCTGGAGTTATGATGTCAATTGAAAAATATCATGATGCTTTAAAAAAGTATGCTCCTAAACAGGAACTTATTCTCAATCCGGATTGGGAGCAAGTAGAGCCTCTTCTGGAGGGATTACTTGAAAACGGTGAAAGATATGGTTATCGCTCATGTCCATGCAGATTAGCTGCCGGTGAACTTGAAAAGGACCGTGATATCATTTGTCCCTGCGTTTACGCCAAACCCGATATCGAAGAACACGGCGCCTGCTATTGTTGGCTTTATGTTTCACAGGATTGGATTGATAAAAAAATCCCACATATTCAGATTCCCGAACGCCGACCGGTTGAAAAAATACTTGATTTGTAATAGTCGTTTCTGCGATGACAGCCATGCCGGAATATAATGAATTGATAAGGAACAAAATGACCGTGTTTAACCCGACGCCTCGCAAAATAGCTACATTTCTGTTCAATTACCGATTACGCTTTTCATCAACTCACATGAATAAAAATTGCAATAATAATCGAGTTCAAGGTGTGTGAAGTAGCAATGAATTTTGATCAATTAAAAATAACCGGCAACCTTTATAACGATCCCAAAATATTGGAGCGGTTTAGCGCTGATTCCAGCTCATATCGCATTCGGCCGAAGTTAGTGGTTGAACCGAAAACAGAACATGATATTTTGACAATTGTGAAAGTCGCGCGGGAACGACAACTACCGATCACCTGTCGCTCCGGGGGAAGCGGCTTGAGTGGCGCCGGTGTTGGTGAGGGCATTATTTTAAATTTTAAGAAATTATACAACTCAGTATTATCCGTGGGTGATGAAACCGTGGTTTTGCCCGGTGCGATTCTGGATGGTTTTCTGAAGCAGATGTCGCAGTTAAATTTGATGTTGCCTGCTGTGCCTTCCAGTAGTGCGCTTTGTGCTCTGGGAGGGAATATCGGAACCCGCTCAACCGGTCCGCGCACTGCACGCTGGGGAACAATTGATGATTTCGTAACCTCGCTTAAATTTATCACTGCAAAAGGTGAAATTGTCGATACACGACTGTCGCTTCCCTCCTATTTAAATGATGGCTTGATTAATATTCGTCAGCGATTTCTCGGCGATGAAATAGCTGTCAGTATCATTAAAAACAGGCCATACATTGCAGGCGGATATAATTTGAAAGCATTGCTTAATTATTGTGATCCCTGTGATATTGCAGCACACCTGATGGTGGGAAGTGTTGGCACGCTCGGCGTGGTTACGGAAATTCGCCTCAAATTAATGAAACACAGAAAATCGATGGGCACGTATGTGGCGCTCTTTCGTGATTTCAGCGAATTTGCAGACGCCGCGAATCAATTAAAGAAGCTGGAACCATCCGCACTGGAATTTTCTGACGCCTCGTGTTCAAAACATGTCAATGGCAAAATACTTAATTCTTCAGATCCCTCGATTGTGGGAACGATAATAGTTGAATTTGACGAATCCCGTGAACAGGCAAAACAGGGTGAGAAAATCCTGAATTCTTATGATATTTCCCGGATCTGGGATATTGAGCCGGGAAGCGACCGGGAACATGCGTTGTGGGAAGATCGACGCCGTATTTTACCTTCCTTATGGAAATATGCTCGCGAAAATCAGAAATTCCTGCCATCAATTATTGATGATATTGCAATCCATCTGAAAGATTTTGAAAATGTTCATCAAAATATTATGGATTTGATGAAACATCTTGGTCATGAAATTTCCTTTTTCGGACATCTCGGATTTGGCAGTGTTCATGCCCGGCCTTATTTTGATTCGCAGTCAGAAAATTTACCTGAACAAATTATCAAGGTTTCGGAACAGACCTTTGCTGTCCTGCAGAAATATAATGGCGCCCTTGTCGGAGAACATAATTCTGGGCGTTCTCGATCCGTTTATTTGGAAAAAGAATTAGGCCCTGCTTTTCAATACATGCGTGATATTAAAAATTTGTTTGATCCTGACGATTTATTAAATCCGCATACGGTTTTTAACACACGACCAATTTATGAAAATATGGAGTTAAAATAAACACAGGAGTTTGTTATGTCACTTAAACGCCTCGATCATGTTGCATTTAGAGTATCCGATATAAAACCCGTTGTAAGATTCTATACAGAGACAATGGGATTCAAAATTGTTCAGGAATTAGAAATGGATCTTGACGGATCAAAAGCGATTTCCAATGTTTTAAATTTACCGGGAACGCCTTTTTATATATTTGTTGATCAGGGCATGGATTGGGACAATATTATCACACAATGGGTCAAAAAACATGGTGGGGGCTTGCATCATATTGCTTATCTTGTTGATAATATTGAAAAAACATCCGCAGAGATGCGCAAGCAGGGTATGACGTTTACAACAAAACATGTTATTGATACTGGCGGCGGTTTAAAACAATTATTCAGTACGCCAAATCCGGATACTGGCATCATCATTGAATTAATTCAGCGATATAATGAAGATATTTTTTTTGTTCAGGGAAATGTCATTGAATTGATCAAATCGACAAAAGGAATGTAAGGAGACAATCATGTCGACAAAGAATACGTTCAATGCTTGTAAAAAAATGGGTGATAGCGGATTTACGATATTCAGTTTAAAAAAATTGCATGACGATGGAATCGCTGATATCGGGCGGCTACCATTTTCAATAAAAATTTTGTTAGAATCGGTTCTCAGGAATGAAAATGGTGTTGAAATACAAAGAAACGATATAATACATTTGGCGAACTGGAAAGCAAAAGCGAAAGAGCGGGAAGAATTACCATTTAAACCGGCTCGTGTGGTATTACAGGATTTTACCGGTGTCCCGGCAATCGTCGATCTGGCAGCGCTGCGATCTGCTGCCAAACGGCTTGGTGGAAATCCCAAAAAAATCAATCCGCAAATACCCGTCGATCTGGTGATTGATCATTCTGTTCAAGTGGATCATTTTGGCTCGTGCCGTGCGTTGGAATACAACGCTCATCTGGAATTTAAGCGAAATCGGGAACGATATGAATTTTTGAAATGGGCAACTCAATCATTTAAAGGACTTAAAGTTGTTCCGCCGGCAACCGGAATTGTTCATCAGGTGAATCTCGAATATCTGGGGACAGTTGTTCTGCAGGAAAAATTATCCTCTGGTGAGATATTACTATTTCCGGATACACTGGTTGGAACTGATTCGCATACACCGATGATTAACGGTCTGGGAATCGTTGGTTGGGGCGTCGGAGGGATTGAAGCAGAAGCAACGATGCTTGGCCAGCCATATTATATGCTCACTCCCGACGTGGTCGGATTTCGCTTAACCGGCGAATTGCAGGCGGGCGTTACTGCAACTGACCTGGTGCTGACTGTCACGCAGATGCTTCGTCAGAAAGGTGTTGTCGGTAAATTTGTCGAATTTTATGGCCCGTCAGTCAAGAATTTGACTGTTGCTGATCGGGCGACCATTTCCAATATGTCGCCGGAATATGGTGCAACCGTTGGATTTTTCCCGGTGGATGACGAAACATTAAATTATCTGCGGAGTACCGGGCGTTCCGAGCAACTCGTGAAAATTGTTGAGCGCTATTGCAAAGAGCAGGGATTATTCCACACAACAGATGCACCTGAACCCGAATTTTCATACAAAATTGAGCTGGATATTTCGACCGTTGTTTCCAGTATTGCCGGTCCAAAAAGGCCACAGGATCGTGTTGCACTTAAAGACGCAAAAAAACATTGGCATGATTCACTGACTGCCCCGACTGACAGGCAAGGATTCAATTTGAATCATGACAAAATGGATACATTGGCAAAAATTGAACAGGGTGGTGTCACCTATGATCTGAAACACGGAGCTGTTGTAATTGCTGCAATTACGTCATGCACAAATACATCGAATCCTGCTGTAATGCTCGGAGCCGGTTTGCTGGCAAAAAAGGCTGTTGAGGCCGGCTTAAAAACAAAACCATGGGTAAAAACATCACTGGCGCCAGGTTCAAAAGTTGTTACGCAATATTTAAAAAAATCGGGACTGCTTGGGTATTTGGAAGGACTCGGGTTTCATGTCGTTGGATACGGATGTACAACATGCATCGGGAATTCCGGTTCACTGCCAAAGCACATTCAGCAAGCGATTCGCAAAAAAAATCTGGTCGCTTGCGCGATACTCTCCGGAAATCGAAATTTTGAGGGACGAATTAACCCGGACGCTCAGGCCAGTTTTTTAGTTTCACCAATATTGGTTGTTGCTTATGCAATCGCCGGCTCAATGAACGTCGATTTGACTCGTGAACCTTTGGGAACCGATCCAAATGGTCAGCCGGTCTATTTAAAAGATGTTTGGCCCGGTTTCCGGGAAATTCAACAAGCGCTCGATAATAATCTCGATTCTAAAATGTTTGAACAGGAATACGGCAATGTACTGGATGGAAACAAAACCTGGAACAAAGTGTCTGTTCCCAAAGGTGAAGAATATGAATGGGATGAACAAAGCGATTATATCCAGGAACCGCCGTTCTTTAAAAAGATTACTCCTGATGTGCCATCGATTCAGGAAATCACCGGCGCCAAAGTGCTTGCCTGGTTGCCTGATTCCACAACCACAGATCATATTTCTCCTGCCGGCGCAATTGCCAATGATTCACCTGCCGGTCGCTATTTGATCGGCAGGGGAGTGCAGCCTGTAGATTTTAATACGTATGGCAGTCGCCGCGGAAATCACGAAGTAATGATGCGAGGAACACTGGCAAATATTCGGATCAAAAATAAATTAATTCCCGGAGTGGAAGGCGGTTACACGATTTACCAGCCAGATGGCGAACAATTTCCAATGTGGGATGCTGCTGTAAAATATATGAAAAATAAAACGCCACTCATCATTCTTGCCGGGAAAGAGTATGGTTCAGGATCTTCTCGGGACTGGGCAGCGAAGGGCGTTTACCTGCAAGGAGTAAAAGCGGTAATTGCAGAGAGTTACGAACGCATTCACCGGTCTAATCTCGTTGGAATGGGGATTTTGCCGCTCCAGTTTAAACCAGGCGAAAGCGTGGAAAAACTTGGATTGTCGGGATTTGAAACGTTTGATATTCTAGGGCTAAATAATGATATGAAACCCGGAATGGACATTCAGGCTCGCGCCACCAACGAAAAGGGGCTTCCGAAAGTGTTTAATGTCACCTGCCGTATTGATAGTCCGGTGGAAGTCGATTATTACAAAAATGGCGGGATATTACACACAGTGCTCCGCCAGCGGATAAAAAACAAATAATGAGTCTGGGTTAATGCGTAAAAAAGCGAAATACACTTGCTATTTATCACATTACTATTTAACTTTAAACTTGAATTTTTAAAGGAAATAAAAGGAGGATAATTATATGCCAACCCAATCTGATGATTTCTTAAAAATTTTAAAAACAGCCATTGAAGTAGAAGATAATGGATTGGAAATTTTTTTGAAGTTTGCCAAACAAACCAAAGATGAGACAGGTAAAAATATGTTCATTCAACTTGCTCTTGATGAGCATAGTCACCGGATGATTCTTCAAAAGCAACTTGATAAATTAATGGCAGGAAAGAAATGGGAGGCTGTTGAAATTCCCAAATCAGAAATTGAAAATTTATCACCGATGATACGGGAAAAACAACAGCGTACTCGCGGGGAATCGGGACTGGCAGAGGTAGATGCATTGAATGTCGCTCTGGATTTGGAGCGCAAAGCAGCAAAGTTTTTTCGCGATCAGGCAGAATTTGTTGGCGACCAGGAAGCAAAGAATTTATTTTATCGGCTGGCTGAATGGGAGGAATCACATTTCGACATCATTCAGGCAGAACTGGATTCAATTAATCACACTGGATTTTGGTTTGATATTCCCGAATTCAGAATGGATGGCAAGTTTTAGGCTTTTTTATTAACCTGAAAAAGTCATAGCCACAGAGGCTTAGAGTACACAGAGTTTTTATTTTCAAAATGTTACGCAAACAATAGTAACTCAAATTTTTCTTAACTCAGCTTGAAAAGTAATGTGCACACAAGTTAATGTTTCTCTGTGACTTCCGAGCTTCTGTGGCACGATTTGTGAATAATGCAGGTTAAGTGAAAATATTTAACGAACAAAATATTCATTAAAAAATGGGAGAATAATGATGGATAAAAAAAATATTGGCTTACTCGAAGCAATCCAACTTGCAATGGAAGCTGAATTAAAAGCAAATAAATTTTATTCAAATGCAGTCAATCAGGCTTCAAATGAACGTGGGAAAAATTTATTAAAGCAATTGGCAAATTTTGAAAAAAAACATTACGATGCACTGGAAAAATTACAGAAATCATTAGAAGAAGAAGGAAAATTTATCAAATACAACGGGACTCACTTTGAGGATTTTAAAGATGATGTGCGATCAGAAGTTGAGGGAAAGGTGGAGTCTAACAAAGATAGTGTGATGAATATTCTGAATATGGCGATTGAAGCGGAAACCAAAGCATTTAACCACTATAAAAAGTTGGCCAATGAAACAAGCGATCCGGATGGCAAACAAATGTTTCAAACATTAGCAGAAGAAGAAACCACGCATCGTCGAATCTTAAGCGATGAATTTTACCAGTTGAGCAATATGGGTGGCGTTTGGTCATGGGGAGATTAATTCGATTATAACATAATCTTTGATAACAAAATCAGGAGTTGAAATGAAAGAGATGACGATAAAGGATGCATTGCGTGTGGCAATCAATGAAGAGGTAAAAGCATACAATCTTTACAAAAAGACCAGCGAAGCTGTAAGTAATGCAGGAAGCCGCCGCATGTTAACCGAGCTTGCGAATGAAGAAATGAAGCATCGAAAGATACTTCAAGAAATCGTGACTCGCGAAGATTATAAAGCATTGGGAAATAAAATCGATCAGAATCGGGTGGGGATCGCTGAGTTTCTGGATCAGATAGAATTAAAAGGGAGCGCTTCTCCGCAGGAAGTGCTCATTTTTGCAATCAAAGAAGAAGAAAAAGCATTAAATTTTTACAATGCCATGAAAGCTGATTTTTCCGGGACCGATCTGGAAGAAGTATTTGGCCGATTAGCGATTGAAGAATTTGGTCATAAACAGAAACTTGAGCAAGAATATGAGGATCATATTTTAAAAGAAAATTAAAATGAGCGAAGGATGGAAAAAATGTGCAATCTGGTGGCAGGCGTTTCGGTTTCACTTTATTCCACCAAGTTTTTTGCCGGCTATCGTTGGCGGAATCGTCGCATGGGCAATTACCGGTGAATTTCACTCCGGATATTTTTTATTGGCAGTACTCGGCGTTACAGTAAATCACATCGGTTTGAATATGACTGATGATTATTATGATTATCGCCACTCCGTTGACCAGGCAAAAGAACGTGAGAAAAATCCTTACTCCGGTGGAAGCGGTACACTAACGAGCGGTTTGATTAAACCTGAACAAATGGCGGTTGCATTTCGACTGTGCTATTTCATTACGATTTTCATCGGCCTTTATCTGGCATTTATGCGCGGTTGGGATGTATTGATCTTCGGCGTGTTCGGACTCTCCTGCGCCTACTTTTACACTGCTCCGCCAGTGCGCTATGGCTATCATGGTTTTGGTGAATTATCCCAATTGATAAATTTTAGCATCACTATCGGGTTGGGCGCATTTTTTGTTCAGGCCGGGACACTATCGTGGGAAGCGCTGTGGGTACTGCTGCCGTTGGGATTTATGATGTTCGCCATGATTACGATTAACGAAATCCCGGATGAAGAAGATGACCGGCTCGGTAATAAACGAACCCTGGTGGTCATCTTCGGAGCCAAAACAGCAGTGTGGTTGTATGGCATGAGTATGCTCATTGCATTTTTAATTATTGTCCTCTCACCAATTTTTAATGGATCGAGTTATTGGGTGATGTTGAGCCTGATAACATTTCCCTGGTTTGTGAAAGCATTCAGAATTTTATCAGGTCACTATCACAATCCGGAATCCATGTCCCCGGCAAATATGTTGACTATTCGCATTCACAATATTACTGGTATTCTGCTGGCATTGGCATATATCATTCAGGGAAGGAAGAACGGTTATGATATACAACAGATGACTATTCCGGTTATTTCTCTGATTGCGCTTTACACTCCGGTGGCGCTTACAATTTTTTTTAATATTCTACCTGTGAAAACCGGAAAGAAGGTGATAGAAAGAATATAACTTAGAGATAATTTTCAGATCAGGAGGGAAAAATTAACGAAAAGCTTGGAAAATATCAACAGCTTTTTGAGTCTGAAAAAAGAGCACATTATGTCCGAACCATGTTCTCTAAAATTGCACCAAGATATGACTTATTGAATAGAATCATGTCGCTGGGACGTGATCTTTCATGGCGAAAACTGGCAATACGGGAAGCAGCTTTTGCTGAGAACAGTTTAATACTTGACCTCGGCGCCGGTACCGCAGATATGGCACGGGAAGTTTTACGTGCAAATAGTGATTCCACCGTAATCGGTTATGACAATTGTACCGATTTAATCCAAATCGGGCTAAAAAAAGTTCCGGCTAAAAGCATGAAATGGATTATCGGCGATGGCAGAAAACTACCATTCCGATCAGAAACTTTTAATGGCGTCGTTGCCGGATTTTCCGTTCGGAATATACCTGAGTTGAATTTCGTTTTTGGAGAAATTTATCGTATTTTAAAGCCTGATGGTAAAATTGTTGTTCTTGATATGGTAAAACCCGAACGCACGCTTTTTAAAAAAATATTTCGGTTTCATTTTACATACATTGTACCGCTGCTTGGGAAACTCATCGGTAGTGATCCCGACGCCTATTCGTATCTGTTACCATCCATTGAAAACTTTTACACATCAAAAGAACTTCATCATCAATTAGTGAATCTTGGTTGCAAACAAGTCAGGTCACAAGACTTAATGGTTAAAACTGTTTCATTGTGTATTGGCATAAAATAGTTGTATCAATCAAGGAGGACACAAACTTGGAACTCAATAAGAAACAATTGACGCAGAATAATGGTAATGACGGAAAACCAGCCTTTGTTGCAGTTGACGGTAAAATATATGATTTGTCTGCCAGCAAAATGTGGAAAAACGGCATGCACATGAACCGACATCATGCCGGGGACGATTTAAGTGGTTCATTTGAAGCCGCACCCCATGGAAAAGAAGTTCTGGAACGCTTTAAGGCAATTGGTGATTTTAAATCAGCAGATGAAGCAACAGAGAAACCACCCGTGCCTCAATGGCTGATGAATTTTATTGAAAAATATCCGTTTTTTAAACGGCATCCGCATCCAATGATTGTTCATTTCCCGATGGCGTTTTTTATTACCTCATCACTTTTTTTGTTGTGGTACTATTTAATTTCACCTGTTCCTTCGCTGCTGGATTCGATCTTTTATATGCATGTGTTAGGAACTCTTTCCCTGCCAATTGCACTGATAACAGGATGGTTTGCATGGAAGATTAATTATTTGGGAAAAACAATCGCTTATGTGACCCGAAAAATCATACTTTCTGTTGTGGTATTGATTTTTGATGTTGTCGTATTACTTAGCTTAATTTATGTCCCGGATATTCTCGTCGCGCCAGATGGACTCCAAATACTTATCCCGGTATTCATAATTTTATACCTGCCGATTGTTTCTATTATCGGACAGCAAGGCGGACAATTAGTCTATTAGCAAAAAAAATAAATCTAAAAAAACAAAAGTCCGGATCGTGTATTATTTGCCGGACTTTTTTATTATGTTGTTATTAATAGTATTAGATAGTATCTTCTCAATATTTTATGGTAGATATGGGCGATTGCCGCTATGTCGTATT
>CAZCJL010000149.1:0-15354 GCA_964498785.1 uncultured Cytophagia bacterium | reverse complement strand
TAATCATTTAATCAGGAGAATCACAGTTCAGACGATGTTCTGGTAGTTGACCCGGCTTTTCCGTTGTCAAAGGAAGAATATGAAAATTATGAAATTGATTAGTAATAATCTTTAGGGTTGCCTTAATCTTGAAAGATTTATTTGGAAATGAATTATCTGAAAAACCGATTCATGTTAATATTTATGCAGATGAAGTTGTAGATAAAAAATGTCCGTATACGAATCATTCGTGGAATTATATCGGTCTTGTTGTTGAGAATATTGAAATGAACTTACTATCTGATATTATTAATGCACGCTTCAGGGGCAACTTTGATGAATATTCAAAATATTATGAAATGAATAATAAAATAGTCCACTGGTGCGAAATTAGAATCGCCGACACCAAAAATATTTGTAAACGCTGGTTTGAATATATTCTTGATCCTTCAAAAAGTGCAGATACTTTCTACTCATATATTCTTGGCCTAAACGATTCATTGCTTGATCGCGATGAATTTGGTTCTGAAAATGAATTCAGTAACAAGTATAACCGGTTTTTTAGAAGCACAGTTTTATATGCTTTAAAATGCTTTTTT
This sequence comes from uncultured Cytophagia bacterium, assembly GCA_964498785.1. Lineage (GTDB taxonomy): Bacteria > Zhuqueibacterota > Zhuqueibacteria > Thermofontimicrobiales > Thiofontviventaceae > Mariaggregatimicrobium. The sequence goes on along the minus strand of CAZCJL010000149.1, from coordinate 14,776 downwards.
AGTGGTAAAAAGGTAATTGTAGAGAATATATATCACGAAGAAGGCCAACAACAGCATCATGCGTATTTTCCCTGGCACTCGATTTACAAACTGGGTTCTGATCATAACATTATATTCAAATGTGATGAAATTACATTTCTATCGAAAGACCATAAGGAAAATGAACGTGCCAATTTAATTCAATTATGCGATACAATTTTAGGTGTCAGCACAAGCACCCTTCACGGTGTTGAGAAGAGTAAAAAATCTTTTTATCGTGAAGAATTGATTGATTTCTATCTGCCGTTATTCAAACGAATGGTTGAAAACCCCAATAACAGAAATAGCCGGCATCAACATAGTAATAGAATTATGATAAGATTTTTTCCAAAAATAAAATCTGCAATCGGTGAAATAGAGCGAATGAAAAATCAATTTTATTCTAAAAGGCCGTTATATTATTTCGAACAAAATTCAGGTCAGCAATCATTGGATTTATTCTGATTATGGTTTTTACAAATTTAACAATTCATCGCGGCACAACACGGTTAACTTTCAATGAAAAAGATAAAACGATGATTGGCACATATTACACTTCACCGGAAAGAAAAAACTACGGGCAGATTAATGTTAAACAGCACTAAATCAGGTAAAGGCAGTGGCTAACCAAGCAAGCAACCGACCAAAAACGCGGGCGGTGAATTTGGTTACGTCAAGTATTTGCAGGCGTTTTTGGCAGGTTATGCCAATCGTCACCTCAAAAACATCATCTTCCGACTCAACTGAACTGAACCAACCTCAAATTTGTAAACGTAAACACCGGAGCCGACAAGTTTTCCTTCAGCATCCCTGCCGTCCCAGGTGGCAGTTTGTTTGCCGGGATTTTGGATGCCAGCAACTAATATCCTTATTTTTTCTCCCAACAAATTGTAAACGCTCAACCGTACCTGTGATCGTTCCGGCACAAAGTATTCAATGGTGGTTGAGGGATTGAACGGATTGGGATAGGCCGGATAAAGTTCGTGTTTCGTGGGAAGTATTTCTTCTGTACAGGCAACATCTATGGTCAATTCTGCCTGGGTTTCGAACATGCGCCGGCCCGACATTTCGATTCCCACCAGCAGGTAATGACGGTGAGCACCGGGATTGGCTGTTTTATCTATATATAAATACATATTGCCGGTTACGCCGCCCACCTGGGTACATAATTCCGGTACATCTTCATAACTGGCAATCAGCGCCCAATCGCTTTTCTCATCACTTCGGCGATATAGCTCAAATCCTGCCAGACCGGTTTCAGTGACTGTATTCCACTCCAACACCACCGATCCATCCAAGATATTTACAGTGAACGAAGTTAACATCACCGGCAGAGCGTTTTCTTCGTCCCCGGCTGTCCAGCGGGAGAATGCAGAAATACCGCTCAGGGTGATGGTGTTGGCGTCGGCGTCCACAGCGCCGCCCATTTGTGTCCAGGTATCTCCGCCATCCGCAGAGCGGAACAGGACCAGATTGCTCTCTGAAATCCCGTTCAATTCGGAGTCGTCGTAATGGAACACTAATGTCGCATCTAGATTGGCATTATTGGTCGGGGTAATATCATACCAGCGGTAAATGCTCTGGTTGCCGTTGCCGGTCTGGGCTGAGTGACCGCGAACGACACTGGTCTCGCCCATATTTGCCGCACAGGTAATCTCGGCGCCAAGACCGGCCACGTTTACCGATGTAATATTGTTCAGCACCATAGTCACCGAAACATTCCCGGAGCTGTTCGTGAGGATGTTGCCGGCGGTTTCCACCAGTTCAGCATTATCGCCAAACGTAAGTATTTGACCATTCAGGTCCAGATCATTATTGAGAAATAGATTGCCATTTAATGTAAATCCTGTTGATAACGTCACTGTGACATCCGAGGCAATATAAATATTATTGAGCGTTGGATTGCCGCTGAGTTCCGGCGCATTGCTGTCATTCCAGTGGTAAAGCCCGACATTGGCTCCGGATATTGGTGCGCCATCCGTCCAGTTAGCTGCGGTGGCCCAATCCGAGCTGGCGCCGCCCAGCCAGGTATTAAAGGCGTCGGAATCGATCCAGTCATCGTCCGTCATGTTAGTGAGGGTACCGTTGAATCCGTTAGATGTGAAATCAGGCAAAGTACTTCCCGAACTCTGATTGAACCGATAGTATGCAACCAGGTTTGCTTCATCTCCGTCCAGGCATTTGAACATATTTTCACGAATTTCTGCCGCCGTTTTGGCTGTATTCCAAATTCGGAGTTCATCTATACAGCCATCGAAATAGCGTTCACTTTGATTCGCATGCGCTCCGATGACGAAATTTTTACCATTATAATAAATTAAACTGCCACCCCGATCCGCTTCCTTTTTTAACACCCCATTAATAAAAATACGCTGTTTGCCTGATGATGAATCATACGTTCCGGCGATGTGGTACCAGGTTCCCGGGACTATTTTTTTATCATCGGCGCGAACATATTGCCATGAAAGACCTTCAAAACAGACATACCACTTCCAGTAACCATCATTTCTTTCCTGAATTTCATATCCATCAGTTGCTGATCGCAGGATGTTATTATGAGTTCCTCGTTCAATCGCATCGGCTTTAGCCCACGTTTCAACAGTTATCGCATTTTTTGGGAAAAGCGAGCTATGGTCTCCGACCACCACATGGTTATTGACGCCGTTAAATTGAATGGTGTTATTAAAGGTTGGCTGGTGGTTTGTCTGAAAAGTGACCTCGCTGCCATAAGCGGTTCCAGCGCTGTTTGTGGCATATCCGCGGACGTAATAGGTTGTGCCCGAGGACAAGCCAGAAAGCAACGACGTAAACGCTCCGGTTCCGGTGCCATCGGTGCTGTGATTATCTGATAGAGTCGCGGAACCGCCGGTATTCCAACATACGCCTTTCGCGGTCACGTTTGCGCCGCCATCATCTGTGACATCTCCTCCGCTGTTCGCACTATTATCGGTGACAGCGGAAACGACGGTTGTGGTCACCGTGGGCGCTGCAGGGGTAAAATCAGTCATAACAAAATCATCGAAATATGTTAGACGACTATTGCCGTCTATTCCAGGTTCGGACATATATAACCGCAAGGTGTGCGTACCGGCCCGATTGATTGTAAATGAAAATTGCCCATAACTACCAGTGGGAGGAGTGAATTCACTGCCGTAATCTACGCCGTCAAACGATACTTTCCAGTTGGCGTCTTCGTTCCACCTATCCCATGCCCAGATCGTAAATATTCCCGGATTGGATACGGTCAGCGTCATCTCGGCAGGATTCGCATAAGTAAAAGCTACATATCCATCAGAGTTATATCCCAAGTCATTCCCCGATCCTTGAGTTCCATTTGTAAGAGTCCAGCCTTCCGCCGAAGTCGCAAACGTATGGGTGAATCCGGCTATCACGCTTCCATTGGCAATCAATACCAAAATCAGAGTTATTCTGAAAATTACATTTTTCCTTTTACAATCCCTTCTCCCGAGTAAATTTATTATTATATTTATTCTGTTCATTTTTAGTGTGATATTTATTAGATGTTAATCCAGATTTTTCAAAGTTTCGAAATGTCGTTACTCATTTTATTTATCGGTTTCAACTTGAATAAAATAAACAATAAAAACACACATTTTAGGCATCGCGCAACACCTTGCTTAAACCAATGCATTGGCAAATTCATCTTTTCTCGTCCTATCGATTTCCGACAAAACACTTTTTATCATGATAATAAAGGAGGTTATGGATAAATTACTCGAACAATTGTCTTTTATTAGTATTGTCGTCCGATTATAGAAAAGATCCAACACAAGCGAAATTAAATTTAGCTTGTGTTGAAACATTATTTGCATATCTCTAAAATTCACATCCCCCCCCCACTGAATGACCGTTCATTTTTTTTTCTTGATTATACTTTATATTTTCATTATATTACGAAACTGTCAACTATCAGCGACATCGTTATGATCCGGAATTGCCACCAATTCATTTTAAAATATAAATTTAATGGGAGGATAGAATGGCAACAACGTTGGTCGAAATGTTACAAGAAACGGTAAAAGCTCATGGCGCCAAGACTGCGCTAATGGAAAAAAAAGAGGGCGTTTACCAGGGCTTTTCTTATCAGGAGTTTGGAGAAAGAATTAAAAACGTTTCTCAGGGACTTTTGTCCCTGGGTATCAAACATGGAGATCGGGTAGCGTTGATGTCGGAGAACCGGCCGGAGTGGGCAGTTTGTGATTTTGGGATTTTATCTGCGGCCGCGACCAACGTACCCATTTATCCAACAATTACGCCAGAACAGGTGAAATATATTCTGGCAGATTCAGAGACAAAAATCGTGATCACATCTTCAGCAGAATTATTGGAAAAAGTATTCCAGATATACGAATCCCTGCCAACAGTTGAAAAAGTAATTCACATTGACCCCACCGATGAGTCGTTTGATTATCTGATGAGTTATGAAGAGCTTATCGAAGCCGGCCAGAAATATGGTCAGAAAAATCCCGACGCCTATCAAAAATCAGTTCAATCGGTAAAACCGGATGATTTATGCGGCATCATCTATACGTCAGGTACAACAGGCGCGCCCAAAGGCGTAATGTTAACCCATGATAATCTGCTTTCAAATGTCACTGGCTCGCTAAAAGTGCTTCGTGTTGATGAAACAGATACGTTTTTATCCTTCCTGCCATTGTGTCATTCCTTTGAACGCATGGCCGGACACTTTCTGGCGGTCACTGCGGGAGCTACAATTGCTTACGCAGAAAGCGTGGAAACTGTGGCCGACAATTTGGGTGAAGTAAAACCGACGCTAATGACAACAGTGCCACGACTTCTGGAAAAGGTTTATGCACGGGTGATCGAAAACGCGGAATCCGGTTCCCCTATTAAAAAGAAAATATTCTGGTGGGCAATTAAAACCGGAGGTAAATACGTGGAAGCACAGATGGCAGGTAAAATTTCAGGTTCACTACAACGAAAATACAATCTGGCCACAAAACTGGTATTTAGCAAACTACATCAGAGAGTAGGCGGACGGTTACGCTTTTTTGTTTCAGGTGGCGCTCCGCTGTCCAAAGAAATTGCTGAATTTTTCTACAAAGCCGGTATTCTGGTACTGGAAGGATATGGATTGACTGAAACCTCTCCGGTAATTGCTGTGAACCACGAGAACAAATTTAAGTTCGGAACAGTAGGACCGGCAATTCCTGAGGTGGAAATAAAAATTGCCGATGACAGCGAAATTCTCACCCGCGGGCCTCACGTAATGAAAGGGTATTATAAAAATCCGCAAGCAACTGCCGAAGCAATAGATGATGACAACTGGTTACACACCGGTGATATCGGTATATTGGATGAAGCAGGATTCCTGGCGATTACAGACCGTAAGAAAAACATCATTGTCACCTCAGGTGGCAAAAACGTGACGCCAGCAACCATTGAAAATGCGTTGATTACCAGCCCTTATATCGAGCAGGTTATGGTTATTGGTGATAAACGCAAATACTTAAGTGCCTTGATTGTACCAACATTTGATTCAATTAAGAATTACGCACAATCCAACAATATCAGTTTCAGCGACCGCGAAGGCCTGATCAATTCCGCAGAAATTTATAACCTGCTTGGCACGGAAATCCAGCGCCTGTCCGCAGACCTGGCCCGGTTTGAACAGATCAAACGGTACACACTGTTGCCGCAGGAATTTACTATTAAAAATGGTGAAATAACGCCATCGCTAAAAATTAAACGAAAAGTTATCACGGAAAAATATGCCGATCTGATTGATAAAATGTACGAAGAAACAAACGATTAATTTTGAAACACCCCGGTACAATGCCGGGGTGTTCTGTATCTAAGGGAGAAGAAAATGGCAGTAACTACACTTGTTGATATGTTTCTAAATGTGACACACAAACATGGTTCGAAAATCGCTTTAATGGAAAAGGTTGCCAATAAATACAAAGGCTTTTCTTATGAAGAATTTGCCAAACGTGTCAGGAATTTTGCGATGGGACTGGCCTCACTGGGCATAAAAGCCGGCGACCGGGTTGCACTGATGTCGGAAAACAGAGTTCAATGGCCGATTTCCGATTTGGGAATCCTGTCACTGGGTGCAACGAATGTACCAATTTATCCCACTATTACACCGGAACAAATTCGATACATACTAAATGATGCTGACGTTCGCCTGATTATTGTTTCGACACAAGAACTGCTGAAAAAAATTCTGTCGATATTTGACGATCTTCCTGGATTAGAAAAAATTATTTACATGGAAAATACTCCTGCTCAGGCAGACTTTCTAATTCCGTTTGATGACATTTATAAAACAGGAATTGAGTTTGAAGAACAACACCCGAAATATTATGGGGAGACGGTACAAAAAACTCAGCCAGATGATCTGTGCGGTATTATTTATACGTCAGGCACTACTGGTGCGCCAAAAGGCGTCATGTTAACTCATCACAATATCCTTTCTAATGTGCAGGCCGGTTTAAAAGTGCTTAACATCAATGAAAAGGACACCTTTCTGTCTTTTTTACCATTATGCCATTCATTTGAACGCATGGCCGGATTGTACATCCCGATTTGCGCCGGTGCGACGATTGCATACGCGGTAAACGTTGATACGGTCGTTGAAAATTTAGGCGAAGTTAAACCAACCATTATGACCAGCGTCCCCCGCTTGTTTGAAAAAATCTATGCCGGCGTAATAGCCAATGCAGAAGCCGGAACCCCACTAAAGAAAAAAATATTTTGGTGGGCAATCAATACCGGCGGGAAATACGTTAAAGCACAGGAAGCGGGAAAGATACCCGGATTTTTAAAATTCCGATACAAGCTGGCGACAAAGCTCGTTTTCAGCAAACTGCATGAAAAGGTCGGAGGCAAATTGCGCTATTTCATTTCCGGTGGAGCGCCTCTTGTTCGGGAAATCGCTGAATTTTTTAATAAAGCCGGCATCCTGATTCTTGAAGGATATGGTTTAACAGAAACCTCACCGGTGATTGCTGTCAATAAGGAAGAAAAAAACAAATTCGGCACAGTTGGTCCGGCGCTGCCAGGCGTGGAGGTGAAAATATCCGAAGATGGAGAAATTTTAACCCGCGGGCCTCATGTGATGAAAGGGTATTATAAAAATCCGGATGCAACATCCGAAATGATCGATTCTGATAGTTGGCTGCATACCGGTGATATTGGCCAACTGGATGAAGACGGATATTTAAGCATTACCGACCGCAAGAAAAATATCATTGTGACATCTGGCGGTAAAAATGTAACGCCAGCGACTATTGAAAACCTGCTGATCTCAAATCCATATATCGAACAGATTGTGGTTATCGGAGATCGGCGAAAATTTTTATCCGCACTCATCGTACCATCCTTTGATGCACTTAAAAAATATGCCAATGAAAATCGTATCTGTTATGAAAATCAGGAAGATCTGGTTTCCAGCGAAAAAATTAATACCATGATAGGAACTATTATTCAGGAAATGACATCTCAATTGGCGCGATTCGAACAGATTAAAAAATTTGCTCTATTACCCAAAGAATTGAGCATTGAAGCCGGTGAAATCACACCATCATTAAAAGTGAAGCGTAAAGTTGTCGAAGAAAAATATGCAAATGTGATCGAACGGATGTATGAATGAATCGAGGCTAATGTGGTTCATCCATCCACTAAATGTCGTAAGTTATTTAACAAATAAATTAAAACCACGAAAATCGCGAAGAATGCAGTATGACAGATTATCCGAATAAAATATTGGATGTGCATTAGCAATTATTTTAACCTGAGTTCGATATAAGAGATGTTTTTAATTAACGAATGTTTTTCCAGTAAAAACAAAATAATTTTTTGTCAGAGATCGAACACGGCTTTTTTTTGAGAATTAAAAATAGGCCGTGCTTATCATTGTCAATCCATGGTTAAAATTGCGTTAGATTGCTTAGATCGAACTCACTTTTAAGGCAGTTTGTTTTTCTTCGAGAACTTCGTGTGCTTCCTGGTAATACAAAACATACTATAGCGACACCCTAAATTTTCGAGGAGGTGACAAAAATGCAGGCGACAAACCTGGTGACCATGTTTCTGGAGACAGTTGATAAATTTGGCTCCAAAGACGCTCTTTTTCAAAAAAACGATGGCATTTATCAGGGATTTTCTTATAAAGAATTTTCCAAACGCGTACGCGAGTTTGCGCTGGGATTGGCCTCGATGGGTATTACACGAGGTGATCGTGTGGCGTTAATATCAGAAAACAGACCGGAATGGCCAATCACGGATTTGGGGATTTTGTCGTTGGGTGCAATCAATGTGCCGTTGTATCCGACACTGACTCCCAAACAGATAGAATACATTTTGAATGATTCCGCAACAAAGTTAATCATCGTATCGCAACAGGAATTGCTTGACAAAGTTCTGGAAATTTTCGACAATGTTCCTTCATTAGAAAAAATCATTTTTATGGATTCAAGCCAGCCGATCGATGGCAAAACACTCAGTTTTCAGAACGTATCTCAAAAAGGAGCAAATTTTGAGAAAGAACATCCGGGATACTATCAAAAAGCAGTCGCAAAAATCCAGGCCAAAGATTTGTGTGGGATTATTTATACCTCAGGGACAACCGGCGCGCCAAAAGGCGTGATGCTGAGTCACGGAAATCTTCTGTCCAATGTAAAAGCCGGACTTGCAGTGTTGCACATCGATGAGCAGGAAATATTTCTATCGTTCCTGCCCCTTTGTCACTCTTTCGAGCGGATGGCCGGGCAATATGCAGCGCTTGCTGTTGGTGCCACTATCTATTATGCAGAAAGCGTGGAAAAGGTTGCCGGAAATCTAACAGAAGTCCAACCCACAGTCATGACAGCCGTTCCCCGCTTGTTTGAAAAAATTTATGCCCGGATAATTGAAAATGCGAATTCAGGTTCATTTATAAAAAAGCGCATTTTTTGGTGGGCGATTAATACCGGCGATAAATATGTTAAAGCAACAAAAGCCGGTAACGTATCTGGAATGTTGCGGCGAAAATACAATCTTGCAACAAAACTGGTTTTTAGTAAATTATATCAGCGTATCGGAGGACGATTGCGCTTCTTTGTTTCGGGCGGGGCTCCGCTTTCCAAAGAGATCGCGGAATTCTTCTACAAAGCTGGTATCCTGATCCTTGAAGGTTATGGACTAACCGAAACTTCGCCGGTGATTACTGTTAATCATGAGGGTAAATTTAAATTCGGTTCTGTGGGACAGGCGGTTCCCGGAGTAGAAGTTAAAATAGCCGACGATGGTGAAATTCTCACCAAAGGGCCTCACGTGATGAAAGGGTACTATAAAAATCCGGAGGCAACAGCGGAAACGATTGACACCGACGGCTGGCTGCATACCGGAGATATCGGTCATCTGGATAATGAACTCTATTTGCATATCACAGACCGTAAGAAAAATATCATCGTTACATCGGGCGGCAAAAATGTGACGCCAGCGTCTATCGAAAACCTGCTCATCACCAGTCCCTATATTGAACAGGTGATGGTTATCGGCGATAAACGGAAATTCCTGTCCGCACTCATCGTGCCGGCTTTTGAAGCATTGAAAATTTCGGTCAATGCGAAACAAATACAATATAACACAATTGACGATCTGATTAACCATCCGGCTATTTATCAAATGGTCGAATCAGATATTCAACGCTTGACGAATGACATGGCTCGCTTCGAGCAGATCAAAAAATTCATTTTGCTGCCGCATGAATTCACCATTGAAAACGGCGACATGACTCCGTCGCTAAAAATCAAACGGAAAGTTGTGGAATCAAAATATTCGGATATAATCGAACGGATGTATGAAGAGTAATCATGAATTCTGATATTATCGATCAATTTAAAATAATTGCACGGGATCCATATTTGTACGCAGAACAATATTCACTGGAAACCGGAAGAAAGGCCATTGCGAATATGTGCCGTTATTTTCCGGAGGAATTAGTTCATGCTGCAGGTTTTCTGCCGTTACGAATTTGGGGCACAATGCAGCCATCCCCGCGAATAAATGCGCACCTGCAAACGTATTGCTGCAATATCGTGAAAAGCATCCTTGACCGGATGATTGTGGGAGAACTGGATTATTTGGCAGGGGCTATTTTTTCGCATTCCTGCGATTCGCTCCAGTGCCTGTCAGATATATGGGAGCTGAATTCACAATATGCTTTTCATGACACATTCAATATGCCCGGCAAACTTGATTCAAAAGCATCTCGCGACTATCTCATCAGAGAATTGCAGCGCCTCAAAACACGATTAGAAGATTTTTCAGGAAAATCAATTTCAGACAGCGATTTGCAGGAAAGCATCCGCAGTTACGAAACAACTCGCCAGTTGATGAAAAACTTGTATCACATCAAAGGTGAAAAACCCGGACTAATTCCGGATATCAACATCAGTGACACGATTATCGCATCTACTGCCATGGAGCGGAAAAATTACAATGCATTGTTAGAAGCTATGCTCCGTTATTTTAGCGAGGCAGATTCACCGAATTCGAACGACACGTCTAAAGTATTTCTTACCGGATCGATCTGTGCGGATCCTGATTTTTATCAACTATTGGATGCACTGAATATAACTATAACCGGAGATGATTTATGCAATGGCGAGCGTTATTTTGAGCGAAGTGTTCATTCAAATCGTCACCCACTCGAAGCGATCGCCGAACGCTTGACCGAACAGCGCCCATGCCCGACAAAACATCACTCCCGGATCGATCGTGCGAATGAAATCGTATCTGATGTTCAAAAAAGCAACGCGTCGGCTGTAATTTTTTATCTTCATAAATTTTGTGAACCACATTTTTTTGATTATCCATATCTTAAATCAACACTGGAATGCGCCGGGATTCCGTCAATTTTGATCGAGATAGAAAAACCAGGGTATAACATGGGTCAAATTAAGAGCAGATTGGAAGCATTTTCCGAGATGATAAAAAACCGGAGAACATGATGTCAACAACCATTACTCGTGCACCGCGATTAAATGCGATCAAAACATATAAAAAATTAATGAAACAGTATTACATGAAAGCCAAATACGCGCGCTGGTTCGGAAAGAAAATCGCCTGGCTCACCAGTGGCGCTCCGGTTGAATTTATATACGCGATGCAAGCGATACCTTTTTATCCGGAAAATCACGGCGCGATATGCGGGGCATCGAAAATGGCCGTCGATCTATGCCAGACTGCGGAACGCGCGGGATATTCACAAGATATCTGTTCGTACATGCGCTCTGATATTGGCTCATCACTCTCTGGCAAAAGCCCAATTGGCGGGTTGCCTCGCCCGGATTTTCTTGTATGCTGCAACAATATTTGCGGAACAGTACTGAAATGGTTTCAGATTCAAAGCCGCTATTATAACGTACCGTTATTTATTATCGATACCCCATACATTCATCACAAACTTGAGCCGCACACAATTGATTATGTAAAGTCACAGTTAGAGGATTTTATCCTATTCCTGGAAAAACAGACCCGCACGAAATTTAAATTGACCACGTTAACTCAGGTGATGCAACATGCTCAGGAAGGAATGACGCTTTGGGAAGACATCCTCTATCTGAACCAGCATCGTCCGGCACCGATAACCTGTTTTGATGCATTCGTTTATATGGCGCCAATTGTGACTTTGCGCGGAACACAAAAGATGAACTCTTTTTATCTTGAATTAAAGGAAGAATTGGAACAACGAATCGCACAGAGTGTGGGAGCAATATCAGAGGAACGTTTTCGATTGCTTTGGGATAATATTCCGATTTGGTATGAAATGCGGAATCTGTCAGAAACATTTGCTTCGTATGGGGTAAATCTGGTTGCTGATACATATACGACTGCGTGGGCGTTTGGGAAGTTAGATTTGTCCAGCCCCCTGGATAGTCTCGCGGAAACGTATACGAATGTTTATTTAAACCGCGGCGTGGAACTGATGACGAAAAACTTTATTCGGCTGATGGATGATTTTAGCGTTGATGGATTTATCATGCACTCCAACCGTAGTTGTAAACCATACTCATTGGGTCAATATGACATGAAACGACTGGTTACAAAAAAAACAGGGAAACCTGGGCTCATCATTGAAGCAGATATGACCGATTCCCGCATTTTTTTTGATGCACAGACAAAGACAAAAATTGCAGCATTTATAGAAATGTTATAACCAGTATAAAATACGTCCGCACGCTTCACAGCGCATTACATCGCTATCAGCCCGCCCTTTTGCAGAGATGGAAGTGGGAAGCTTAATAAAACAACCTAAACACGTATTGTCCTCTTTTACCGGGACAATGGCTCGTTTATATCGTCTTTTCAACTGTTCATAAGTATAGAGAAGCGGTTTACTAATTTTGGACACGAGTTCGTCACGAGCTTTCCTCAAATCATCTTCATTTTCAGCTTCAAAACCTAATCTTTTCACTTCAGATATCTCTTCGATCATCATATCCAAATCCTGGAGGGCAACAAGAAGCTCTAAATCTTTTTTAATCAATCAATTACTCCTTTTCAATAAAGTCTTTAAATTCATCGAAATTTTCAATAGATAATAATTTTTTTCTGTTTTTAGATTTGCTGAGGATTTCAACCATTTTTCCGAGGATGGGAAGGTACATATTGTTTTCGTCCTGAGGGGGGGCGATAATCATGAACACGAGTTGAACCGGTTTCCCGTCTATTGCTTCGTATTCAATACCCTGTTCTGATTTACCGAAAGCAATCATAATGTCGGAGGCAGAAGTTGTTCTTCCGTGCGGAATCGCCACACCCTTTCCAATTCCGGTACTACCAAGCCTTTCTCGCTGATGCAACATCTCCAAAACGATTTGGCTATTTTTCAAATAGTTTACACTAACGAATTGATCAACAAATTCCTTGAGAAGCTCGTCTTTCGTCGTCGATTTTAGTTTCATTATAAACACATTTTCATCAAAATACTTCAAAAGGTCTTGTGTCTCCATAAAGCTAAATCCCTTGTTTGAGTTTAATCGTTTTTTCCTTCAATAATATTTCTCAGTGCAGGTCGGATATAAATTTGTTCTAGATTGAGCCTGTTCAACTCACGTGCCATTACGTTAATTTTGCCTTCTATCGGGAGTTTATTGTTAACAATTAAAACTTCTTTATTTCCGACTTTACACAACCCACCAGTGAAATCCCCTTTTTCATAACGTAGATCGATAGAGAGATTATGGATCAAGGTTTCAAAACTTTGTAGAATATTTTGTGGTTTCATGGCAATTATAAATATTTATTTAATTTTTTTCGTTTCATTGCTTCAACAGCTTCTTTAACATCTTGCGCATTATCTCGGTTACAAATTAACAGCGCATCCTCTGTTTCAACAACGATCAAATTGTTAACTCCAATAGCTGCCACAAATTTTTCCGGTGTGTCAATCAAACATCCCCTGGTATCTTTCAGGAAGTGAGATGTTTTCACAACGTTTTCGTTTTCATCTTTCTGGCCAAGCTGATACACTTCTTCCCATGTTCCCACATCGCTCCAACCGAAATCGCCTTTCAAAACAGCAACGTTCCGTGCATGCTCCATTACACCGTAATCAATTGAAATGCTTTTTATTTGACAATATATTTTATTTATAATGTCATCTTGTGATTTTGTTCCCAATGATTTTTCAATTTCTATCAGACCGTCATATAATTCCGGCAGGGACTCTTCGATTTCGTGTAAAATCGTATTAACTGACCATACAAATATGCCACTATTCCACAAAAAATCTCCGCTTGTCATAAAACGGCGAGCAGTATTTATATCTGGTTTCTCGGCAAATGTTTTCACTTTATACACCGGGATATCATCAATTTTTTCGATTTCGCCGTTAAATTGAATATATCCATATCCTGTAGAAGGATACGTCGGATTGATACCAATCGTAACAAGACACTCTTTCGCTTGCGCCACTTTTTCCGCTGCTTTTAAAATCTGTCGAAATTTATTTACTTCTCTGATGTGATGGTCTGCTGGTAGAACCGCTATTACTGCATCAGGATCCATATTCTTTACGATGATTGCCGCCAACCCAATACACGGTGCTGTATTTTTCCCCCTGGGCTCAATAATTAAATTTTCCGGCGCCAAAAAAGGTAATTGTCTGTTTATCTCATCTTTTATAACCGATGTGGAGACAATATAGGTTTGCTTTTTGTCAACCACTGTCTCTAATCTTTCCACCGTGCTTTGAAGCATCGTTTTTTCATCAATGATCTGCAGCAATTGTTTGGGATGTTTGTACCGACTCCGGGGCCAAAATCTTGTTCCTTCTCCACCTGCCATTATCACAGCGTACATGAATAACCTCCAAATTTAATTATCTTTCAAATAAAAATAAAAAGCCATTGCATTATATTCGGGAAATACTAAACAATGACATTTCATTAATTTTCTAACATGATTTGTGATCATTCTAATTTTCTTAAACGATAACATATTTTACAACTTGCAGGTTAAATCGACAAGGCTTCCAGATCAGAAGGGTTAACTATCATAAAAATTATCAATTCTTAAATCTAAACAATTTTGTTTTAAAAATCAAGCTTTTTATTATTAAACATTTGTAAATTAGGATTCATGAAAATCCACTTGATTTTTATCAAATTTTGTGTTATTTTTTCATAGACTTAAAAGGTATGTTACGTAGTTCAAAGGGAGCAATTCCCCAAAGTTGGTAATTTCTCGTGGAGCTGTATCATAAGTTTGATTTTTTTGTAAA
>CAZCJL010000148.1:0-15665 GCA_964498785.1 uncultured Cytophagia bacterium | reverse complement strand
CAACATTTTTCTTACTGCATCGAAATTAGCAGAGCGCAGGCGATACATATACAGACCCGACGGATAATCGTTTGCATTTATGGTAACCTGATGCGTCCCTTCTGGCATCGGCTTTTTCCGATAGATGGTATCGATTTTTTCGCCGAGAATATTGTAAATTTCCAGCGTTGTTTCTGCGCTTTTTGCCAATTTAAACGTGATTAATGTTCGGGCATTGAACGGATTGGGATAGTTTTGATGCAGTGTATAATTTTGGGGAGTTGCGGAAGTTTCATATTCCACGCGGGTTGGTTTAAAACCGATTGCATCGAGCATGGGCTGAATCTCAGAATTCGACATAAATAAATCCCAGCAAAGTCCGCTACGATAGTTTTCGATCATCGGGACGATGGTTCCCTGGTCAATAGCCACGTAAATTTGGGCGAACCAGTTTTCATCGAGGTTGAATGCATCGCGAAAACCGAGCGCACCCCATAAATCAGGGCCGTAAGTATCGTAAAAATGTTTCAAAGTAGCGATGGATTCTTCCGGAGTATACGGCATCGCACTGATGGCGGCAGTTGGTGTGATGGTGCCGTTATCGCGATTCACCGGCTCTTGTGCGGCATAGCCCCAGGGATTGTAGCTGGCCGTCAAACCCCATACAAGAGAATCATAACCTGCGTGGCTGTACGGATTGCGGATGCAGTATTCCCGATGGATCAGGCTGATATTGCGGTTATTCTCAAAATAATTGCAGTAGACGTCTGCCTTGTTCCGGGGATCAAATCCTAAAAATGAATAGTGGGTGAAAAACAGCGGACCGCCATAATCAGGACCGACAAATATCGGAATTCCGTAAAACGAATCTCCATTAATATATTGCGGTGTTCCGGCCCAGCCCTGATGATACAGCTCCGATGGCACCGGATGTGTTGGCGAGGCAATAGCCAGCAGATAGGTGATCATTGTTTCATTAAATCCGCGAATAGGCATATTCATCCGCCATTCGTGATTCGGAGACCAGTGCCAGAACAGAACGAGTCCGTTTTCAGTGCGGCGGTACCAGTCCCATTCCACACCTTCCCACATGCGTGTCGCCCGGGTGCGAATTTCCGTCTCTACCTCATTGCTCAAATCAAAATACTGGCGAACCGTAAGCAAGCCCTGCACCAGATAGGCCGTCTCCACCAAATCGCCGCCATCATCATACGTGCTGAATGGAATTGCCTCACCGGTTGTGCCATTGATCCAGTGAGACCAGGCGCCGTGAAATTTTTCCGCATCATCTTCAAGAAAACGAAGTATTTTCAAAACGCGAACAGCGGCAGAGTCGCGGTTGACAAATCCCCGTTCAACGCCCACGGCGATAGTCATCAAACCGAATCCGGTACCACCGCTTGTGCATACATCTCCGGAGCCGCTGATTTCCCGGCTAAGTCCGCTTTCCGGATGCCCATAATCGTAAAAATAGCGAAAAGTTGCTTCCTGTACGCTGGTGAGCAGTTCCTCTTCTGTCATTTGGTATGAAGTAGCAGAAACCGTGTCCGACGGATCGGATTCAACGTAATCGCGGTTGGCTGCGGTCACGTAATAAAAATAGGTCTGGTCGTTTGCACCGAAAAAATCGCTGTACAGATGAATTTCATGGATCGATGGATTTAGTTTCGTGTACTGCCCGTCCCGGGTGTCTGAGCGATAGATGAAATAGCCAATCAGATCGGGATTGGGATCGTACTCCCATCGCAGATCGATGCGGCTATCGTGCCCAGAAGCAATAACGTTTTGCGGAATATCCATTAGCGACGGCCCGGTGCCTCCTGCCTGTATCAAGCGAATTTCATCAATCCATGCGATGTGCTCAACATCGTCCGCAGCTTTCTGAAAATGAAAAATGGTTTTAATTCTGCTGAAATCGCAGTTATCGCCACCAGGTTCAAAAGCATCGATGGGGATCATAACATGTTGCCAGGTGGTGGAGTCATCATCCACACCGTTGAAGTGGTCGCCCAACCAGACGCGTGTACTTTTTTTATTGCTCAAATCTTCGACAGCCAAATCCGGCAGCCCTGACTGATCGATTGCCGCCGGACCGTTTATCCAATAGCTGATGCTGTCGTATTGCGTAAAATCATGGGGACGCCATCCTGGTGAAGCAACCGCAAGTCCCCAATCGCCGCCGCTTTTGGATGTCCAGTGCAATCGCAGACTGTGCGCTCCCTGATATGGGTGTTTTGCATCCACAGGAAATTTATCATTGGCTCCTGCTAATTCCAGAAGACTGGGGGCTGTACGATATCCCCAGGAAGAATCGTATAAATTATCACCATCCGGACTGTCGCTGAAAAAAATGACATCATCCAGAGTGCTGCTGTATAAAACCATGTTAAAAAACATGATCATCAGTAACAATTTTTTCATTGATTTTTCTCCTTTGTTTTTATATTTGGTTGACAATTACTTTTTTGATCGTTAGATGTCAAAAGTGAGCCGTTAAAAAATTGAATAGATTTCCGAAATCTATCAACTGACATCTCATGTAACACTTCTCATGTCTGCTGTCTCAACAACCACCTCCACATGATCCTTGTCTTTTGCCGGCGGAATGCAGTTCCCTGAAATAGACGTGCCATCCACAAGTATTTTATGTTCTGTGGATTTGTGAATCGTGATATGATAAGTGCAACTGCGGAACAGACGGATCACTTTCACCTCATTCCATTCCGGCGGCAGGCAGGGGTCGATGACGAGTCCTGCGTAATCTGCACGGATTCCCATCAGGTGGTCGATTATCACTCGGAACAGCCATGTTGCAGATCCTGTGTACCAACTCCAGCCACCGCGTCCGTAATGCGGCGAATCGGGACCGTCGATATTACCTGGCGTGACATAGGGCTCGGCGAAGTATTTATCCGGTTTCATACCATTGTAAATCGGACAAATTTTTTTGAAGATACGGTAAGCGGCTGTGGAACGCTTTAGCAGGCATTCAGCCCAGATCGCCCATGTAGCTGCATGTGTGTAAACGCCGCCGTTCTCTCTGGCGCCTGGCGCGTAACGCGATAAATATCCGATATAAAAATCCGGTTTGAAATAAGCCGGCTGCAACAGCAACGGACCATTTTTCCCTTCCAACCGGGCTTCAACCGATTTCATTGACTGCTGCATCCGTTCAGGAGTCGTGATCCCGGAAATAACAGCCCAGGTTTGCGCGTTCAGAAAAATTTTACCGCTGACGTTTTTGTGGCTTCCGATCAATTTACCACTATCTTTTGACGCCCGCCAGAACCATTCGCCGTCCCAGCCATACTCATTAACCGCATTTTTCAGCAAATCGGTTCGTTCATTATAACGTCGAGCCATTTCTTGTTCGCCCAGGTGATTCAAAATAAAAACAAATTCTTTCAAAATAATAAATAGGAATTGTCCGAGCCACACAGACTCACCTTTCCCCTCCAATCCGACCGCGCTCAATCCATCGTTCCAGTCACCAGCCAGAATGAGGGGCAGTCCTCGTTTGCTGAAATGCTCCAGCGACCAGTCGATTGCTTGTGTGCAATGTGTTAATAAAGATGCCGGAGTTGCGTCATCGTAAAATGGTATGGTTTCTTTCAGCACATCCCAATCTGCTGTTTCTTTCAGATATTGAATTGTGATGAATGGCAGCCAGAGCAAATCATCGCTCATGTTCGCGTCAATTCCCTGTTCTGTGATCGGATGCCACCAGTGCAGCACTTTTCCTTCCTTAAACTGATGTTTCGCGTGAAGCATTATTTGCTTCTTCGTTAGTTGCGGCTGATTATACAGAAAAACCTGACTGTCTTGAAGCTGATCCCGAAAGCCGTAAGCCCCGCTTTGTTGATAGAAAGCAGCCCGTCCCCAAATCCGGCCCGAAATTGCCTGGTATTTCAACCAGACGTTTGCCATTAAATTTACTGCATCGTCCGGTGTTTTAACTGTTGTACCATTCAGATACTGATCCCAGCGTTCGCCCATCTGAGAAAACGTGCCTTCAATATCATCGTTCGTTTGTAAATTAGTGGTCCTGGCGATAATATCGTGTTCGTTTTTTTCAGCGCCAAGGTAGAAATGCACGGTTTTTTCTTCGAGTGGATTCAATGCAATGCATTTATGAAAGGAAGCAATGGAATCGTTCCACTTGCCACAATTTTTAGTAAGCGATCCGGTTTTTAATGCGTGTGGTTGCTGCAAATTATTATAACTACCAATAAAGGCTTGCTTATCGCCCTCAAATCCATCGACTGGTTCGTTGCAGCCAAAGTAGGCCACAAAATCCCAATGTGCATTCCAGTGACCTCTGTTGGTCGGAATTTCCCAGAGCCGTTTTTTAGCCAGCAGAATTTGATGCTCAGTATCAAATTCTGTTTCAATGAAAGCTTTATGAAACTCACGGTGATTATCGGGCGCTGCACCAAGACACCATTCAAAATAGGTAAAAATGCTGATCCGCCGGTTTTGGGACCCCGTATTTTTTAATGTCAGTGTCCAGATTTCCAAATCCATGTCAAACGGGACAAAGATTCGGAGATGTGTTTCGATTTCATTGTAAAGTGAATAAAATTTTGTGTACCCGATTCCATGCCGGCACTGATATGCCTGCAGGTCGTTTTGCACCGGCTGAATTGTCGGACTCCAGAATTCAGCAGTGTCATCATCCCGCAGATAAATATATTTTCCCCAGTTATCCAGAATTAAATCCTGATTCCAACGGGTGAGGCGATTAAAATTGGAATGCCCAATCCAGCTAAATCCGCCATTAAGCTGCGATACAGTTAGCCCGTAATTACCATTGGAAATGACATTTATCCATGGCCGGGGGGTGTGATAATTTGTAATAACGAATTCACGTCCATTATCTGTAAAGTATCCGTATTTTGTTTGAAATTTCATGTGTATGTCCAGTGGTTGTCAGTTCGTGTAAAAGAATATTATTTGCTTATTTTTGAGGGATATAGAGTAAATTGATTTTGACAACTCCTGAGGCTGTATCAAAAATTAAGAAATTTATGAACCACGAAGATCACGAAGTGCACGAAGTTTTTTAGGGGGCGATCGTCGTGACTTTCGTGTTCTTTGTTGATTTAAAGTACTTCTGATACATCCAACTCCATAAATCAAAAAAATATTAAAAATTAATTCCCACCGAAAAACGGTGGCTGTTATTTAGCCGTCCCCAGTCAGCGTACGCATAATCAAAAAACAAAGGTAACGATGGCGTAATGTAATACATCACTCCCAGTCCAAACGTTGGTCCTTTTTCCGAATCTGCTTCAAACAGGGCCTGATACCCGCCTCTCAGGAAAAAGCGGCGCATAAAGCCGTATTCTAAGCCCATGCTCAAACTTTCCGTATTATCATTGGGATGTCTTGCTTCGAGTGTTGCAGTTAATTGGTTGTATTCTCGATTTATGAGTTCCATTGCGAGTCCGAACCGGAATAACAGCGGCAGATCCCATTTATCTGTTTGCAGGTTGGCAAAGATGTTTTCACTGTCGCCCCATTCATCCGGATTAAAATCATAATTGATGAATACATCTTTACCGGTGTACTGTAGTTTGGGGCCAAAATTGGACACACTCACGCCAATAACGAGCCAATCAAAATCCGTACGGAACAGAATGCCAATATCCGCGGCAATAGTGGATGCTGTCATGTGCCAGATTTGCTGCCGGATATATTTCCCGGTAAATCCGATGCTGAATCGATCTGTGAGACTGCGGGCATACGTTACTCCGAGCGCAATATCGCCGGCGCTGAAAAATTCTCCGGTTCCCTCCGGATAAAATTCGTCACGCACTTTCATGTCTGGCATGGACAGGGCAGTAAAGCACAGACCAAACGATCCGATATCTCCTGCCTTAATTCCGACTGCGGCGTAATTGAGTTTGGTTTCAGCCAGCCAGTCATTGTAAGAAAAATTGACAGAGCCGACCCCATCTATTCGCGCCAACCCGGCCGGATTCCAGTACATTGCAGATGCATCATTCGTTAGCGCAACATAAGCACCGCCCATGCCGATTGCCCGCGCACCGATCTGAATTTTCAAAAACTGCGCCGATGTGGTTCCGCTTTTTTTCAATTTTGCATAAACAGGATTCTGCGCATAAAGGATTAAAATAACCGAGGCTGCAAATATATAAAATTTTTTCATGTTAATCAAACCTTTTAAATTGTCACGCTATTTGATTAATGCAAATCGACCGATCTTTTCGCCAATACCGGGTGCATCCACGTGATAGATATAAACACCTGCTGCGATATCCAATCCATCTTTTGTTGTCAGATCCCATGATTTCGCTCCGTCAAGCAGTGTGGAATCATGTTCCAATGTTTTAACATGATCGCCGCTCATTGTGTAAATACGGATGGTACATTTTAATGGAAGATGGATGAAAAAGATGCGCCGTTCTCCGCGTCCTGTCGCCAATAACCTCGGCGGTTCCCATCGAGCTGCGACAACATAAGGATTGGGGACAACCGCAATTTCATCAAGACTGGTCTGTGCCAATTCGCGATTTTCCCGTGCCGCTTTGGTTGTAAATTGGTAGACGTCTCCGCTGCGAAACGGTGTTTTAATTTGGATGCGTAACACATCTCCGGGTTCTGGTAAAATTGGTTCCGCATTATTATATGGCGCGAGAAAATTGACGCGCCACACTTCCCGCGGGATGTTTCCTTCACGGATGATAATACGAACATACTCGGTAGAATCCGCGCGCCCTGCGGAAATACTGCTGTCACGCATGGCAGCGTACGGTTCCTCAAGCGCGAACAGCATTTTCTTATCTTCATAAATATCCCACACCGAAAAATTAACCAGCGCCCGGGGAACATACCACCAACTGGTATCCGGATCCCCGAATCGAATTTCATAGCTGGAAGGATAGCCCGAGCGGCGAGTCGAAAATTGGGAGCGATGTTCCACATTGATCGGAATGTTGCTGTTACCCTTGATCCAGCCAGAGTTCCTGCCGTCCCATTCGACACTGTCTGTCATCACAAACAAGCGCATTCCTGAAAACATCGGATTGGAATCTTCTCCCCGAACATACGGCGATTCATTAATGATGGTATCCGGCGATTGCGGATTGGTTACATCGATCAGATCGTAATAAATGCTGTCAGGGTGCGTTGTATCATCAAATGTGACCTGATAGGTGCGATTGTCCGGCACTTCCATTGGATTGAGAATATCGATCCAGACATTGCCGGTGGCGAAACCGGAAATGTGTTCCACCGGATTGTTGAGTCCGCCTTCTTCATATCCGGCTGCCGGTGTCTGTGGCGTTACTTCGACGGTATTTACATCGAGCCGGACATTTCCGTTAATATCACGGACAATGGCGGGCTTGCTTTCCGAAGGATACATATTTAAAGAAGCATCCCCGCGATCATACGAAACTACGGCGTAATAATAGGTTTTGCCGTTCATCACCGAGCTGTCGGTCCACGAATGCTGTAAACCCTTGTTATCACCCATATAAAGCTTAACACCCTGATAATCCAGTGGGAAAAAATCAGATACATCGTTGCGAATGTCGAATTGTGCGACGGGTTTTAATACGGTTTTTTCTCCGAACGCGTTCGTAATGGTACGGGCGTCAAGGAATGCAGGATCGGTGCTTTTGTAAATCTTATAACCTTCAAAATCATAAGGCGGATCGGAAAACGGATCATAACTTTTCTCAGCGTTATCATCCCAATATAATGTGACTTTCTCGTCACCGGCGACTGCCCAGACTTTTGGCTTGTCCGGTGGACGGGCGAAATTGTAATTATTATTGTAAATATCTTGCACTGTTTGTTTGTTGCGCCGTATGTCCTCGAAATTTTCCCCAAAAACGAGGCAGACGGAAAAGCGTTCTGTTTGTCCCGGATACAGCGGGAACAGCCCCGAACCGTAGAGAAACGCAATGTTTCCGTTCTGCAATTGTGTGTCAAAATGACTGTATGACACGCGATTCCAAATCTCATTATCTTTATAGAAAGCAACGCCGGTTCCGATATAGAACACATCGAATGCTGTTAAACCGATTTGATCGGATTCGTCTTTATCAGTGGCGTCGAAATTTGGCTCGCCGGGAGTAGGAATTCCATCGCCTTCTCCAACGTCGCCGGTGCCAGCAAGTCCATCAGCGCCGACATCGTCATATTCCGGATCCCAATCCAGATCGTTGTCAATGCCATCATTGCGGCTTTCGTCGATCATTTCATCAATTCTGCCGTCGCCGTTATTATCGATGCCATCTGCATATTTAAATCCCAAATGTAATTCCGCTTCATCGATAAGACCGTTGCCATTGTCGTCTATGCCGTTTTCTGGTATTTCTCCTAACAGCATATTTTCAGTAATCACCGGGCTGCCCTCTTCACCATCGCCATCATCGTCGATGCCATTGAACGGATTTCCCGGGCTTTCTAAAAATGCATAACCACAATAGCCTGTGGGTCCCCAACCACCTTCGCCCAGTTTGTTGGAGTCCCAGGAATAGGTAATGTCATCCGCGAGATCAAACGACGCATTATCATCATTAGAATCCATTTGGCCGCCGACTCCCACATCTACATACATCCCGAAAATCATTTTAGGATAGAGCGTGGTTCCTTCATTGGTAATATCATAATGCCAGAAAATTAAATCTTCTGCTAACATATTTGACCACTGAAACCCGCGCACCCCAACGCTCAGTCCCAATCCGCGGCGGGTATGATCTGTGGAGTCGGGGTAAAAATCGAACCGGTCATTGACATTATCATCCATTACAAAATAGCTTTCCTGATCTGCATTTGTGCGTTTGCCAAAATAGCCGTTCCAGAAACCGCTCCAACTGGCGTCCTTATCGGCCCATTGTGTGGGCCAGGAATTGGGGTTATCGCTCATCGCGATTTTATCCTGGTTCGGATTGGCGTATCCCGGTCGTGGTTGCCATCCCAAGTCGACTCCATCTGGCGAGACTGGCATTAATTCGCGATATCCTGCTGCACAAACGTGATTGATTTCGCCGTTATTATTTTCGATTTCTGTAACTACCAGCGGTGTGATGCCGTCCATGTAGGAATGTCCGCTGCCCTTTGGCCAGACGCCGGAAGGCATTTGGCCCCACCAGGCAACTTCTCCAAAATTATAAAACAATGTTTCCACAAGATTCCCGTTATGAATTCCCTGTTTGCGGTAGGCAGGACTGCCGCGCAAATGTTGCGGCACTTCTATTTGTGCGTAGACAGGAAGTATCATCGCGCTTAATAAAAGTATGATTGTTCGTTTATAACACTTCATGGAATAACTCCTGTTAAATCGGCGATAAATTAAAATTCAATTTCCAAACCGATCACCACTTTCCGCGGCTCACTGTAAAAATCGGGGCGCTTCAACCATTCATCCAGGGTGTTGACGTAAGCCCGGCGCTCTGCCAGAAACTGGCTTTGTAACGAGTAGCCCGCGCGTCCGGTATCCGTAAAAACTCCGATCTCATTTTTGCGGTCGAATAAGTTATATACTTTCAGGAATAGATTATATTGCATACTCATAATTGAAAATTGTCGGGACATCCGCAAGTCAATGTTGTAATTGAATGGTTTGCGTCCGCTATTCTCAAATGTGGTTTCTTTGGTTTGAATTTGCGGCGTGTACGGTAATCCGCTTTGAAATTGCCCGATCAAACCGATACCGATAATTTTCGGATTATGATAAGATACGGATATATTGACCGTATGCCGCTGGTCCCAATCGAGCGGAACGACCTGAATATTGCTTTTCTTCGGCGGATAATCCTGATTATTATAATACGCCTGTTTCGGATCAGATGCATTTCCTTCAGCCACTTGAAAAGTATAATCCAGCGAAACCGTCAAATAATCTGATTGCGTTGAACGTTTATTAATTGCCAGCGTAATCCCCCGGATATTTCCGTAATCCCGGTTTTCATAGCGCGCATACTGATAACCAGAACGATACGTGTCGTAAATATTTGATCCAAGTAGATCCCGGGCATCTTTGTAAAATCCGGTGATATCGACGCCAATCTGCCCCAGTAATTCCTGTTGGAAACCCACTTCGTAAATGACAGTAGACTGCGGATTGAGGTTGGCATTCCCGATCAGAGTGCGCACACCTCCGGGAGCCACAGCAAAACGGGGATTCGTGTATAAATATTCGAACGGCGGAATCTGGAAAAAATGGCCATAAGATGTATGAAACACACCTTTATCCGTAATCGGAAAAGCGATACCGATTCTCGGACTCATTTGATGCTTCACTTCGGGATCGTGATAGCCTGCCGGATCATCACGATATGTATTGCCGGGATCTTTGAAATCATTGGGTATTTTGCCCTGTGAATAGAAATAGTCATATCGTAAGCCAATGTTCAGCGTCATATTTTTCAATTCGACTTTGTCTTGCAGATAAGCTGCGAATTCAATGGGATCGTGCGTAAATTCTCCTTTATTGAAAAAATAATCAGCATTAAAAATTCCGCCGTTTTCCATTCCTTTGTAATAGGCAGCCCGGGAACGGACGTGAATTCTGTTTTGCGTGTATTCGATACCGGCTTTGATTTGATGTAATTTGGTGAATTGTGACGTCAAATCAAATTTAGCAACATTGACAGTTGTGCTGCGGTAATAGTGATTCATATTTGTGCCGCCGGTCAGAAAGCTGAAATCATCCTCTCTGTTTCGCAGAATCACGGGGTTGACATAGCGCTGATCATGGGGATCTTCATAGAGATAGGATTCGAAATTGGCGTAGTACCGTGATAATTTCATCGTATAAAAGGTGTTTGGTGACAGCGTATGGTTCACATTTAAAATATTGGTGTAACCATGTTGATAATCCATTACATCGCCCTCGGGATTATATTTATACAGGTGGTTGTAATGTCTGCGCTCAGATAAATCTCCGAGAAAATTATAGCTTATTTTGAACGATGGCGAAAATTTATAAACCAGTTTTGCATTGGCAAAATATTGGGAATTATCGTTCATCGGAACCGGATCGTCATCGCCGGTTTGTTCCGTATAAATAGATTGTGGCGTTTGAAAATTGGATGAATCCGAGGGATTATAACGATGGATTCCGTATAGCCAGCCCTCATTATAATAACGCCGGACCGAGACATAATAGCTAAGTTTATTATCAGTAAACGGCGCCGGTCCGGTCAAATAGAGTTGGGCATTGTGAATCGCTGTTGGATTTATATCACTAATATTAAAAAAAAGACGATCATGTGTACTAATATAATCACCGGAATAAAAACTGACTCCAGCTTTGAATTTATTTTCCGGGTCTTTGGTGATAATTTCCACAATCCCGGACATTACCTGTCCATACTCTGCGTTAAAAGTACCGCTGATAACTTTTAGCTCCTGGATTGTTCCCTGATCGATATTCACGGCCATTTTGCCGGAGTAGGGATCAGAGATTGACACACCATCTACCAGGTAGGAAATTTCACTGGCGCGGCCCCCGCGAATGTGAAGTTCTCCCTGTGAATCCTGGATAATTCCTGCCTGAAGCTGCAAAATCTCTTCGAACGACTCTACCGGCATTGCCTGGATTTCCCGGGAAGAGACCGAGTAAGAAGTGGACGTCAAATCTTTTTGAACGATCGGCTGTTCCGCAATCACTGTTACCGATTCACCAATGTCAATAACAGTAGGCTCTAATTGAATATCAACACGCGTTGTTTGGTCCACAGATACTTTGACGTTGGAAATACGGGTTTGTTTATAACCCATCATCGAAGCCTGGACAATGTATGTGCCGGGAGGCATATTAAAAATGAGATAGTCGCCTTCCATATCCGTAGCCGCTCCGGTGTAAGTTCCCTCCAGTATAACGTTCACGGCAGGAAGCGGATCACCTGTGGATTTGTCTGTTACCGTGCCCACTATTTTTCCTGTTTGCCCTGAAAATGTCGCATTTGAAAGTACGAGCAGGCAGAAAATTGATAATACAAAAATTTTGAATAGTTTCATGTTATAACCATTCATTCTTAAATTATATAAAATAATTGCCAAGAGGTCTTTCAGAAAAGTTTAATTGCCTTTTATAGAAGGCAGATTACAAAGATAACAAGGATCTGAACGGATTAGCTATCAATAAAACGTGTAAATCAGTGTAATCCGCATTATCTGTGTTCGTTCAACGAGGCATCCGAAATTCGGATGCCCCGTCTGCTTTCCTTATTTCATCAAAATCATTTTGCGTGTCTGGTTGAATTTGCCGGATGATAATTTGTAGAAATAGACGCCGTTGCCAACGAGTTTTCCGGTATCATCTCGGCCGTCCCATACAACCGAGTGCGTTCCGGCAGATTGTTTTTTACTGACCAGTGTGCGTAGTTTACGTCCCAAAACATTATAGATTTCAACTTTGATGTTCGCAGTTTCCGGTAACCGATATTGGATAGTTGTAGTCGGATTAAACGGATTCGGATAATTCTGTTCCAGTCGAAAATCTGCGGCGACAACAACCGGTTGTTCGTTTTTGACACTGACCTCAGTTTTATCGGACAGGTAAACGGCGCGATACATATCATATTTTTCGAAATTGGGGTCGACCCATTGTGTGCCCCACCAGTTGGGAGCATAATCAGCAACATCCGGATCGTACACATCTGCGGATGCATAATCCATATCCCAAATAACAGCGCTTAGTTTAACAGTATCGCCATCCACATAACCGAACATATCAGTGTGAACAACCACTTCGAGGGAGTAACCGGCATCAGCCCCATTGGATTCCGTATGTGTCACGGTTCCCTCGGGCTCAAAAGATGCACCTCCAGCGCCGCCTGCGGGAACATTGGCGTTTGTCTCAAAAGAAATCCCATCGCCTTCGTTGCCGGTAAAATACATGGCCTTAATTTCAAGTCGTTCACCAGGACCAGGGATCACATCTTTATAAGTCATCCATAAAAAGAGGCCGTCGGCTTCCCAGCCCGGAGACCATTTACAAACTGAAGCATCATTTGATTCGACGCCAATGTAAAGATCAGTTCCGTTATGAGCAAATCGCACAGTGGTCATATTGGCGTCTGTATAGGAATTCAGCGGATTACCCCATTGCATGTAATAGCCGCCTGTGCCCAAATGTGAACCTTTGCCGATCACAACATGCTCGGCTTTAGCCCAGAAGGGTTCGTTCAGTTGACCATCCAGCGTCATGGCGTCTGTTGTTTTAATTGCATCACGAACCCGCGGATCACCGAGGCGTAGAATACGTGTGTCAGGACCCCATTCGCTGCCCCACCAGGATTTGTAAAAAGCGCCTGCATCCCAGCCATCTCCACCTACGTAGCCATCAGGATCGAAAATGTTAAACAGCACCGGTACATCACTATACGGATCGGTATATCCCAACTGATCCAGATGAATGACCATTTCTGCTGTATAACCGGAATCCGGAGCAGTGTTGTCATTCACAATAGTCGACGGATGTTTTTGAGCCGCACCTTCGCCGGATGTGGGATAAAGCGCAGGGTATTCAAAATGGATATCCGGATCGACGCCGTCATGATTGAAATACAGCTTGTACTCGACCTGTGAGCCACCGGCATCGGCGATTTTCATGAACAGGCCATCGCCTTCCCAACTTCCGTTGAACTTACAAACGGACTGGTCGTCAGACTGGAGTGAGATATAAAGATCAAGTCCATCCCGAAGCACTTTGACGATTGTCGTTGTCGTGTCCTGATAGGGTCCCTGAACTTCAACGCCACCGGTCACGCCATATTCCACGTCACCAGGTGTAAAATCAGCCCGGAAAATAAGGTGGTCGAAGCGGCGTTTCCAGTCAGTTTCATCGAGCACACCATCGACCGTGATTTCTTTTTCAACAGATTGAACCAGCAGATAGGGTGGATCGCTGTGGCCGGGTTTCGGTTCTTCGCCGCCTTCAACGCCTTCACCGGTAAGAGTGACGTCAACATCGCCCGCGTTACTTGATATGGTCATTATTCCGCTGTAGCTTTGAATGGCCAGTGGAGCGAAAGTCACCTTCACATTGGCTTCGCCGCCGGGGACTACATTGAACACTGCTTTATCAACGGAAAAAGCGTCGTTATCAACGGAGATATCCTGGACTTCCAGTGTTCCGTTGCCGGGATTGGATACTTTCACATTATGACTTGCTTGCATTTCTTCGGCAACTTCTCCGAAATCAACGGACAGTGGTTCGACAGTGATTTGTGGCGTTCCGATGCTGGTCTTATCGGAGAGCTCAACCTCGCGGTACATGTAGTATTTTTCAAAATTAGCATCGACCCATTGGCTGCCCCACCAATTTGGTGCGTAATCGGCAACAGATTGGTCATAAGCATCTGCCGAAGCGTAATCCAAATCCCAGATAACAGCGCTTAATTTAACATTGTCACCGTCGCTATACCCGAACATATCGGTATGCACAACCACTTCGAGCGAATAACCGGAATCTGCGCCATTGGTTTCCGTGTGCGTAACTGTTCCTTCGGGTTCATAAGAAACCCCTTCTGCCGCACCTGTCGGTACGTTGGCATTTGTTTCAAATGAGATACCATCTCCTTCGGTTCCGGAGAAATACATTGCCTTGAGTTCAAGCCGTTCCGCCAGAGTCGGGATCACATCTTTGTAAGTCATCCACAGGAACAAACCGTCGGCTTCCCAACCAGGAGACCATTTACAAACAGATGCATCGTTTGATTCCACACCGATATACAAATCAGTGCCTTTGTGTGCAAATTTTATCGTCGCCGCACTTTGATCTGTATAAGAATTCAGTGTATCGCCCCATTGCATATAATAACCACCTGTACCGGAATGAGAACCTTTCCGGACAACGAGATAGTCGGCGCCGGCCCAGAAATCTTCGTTTAACTGACCGTCGAGCACAATATCTGTTTCGGTGCTGATCGCAATTTTTGAGGGCGGATCAGCTAAACGCAGCATTCGCATATCCGGACCCCATTGACTGCCCCACCATGATTTATAAAATGACCCCAAATCTCCCCACGCGGTCATGCCATCATGATATCCATCCGCATCGAAAATATTGAGCAACACTGGCACTTCGGCATACGGATCGGAATATCCCAGTTGATCGAGATGGATGACGAGTTCTGCGGTATAACCGGAATCAACCTGTGTGGTATCGTTTACAACTGTAGACGGATGTTTTATCGCTGCGCCGGATCCGGAGCTTGGGTACAAACCAGGCTCTTCATAAACGATATCCGGATCAGCTCCACCCTGATTAAAGTAGAGTTTATATTCTACATCAATTCCGCCGGCATCTTTGATCTTCATAAACAATCCATCGCCTTCCCAACTGTCGCCAAATTTACCAACGGATTGATCATCCGATTGTAGTGCAATGTACAGGTCAAGACCATGGTGCATAATTTTAACAATAGTGGTAGTGGTATCAGTGTACGGTCCTTTGACCAGTTCACCATCTGTTACACCATACTCAACGTCACCGGGCACAACATCCATTCTGAAAATCAGATGATCAAAACGGCGCTGCCAATCGGTTTCATCAAGTTTGCCATCAATTGTGATGGGGTTTTCTGTGGATTGAATTTGAAGATAGGGTGGATCGACATGTCCCTGGGCAAAGATTGGGTTTGCATTAACACTGATTTTCATTTCAATAAAGAATATACATTTTCAAGGAATGCTGGCTA
>CAZCJL010000147.1:0-15804 GCA_964498785.1 uncultured Cytophagia bacterium | reverse complement strand
GAGAATCCGAAAGCTTTGATGCACACCATCAATTATTGAATGGATACATAAATTATACTTTAAAACTAATAAAATAATCCGTATCCACCACAACCAGTTACCTTTATGATTTTCAAAAAACCTGCTATCATTAATGTAATATTTTTCACAAAAAAGTCAACAATTGATTGCGAAATGAATAGAATTTAAAAAATGTATTGCAGATTAACGATTTATGATTTTTGAAAAATAGATTCGTGTATATCCGTTTCATCTGTTTAATCCGTGTTCTATAATGAGGATTTTTCAATGCGGATCAGGAATTTATAAGTCGAGCTACGAACCCAAATTAACGATTTTCGATTTTTAAGGAATGGTTGATCGAGTAAATTAAGCTGACAAATCTCTGTTCCGTCAAATATCGTTGTTCGTTGATCCTTGTTTTGATATTAAAAGCGTTAAATCGTAAGTATTAAAAAACGGAGGGAAATAATTGTAAGGGATTCATATATAATTACTTCCTTCAACGGAAATTATTAGATGCCGTCCTTACAGGACTCTGTTCTGTTTTGTTTACGAGGTGCTATAGACATATCGTCGCTAATGCGACTCCTGGTGTTTGCAGAGGGAAAACCGTTAAAACGGTTTTTGTTTTCTCTGGTTTTAATCGTGCCACCTTAATGAATTCGGGTGCTGGTTCAACATGCTTCTTTTCGCTGCTCTAATTCAAAATGATGTTCAGAGTGCCGTCAGGCACGGCATGTCTATAGCAACCGCTCCCCCTCCCACACATTCCAAAAGTCTCGTCAGCGACGACATGTTTTTTAAAATGAGATTAAAACACCTGCAGTCACACTCTTTTGAAAACCGAAATAAGGATAGAATGTGATTTTGCCAGGCTTGCTTGGGAACTGATTTTTATCGATATTATACGCAATATTAAAATTTATGATTGGCATAACAGCGACAGCTAATATAGGAATAAATGCTAATTGTGGAACAGAATAAAAAGGCATTGTTAACGCTAAAATTCCGGCATCGTAGAGAAGGCATTTTGTAATTATCCGCATTTTCTGTTTTCCTATAAATGTCAATCCAATGATACTGCTAACGCTATAATAGCCGCCAACCCCCAGATGATAAATTAAAAATAAAGACTCCAAATCAGGAAAGGTACCATGTTGCGAAAAGGAATCTTTATCTTCGTCTTCTAGTAGCATATTTAGAACACCAGCAAGTGCGAGAGGTCCGTAAGAACTCATCGTTGATGCCTTAAAATATCTTGATTGGTTGATATATGTTGTGTCCTGATGAGATGAATAAACATTTTCAATCGAAAAAAACACAATAAAAGAAAAGACTATTGTTTTTAGCCTCATGCTCGCCTCAGATCTTTTGAAATGATAAAACCCTTTTTGTATTCTTCGGTTTAAATTGAGCACACGAATGAAAACTTCGAAAATCAGGTATTCATCTAAATCTACCGACTATCCTCGTTCTCTTTAATTTTGGAAATCAGATAACCAAATGTTCCACCAATAATAGCTCCAACACCAGCGCCGATTAATATTCCTTCGGGATTTATTTCTACTTCGGAGGAACCCCATTCCCATTGAGTCTCAGTGTGACCTCCTATTGAAGCCCCGACAACCATTCCAGCAACTCCAAAAGCTATAATCGGAATTTTGCTGTTTTTCTGATTTGTTGACTTTTCAATTTGTAAACATGAATCCGTCGTAAAAAAGTTATCTGCACGGGCACTATCAAGAGAAGCCGAAGATTTTTCATTATATTCCAACTTTACATTTGAGGCTACGGTACCGCACGCAGGAACTCCCTCTTTATAACCTTATAACCTTGGGCGCTTGCATCATATCTTATAAAAAATGAAATGAACAAAAAAATGATACATGTATAAAATTGAATTTGTTTGAAAATATTAAACATCACACAATCTCCAGCCAAGTGATAGTTTCTATTTCATGCCGTCCTTACAGGACTCTTGATTTTGTTTCGTTTTTGAAGTGCTTTAGACATATCGTCGCTAATGCGACTCACAACTCAATCCCGTCGACTGGTTATACTGCAAAAAGGTTCATTTTTTCCTCGTCCTACGTATATAGCGAATGCGAATCACTTCAACAATTTTTCTACCATAGGACATTGAAAATAAATGCTGCTCCTTTTTCTTCATTGCGACCATAAATATCTGCAATAACACTAAATAGCAAAATTTTTTCGCTTTCGAAAGAATACGTATAACTTGATCCAAGCGATGCCTTGTAACGTCTTGAATTCGGAATTATTTCCCCATCAATTTTTCTGTCACGGCCATAATATCCTATCGCAAAGACAGATAGTTGTTTGTTTTTCGCTATTTTTATTGATGGTTCAAATTTATAGTGAATTTCATCACCTGGTTGCTCTGTCCTATGGAAATAACCTTCTACGGACCTTTCTACTTTTCCACGCATTCTGAAGTGTATTGAGGCATTATATGCAATTGACCCAGTTTCATACCTTGATAATAAACCAGTGTTGGCTTTATTGTCTCCTTCTCCAAGCTCAAAACCTATATTCGCGAACTCGTAGCCTAGGCACAGCCATATTGGGATTTTAGATATGGGCTTCATATTTGTCCATATCCAGGGTGTTCCCCATCCTCTGTCCGCCGAACCATCAGAACCTATCGCTACGCTTGCTTGAAATGCTATATTAATATTGAATTTTTCCCAATCGAAAAGTTGAACAAAGCCTGCTATTGCAATATTTCCTACATCTTCCGGTAAATCAAACCACTTTAGAAAATGAAGAAATGGCCAACCATTCACCCAAGCATAAAAAAAGCTGTAAGTTTTATAGCCTGCACTTGGCGTAGATAGAATATGCCCCCACAATCCGTTGAAAATCATGAAATTTAAATTATTTCCATACGAATCAATATAGGGATTAATGTTATTATTCCCATTGTTCACATAACTAAACTTTGGAAGTATCACGATGTTTGAATAATTATCAAAATCGATTACAAGACCGTTTCCATCTACAGTTTCATCATCTCCAAGTGGGTTAATATTTTCATGAACACCTGCCCTCCAATATGATCCATGGCTGCCATGACCTTCCATACCCCATGAACTAACATATCCTCCCACATAAACTTTCGCGTGCGTCTGATCGACGATAGTGATCTGTGCAGGATTCTTAACTGCCTTTTCATGATGGTAATAATAAACCACTTTATTAATCTGCGCCTGAGCAGGATTTTGGCTATTTACAACAACATGTACATGTTCGGCTTCCCCTTCATGACGATTTGCACAAGCATTAAATGGATAGTAAAACCAATATTGAATTACAATGTCACTTCCATCTGTAAAGAGATGTGCATACGTTGTGCCATTAACATATCGCGAATCTCCTGAAAATTCAGCCATTTTGGTTTGCCAATGCCCATACCAATCAACTGGATTTGTTTCTCCTATCTGTCCCCATTCAAAATGATTATATAGTAATCGCATACCTCCGGGTTCTACCCAATCGCCTTCACCTCCATAAATACCGTCATTATTGGAATCAACATATACCGATGCATTCTTTCGCGGATGATAGTAAGGATAAAGTTGGTCGTAATCTGTGTCCGGATAAATAATAATTTGACAGGGGGATAAGTACCCAACAAAGTTACCAGCGTAATCATAAACATCAACTATCACATCCTGCCAACCTAATTCACCATCGTCATTTCTATCCATAATTTCAACTGGAACGGGTCGAACTCCCTGGATTTCACTAGATTGAACATATCTAAACCAATGAAGTGGTTAGGTCGTTTTTCCCGAATCCCTTCTCACTAATACTGGAAGAGTGAGGGAGAAAACGACCTAACCGATCCCAAATGAATACGTTTTTTTGATATAAATTAAGGTTTAATAGAACGCAATGAGTCTAAACTTGTGCTCTTATATTTCTTATGTTCCAAATCCCGTTTTGCCAAACGGTAACCTAGATATCCCCCCCCAATCATGCCCACAACACAGCCTGCTGCTCCTGTTTTTGAAATCGTTAGCCCGAATTCTCCTTCAGGCACTTTTTTAGGTGGATCTATAATTCCTCCAATAGCTCCACCTAAAAATCCACCGATTAATCCGAATGCAACAATTGGTAACTTGCTTAGCTTTTTATTAGCAAGCGAATCAGAAAAAGAATCATTTGTTTTTATTGTTGTTGAATCCACATGTGCTTCAGTATCACTAACTATGGTGAACCCAAGTATTAATATTAGCAAAACTATCCCATAAATATTGTGATAGACTATCATTTCTCATCTCCTATTTAGTAATTTTCGAACATATCAGTAGCACCAATTTTTTCCCAACCCTCATTGGAGTGCGGTCCTGGAACTGCATTATCACCAACATCTGTTTCAATCCATAAACTAAGTGGATAAATAAAGGGTTCAATAAAATCCCACGGGGAATTTGTATCAATGTTACCCCATCGAATCGGTACATCCAACCAGCACATTTCAGGATTCTCATCATAATCGATAGTATTGGGATTAGGAATTACAATAACATCAATGTTATTAAAATTAATCGTTGGACCCAATCCATTAACAAATTCATCATATCCAAATGGGCCTACATTATACCAAGTATCTGACCATGGATAACTTCCACCTGTCGTATTTCCTGATTCACAAGAACCTATATCAATACCTGCACAACTTCCGCCAACATAAACAATCGGATGCGTCTCACTTGTTATTTGATAACCTGAAGATAAAGTTTTGACCTTATGATGAAAATAGTAATCAATCGTCTCTATTTCTGCTTCAGATGTATCGGACTCACTAATTCTGACATTTATATGTTCCCAATCTCCCTCATGATTATTATATCCATCATTATAAGGATAAAAAAACCAATACTGAATGACTGGCTTATTATCATACAAAAAAAGGTGGGCATATACTGTATTTGAATATTCCATTTGAGATCGTTCGTTTTGATAATAACTAATCCATTGTGATGGTGAATTCATATTACCTGCATAATTATAGTGAAAACGCAAAATATATGTACCATTTGCTTTTCCATAAGGCTGCCCTGTATAAAAGTATCCGTCACCGCTCAATCCAGAATAATTGGGATTAGAACTTACCGTCCATGGAAAAACAGATCCAAGAGGTGGTATGAACCATTGTCCTTCATATAGCGGATAATCATCTACTACCTGACCATTTGCATTATAAAGCAAAAACCATAAATCTTGTTTATCAACACCAATATATTCCACAGGTTCAGGTGCCAGCCATTCTGTCGGGTGATGTAGTATAAGAGTTGGACAAAACTTCTCCGCCAGAGGTAATTCCCAGTCATCATGAATCCCATTCTGATCCAGATCAATTACCACATCAAAACCGGGATAAAGATTATATGAAGTTGTCGTACTTGTGTTTGAGGATGAAGTAACCGTATAGCGATCATCATCGATGCTGGCTATCATCGAATGTCCAAGTTCATAACCAAAATAATCAAGCGTGGTGGACAGATTCACCCAGCCCTGGCTGTTGGTCGTTCCGTATAATATAGTTGAGTTGTCACCCTCTGTTCCAAAAATCTGAATAAGCACTTTTACGTCAACGCCTTCAACCGGGTCTCCATTTTCGTCATCAACATCGAACAGCGCAGCAAAATGGCGCCAGCCGTTATAGCCGCCTCCCGGTGGTTCGGCGAATGCGGCAATTGTCGTTGATAGCAAGATTGCACAAATAATATAAACATTTATATTTTTCATTGCAAGCTCCTTTTTTCGGTTAATTTAATTAATTTGCTATTGCATTGCTTTATTACGAATTCATGACTTAGCGAAGCAGAACCATTTTCTTAGTCATCGTAAATCCATCTGTTTTAATTTGATAGTAATAAACCCCATTACTCACTCTACTTCCGAATTCATCGCAGCCATTCCATACCACCTGATGATTCCCGGCGTCTTGTGGTTGATTTAATAAAGTTGTGATCATTTCACCCTTAATATTGTAGACCTTTATTTCAACATAGTCATTCTCCGGAAGGGAATAACTGATTGTCGTTGCGGGATTAAATGGGTTGGGATAATTTTGGAACAGGTCGTAGTCTTCAGGGAGCTTATCCGTTGAATTGCTCTCAGCAAGCTGTTCCATCTTATTCAATCCTGGATCAATGTTCGATTCAAAGTATACTTTCGCCTCTGCAACAGCTTTCTCAGCCTGATTCAATCCTTTGCTTTCAATAATCGCGAAAACGATGTCCAATTCCTGTCGCTGTTTTAGGTCAAATGTGCCCTGAGTTACCAAGATTCGATAATCACTGGCAGTTGCAGGCAAATTGGTTTTATTTACCGGCTGTAATTGATTTCGTTGCAGGTCTGTCACCGGATCGTTCTCAATGTTCCACCAATTGAAAGAAAATGCTATATTTTCTCCTAACGGCAATAAGCCAACTATATTAGATTTTTCAGGAGTCTGCTCATGATCATAAAGATACAGTAAATTTCCTGATCTTCCGATCATATCATCATTTGCCGTGGGGTAATTGTCTGCATCCGGGACATCTGCGTCGAGTCTTAATCCGATAAGCAAATTTTGCATGTCGGACTGACTGATATTTTTTACTCGCATAGACATGATTGCCCAATCGAGAGCTTTTGGACAATAAATCCCTTGAGTGATCTCTATCCCCAATGGCTGATGCTTTTCGCGCGCCTGGTCATCGCGGTAAACGGTAACATATTTCCGCACTGATTCGGATATCGTTTCGAGTTCTGTTTGTTGATAAAGACGCCAATCCGGAAGAGATTTGGCAGATGTTACATCTCCATCGGAAAGCATACTTTCGCCATTCAAATCGGCGGATACCCATGTGCTCAGGTCAAAATAATAGTTGGCGAAGCGCGCTCCGCTACTATCCTCATTTTCATGAGGTCCTATTCGAATGGCGCCATAATTTGAAGTTGTGATATCCAATCCGCCAATTCGCAACAGTTCCTCGCCTGCAAAAGCTATTAACGGCACACAGAACAGCAGCAGAATAAGAAACAATTTGGATTTTAACATTTTAAACCTCCATAAATAATGATTAAAATAAAAAACCCAGGCTGCAGTTTGGCACAATGCCAACCATGACAACCTGGATTTTGCGATTTATGAAATATGTTATTGCATTCGCTAAATTTGAGGGGGGGGGTAATTATATACCCTTACTGTAATTTTTTCATTCATCATTACATCTCTGTAATTTTGCAACTGCGTTAACAAAATAACTTCGATGCTCGTACGAGAGAGATCAACCAGTGAATCTTTTAAAGGTGAAGATGAGAAGCTGAATTAAAAACAATAGATAGAATTAACAATATCAGACAATAGTTAGTAAGCACGGTAATATCGTTCGAAGAAGATTTATCAGAAATCGAATATTGCAGATTGGAATAGCACCAATATTGATCATCCACCTTTAATCAATATGCAATATATATAACAAAATAGTAACAACGTGTCAAGTCGTTTTTTTACTTTTTTTTGTCATTAATTACTGGATAGCAACAAAAAAGCAGGCTCCCAATCGCAGGAGCCTGCTTTTTTATAATTTCGATTGTATGTCCGGAGTACAGCCGCTTTATCGGCTGCAACGCATCGCATGAACAGCTTGTCCATGTACTTTGATATCGTCGGAAAAACCCTTGCGAAGGTTTCGCGACAACACAATATGTAGCTAAATTCATGAATATGTATCAATATACAGCTTGTCCCGTTTTGAAAAACCTTCGCAAGGGTAGTTCTTAGACAGGCTCTAAAGGCGATGCACTCCTACGCTACGGAAGTGCGGTCATGGTGAAAACCATCACGAACAGTGCGACAGTTTCGATGACACCGACGACCATAATATAGTTACCAAATCCTTTGCCCGTTTCTGCCAGGGCGTCTGCGGCTTTGGCGCCGGCTTTGCCCTGCATGAATGCCGACATTGCCATTGCGATACCGGCGAATAAACCGATGACCATCTGATACAAGTAGCTTTCCGGCGGCAGATTTGCACCCTGAATGGCGTTTCGTAAAATCATTCCGTAAATTGTCTGCGACAGCGGCGCGCCGACAAATGCAATCAGGATAAACGGGGCTGCTTTGTTCTGTGAAAATGCGCGTTTCCAGGCTCCGATAGAAGCCAGTCCTGCAACTCCGGTTCCCAGCGCTGACCCGATGGCTGCTACTGCCAGTGAAATACTCATATCACCCAATCCAGAGACCATAATATTACTCCTTTCAACTAAACTCTAAAGTATTATTGTTTTCTCAAATTTTAAAATAAAACGAATCAATTCAACATTTATGTATGTCTTTTCCCGCTAAGCGGGATGCAATGCTTAAACAGTTTGTCCAGGAACTTAGATATTAGATATCGTCGGAAAAACCCTTTCGAAGGTTTCGCGACACCACAATATACAGATAAATAAATGAATATGTATCAATATACACAGCTTGTCCCGTTTTGAAAAACCTTCGCAAGGGTATTCGTGGACAGCTTCTAAAGGCATTGCACTCCAGTATTATTCCTTAAACGGTTTATATGGTTTTCCGGTCCATTGAACGCC
The DNA here is from genome assembly GCA_964498785.1 of uncultured Cytophagia bacterium. GTDB lineage: Bacteria > Zhuqueibacterota > Zhuqueibacteria > Thermofontimicrobiales > Thiofontviventaceae > Mariaggregatimicrobium. The sequence goes on along the minus strand of CAZCJL010000147.1, from coordinate 7,191 downwards.
CACATGACCGGAAAATTCAAGCATATTCAATCGCACACCATGAACCAGCACTGCCATGCCGCACAGTGCAATATTCAATGCATGTCCTAAAAACAGTACAATCGCTGCGATAATTCCGCTAAAAACATTATCAATGCCGGCGCCAATTGCCATTTCATTAAAACTGGACGCCACGATAAACGAGGCGAATCCCACTGCAAACAAGCGAATATAGGACACAATATCAGAGAACGAGCTGATCACATCCAGCGGCAGATTGCCGATTGTCTGCAACATGCCTTTAATGAGATTTTTCTGAAAATTGGCAAAGATCACAATAATTCCCACGCCAATTGCCAGCAGTGTCAACGTAAAATCCGGCATCGGTTTGGACAGTACCAGCGCGTTGGCGACGAAAAATACCGCCCATAACACGATGACCCAGCCAACATCGGAGAGAGCTCTCGGCGAATTGATTTTCTGGAACGCCGCCAGCAAGTGTCCGATGCTCAGTTGCAGCACGCCAATAACAAACGAGAGCTGCATCACGAAACCGGTGGATACGTCACTAAACGTATCCAGTTGCGGAATCACAAATATTTTCAAAAACGGCAATTGAGCCAATGTTTTGGAGCCGAACCAGTTGCCGGAGATCAATCCCCAAAGGATTGTCGTCAGACTGAGTACGTACATTAAATGAATGAATTCTCTTGAACCCGATTTTTTCTTGCGTCCCATAATGAATGTCAGAATGAGAAATACGAGTCCGTATCCGCCATCGCCGACAAGGATGGCAAAGAACACGCTGAAGAATGCCAGGAACACGAAGCTCACATCCAGCTCGTGATAGCCGGGCAACGTTCCCATGAATTCAAACAACGGCCGGATCATGCGCAGCCACTTCGGATTTCGGGTCAATGTGGGAACTTCATTGGGATCATCTGGTTCGTCACCAATATAGCCCCAGCCTTCGTGATCTGCCATTTTTTTGAGATCATCAACCGTATCCACCGGGCAGAATCCCTGCAAATAAGCCAATTCACCGTCCTCACCCATTCCGTACTTGACGCGGTTCAGGTCTAAACTTTTTTGCAGATTTTGTCTGTATTCGACAATGTTCTCCCGATATTGTGCGAGTCTGCTAAACTCGGAATTAATATCAGTGATTTTATTTTTCAGTTCATCCATTTTTAGCCGAACATCCACGGGTTCAATCGGAGGAATGAGTTCTTCTTTAAAATCCAGTCGTTCCTCTGCTGATTGGGCTAATAGTGCAAAATAAACAGTTCCCTGATCTTCCCGTTCAATATGGATGAGTTTATCTTTGTCAATTTTTTTGAGCGCTTGTTTATCAGCAATATAAAGCCGAACATAAATGCCTGCATTTTTAAGAGCATGAACAGACTGTGCAGAAATGTCGCCCCATCTTTCATACCAAGCGTTCATCTCGAGCAGCTCGTTCATTTCGCGCTGTGCATCGTCTTTCTGTTTGGACAATTCAATGATATTATCAATATATTCTTCAACCTGTTCCGGCCTTACACGCTTCTGTTCCGCAGTTTCTTCAGCGATAAGGGTTAACGCCCGGTTGAGATTATCGATTTTATTTTCCAGGGATTGGATATCATCTGCTAACGGCGCGTTAATATCCTGAATATGAAGAACGCCCAGTTGACGAAGTTTCTTTAAACTTTCATCGCGGTGTTTCGCGCGGAGCAATAACGTCACTTTTTTCATTTTTACGATCATACGCGACTCACCTCTTGTTTTTTCTTTTCGATTTTCGCTTTGGAAATCTTTCCGCGAACAACCTCGGCAGTCATTTGATCGCCAAGGAAAATTTGAATTTTGCGGATATTTTCGCGGGCATCAGGAATTTTCACTTCTTCGAATAGTTTAATCCGCTGAATGGTTACCCGCAATTCTTCCTTGATGATTTCCTGCTGCTTTTCTGCAATTTGTAACTCAGCGGTTCGTCGAATCTGTTCTTTGGTTTCTTCAATTGCCTGATCAACCCATAAAGGCGTTTGATACAGATCGTATTCTTTATCTTCAAAAAATACATCTTTGAACAGCGGAATATCGATTCCCGCGATATTGCCGTGGTCTGTCACGATATCCTTTATTTCAAAAAAATCGTTCAGATTTATATCTTCAGCAAAAACATCAACCCATTGCGAAATCCGTTTTTGGCTCTGATCAATTTCGTTTTGCAACTTATCAACCGTATTTTGAATTTGCCTGATCTCTGCAAGAAGCTGTTTTTTCTTTAGCTCAAGAGTTGGCAGATAGCGGGTAAATCGCTTCAGATCGTCTTTTTGCTTTTTGAGTTCATTTTTTGTTAATTTAATTTTTGCCATGGCCAGTCACCTTGTTTACGTGTTAGTGTTTTTCGGCCAGAATTCTTTAATTAACTCGGTGCGCATTCGGGTTTCTTCAGGTGTAAAACATTTAGCCATAATTTCCCATCCGCGATCCAATGCTTGTTCCAGTGGAATATTCACTGAGAGATCCATCATTTGTGATCGGAACATTCCGCCGTATTTCAGCAGCTTCTGATCCCAGCCGCTCATGCGGAACCCCATCGCCCGTTTTTCTTCGGTTTCCATAAACTGGGCATATAACTGGATCATTCCATCCATAATCGCCCGGTGATCCTTGCGGCTTTGTTCCTCGCTGTTCACTTGCTGCTTTAATCGCGATAAAGAACCGAACGGATCGATGTAGCCGTTATGCAGGTAAAACTGACCTTCGGTAATATAGCCGGTGTTATCCGGAACAGGATGCGTCACATCGTCGCCGGGCATGGTGGTTACTGCCAGTATCGTGATCGATCCGGCATCATCGAAGTCCACCGCCTTTTCATAGCGAGCAGCTAGTTGCGTATACAAATCACCGGGATAGCCGCGATTCGACGGAACCTGTTCCATGGTAATTGCAATTTCTTTTAACGCGTCGGCAAAATTCGTCATATCGGTCAGCAGAACCAACACATCCTTACCTTTCAGGGCAAATTTCTCAGCGACTGCGAGCGACAAATCGGGAACCATCAGACTTTCCACAATGGGGTCGGACGCGGTATTCATGAAAAAGATGGAGCGTGATAATGCGCCACCTGTTTCCAGGGTATTTTTAAATTTCATATATTCATCGTACTTAAGGCCGATACCACCCAGAATGATCATGTCGACTTCTGCCTGCAATGCGATCCGGGCAAGCAGCTCGTTGTAAGGCTCGCCAGACACGGAAAAGATCGGCAGTTTTTGCGAGACAACCAGCGAGTTAAAAACGTCAATCATCGGGATATTGGTCCGGATCATTCGCCGGGGAATGATTCGTTTGGAAGGATTAACGCTGGGTCCGGCAACCGGGATCAAATTTTCACTCAACAATGGTCCCTTGTCCCGGGGATTACCGGCGCCGTCAAAAATTCTACCCATCATGTTATCTGTAAATGTCACCTCCATCGGTCGACCGAGGAATCGTACTTCATCATTAATCGAAACACCCCGGCTGCCGGCAAAAACCTGCAATGAAACATTTTCGCTATCCATTTTGATTACTTGTGCCAGCGATGTTCCTCGCTGCGTTGTAATCTCTGCCAGTTCTTCGTAACTCACATCCGAGGCTTTTACCGAGATAACATTGCCGCTTATATTTTGAATTTTATTGTAAATTTTCCTCATTTTCCGAGTGCTCCTTAATTAATTTCTCGATCGATTCTTCTATTTTCTTGAAGTCGGAAGAATCCATTTTCGTATAGTTCCAATCGATAAACGACTGCCGCAAACGGTTGAAGAGTTCACGCGCCTGGTCTTTGCCTTCAAGATGAAAATCGGTATCCAGAACGTTCTGTACCTGTTTAAAAACATATAGTTGCCGCTCTTTATTCGACGCGGCATCCACTTCATCAAACGCATTTTGTTGCAGATATACGCTATCCAGAAATTCCGATTTCAAATAAAGCTGAAAATCTTCGATCGACGTTCCTTCTTCACCAACAACCATCATCATTTGATTGACGTCCTCCCCACGCCGTAATTTATCAGTGGCAGCACGGATATATTTATTTTCAATAAAGCTATCATATTTGGACCAACTCTCGAGCGGATGTATCGATGGAAAACGGCGTGCATTTGCACGATCCCTGGATAAACCAAGGAACGCGCCGACAACTTTCAACGTTGCCTGTGTAACAGGCTCTTCGAAATTACCACCCGCCGGACTCACGGTTCCGCCGATAGTTAAACTGCCGTACTTTCCGGTATTTAATTCCAGTAAACCGGAGCGTTCATAAAACTCGGCAATTCGTGATTCCAGATATGCGGGAAATGCTTCCTCGCCCGGGATTTCTTCCAGACGACCAGAAAGCTCGCGCATTGCCTGCGCCCAACGGGAAGTTGAGTCGGCCAGCAACAGCACATCCAGTCCCATTTGCCGGTAATATTCGCCGAGAGTAACAGCGGTGTATACCGACGCTTCCCGAGCGGCCACCGGCATCGAGCTTGTATTACAGATAATAATCGTTCGTTCCATTAAGGTTTTGCCGGTTCGGGGATCTTCCAGTTCCGGAAACTCCCGTAATAATTCAACAACCTCGCCAGCTCGCTCGCCACATGCAGCAACGATCACCACATCTACCTGGGCATGCCGGCTGAGAATGTGCTGCAACACCGTTTTCCCGGCGCCGAACGGACCGGGGATACAAAACGTTCCCCCTTTGGCAACCGGAAAAAATGTATCGATAATCCGCGCCTGCGTTACCAGCGGCTCTTCAGGAACGATTTTGTCACGAAAGGCTTCAATCGGGATTTTCACAGGCCAGTTAAATGTCATTGAAACTTCGTGCGTATTGCCTTTTTCATCTTTCAGTTTGGCAATAATATCTTTAATTGAATAATCTCCTTTGCCAGCGATTTCCTTAACCGTGTATTCGCCAGGAAAATGAAAGGGAACCATAACCGCATGTTCAAAGATCCCTTCCGGAACGTGACCCAGAAGCATACCCTGAATAACAGTATCGCCTTTTTTCGCGACAGGAGTAAATTTCCATTTTTGCTCTTCATCGAGCGCTTTTAATTCAACACCACGCGGGAGGAAAAAACCGTATTCTTCTGCCAGTTCCGGCAGTGGATTCTGCAAACCATCGTACACCTGTCCTAAAAGTCCGGGACCTAATTGCACTGATAACAGCTCGCCACTGAATTCCACTTTATCGCCAATTTTCAGCCCTTTAGTGCTTTCAAAAACCTGCATAAAAGCAACGCCGTCTCCGATTCGTACGATTTCGGATTTCAGTCTTTCCTCTCCTTTCAAAATGTAGGCCACTTCGTTTTGCATAATGTTCCCGTCAAATTCCACGGTCACCATGTTTCCGCTAATTCCTACAATTTTTCCAGTAGTTAGGCTCATATATTTACCTCATAAAGCTTTTGAAATTTCTTCAATCCTTCTTCTTTATTAAATGTAAAATATCGTTGTAACAATTGCAGTTTCAAATAATAGAGAACCAACATTCCAAGATCGAAATGATGTTCTCTTTCAATTTCATCGATAAATGCCCACCTTAGTTGCATAAATTTTAATTCAATTTCCAATGGATTTCCTTCTTTTATTACAGAGAGGGGGAAGTTACTGGGTTTATATTCGATATCTTTTTTCTGTGCTTCACGCCAGTGTGCGATATCGTTACGGAGTTGATATTCGAAATTCTGATATATCCGCAATACTTCAGGCCCTTTGGGATATTGTTCGATTTCATTTATATTTACTCTCGCTAAAATACGATAGTCTCTCGCACTCAGCCATTTTCGTGATTCATCCAGAAAATATTTTATTGACAGATCGGGTTCTTTCCCAAAAAATAACATCGGAAGTTGGGAAATTACGTAATAATATTTATCCATTTTGCCTATCCAAAATTTCTTTCAAACCTGGACTGATCAACGTTTTTAAAACATCAGCTATTGCCTCCTCAGAAAAGTCGTAATAAACCTGTGCGTCTTTCAAACCAATGTGAAATCCGCTTGTTACTTCTTTACTGGCGCGTATTGTTAGCGAGTCTTTTACCTCCTTTTTAACACCGGAAAACAACAACGTTTCTAATTTTTTCTTGTCTTTATCATTTATAACAATTTCCGCCTCGTTGTTTTCGGCCCAACTGCCAACGATTTTCAGAATTAACTCTTTTAAAAATTCAGGAGTTAATTTTTCTCCGACTTCCCTTTTAAATACATTGTCGAAAAGATTGGTTATTTTTTCTTTCAATAAAAGTTGAGTATTGCGTGCAGCCTGTTGTAAATCAGATTCAGCGTTCTTTTTAAATTTCTCCGCCTGTTTCTTGCCATCTTCTATTATTTTCTCCGCTTCTTTTTGAGCCTTTTCGGTAATAGAAGAAGCGTTTTGTTTCGCGTCTTTTAAAATCTTCTCAGACTGCTTTCGAGCATCCTCAACGCCTTCCTTTTTGATTTTTTCAATGAGGCTGTCTAATTTGACATCCATCGAACGTCCTCCTTATTGTGATCTTTCTTCATCCTCTCATTTTTCACAAGAGCTACCAAATATATAGCCGATTCAATCAGAAACTATAAAACAAGAGCTTATGTTTTAAAATGGTTACAAAATTTTTTAATATAATTAAGATACAAGGTCTTATAATATAGAAACTGCCAATTTAATAAATAAAATTGGAAAATTCAACTTATTTTTCTTTAATTTTTTGGAATCAGTGCTACCTTCGGAGGCAAATTAAGGTAAAAATTTTACAGATTGAAGTTTCGTATAATAGATTAACACGATTTATATCCGAGGAATTTGAAAGCAAGATGCTAAATTAACACTCAATTTGTTGTATCTGAATTGTATACTTAATCCTCATGCCGTAACATCTCCGAATCTTCGCGCTCTCCCTCCGAAATCATGTAAACTTAGCTCAAATTCGAGTGTATCATAATTATATACCGATCGGTATAAGCATTTTTAACGGCTAAATTATTCGGTTAGTTCCCCCATTTTTAAGAAAAATTAACAATATCGGTTTTGAACACATTTAAAGCGCCAGGAACACAAAACTCATCCTTGATGTATTAATTTAATATTTCATACGTTTATAAAGAAGAAATAGTATCCATTCAATAATTGATGGTGTGCATCAAAGCATTCGGATTCTCTTTAAATTTATTGATTAAGACGCGAATCTGTCATATCGAGCGA
>CAZCJL010000146.1:0-15854 GCA_964498785.1 uncultured Cytophagia bacterium | reverse complement strand
AAGAGAATCCGAAAGCTTTGATGCACACCATCAATTATTGAATGGATACAAATAGCACGCAAAAAAAATGTTCATGAATAAGCATTTAAATGCTTGACAAAGGTAATAATTTTACATAAATTAACGGAGAAAAATCAAATTAATTTGACTGCAGGAGGGATTGATGTATTTACGGCGATTAATAATAATATCAGTTCTTATCAGTGTCGGTTTTTCGTGTGCGCCTTATAAGATGAAGGCGATCCGCGCGAACCGTGATGATAATTTTAAACTTGCGATCAAGTATGGAATAAAGCACCTGAAAGGCCATCCCGATGATCAGGGGACGATTAAATTATTGGAACAGGCGGCAAGGGATTATTTTGATAAAGTAAATAAGGAAATTTCTCATTATCAAAAAAATGAAGAATGGGAAAAAATTGCTCAGGTTGCTGCGCAAACATATACGACTTTTTCTGAATTAATTAATGTTGTCGGTATTCAATTTCCTACAAAAAAAGAAATGGATTATCTAACCAATGTAAAAGAGCGCTCCAACGTAAATAAAGCCGAGGAGTTGTATTCAGAAGGAATGGCATATTTTAAGACCGGCGATTTTGTTGAGGCATTGGAAAAATTTTCACAATGTCAACAGTTTTACAGGCATTACAAAGATAGTGATGAGTTGATTGCTCAATCGAAATATAAAATAGCCATGGTTGAATATGAACAGGCGACGCAATTAATCAATCAGCAAAAATATGAAGACGCCTGTAGCAAGTTAGAACGAGTGATCGATTATGTTCCTGATTTTAGTGATGCGCTTCAAAAATTATCATTTTGTAAAACAGAATTAGCACAACAATATTTCAATCAGGCAGATAATTTTTCTCAACAGGGAAAATACAAATCTGCGTACAGTGCGATTACGAAAACAATTTCATACCAACCCGATTATCCCGGCGCCCGGCAGAAGTGGAATGAATTACGGGACAAACTGACTGTTCGGTTGGCTGTTTTCCCGTTTGAAGCAGATAGACTTCCCGCCAGTTTCGGTACCATCGTTTCCCAGCAAATCACAACAAAGCTGACTGCTGAAAAATCGGAATTTCTCTCGTTACTGGATCGGCAAAATTTAGATAAAATTTTTAAAGAACAAGCGCTTTCTCAAACCGGGGTGATCGATGAAAATACTGCCATTGAAGTCGGCAAAATGAGCGGCGTCAATGCGATTATGGTAGGTACTGTCGGCCTCGTCAGTTACACGGATTCAAAGCCGATGCGGAGTGTGAAAACAGGAGAATATGAGGAAACATATTTAGATCCCCGAAAAGTAAAACGGACCAGGAAAGTGCCATTTAAGTATACGCTGATGAACAAAGAACGAGCCGTTGATATTAATATAAACTACCGAATTATCAGTGTTGAGACCGGGGAGATTTTATCCAGCCAATCCGACAATATGAGATTAACTGATAAGGCCGAATGGGTTATATGCCCTGACAGATATGTCAAGTATTTGCCGTCCTCAGAAAAGGCTAAAATTGGTTCGAAACGCGAGCCAGAATCCAGGGAGGGCATTGTGAATAATGCTATTAGCAATTTAGCCCAACAGACCGCTAATGTGATAGTTACTAAATTAGTCAAGGGAGAATAGTGTTATGAAAATTCGAAATATAATCGTTCTTGTTATCTTTGTTTTTTCTGTCCCGGCAATTGCAGTAGATTATCCGATTATTTCCATGGGTGTGAATGGTGGTTGGGGTGAAAACGACTTGAGCGACGGATTTTTCATGCGAGGTTTTTTACGGTACTCGTTAGAAGCCTATATTCCGGGCTTTCAGATTGAAGCCGGTTTTGCGCCCAGTTTTTTTGGCGCCCTGGATAAAGAGGACGAAAAAAATCCTGATCCTGAGACGGAACTTCGCACCACTGAAATGAAAATAAGAGATAGCTATGCGACATTATCAGGGGCTTTTCATGTAAGCTCCTTCGGCAGTATGACAGTTCTATATTTCGGCGGTGGGGTTAATTTTAATTTTATTAAAGCAAAACGAACAGTGACTGATAAATACTGGGATCCCATCGGAGAAGAATATCAGGAAAAAGAAATTGATTCATCGGAGCTGTTAATTTTGAACCAGCCAGGATTTCATGCGTTAGGTGGCATTCGATTTTTATTGGGGACGTTCGGTTCATTTGACATCGAAGCGCGACAGACATTTGTGAATGTTGATAAAAATGAGTGGGAAGCAGATGTTCGGGACCAATATGGAAATAAAAGTTGGGATACAGTCACAGTAAATTTAGGACTAACGCTTTTTATTTTTTAGCACATGTTATCGCCGAAATGATGTTACCAAAGAGCGATATGTTTACTAAAATTTATTCGTATTAAAGATAAAGGAAATACGCGACAGTTATGAAAGTAGCGATCATATTCAACAAAGATTTATCTGGTGTTATTAATCAATTCGGGATGCAGAATAAAGAAATTTACAATCCAGCGACGGTTAAGCTGGTTGCTGAATCTCTAGAAAAAGGGGGGCACAATGTAAAGATTATTGACGGAAACATGGAAGTCGTCCAAAGTTTACAGGAGTTTATGCCGCGTGTTGTGGAGGGTGAACGGATGGGCATGGTTTTTAACATGGCGTATGGCATTCAGGGCGAGAGCCGTTATACGCATCTGCCCTCAATGTTGGAAATGCTGGGGATCCCGTATGTTGGCTCCGGACCAACCGGGCATGCGTTGGCGCTTGATAAAGTAATCACGAAAATAATGATGTTAAAACACGGAATACCGACTCCGGATTTTTGGGTTTTTTCTAATTCGTCTGACGATATGAGTCAGGTCCGCTATCCCGTCATTGTCAAACCGAAAATGGAAGCTGTTTCGTATGGACTGCGGATTGTCCGGGATGAACCCGAATTACGGGATGCTGTGAAATTTATTATTGCTGAATTTAAACAACAGGCGCTTGTTGAACAATTTATCCGCGGACGTGAGTTTTGTGTTGGTCTGTTGGGGAATGGTGAACCCGAAGCATTTCCGGTATTGGAAATTGATCTGCAAAATGACCTGGATGCGATTCAAAGTGTGGATGATAAGCGCATTCAACCGCGACGAAAAATATGTCCGGCTGATTTACCAAAAGACCTCACCGAAGATATGATTCGGTTAAGCCGGCGTGCATTCAGTTCTTTGGAATTACGAGACTTTGCTCGTGTTGATATTCGAATGGACGCCAGTAATAACATTTACCTGTTAGAAATCAATTCCATGGCCAGTCTGGGGCGAACCGGGTCTTATGTATATGCTGCACAAATCGCTGGTTATGATTATGAAAAGCTTGTAAACAAAATGTTGGATGTCGCGGCAATTCGATATTTTTCTGATAACATGAACATTTCGAATACCCTGATTTTATCAAAAAAAACACCCTTATCCGTGCGCATTCGTGGTTACTTGAGGAGTCATCAGGAAAAAAATGAAAAGCTGCTAAAAGAAATTGTAAATATCAATTCCTTTGTTCGGAATGTGGAAGGCGTGAATGCATTGGGCAATCTTGTTGCACAGCAACTTAGTCCCCTGGGCTTTCATCTGCAGATCATTCCACAAGTGGAAGTGGGTAATATTTTCTTGTTTAGTAATGTTACTGAGCCAAATTACGATGTATTGTTAGTCTGTAATCTCGATACAAATGTTCCGTTTAAAAAACAGCAGCATTTTCGGGAGACCGTAAATCATTTTTATGGGTCAGGTATTTGGATCAGCAAAGGTGGATTATTAGTGATGATTTCCGCTCTTCAGGCGCTAAAATTTGTTCGTCTGCTTAAAAAAAGGAAAATCGGGATTCTGCTCACCAGTGATTATTCTCTACATGGCCGCTTTGCCGAAGATCATGTATTGCAGGTGGCAAATCGATCGAAAATTATTATCGGTTTAAAGGGCGGCGCCAGTTCCGGAACAGTGGTGACATCCCGTTCAGGTGCGGCTGTTTATACATGTCAACTGAATTTAGAAAAGGGCGAAAAAGCTGAGGATGTTGCCCATGCAGTGGCTGCTTTTTCCAGGCTATTAATGAATTGGGCTGAACTGACGAATGAGGCAGACGGAATTGTAGTGGCGCCCAGTGATGCAGAAATTAAATCAAATATCGCTGATTTATATGCACACGCAGAGGCCTTATTAAGCGTTCGATTTAACGAACTTCACCAAATCGAAGAACTTGAAAAAAAGATATTTCAGTATATACGAAAAATGAAACGGGGAAAGCAGCGGATTCAAATTGAAGGCGCGGTCCGTCGACCGCCGATGTTACGCACCGCTGATATTGAGAAACTATGGAAGCGTATAAAAAGTGTGGCAACTGAATTAGATATCCGTCTGCTGGAAGAACACCGTTGGAGTTCCGCTGATGTTTGTTTTGTAAATAGCGGCAAACCTGTGATAGATGGGATGGGAGCCATTGGGGGGGAATCTTATATAAAGGATGAGTTTATTTTAAGGCATAGTTTGTTAGAACGAGCAACGTTGCTGGCAATGGCGCTCAATAACCTGATTGAGGATCCGTTGCGATGAACTTAAAAGCTATTGAGAGCAAATTACAGGAAACAGATGATGGAAAATGTGCCCGGGCCGCCAACGGAATGGTTTCTACAGCCTTTCCGGATGCCACGTTATCTGGTGTTGAAATTTTGAGCGCTGGTGGAAATGCTGTGGATGCAGCCTGTGCCGCTGCTTTGGCGCTCGGTGTTTGCGAACCCCAGGCCAGTGGCCTGGGAGGGCAAACGATGATGCTGATATCCAAAGACAGTGGTAAAGCAGTCGCGATTGACGGGTCTTCACGTGCACCCTCTTTGGCGCATGTAAAAGCGATTTATAAATATGATCGCGCAAAGGGATATCGGGCAACAACTGTTCCCAGTACACTGGCAACGCTCGGTTATGTTCAAAACAGATACGGACAATTGCCCTGGCGCAAAGTTGTGGAACCGGCTATCCGAATTGCATTGGATGGTTACAAAATAACCACTCTGCAACATAACTTGCAAATTCGTGAAGCACCGAAATTTGATGAAATTGAGTCCAGATCTGGGAAAAGATATTTTTTTAAAAATAATTATCCGTTTCCTGTCGGGGAAATTTTTAAGCAGCACGATTTAGGTAAATTATTACAGCAAATTGCTGAAAAAGGTGTAAAAGAATTTTATACCGGAACCACGGCAAAACGAATTGATGCAGATATGCGTGAAAATGGCGGGTTGTTACGAAACGATGATCTCGCTCTTATTCCATGGCCAATCGAACGAAAGCCATTGCGAGGTAAATTCAGGGGCATGACGGTTTATACAATGCCATTGCCCGGCGCCGGTCGAACGCTTTTATTCACACTGGCAATGCTTAACAGAATACCAGCAGCCAATCTAAATCGTGATAAATTACGCCGCGCGCATTTATTAGCAGAAATATTCAGAAAGGCGTTATTGGAGCGATCAGATCGGCCGTTTGATCCGAATTTTTATCCACAAGTAACTGATAAGGAAATGCTTGACTCGGATTATGCACGCAAATGTATCAATGATATTATTCGTTCTGTTGATCCTGGCCTGCCAATCCGTGAAACTGAAGACGAGCGAACCGGTGAAACAACTCACCTCTCTGTTATTGATAAAAACGGCATCGCAGTAAGTTTAACTCAGTCCATCGAGCGGGTTTATGGAAGTAAAGCCGCAGCCGATGGTCTCGGTTTTCTCTATAATAATTATATAATGGATTTTGATTATACTGTTCCCAGGCATCCGTTTTACCTCAGACCCAATGCTGTGCCCTGGGCAACAGTGGCGCCGAGTCTTATTTTTTATAATAATGAAATCTGGATCGCGCTTGGTAGCCCCGGGAGCGAAAGAATCATTTCTACTATTGCGCAGTTCCTGATACATATTCTGGATGAGGGGATGTCACTGGGCGATGCAATGGCTGCACCGCGGTTGCATTGCAGTCTCGGAGGGCGTGTGAGTCTTGAGGCAGAACGGTTTGATCCGGAAATTATTCATTCACTCGAAGCAAAAGGTTACCGGATAAATCGTAAAGAAGCGTATGCGTTCTATCTCGGAGCAATCCATGCGGTGTTAAAATGCCATGACGGTTCCGGTTTTCAAGGTGTTGCAGAGATGCGCCGAGATGGAATAACCAAAGGATTTTGAATGTTACCCGTGCTGATCTCAGTACCTCATGGCGGAGAAGTGATTCCGCCGGAAATTGCAGGTTGTGTTGCATTGTCCTATCGAGATATTTTTATTGACGGAGATGCGTTAACTCGCATAATTTATGACGTGAAAAATGATGTTGAAGCGTTTATTGAAATGCCAATTGCCAGAGCCATTATTGACCTGAATCGGGATCCGGGTGATCGTCCGCCGCAAAATGCGGATGGAGTTGTAAAAACGTGCACAACTATGCTAAAACCGGTTTATAAAAATGGAATGTTCCCAGACGAACGTCTTGTCCGGCGGCTCATGGATCAATATTACTATCCGTATCATCGGGAGATTGATGAATTACAGCATAAAAATGAATTTATTATTTCGCTGGATTGTCATAGTATGCTTCGGGAAAGTCCACCTATTTCTGGCCAAAAATCGACCCAAAGGCCCATTATTTGTCTGAGCAATGGTGGTGATGAAAATGGAGAAGGTATTAACGGATGCATGACAACCTGTCCCCCGGAACTTCTTCGTAAAATGGCAATATGTTTTTGCGAAGCGTTCGAAATCGGAACCCGTGATGTGCTTCTAAATAATCCGTTTCGCGGTGGATACATCGTGCACTCTCATAGTGGACATAAAAAAAATTGGATTCAGGTGGAAATAAATCGTTCATTATATTTAACAGAACCATATTTTGATAAACATCGACTCGTCGTTGATTCGGCTTGCATTCAAAAATTGCGTGATCAATTCTTGGCAGTGTTAAATTTATTTGTTGAAAAGATTAAATGATATATTAATGAATTAACTCTAATTTTTTAACCTTAATATTGTTAACCTGAATTATTCGTAAATAGTTACCCCAGAGGCTGTCCACGAACTCAAGAATCGTTGGAAAAACCTTAAATAGCTATACGATATATAGATGATTATAAAGAAGTGTATCGATATATAGGCGATTTCATTTTCAAAAATCTTTGCAGGTGTAGTTTCCGGCCAGCCAGTTTATGCGATTCACTGCCGCCGGACGGGGAATCCAACTTATAATAAAAGAATTAGTGTAACTATTCAAATGTCATTCCTGCATCCGCAGGAATGACAGCTCTATGCTGAATAGTAACAATAAAAATTATTAACCCTGAAAAAGTCATAGCCACAGAGGCTCAGAGTACACAGAGTTTTTATTTTCAAAATGTTACGCAAACAATAGTAACTCGAATTTTTCTTAACTCAGTTTGAAAAGTAATGTGCACACAAGTTATTGTTTCTCTGTGCTTTTGTGGCACGATTTGTGAATAATGCAGGTAAAATGAATTATAATAACGAAAAAATAGATTTATTGCCCGCGAAACACACGAAATAGTGCTTAATTCAAAATAAAAAAATAACGTTTCGTGTATTTTTGTGTGTTTCGTGGGCTACAATTGTATAATATTTTCTTTTTAGAATTTTAGGTTATAAATTTATTTTTAATGACAGGCTGATCATTTTACGTTTCAGGAGAAAACGTATTCATTTTTATCGACTAATATTTTCATTTATACAATCATTCATTAAATTCGGGAGGCGCTTTTATGAGAAAACGAAGGCTGTATCAAATTGGTATTGCGATTTTCTTAATCGCACTTATTTCATGGGCAATTTCCTGCGCTGTGAATCCTGTTACCAAAAAACGGGAATTTGTTTTGCTGTCCGAAGCAGATGAGATTGGACTGGGCAAACAAACGGATGCGCAGGTTCTTCAAATGTATGGTAGGTATGAATCACCAGCTTTGGATTCGTATCTGAATAGCATCGGACAAGATTTAGCAAAATTGAGCCACCGGCCTCATCTGAAATGGAAGTTTAAAGTTCTGGATTCTCCTGTTATAAATGCGTTTGCGGTTCCCGGGGGCTATATTTATTTAACCCGTGGGATTTTGGCATATTTGAATAATGAAGCCGAGCTTGCAGGAGTCATCGGACATGAAATCGGTCACGTGACTGCGCGGCATAGTGTGCAACAATATACACGGGCTGCCGGCACGCAGATGTTATTAGGAGTAGGATCGGCGATGTCGGAAACGTTTCGGAAGTATGCCGGAGTGGCACAATTTGGCGTAAGTATGCTCTTCCTGAAATACAGCCGCGATGATGAACGACAGGCAGATCAATTAGGGGTGGAATATTCTGCAAAAGGAGGATACGACGCAACGCACATGGCAAACTTTTTCGTAACATTGGAACGAATGCAGCCATCGGAAGATGGAGGCGGATTGCCCGAATGGTTTTCCACACACCCCAATCCGACAGACCGGGTGAAATCAATTCAGACGGATGCACAGAAATGGAAAACAAAGCTGGCTAAAAATCAATACGTTGTAGACAAAAATGAATACCTTCAAAAAATTAATGGCGTTGTGTACGGACCCGATCCGAGGCAGGGTTATGTGGAAGGCAATATGTTCTATCATCCGACATTGAAATTCCAGTTTCCTGTTCCTGCACAATGGGAACTCAATAATACACCTACACAGGTGCAAATGTACACGAAACAGCAGGATGCAATTATGATATTCACGCTAACAGAAGCGAATTCACCGTCCGCGGCCGCGGATAAATTTGTCAGTGAAAGTCAGGCCATAGTCATTAGTTCAGATCGTAAATCTGTCAACGGATTGACTGCCCATCGGTTGAATACGGAAATTGCCTCTGAGCAAACAAAAATAAAGGTCCAATCTTACTTCATTCAATTAAATAATCAGGTATTCGTTTTTCACGGTTACACCACCAGTGATCAATTTAGCGGGTATTCCGGTCAATTTTCACAAACAATGACACAGTTTAAACGGTTAACTGATCCTGCAAAAATGAATGTAAAACCAAACAAGCTGGATATCAGAAAAACTGGAGCGCAAACGACATTACAGAATGCGTTAAAATCATTTAACGTATCAACCGATCAACTGGAAGAATTGGCGATTATCAATGGAATGGAATTAAACGAAACTGTTCCGGCAGGAACTATGCTTAAAGTGGTGTCGAAATAAAACCGAATATATGGGACTTGTAGTAACTGCATCGGTGCCAAGTTACACCGATGCAGTTTTGAATTTGGAATCAAATAAAACTAAAACTTTTTAAAATAAATTCAAAATCCGGTCTAAATTCTTCATAACTTTCGCGACGAACCTGACACAGAATCCGATAGACAACATCATTCCCCACAACGAACATCACCACCCGGACAGGGTACGGGTGAGTGCTGTTCAGAGGAAATTCCGCAACATAAAAACTACTGGAGAGATTGGCGCTGCCGGCAACAGTCACATCAGCCACAACATTCACGGGTTCTGTTGCAGTTTTGTAAGTTTCAACCACATGCTTTAAACTTCGGCTGGCGATTTGCCCGAGGGTTAATTCCCCCTGTCGCCAGAATACCCCCACTTTTGCCACGGAGACTGTATCACCGGCGAAATCTCTGGTGATTGTGACTAAATTGAACGGAATAAATTCACTTCCTTTATTGATCGAAGTGGAATCAATGTTCGTCGGATAGGCAAAATGCCACAGCGAATCCGGAGCGGAAACGGAAAATCGAAATGGTCGGTTCAGGTACCGATTTTTCACAACCGCTGCCTGGCCTGTAAACTGTTCCAACGACGGCCTGAATTGAGACATAAATGTTTTCTTTTTATTAATGAAAAACATTAATAACAGCACGATACCAAGCAACGTTAACATGAGCACTATGTTGGAAGAAAGTCCTTTTTTCTTGTAAGTCATAACATATCCTGATTTTGATTATTCTTCATTATATTCAATTCTGTTCATAAGTCATCTAAAAGTTGATGATATTATGTTCTATTCCCGGATAAATATCATCGATCTGCTGCTGAATGGAGATTGTTTTGCTCAGCGCCGTTATAATCCGGCAATAATGCGAAGCCTCATCCAGCTCCCGCCCTTTTCTGTCCTTCAAATATTTGTGCAATACCTGGTAGCCGCCGATGTGGTAATTCCAAACCTCCGGCGCGACTCCGTCAAAATATTTATCTTTGTTAAAATAAATTCGCTGTTCATCCTGATTATAGCGAATCTTTTCAATCCGGTTTTCAGAACCAACAACCGGACATTTCGCAATTGGCGTATCGATTGCCGTTACCTTTAAAAGGTGCAAATCTGCTAATTTCTTCCCAAAAGCACCAATCTTTTTAAAAAGCGTATAATCCGAGGTGAATGGCACACGCGGAAAATCGATTTTCAAAAACTCGTTATAAGTTTCACGGTAAGTTGTGCTGTAAAATAGGCCATAAATGTAATAGAAAATATCCTCCGGTGAAGGCTTTTCCCCGAACGCGCCTGCTAATTTTTCAAAAATGAACGGCGCGATATTCGGCTGCTTGCCATACGTTTCGGTTTCATCAAAAACCATCATGAGAGTGCCGGCGGATCGGGGCATGTTCTTTTTATCTTCCGGATAAATATAAAGCGGCGCCTGTTGAATAATTCCTTTGGCGCTAAAAAAGGTGCGATTATCAACCATGTGTTCAGCCACTAAAAAGTGTGAATAAGGAATACTGCCGGAAAACTGTCTCATAAAACACAGTGATATATTTTCTTTCAACATGTGCTGCATAATCCTTTTCACCGTCCGCCACACCACAGAATCATGCCAGAAGATATAGCGGTTATCAAACGGTCGATAGGAGATCGTTAGAATCAATTCATGCAGTTCAGAATCAGATAGCGGTTGCAGCATGTTCCACGCTTTGCGGATATCCCAGCCTTTCTTTTTGGGAATCTGAAAAAATTCATGCAGGGCTTGATCATCATATTTTGAATTCTTAAATCGCCGGATTCGATTTTCGATGGATGATCTGTCAAAATCAATGACAAAATTATCCCGGGCGGTCGTGATTCCGACTCCATTCACAGGAAATATCTCATTTATTTTCTTCCATTTCAGATAATGTTGAATTTGCTCTGTCTTTCTCCTGATGAAAAAGTAATATGGACTCCCTGGCTGGATTTTCACGTAATTCTTAACTGTCAATTTATTATTATTCAACCAGTGAAATTTTTCTTCGCGGAGCCCGTATAAATCGGTATGATAAACTGCGGTTGTTTTTGTCGTTTGATTTTTCACAAACAACGTAATTGCCACGCCCTGCCTGATTTGAAACACATTTTCATCTTTGCCGTCGTCGGGAGTTGTTTCCTTTTTCAGACTATTCCCATGCAGATCGATAATATAGATTTCATCAAACGTTTTCATGAGACTTTGCCGCATACCGCGAAACGTGGGATTATCCAGATAGCTGTGATTCGTAATCATTCCCACAACACCGGCCCCGGCTTTTTGAATTTTCCACTGGGCAAAACGCAGGAATTTCACATAATCATCCTGGAGCCATTTCGGATTTCTTTCACCCAATGATTTTCCATCTGCTTTATAGTAACTCTGGCAGCCGTCCATGTCTTCTTTCAGCAACCGTTCGGTCCATTCATTGACATTCGCAGAGTTTCCACTGTAAGGGGGATTGCCTAAAATTACCAACACCGGCTGATCCTTTTTAACTTTGGCAGCCAGATGGCTCTCTTCACTTAATGAACTTAATCCCGGAAAGAAAATTTGCTCAATTTCTTCCATTTCCAGGGTATTGGTCAGATAAAGTTTGAACCGTTCGTCATCACTCATTGTGTAACCGAGCTCATTTAGGATGAATCCGATTTTCAAATGGCCAATGGCATAAGGCGCCATCATCAATTCAAACGCATGGAAATCTGCAAGAATATGTTTTTTAACCCACGGATGTAATGCACCTGCGCCGTATTTTTGAGTGAATTCTTCCGCAGCCACACGAATGGCTTCGGCAGGAAATGTCAATGTTCCACCTGCCGGGTCGAGCAATTTCACCTCTTCGCTGGCAAGTCCATCTGCTAAATTGAAATGCGATTTCAGCAATGAATGAATCGAACGAACAATATATCCCACGACGGGTTCGGGTGTGTAGTACACCCCGCGTCGCTCGCGAATTTCCGGATCATAAGTTGCCAGGAATGTCTCGTAAAAATGAATGATCGGATCGCTCCCTTTTCCTGTTGTGTGATACTCATGCAATATTTTATCTACGTCAGCGATTTTTAAAATTTCGGAAATATCATCGACAATAATTTGTAAAGATTTTGGCGGTTGACCCAACGAAATAAACTCAAAGACATCGCGCAGAATTCCGATGGTTTGCGGGATGTAATTCACAGCCAGTCGGCGATTGAATTCGTCGGCGCCGCGCGGGACTCTGGAGCGGGCGGCAAACAATCCGTAAGTAATGGTTTGCGCATAGAGGTCGGCAAACTGTTTGGCTGTAATTGTAGCGAGCAGGTATTTTTTAAAGGCATCAAAAAATCCGATGATCTGCTTTTGTCCCTTGCTCCCGTTTTCAGCCAGTTCCACAGCAATAATCTCATCCCGTAAAAAACGGGTGCGTTTTGCAAGCTCTACCGCGAGTGAACGGGCGGTTTGGACGACAGGCAGTGAAAATGAGAAAAATAAATCAAGCAGTTCCTGGAATTTATTGATGTTTTCCACCGGTGGGATTGTATTCAATTTATTCGCGATAACCGGGCGGCCGATCATCGCCTGCGCAACAAGCTCGCCATCTCTGTAAAGCCGGAATTCGTAAAAATTGGTGAGGATAACATTGGGAAACGTCGACCGGTAGCGTTTCAACTGTTCGCTGTTTTCAATCGTATCAAGATTCGTATTCAAAGGATCTTTGGCTTCAATATAGCCGGTGACATGATTAGCGCCGTCCCAAATACGAAAGTCCGGATTCCCGGCTTCTGTTTTTTTAGGGACTATCGTCACATCGATGTTTTTAATTTTTGTAAAATCAGCATATTGTTTGATGAGCGCGTCGAGATGCTGGTAATAGCTCTCTTCTCTGGCATCGCCTCGTGCAGAAGTTTCGAAAAGATTTTTAAAATACTGTTCTAACAACTTTTTCACTGATCTGATTCCTTTGTGATAGAATTACAAATTACGTCCAATCAAGCTTCAATATAAAGAAAATTTGGACATTTTTCAAGAAATATTTCCGGGATATTTGAAAGCCCGAATCCGAGTTTTACGTCGGGGTTTTTAAAAAATTATTAGACAGGAATACAGGATGCTCACAATATATAATATCCTGATATCCTGTAAATCCTGTCTAATTTTTTATATCACCGTAATAATAAAAGTGACCACTTAGCTTTGACTGTCAGCCAACGCCTGATCCAGATCAGCTAAAATATCATCGATATGCTCGATTCCAATGGACAACCGAATCATATCCGGCGTTACACCCGCGGCTTTTTGCTCTGCTTCTGACAACTGCCGGTGTGTGGTCGAGGCCGGATGACATGCCAACGACTTGGCGTCGCCGATATTTACGAGACGCAGGATCAATTTCAAAGCATCATAAAATTTCACGCCAGCTTCGTAGCTGCCTTTAATCCCAAATGTAAAAATCGACGATGCCCTGCCATTCATGTACTTTTTTGCAAGTGGATAATACGGACTGTCCGGTAGTCCGGCGTAACTGACCCATTTGACATTCGGATGCTTATTCAGAAAAGAAGCCACCTGAAATGCATTATCGCAATGACGTTCCATGCGTAATGCCAGCGTTTCAATTCCCTGCAAAATAAGAAACGCATTGAACGGCGAAAGCGCCGAGCCGGTATTTCGCAATGGCACTGTTCGCACCCTTGCGATATAAGCCGCCTCACCAAATTCACGCGTATAAACGACACCATGATAAGCAGGCTCCGGATTATTCAGCATGGGAAATCGTTCCGCATGTTTTGCCCAGTTAAATTTTCCCGAATCCACGATGACGCCGCCGAGGGAATTTCCGTGTCCTGCCATATATTTTGTCAGAGAATGCACCACAATATCCGCCCCGTACTCTATTGGACGCAATAAGATTGGCGTCGCCACAGTGTTATCAACGATGAGCGGCACACCGTGTGAATGAGCCACCTCTGATAGCGATTGGATGTCCACCACATTCCCCGCGGGATTCCCGATGCTTTCACAATACACTGCTTTTGTTTTGCTATCAATTAATTTTTCGATGCTGTCCGCATGGTCATCTTTGGCAAATTTTACCTGAACTCCCTGCTTCGGGAACAGATGTGTGAACAACGTGTATGTGCCGCCATACAGAGTGGGTATGGAAACAATATTATCACCGGCTTCTGCCAGTGTAAGAATCGCATAATGAATCGCCGCGCTTCCGGCGCTGACTGCAAGTGCTGCAATACCGCCTTCAAGCGCGGCAACCCGTTTTTCCAGCACCTCATTTGTCGGATTCATAATGCGGGTGTAAATATTTCCCGGCGCTTCCAAATTAAAGAGATCTGCGCCATGCTGCGCGCTATCAAAAGTATAAGCCACGGTTTGATAAACCGGGACCGCTGCAGATTTCGTGCTGTCTGGCTCATAGCCGTGATGAAGTGCAATGGTTTCAGGTTTCATAATATTTCCCTTATTGATTGTAAAATTTAAATCATAAATTCATTTATTATTAATCATCAGGCCCCGAATATAGCTTCGACGCTTTATCCGCGGAAGCAATGATTCCCTTAATCATTGCCGAACTGAATCCCTCGTGTTCCATTTGATTCAGACCAAAAATTGTACATCCCCGCGGTGTGGTCACTTTATCAATTTCATCCTCCGGATGCTTTTCCATATTCAGTAACAGAGATGCTGCACCTTTTGCAGTTTGGGCTGCGATCAGGAGCGCATCTCTGGAATGAAAACCAATCTCGATACCGCCCTGTGACGCCGCGCGTATCGCTCGCAGGAAAAATGCAATTCCACAGGCTCCCAGAGCTGTCGCGCCAATCATTTCTTCTTCGTTGATGACGATAGTTTTGCCCACGGTATCAAAGAGATCTTGCGCGACACGAATGGCCTTTTCGTTGTCGTTTTTCGATGATAAGGCTGTCATGGATTCCCGTATTGCAATCGCTGTATTGGGCATTGCCCGCACTACCGGAAATTGTTCCCCGATCTGTCTCAGGATATGTTTTATTTTTACACCGGAGACTACCGAAATAACGATATGTCTTTTGGCGTCTAAGTATGGCATGATTTCGTTAATTAACGAGTCGAATTGTTGGGGTTCCACTGCAATGATGATGACATCGGAATTTTTCACAGCGTCTCCGTTGTCTTTTGTTGTCTGAAATCCTGTTTTTTTAAATGACTCGATTAAATGCACCCGTCGGCGCGTCAATGTGATTTGTTCAGGTGCATATTTTTTGGCTTGAAATAAGCCACTGGCAATAGAGGTTCCAATATTTCCCGCGCCTAAAATTGCTAACCTTTTTTCAGTATTTATCAAAATCTATTCCCTTCTCTTCTTCTCGCACTATTCTTTCAAATATAATGCGATTACAAAAGTTTTGATTTATTATATATTGACAGCGTTTTAAATGTCCGAAGTTTTTAAAAACTTCGGACACTTACTGACATTCCTGATCGATTATTTACTAAATATTCAGATATTATACAAACAAATGGGAGGGATTCCAAGCATATTTTATGAAAAATGAGAACTGATTTTCTAACATAATCCTGAATCCGTGACAACAATTTGCTTTAGACAGAATTAAATACTTGATTA
>CAZCJL010000145.1:0-15934 GCA_964498785.1 uncultured Cytophagia bacterium | reverse complement strand
TGTAAAATGTCATTCCGGGCTTGTCCCGGAATCTCCTGATTATTATAAAGTCAGGAGACTCCTGCATTCGCAGGAGTGACACCTGAATAGTTACTATTATTTTTAATAATTGTACCTTTAATTTACTGTAAAAATGACATTAAAGCCAAGTATTAATTTGTGGGTCACTACATCTATTTTTTGAAGGTAAATATTGAAGTTAGCCTTGATTTTTGCCAATTTAAAAACATTTTCCAAAATAGTGTGGTGAACGTGGGTTAAAGAAATTTTCTGGTGTACTGCCAGGGAGCCACTGTCCAGAAAAATTACGTTTCCGCCCAATTTCAGCACCTTTTCGATGCTAACATCCACCACATCATCGAGTACTTGCCACATATTCACGTGCTTGGAGAAAATCAGCGAATGATCCGTTCTAAGAATGCTACCTTTTGCATGAAAATCATCTTGCTCAACAATGCACGCATCTACCGTCTTATTGACGCACGCACAGATGGCCGAATGCTGCCTTCATCATCGTCTATGATGACTTTGGGAAGCTTTTTATTATTTACCGCCTCACTTATTGTTTTGTCTTTTTCAATTGACGTGAGCAATTCCTTTAGTTCGTACTTTAGATAATCTATCGTATAATCTTGATCTCGTTTTTTTTGCAGGTTTACCAAAAGTTTGTTTTTCAGGTTTTTTAGCTCTTCGGGGATCGGAATTGTAGATCGTTCTAAATTTGTGATCGCATTTTCGATTTCTTTCAATTGGGCGATAAGTTCTTTCTGCTCGCGTGCTGCCAACTCTCTGCATTCTTTTACTAAATATTTTAATTTATTGATCGCTTTTTCTGCATTCTCTTTCATTTTATTCACCCGGATATAAGTAGTTTTTACTATGTCATCGGAGCAAATTTGAAAAAGTTAAATTTATTTAACCTGAATTATTCATAAATATTTATTGAGCTGTATATCCGCCATCAATCACCAATTCACTGCCTGTCACAAATTTTGATTCATCTGAAGCAAGATACACAATTCCATGGGCAATATCATCCGGTTCACCGACATGTCCGATAGGGTGCAAGCTATCAAGTTGCTTCCGAAAAGCCTCCGCACCTCCTTCTGTTTCTTTACCCATATCCTCCACCAGTGGAGTCCAGATAAATGCGGGATGAACGGAATTGACACGAATATTGTCTTTTGCATAAAGCAGCGCATCTGTTTTGCTCATCAATCTGACCGCGCCTTTAGAAGCATGATACGGCGGTATATCTTTGGCGCTAATGATCCCGTAAATCGAAGACAGATTAATGATGCTCCCGCCGCCAGCTTTCTTCATGTAAGGAATAGCATGCTTTGTACAAAAGAAAACTCCTTTGACATTGATATTCATCACCTTTTCCCATTCCTCTTCAGAAATTTCATCCGTTGGTTTGTTCACACCGGAAATCCCGGCGTTATTGACAAGAACATCGATACTACCAAATTTCTCCTGAACTTTTTTGAACACATTTTTCACTTCATTTTCATCAGCCACATTGAGACGCCAGTATTCTGCCTTAAAATCATTTTTCTTTAAATCATCTGCAACCGCCCTTCCCTCATTATCTTTGATATCTGTCACAGCAATCTTTGCTCCTGCTTCTGCAAGACGCTCACATGTCGCTTTGCCAATTCCTAATGCGCCACCTGTTACGATAGCTACTTTATCTTTTACTCTTTGCATGTTTACCTCCATAATTAAACCTGATATTGTAAATTATTGTGAAATCTGATTATAAATAACTTATTTATTAATGGTTGGCATACAATGCCTTTACAGCATTTCCATAAACTCAGGAAGCGTTGAAAAACCCCTTTGCGAAGGTTTAGGTAGTTCTCTGAACAGTCTGTTTATGTATTGCACTAAACCGCAAAGTACGCCCGATATGCGCATGAGCGATTCACTCCGTATCCTACATTCAATTTTAGCAGAAAATATATTTTTATGTTAGAATTCTCGGTTATCTTTAATTTGTATTTCATTATCACATAAAGACAAATTAAATGCCAAAAAATTTTCCTTGCTGTTAATAATTGTTATTATTGGGTTTACAATTTTTACATTCAACTATTTATACGGAATTTCAGGGGGAAAGAACAGTTGTGTAAAGATTCAGCACACATAAAAACAGTGACTCATATTAATTTATGAAATAATTGTACAGTAAAATACTTTTTAAGCACGTGTCAGTCAAATAATTATCGATAAAACAATGAATAAGAACGCATCCAATGTTTTCTGAGCGACTGTGCTATAAATGCACTGAATATAAAAATGCGGAACATTTGGTTGGGATTATGACCATTAATTTTAGGTATAAAAGCGATTCAGCATTTGCCCCGCCATTATAAAAGTCATCTTGCAGATCAGATTTTTCCGTCAATTAAAAAGAATCGCTTCGCTTAGCGAATAATTAAACGTGTTTTAACAATATTACTTGACAAAGATTTAAACAGTTTGTATATTAATACGACATTTTATTAACCGCGTTCTGTTTATAAGGAGATGAAAATGTGGCGCCAATCGAAATTGTAAAAGCTGCAAACCGGAAGCAATTACTTAATTTTATAAAATTTCCCTGGATTGTTTATAAAAACGATAAAAACTGGATACCTCCGCTAATTAAAAGCCAAATTGAAAAGCTTGATTCCCGTAATGGTGTATTTTTTCAACAGGGTGAAGCCGAAGCATTTATGGCTATTAGAGACGGTCAAATTGTGGGGACGGTTGTGCCCTGGATGAATCATAGATCAAATGTCT
Organism: uncultured Cytophagia bacterium; assembly: GCA_964498785.1. Taxonomy (GTDB): domain Bacteria; phylum Zhuqueibacterota; class Zhuqueibacteria; order Thermofontimicrobiales; family Thiofontviventaceae; genus Mariaggregatimicrobium. The sequence goes on along the minus strand of CAZCJL010000145.1, from coordinate 13,147 downwards.
TCAACAATGAAAAAACAGCCGGATTTGGCTATTTTGAACTACTTGACGATTTTGAGGTATGTAAACAATTATTAGACACTGCCTGTCATTGGGCCAGACAGCGCGGCGCACAATTAATCCGCGGGCCGCTTTATTTTTCTCCCCAGGATTCTCCGGGTGTGTTAGTAAAGGGATTTGACATTGCTCCTGTTCCGATGGTGGGTCACACTCCGCGATATTACGCAACGTTATTAGAGAAATACGGTTTCGAAAAACATCGAGATGCCTATGCCTATAAAATTGATCTCACAATGTTTAAAAACAACATAAACAATTTACCACCCAAATTATTGCGGGTCGCGGCAGGGATTCAACAGCGGTATAATATTAAAATTCGCCACTTAAAAATGGAGGACTGGGATAACGAGTTAAAAGCCGGACTCCACATCTTTAACCAGGCATTGGGGTATCAGCGGGAAGGAGTCCCGATGGATGAGGCAGAATTTAATAAATTAGCATCAGATTTAAAACCAATTGTTGATCCAAAACTTGTGTTTTTTGCTACTGTGAACGAACAACCTGTCGGATTGTATGTGGCGATTCCAAACGTAAACCAGGTATTGCAGCATGTTAATGGACGATTATTCCCTTTTGGTTGGCTGAAACTGGCAATGGCTTCAAAATATATCACGATGATTAGCACAAAAATTTTAGGTGTTTTAGAAGATTATCGAAACAAAGGCGTTGATGCGCTGTTTTATCTGAAAATTGCTGAAGAAGCCATAAAACGAAAACATGAGTGGATTGATTATTCACTGGTCGCAGAGGAAAATCAAATGGCAAATCGCATTGTTCAAAGATTTGGAGGCACAATATATAAAATTTGTCGTACATACAAAATGAGTTTGTGAAACTTTAATTAGAAAATTCGTTTAAATTAAATATGATGGCTTCGTAAAAAGTCGACGAGACTCTCGATGTACACAATATAATGTGTTGTATTATAGCTAAACCATCAATATAGTGTGTTACATCTTAACTCTTCTGACTTTTTACGAGTTCATCAAATATAACATAATTAGGATCTTTAACATGAAATTTAAACGATTATTAATTTTTATTCTTCCGCTCCTTCTACTCTCTCTTCACTGTTCAAAAGGTCGCAAATCAACACGGGCAATGGTTGTTACAGAACAAGAACGAATCCATAGTCTTGAAAAAATAGAAAAATCTGTTCTGAAAATAACTTGCTCAAGTTATTATAAAAATTTTTTTTATGAATACCCCCGCGAAGAAAACACTTTGCCGGAGAATCTACTATATAATGAAAACATTACTTCAAATTCTGTTGCAGGTACCGGCCTCATTATTTATCAATCTTCTGTGCGACAATTAATTTTAACATGTCATCATATTTTTGATTTTGAAGATACTTTAAAAACATATTATTATGATGAAAATAAAAATCCAACAAAACATCTAAGCACATTATCAATTAAATCAGCGCAGAAGATATATATATTCCACAAGAATGGATCACGCAGTCAGGGTTTTATTATTGCTCATGATAAAGGAAATGATCTCGCGTTAATTGAGACAATCCCTGGCAGCATTCTGATGACAGAATACGCATTCGATGGGAAATTTGGAAATGCTGGTCACATAAAACTTGGCGAAGAATTGCATCTTCTTGGTTTTCCAAAGGGATTTTTTATGGTTTCACGAGGCCTGGCGAGTCCATCACATTTTAAAAATAAATTTATGGTGGATGCGCCGTTTAATCGCGGTTTTTCCGGCGGGGTTGTCATTCGCTTCATCGATCAAAAACCAAATTATGAATACATTGGCATGGCAAATTCAATCGCATATACCTCGCAGAATGTACTTGTCCCGACAGATGATCCGCAACTGGTGGAACAATATAAAAGTCATCCCTATGAAGGGTATTCGTATGTGAAAGAATTGAAGTTAATAAATTACGGACTCACATTTGTGATTAAAAGTGAGGAGATTAAAGAATTTTTAAAATCCAACAGTTATGAGCTAAAAAATTTGGGATTAGATGTGGCGAAATTTACTAACTAAAAAGAGCGGAGCCGACAAATCAGCTCCGCTCTATTTTTTTATTGAACTTCCTTATGTGCTTTTTCAAACGCCTTATCCAAAACGAAACCCTCATCCAGATAGGCTTTAATCTTTTTCAACTTCTCAATGTCTTTTTCAGAATAACGTCTAAATTCGCGAGAACCCAAGGTTACTAATTTCGGATGCACAGCTCCCCGCAGCTCCCAATAATATAAACGGCGGGCAGAAACTCCTACGATGTCCTTAACCTCGGCAGGGGTATAAAATCTTTCATCATTGATGATCTCCATTATTCCTCCTCTCATCAGTGAACAAATTAAAATTAATTAAGTTATCTTGTTGAAAATTGGCAAATAATTTTTGAAACCAACTCTCAAATATTCAGCGAATAATACTGAATAAAAATAACGGATAACATTTAGTTAATAAGGTTGTGAAATTAAAATCAATCATTCTAAACCTTTTTCACAGACCACCTCTATACCACTACCGCTGTCTTCCTTGTTTTTGGCTAAATTTGCCTGGTTAAAAAAGAAGCCTCATCAGAGCAATAAATCAATTATCATTAGCATTTAATCGTTGTATAAAATTTTCTCTATTTTATAAAATATTGAAAATTTTAATCAAATATAAGCGTTGTAAGACAACTTTATTCATCCATAGCACAATAAAACATTCCATGCTAAAAAGCATGTATATAATATAAAAAAACAAACTACCACGTCTCACCATGCAAATTAAACCCTAAATCATCAACGTAACATGCAGGGCAAAAATTTTTTCGTTATCTGGTCTGTACCACAAGCGCCAGCTTACCAGCCCGGAATCATATCGCGCCAGTATCAAACACTGGGTAATTCCCCAGAGACGTCAAACGAAAACGATTCGTTTTGTCCCACCACCTTTGAGGAAATACACTCACTTTAGGACTTTTGATACAGTTCTTAATATGAGTTCTCCGGCTTATTCTTTTTTTTTCGTTCAGCATAAAATAGTTAAAGATTCAGGAGAAATTTAAAATAATCACGACAAAACTCAACAGCTTTTATTGGATATTTTCCAATGGCTGTTTCATCTGATAAGACGACACCTTTAAAGCCATTTTCTATTAAATAGCCCAGGTGCGCAATTTCCGAGCGACTCGGATTGTGATTTTTTACCATGTTCTCAAGCACCTGCCCTGCAACCAAGTAGGGTTTCTCGATTAATAGGAGTCGCTGAATAAATACTTTTTCAAAATGAAAAAGGTTATAAATATTCGCCTCGACACCTAAATCTCCGCGGCATAACCACAATGCATCCGAACATTCAGCAATTTCCCTTAAGCTATCAAAGGTTTTTAAACGTTCAATTTTAGCAGTAAGTGGCCTGTTTCCGGTGTATTCCCTCACTAAGTTAATCTCAGCAGCACTTTGAATATATGATACCGCATAACCGACATTCTCGTAGTTCATTGTCTGTTCAATAAATGCTAAATCACGCGAAAATATCTCGTTAAGATGATCCTCGTATCCGTCGATATTAAAACCTTTGAAAGAACTTATATCACCATCATTTAGGACTGTCGCATTAATAACAGCTTCATCACTTCGCTGGACATCAAGTATTATGCGACCGTCGTTTAGGGAAATTTTATCATGTGGCTGAATCCTGTTAAATACATTCTTATGGGGTAGTGGTATTTCATCTCCCAACTGACTATAATTTGGTACAAAAGTGATTACTGAACCTTTTGCCAGTCGGAGAGGTTTAATTAATTTACCAATTCGTAATTTCGCACCCTGAAGATCCAGCCATAATGGAATGCTTTTATTTTCTTTGCGAAATGCTTTTTCAATTTTTACTAACCATTGAGAAACGGATTCCAAAGAAATGTGAGAACAATTCAGTCGAAATGCAGTCGCTCCGGCTTGAATTAATTCAGCTATCTTGTCAGCAACACCTGGACCCAAGGTCGCGATAATTTCCAGTTCCGTATTCATTCTCGTGGTCCGTTTCACCAATGATGTGTTTAGCAAATTTTGCAATCAGTTAAATTTACATAGTATTTTTTATAATTGCAAGTAAAAAATCAATTTTATTAAATTTCTGGCATAAAAATCTTGACTTTAAGGAAATTTATTTCAATCTATATAACATGAAGAAACAATTAATTAAAATCATTTTTGCAATCTGCTGGATATTCCTCCTGACGTGCGCTGTTACAGCAGAAAGTGATTCGACGTTATTATATATCGACACGTTTAGCTTTAAAGGTAATGCTTTTTTTAATAAAAACCAATTAATAAATCTACTCAATCCAAATAATCAACAACCTTTTCCTGTTGATAAATTTGAACTTTTAATTAATAAAGTTCTTCAACTTTATAAAAGTAACCAAATTGGCTTTATACAAATTGACTCCATGCTGATATCTGGCGGTTCATCTGACTCTACTATTGCCTTACAATTTCATCTTACTGAAAACAATGATTATAAACTAACGCGTATCGATATTTTTTGCATAGCTCCACGACATCAGGAACATCTAAAATCACTCATCGATCTGAGAACCAATCTGCCTCCTGCAAAACAATTATTAATTCATATCCAAAAATTTTTAGACCATTTAGAAAACCAGGGCTATCCCTTCTGCCAGGTTAAAGTGGATAGCCTTCATATTTTGGAATCCCATGAGATCGAATCTTTTCTAACAGTCGATACCGGCCAACCTGTAACAATTGATGACATCAAAATAAATGGAAATAAAACCACTCGTAAAGGCGTTATTCTTCGTGAAATCCGAATCATTCCCGGTGAAATCTATGTTCAGGCAAAAGTATCAAAAATTCCACGACGATTGTTAAAATTAGGGTATTTCCGAAAGGTTGATGAGCCACAAATTATTTTGAATTCACAAGGAAAAGGGGAATTACTGATCAATGTTGAAGAGGGAAATATGAACAATGTTGATGGAGTTGTTGGATATAACCCGCCAAATCAAAACCTTGAGAAAGGGTATTTTACCGGACTGATTGACATTTCGTTAGCAAACTTAATGGGAACCGGGCGGCAGATTGATGCTTTTTGGGAGAAAAAGGATCGAAAATCACAACAATTAAAATTCCGCTATTTGGAACCCTGGATATTGGGACAACCATTGCACATTGGTGGTTCGTTCCGGCAGTTAGTACAGGATACCAGTTTTATTAAACGAAACTGGACTTTTGACGTCAATTATGATCTTTCCGAGAATGTTGTCCTTTTTACAAATATTGGACGAGAGCAGATTTCCCCGGATTCCCTGGGTAAAATTATCTGGAATTTATCTGAAAGTAGAAGTTTATTGATTAACCTGGGACTTCGGTATGACACACGTAACGATTTGATTAATCCAAGCGCTGGTCTATTTTATCAAACCACCGTGGAATTTAGCAAAAAAAACATTAGCCCAAATAACACAGTTACCGAAAACCAAAATGAACATCGCAACACGTATGATCAAAAACGGATCACAATGGACATGGAGGCACTTTTCCCGCTGTTTAAATGGCAAGTGATAAGCCTGGCGCTTCATGGCAGACATATAACATCAAACGAGGCCGAAATCCCGGTTAGTGATTTATTCAGGTTCGGCGGCAGTCGAACCCTGCGTGGCTATCGTGAAGACGAACTATGGGGAGAAAAAATCGCCTGGTTTAATGCCGAGTATCGCTATCTGTTGTCTCAATATTCACGGGCATTCATGTTTATTGATGGCGGGTACCACAGTCGATCCACTACTAAAAGCGGAAAAAATGGAAAGTATAATTTTGGGTATGGTATTGGATTCAGAATTGATACCAGACTTGGATTAATCGGATTAGATTACGGATTAGCCAAAGGCCGAAGCTTATCGAACGGTTTAGTTCATGTGCGATTAGTAAATAAGTTTTAGACTTGACTTTTACCAGTTCTATTATTATATTAAAAGTAACCAAATGTTACTATTTAGAAATACTGATACTTATACAGCGCTGTTTTTCGCAAATTGTTGTCTTATTATTAATATTAATATCAATATATTTTTATTTTATTGAAGTAGAAATTGTTTGGTCTTTTAATTGATGACTGTTAAGGGAATGTTGAATCGATTGTGAAAAAAATTCGGGCTTTTTTCATCCTAACACGACCACTAAATGTATTGATTGGCGGTTTATCGATACTCGTCGGATCATTCATCGCAGGTTCGCTCTCACCATTAACAAATGTGCTTTTAGCTATTATTTCCGGTTCACTAATCGCTGCCGCAGCCAATTCCATTAATGACTTTTACGATGTAAATATTGATAGAATAAACAAGCCTTACCGACCGTTAGCAGCGGGTTTGTTAACCCGATCCGAAGCCTTTATTTTTTCAATGATGCTTTTTTTTACTGGCGCCTTATTAGGAAGCTTTATCAATGCCCGGGCCGGAGTAATCGCACTTTTTGCTTGCTTTTTATTGTACTTCTACAGCGCCCGATTAAAACGAACGGTTCTGTGGGGAAATCTGACTGTTAGTTTGATGACAGCATTTGCATTCATCTATGGCGCTGTTGCTGTCGATTTATTAGATAAAGCCATGATACCAGCAGGTTTTGCATTTTTATTTCATTTTGGTCGGGAAATTATTAAGGACGTTGAAGACCATAAAGGAGACAGCGCCGATAATGCCCGCACACTACCGACAATTTATGGAAAAAAAATGTCCTTCATCCTGACGACAATTATTTACTGCATATTAATAGTTGTCACATTACTGCCATATTTGTTTCATGTCTTTGGAAAAATCTATTTAATCGTCGTTGTCTTCGGAGTTGACCTGTTTGTTATTTATGTCCTTATATCGATGTGGAAAAATCCTGCTCCTTCTAATTTAGGTCGGTTGAGCACACTGTTGAAGATTGATATGCTTGTCGGACTTATCGCAATTTATGTAGGAAGATTTTAAAGGAGACGAGATGCGTGCAATATTACAAAGAGTTGAAAAAGCGTCTGTATCTGTTGAGAATAAAATTGTTGGAAAAATAAATAAAGGTTTAGTGATCTTATTAGGAGTAAAAAATGAAGACACAGAAGAAGATGCCAGGTACTTAGCAGAAAAATGTGTGAATCTTCGTATTTTTACCGATAATAAGAACAAATTTAATCTTTCGGCGCTTGATGTAAAAGGAGAGGTTTTAGTTATTTCTCAATTTACTTTGTATGGTAATACAAGCAAAGGAAGGCGCCCCAGTTTTATAGAAGCAGCTCCGCCGGAAATATCAGAACCGCTTTATGAAAAATTTGTTTCCTGTGCAAAAAAGAGCGGCTTGAAAGTGGAATGCGGAATATTCGGAGCAATGATGCTGGTGGAAATTCATAATGACGGGCCGGTGACGATTATAGCTGAAAGCCGGTAACTAAATTATCCCTTGCTTTTTAACCGGCTAACAGTTATAATATAGTTCTCACCACATAAATGAAAGGAATATCACCCCATGCCCATGATTGATACCAGCGTTAAGCGTCTTATTTTAGCATCACAATCACCGCGACGGATCGAGTTGTTAAAAAAAATTATTGCGAACTTCGACATTCAAGCCAGTCATGTCGAAGAAACACTGGATACTAACGATCCGATCACTTTTGTACGAGAAATATCAAAACGAAAAGCAACGGAAATCGCAGAGAAAATAAATTCCGGAATTATCGTCGGTGCGGATTCAATAGTTGTAAGCAACGGCCGAATCCTCGGCAAACCCCAAAATAAAAATGAAGCCCTGGAAATGCTAATGCTTTTAAGTGGCCGAACGCACCAGGTTTTTACCGGTTTTACGATCATCGAAACACCGGCAGGCGAGGTTTTTACAGATTATGAAGTAACAGACGTTGTGTTTCGGAAGCTAACAACTTGGGAAATCGAAAGGTATGTCCAGGTTGCACAGCCGTTTGATAAAGCCGGTGCTTACGGTATCCAGGACGAAAGCGCTATTTTTGTCGAAAAAATTAATGGCTGCTTCTATAATGTGATGGGATTACCATTAACAAAGCTTTATAATTCATTAAAACCCTTCTTCAAGCTCTGAACTAATTTACGTGGAGGGAATGAAAAAAATGGATAACGACAAGCTAAACCAATTCGGGTTCGAGCTAAAACAAGAAAGGGAGCTCAGAAATCTTACGCTTGACGACATTTCTAAAAAGACAAAAATTAGCTTAAAATTCCTGGAGGCGATTGAATCCGGCCATTTTGATTTTCTGCCTGATCCCTATGTCCGATACTTTGTTAAATCATATCTTGATGAAATTGGCAAAAACACGGATTACTTTTATCGGAAATTTAATGAACTTGTATGCAAACAACAAAAACCACCAAAAAGCAACGACACCCCTAAAAGCGTTACGCCACATCCCGCGGAAACCAATGCTATCTGGAATGATGTTGAATCTGCTATTAACAAATTGAAAGAACGACATTTATCACTCGTAATATCTACTGCTTTCTTACTGGTTATAATTACGTTAATGCTGATTTTTGATAATAATGAATCAAATGGGATTATGGGCACTAAAAACGAAACCAGGAAGGTTTCGGGCCAGGACTCTCAATTCGCCAGTTTCTCATCTTTTATTCCTGCAAAAAAAGATCTAGAATTAAATATTGTGGCTGCCGAACGCACCTGGATGCAAATTGCTGTTGACGATAGTGTGGCTCAAGAATTTATTTTTGAAAGAGGCGATACGATGACCTGGGGAGCCAAACAAAAGTTTCTTATCAGAATCGGTAATGGCGCGGGTGTTCGGCTATATTTGAACGGAAACGATCTGGGAAAATTAGGTGAGCGCATGGAAGTTCTTAATTTTATTTTGACAAAGAACGGAATTCAAGAAAATCGTTTTTAATTCAGGAGTCATTTATGAAAACATCTTGTGTTAATCTGGCAATATTGTTATTTGTTACAAGTATATTTTCCCTGCAATGCTCTTCCCGGGAAAAAAAGGAACCTTCAACACCTCAAATATTAACTGGCTGGCTCACAAAAAATACACTGTTCGCTGAATTCCCTGATTATGAACAACAAATGCATGATTATCAACCGGAAGCAGATATCATTAAGCAAATCGATGTATTGAACAAAGACATCCATATATTGATGATACTCGGTACATATTGCCCGGATTGCAAGCGGGAGGTTCCCAGATTATTAAAAATTATTGATGAACTTCAACAGACTCGTATTCACTACAAAATGTTCGGTTTAAATCGAGCAAAGGCTGATACATCGGGGATGCGAGAAAAGTATGGTATCGAATATATTCCAACGTTTATTATCTATGTGGAGGATACAGAACTGGGGAGAATCATCGAAAGACCGATGATTCGTTTGGAACATGATTTACTCGAAATTTTACAGGCTGGTAAATAGCGCGGCAATTGCAGCATCTTTTTTCGTTATCTGTCTGTCATATTATTTTAAAAATAGTTTATTTTCAAAAAAATCATTGCAAAATTCAAAAATTGTATTTACATTATAACTTAATTCACAGTTTATAATGGCACATTATTCGCTAATTTTTGATGATCGAACCATATTTGACTGATCATCTAAAAAATCTGCAACCGAAACCAACAGCTTACAAATGAACAACACGATCAAACGCATTCATCTTATTGCTATATGTGGCACCGCCATGGGCTCCATTGCCGCAATGCTAAAATCTCAGGGGTATCAAATAACAGGATCAGACGAACATGTCTATCCTCCGATGAGTACTTTTCTTAATGACCAGGGCATTCACATTTACCATGGATTTGATTCAAAACATCTTCAACCTCATCCGGACCTCGTGATTATCGGAAACGCGATGTCACGCGGCAATCCGGAAGTGGAATATGTACTGGAAAACAAAATTCCATATACATCATTACCGCTCGCGCTAAAAGATTTTTTTATTCGAGGAAAACATTCTGTTGTAGTTGCCGGCACGCATGGCAAAACAACTACCAGTTCACTCATTGCCTGGATGCTGGAAGTTGCTGGTAAAAAACCGGGTTTTTTAATCGGCGGCATTCCCCTTAATTTTAATCAGGGATTTAAACTCGATTCCGGGGATATATTTGTTGTTGAAGGCGATGAATACGATTCTGCCTTTTTTGATAAAGGCGCCAAATTTTTTCACTATATGCCTGATGTAGTCGTATTAAATAATATCGAATTTGATCATGCAGACATTTTTGACAACCTGGATCAAATAAAATTGACTTTTCGCCGGCTCATAAACCTGATTCCCCGAAACGGATTACTAATAGCGTGCGGCGATGATCCGAATGTTAAAGAACTAATTCCCGGGGCATTTTCGCCTGTTCAAACATTTGGTTTATCAGACAACAATTTCTGGCATGCCACAAATATTGAATACTCTTCCAATTCCACATCATTTGACATCATGAGGGAGCGCTCATTTTGGGGACGTTTTACGGTTCCATTATCCGGAGACCACAACATTCGAAATGCAACAGCAGCAATCGCAGTGGCCGGTTTTCATAATCTAACGCAACACAAAATCCAGGAGAGTTTTTCAAGTTTTAAAAACATTAAAAAGCGCCTTGAAATTCGGGCTAAAATAGACAATATAACGATTTACGATGATTTTGCGCACCATCCAACCGAAGTTCGAGTGACAATAGACGGTCTAAAACATCAATTTCCGGATAGACGTATTTGGGCTGTTTATGAGCCTCGCACTTCCACGGCTAAACGAAAATTGATGGAGCACCTTTATTCCGATGCTTTTGAAAATGCTGATGTAATAATTTTTGCTCCCTTGCATTTGCCGCATAAAGTAAAAGAAGAGGAACGACTTTCCGTGGAAAACGTTCTATCGCACATAAGAAACAAACATAAAGAGGCATATATTTTTGAATCTGTAGAAGAAATTGTTGAATACATAGTAAACCACGTGCAGTCAAATGATCTTGTTCTATTTATGAGCAATGGAGCATTTGGTGGAATTCATGATTTGTTAATTGAAAGGCTTTCGAGTATATAATTATGGAAAGAAAAAGCAGAAGACCCGGTCTAAATCGTGCACCGGCAGGGAGGCACAGCGAAGACTTTGCAAAAATTGACCGTATTCTAATCGATATTCAAAAAAATTTACAAGATTCCATTGAACCAGTTTCGCTGGAAAACTTAACGGCTTATGAACGAAAACGAATTCACAGTTTTTTCGATGATAAACCGGAATTTAAAACAAAAACCTATCGTGACAGCGACCAGTTTGTATTAAAAATTTTTCCGGTAGGAAATCTGAAAAAATTTGCAGATGAAAAATTGAAACTCGTCTTGGAAACCGGTCAATCTGTTTATCTTGAAAATCTGGGTAATTACGAACGTTTTGTTATTCATGATCACCTGAAATCAACAGAAGGAATCGAAACAACCAGCACCGGAGAAGATGATAACCGCATTTTGGAAATCAAACAAAAAGCATTTGGAAGAGCGTTGAAAAAGATAATCAAAAAGATTAAGATTTTTTAAATTTATCCTACTAAATAAACTGCGCTTGTTCCTGTAATCAGGATGTTCATAAGTCATCGAGCATTAATCACTCAATGACTTATTGAACATTTTTTTTGCTTCCTCAAAAAATGTAGCTATTGATGTCAAAATCCGGATTTTTGCTCATTACCTCGCTGATCGTGTCCAACGGCGCGTCGAATACCTTTAGTCCGTTTAGTTCATAGCCTGCATGCATTAATTCCCGGCGGATATAAATGTAAGCTAAGTACCATGAGGTTAAAACGCCTGTTGATAGCTTCTTCAATTCATTTGCCATTTCTTTTTCAGAAACTGAAACAACTTTATTACGAAACGCTGTCTGATAATCGATTTGATAGAGAATGTCTTTAATGACATCATCTTTAAAATCGTAATGAAAGGCTCCCCCTGATTCTTCACTAATTCTTACTTTCCGCTTCATAGCCATTGTTCCCCTCCGGTTTTTCCAACCTGATTTTTTCATTCAGATGCAACATTTTTTTTAGTCGCGCTAATTTTCGAACAATATAATCTCGTTCTCGTTTCAATTCGTACAGCTCCTGGGTTGATTTTTGGATAGCATTCTTGTACTTTTCAATTTCATCTAACAGCCTTGCTTTTTCCGGGGCTAAATTATTGGTTCTCTCCATTCTCTCCAATTTGTTTGTATAAGCTCCGCTTGATTTTGAAAAACGTTCCGGCGGATCAACTAATAAATAATTATCGACCGGAAGCTGTCCCCAACAAAAAATAATCACCTGTTTTTGGGATTCCTTGTTACTATACTTTTGAATTATGGCGTCCAGAAATTTTTGCTCATAAGATTTTGGTTCAACAACTACAAAATTTAATCCATTCTCTTCTCCAAAATCCTGGGCAATACAACCACACGCAATTATTAAAACGACAATGAATGATGTCATAAGTTTCATAATAACCTCCTCACCAGCCATTATTAACAGCCGATACTAATGTTCAAACATCCCAGCATTGTCTGCACAGTCTTACGCAAAACCAATGCCATGCACCCGACTAACTTATCTATGCTTATTTAACTGTAATTATTGATCTTACAAATTCTGATAATCATTAATATCTAATTTACTATAAAATATAGCAAATACTTATCGTAATTTCAATTTATTTTTTCGCAATATTTGTATTACTTTGATCCATCATTTCTATGGTGAGACAAAACATACCGATTTTATGAGGCATTCGTGCGAATGGTAAACGAAAGTTACGAGGCCGTAAACTGAATAAAAAAAACGTCACTGTTTCATAGGGGTAACAGGACGTTTCGTTTCATTTGAAATGTCAATTTCCAGACAGTTTGGGATTACCAAACATTCAAAAAGTGAAAATTGATTTTATTTATATCTCGAATTTGACTATTAATCTTTTAAGATTTGCGTGTAGTTTGATTCTTGATTTTTGGAATTTTAAGCTATGGTTTTTCCTTTCTCATGGGAGCAATTCCCAAAAGTTGGTAATTTCTCGGGGGGCTGTATCATAAGTTTGATTTTTTTGTAAAATGTCATTCCGGGCTTGTCCCGGAA
>CAZCJL010000144.1:0-15985 GCA_964498785.1 uncultured Cytophagia bacterium | reverse complement strand
TCAAAAGTCTGATTTTTTTGTAAAATGTCATTCCGGGCTTGTCCCGGAATCTCCTAATTATTAAAAATTCAGGGGATTCCTGCATTCGCAGGAATGACGCCAAAAAATGACTTTTGATACAGGCCCGAATTCAATACGACCTTTTAAAAAATTGCTATCTAAATTCTTCACACATCATTTAATAATCGCCAGCTTGCCATATTTTTTATCCGAAATCCCATCTGCCTCCACCACATAGAAATAAATACCATACGCGATATCCAATCCCTCTTTCGTCCGCAAATCCCACTGGCATGATCCGTTTGTGAAATTTCCATCGTGGTGCAGTGTTCGGATATGGCTCCCGTTTGAGGCAAAGATGCGAATCGTGCTATTTGCCGGCAGATTGATGAAATTCACAATCCGCTCGCCCCTGCCAGTCATTTGCGATGGCAGCGGCTGCTCGAAAACGTTCGTTACCACATACGGATTTGGCACTGCCCGGATGTCTTTCATCTTGTTTTCCGCCAGATTCCTGTCAATGGAGAGCGCCTTTGACCGGTACACGAATTTATCCCGGCATGAAAACGGTTTGAAAAATGACAACAGCAGCGTGTCTCCGGCAGCCGGCACACGGGCTTCTTTGCCGGAAAAAACGACTTTCCAGGAAAGCTTCGTTCCGTCGGCATTGGAAAGATAAACGCCGTCAAAATGAGAGAGCGTGTCCTGTTTTGCACCGGGTGATTCCACAAATCCGTATTGAATTTGCACCGGATTTTCGCGGTCGGTGACATCGTACACTGCAAAATTCGTGTTCAATTCTTTCAGCGGAGAATTATTTCCAAATATAGAAGTCAATCGCGACGATGTATATATATTCTCATCATCAAAAACAAACATATAATCATACGGACACCGGACACTGCTGATATCCTTCCATTTGAACATTGAGATTACCGGAGTCAGATGCGCGGGATCGTCGCTGTTCCAGCCGCTGTTGGTGGTATCGATACGCACGCTGTCCAGCTTTTGATAGCGGGTATTGAACGAAAGCCGCAGTCCGTCGAACACATCGCCGTTCGTTCTGACGAAATGAATATTATCACTAAAAATTGTATCGTTCGTCGTACTATCGATCAGATTGTAGGCATACGCAACATGAATTCCCTGCACCAGCGAATCCGTAAATGTGACATAATAAGTCGTCGACTTGAGCTTGCCGGGATCGACGACCTCCACATAAGGAATATTGCTTGAAATCCCGGACACCCGATCCAGCGGTACGCCGGTTTCGGGCGGCACATAATCTGATACCGGCGCGTTGGGCACAACCTCCACAGTATTCTGACTCAATATGGTATTGCCTGCGGCATCGATAAAAATCGACTTATCATTTTCCGAGGGATAAATCGATTCTGCTTCATCTCCGTGATCATACGCGCACACTGCATAATAATAGGTGCGTCCGTTCACGACATCTTTATCGACAAAAGAATTCCGAATGCCGGTATCATCACCAAGATAATACGGTTTCCCGCTGCTTAATTCGTAGAGATACGGATCAGCATTGAAAAATCCATTCACGCCGTTATCGAGATCAAATTGGGCAATGGGCTGATAATCAACCAGTTCACCATAGCCATTGGAAATTGTTTTTGCGTCGGAAAAAGATGGATCAGTGCCGCGATAAATTTTGTAACCCTCAAAATCGTATTCCTGTAATGAACGATCATACGAGCTTTCAGCAACGCGGTCCCAGTACAAAATAACCTCACCATCGCCGGGGACAGCGGTTACCGTCGGCATATCCGGCGGTTTCGGGAAATTATAATTCGCGTCATAAATCAGTTGGGCAATGCCTTTGCTGCGCACCACGCCCTGATAATCATCGCCAAAAACCAGCGCCAGTGAAAAGCGCTGCGTTTTACCGGGCAGTAACGGAAAAAAGCCGGAACCGAAAATAAAATCGCCATCCTCCCCGCGAATCGCCCTGTTTTCCACGATGGACTCGGGCACATCAAAGCGTCCCGGACTCAACCGGCGCCACATATCGCGGTCATTGCTCATATCGATATCCGTGGACGGCACAAAATAATCGAAGCTGGTCAATCCGAGCTGGTCAGACTCATCCACATCTTTGGAATCAAAATGAGGCTCACCGTCAGTGGGGATGCCGTCGCCTTCACCGAAGTCGTTTGTATTTGGCTTGCCATCGGCGCCAACATCATCTGTCAGCACATCCCAGTCGCCATCATTATCGATACCATCATCTCTGCTTTCATCAATCATTAAATCATCCATGCCGAGATTATTGATATAATCCCGGTGCTGCACCGGGTTCAATGTATCGACCAAAACGACGCCATCCACTGTTACTTTATATTGCCGGAAATGCAATTGATAGTTTTCATCGATTAATCCGTCGAGATCATTATCCAGTCCGTCATACGCATTGGGATTCAGCGTCAGTCCGTTTTTCAGAATCATATTTCCTTCTTCGAGCACAGTGGAATCAGGAACCAATCTGAATTCTGAACCGAGTGATTTTATAGTAACAGTTTCGCCGGGCATGATGTATTCCGAACGCTGATATGTATTTTCATCGATTAAAATTAATTTATCGCCGGCGCTCACTTTCCGCGGCAGGAAATCGCTCTCGTCAAAATAAGGCGCGCTGCCGGTATTATCGCCGTCATTATCGATGCCGTCATACGGATTTCCGGGTGATTCCAGAAATGCATACCCGATATATCCCACATCTCCCGGACTGGGCAACCAGCGCGGATTTGCCGACGGATTGATATAATGATCAAAATCCCAGGTATACACAATCGATTCCCGTACATTAAAGAACGAGGCATCATCCATCCACTCGGTTCCGCCGGAAGGACCGACACCGAGATATGTTCCCACCAGCGTGCCGAATGTCGCCTGGTTGTAGGGAGTCGTTCCGATATTAGTGATATCATAAATCCAGAAAATGACATCCTGCGCCAGAAAATTGCTCCACTGCATCCCGCGCACTATCACCTGAATTGCCTGCCCTTTCCGCGTCGGGTCCGTACTATCCGGCAGAAATCCATGATACGCGAACATTCGCTCATCGGCATTATCATCCATCTTAAAAAAGCTCTCCTGGTTGGCGTTGGTCTGCCCGCGCCCGAAATAGCCGTTCCATTCCGGATTTCCGTTTTCATCCACCCAATCGGGGTGATTGGGCCAATAACCGGGCCACGTTTGCGACAAATGATTCATTGCCACGCCGATACCGATGCCTTCCAGATTCTCGTTGCAGTAGCCGGGAAGCGGCTCGAATCCCCAAAACCGCGATTCACCGGGATCGTAGTCCGGTGTTCCGGATCGATCTGCATTACAGCCAATCACTGAATAAATCGTATCCGGAACGCCATCATAGACGCCAGCGACGCGATAATCACGCAACGGCAGTCGTACGCCCACCAGCGGCTGAATATCCGTAGCATAGCCATTTGCATCATATTTCCAGGCGCAGTTCGGACCCTGGCTCCCCGGCTGCCCGATCACGCCATAATTGGTGAACGTCGTTCGCACCTGATTGCCATTATGCACACCAACCCGGCGATGCTGGCTGCTGCCCTTTGGTTGCTGCGCGAGCGCCGTCAGCGTTAGTCCGAGAATTATGATTAGTAGAAATTGTGAGCTGCGTTTCAGCATTATATAAATCCTTTTTTCAAGTGATCTCCATGAAAAGAAAATACTTTCATTGTCAAGCGAAAACTTCATAAGGAAACTGATAACTTTGAACTCTCCCCCCAGCCCCCTCTCTTAAAAAGAGAGGGGGAGCAAGATTTGTAATTTTAATGCCTTAAGTCGGACTGTATCAAAAGTCTGATTTTCTCATTTGACGTCATTCCGGGCTTGTCCCGGAATCTCCTGATTATCAAAAAGTCAGGAGATTCCTGCATTCGCAGGAATGACACCCAAAAATGACTTTTGATACAGTCCCGATTCAGCGGATGAGTTCTAAAAATTTATCATTACTTCATTTACCAAAATTCAGCGAACATCCGACCTCGATCCGTCGCGGCTCGGAATAATACGTTGGAATGCGGTAATATTCATCCAGCGTGTTCACGAGCGGTGTTAGATCCTGTTGCCGTCGTAAATATTCTTCAGTGGTAAAACCTGCGGTGCCGCTGTCGCTGTAAACGTTTAATTCATTCCTAAAATCAAATAGATTGTAAATCCGGGCAAACAGTATGAATTTATAGTTGCCCAGATGCACATCTTTATGCGCTTTCAGATCGACGTTCATGGTCGATGGTTTTGTCTCACTGTTCAATAGCAATTTGGAAATATTGATGGATTCGGCCGGCGTATAAGGCAGCCCGGTTCCGTATTTGCCGATCAAACTAAATCCCCAATTTGCCGGGGACACATAGTTGAACGACGCATTCACCGTATGTGTTTGATCGAAATTCATCCGGATGAGCTGGATCTCCGGCAGTTGATTGTTTACCGCGAAAAACCGCGTGGCTGTCGGATCGGACGCGTTTCCTTTTGCCGATTGCAGTGTGTAATCCAGCTTGGCAGACCAGTTATTCGCAAAGCGCTTGTTCAGCGTAAACACAATCCCTCTGACAAACCCAAAATCGCTGTTCACAATCTGACTGTATGAACCTGAGCCGCCGAACATGTCGATTTCATCTGCGCGTGTGCCGGCAAGATTCCGAATATCGCGAAAATATCCGGTGATGTCAATGGAAATATCCTCCGAGAGCGCCTGACTGAATCCCACTTCGCCGTTGATCGTTTCCTCTGCCTTCAGATCAGGATTCCCGGCGATTCCCACATTTCCGGTGCCGACCGGAAATTTGTATTCCGGATTCCGGTATAGCAGCTCGAAATTGGGTATCTGAAAAAAGTGACCATACGAAAAATGGAACACCCCGCGATCAGTAATCGGAAATGACACGCCCAGCCGCGGGCTGAGCTGATGTTTTATCGTGGCTTCTTTATACCAATATTGTCGTCTTTCTTCAATGGTTTTATTAATATTGTCCGGTCTTCGCGGATGATATATATCAGGGTCCGTCGAATCTGTCAAAATTTTTCCATCAGGGGAAAATGAATCGAACCGTATTCCGAGATTAATGATCATTTGCTGCAACTCGATTTTATCCTGAATATAGGCTGAAAATTCAACCGGATTCCGGGTATAACGATCGATAGCTAAATATTCCGTGGGATCGTCCGGGTCAGGGATGCGCATTGCGGCAAAGGGATCGCCGCTTTCCGCCGGATCAGGAAGTCCGGGCTCCTGCAACAAATCAATGTCCTCGAACTTTAACTCATACCGGCTGAGATCGACGCCAAATTTTAGCTGATGATTTTTAGTGATCTGCGACGTGATATCGAATTTCAGGGCAATCGTGCTGGTCTGTCTGTCAAAACGCTGGTTTTCCGTCCCGCCGGTAAAAAAACTGGGCACGTCCTGCGGCTGCTGATTGAGCAGACGGTAGTGGGTGTAACGCGAATCAGAATAATTTTCATAGACATAGTGTTTGTAATGCTTTTTAAAATACGAAACATTGAATTGATAAAAGGTCGTGCTGCTGAGCACGTGGGTAATTCCCAGAATATTCGTGAATCCATCCCGGAATCGTTTCAAATTCCCATCAGGATCGAGTTTGAAATAATGATGATAATCCTGATAGTTTACCAGATCTGCCATGAAATTGTAGTTCAGCTTCAGCGATGTGAATGGCTTGTAAGTCAATTTCCCGTGCGTATATAATTTGCGGTTCCAGTTCATCTCCACAATCTTGCCGTCGCCTGTTTGCTGGATGATATATCGTGATTCCACCGGTTCCGCCGGCCCTTTATTGATCGTAATATCCCAGGGATTGAAAACACGTTTCCCGTGAAGCCAGCCGCCAAAATGGATATATCGTACATTCCCGTAAAATGATAATTTATTCGAAATAGCCGGCGTGCTGATGAAACCTTCGATATTCCGGATTGCGAGAGGATCGATCCGATCGATGGCAGTGAAAATATCGGTATGATTGCTGGCATAGTCGCCGCTGTACGCAGTAATTCCAGCGCTGAACGACTCGGCTGCTTCTTTAGTGGCGATATTCACATATCCGGATAATGCCTTTCCGTATTCGGCATTGAACGCGCCGCTGACAAATTGCATTTCCTCGATAGAATTGGTGTTCACATCGATCACCGTGGAGCCATCGAAAGTATCCGTAATCGGCACCCCGTCGATGGCATAGACGATTTCGCCGCTCCTGCCCCCGCGCACGTGCCCGTCGATCACACCTGCCTGCAATTCCAGAATCTCCCTGAATTCGGTGACCGGCAGTGCCTCGATATCCCGCGAGCTGACTACAGCCGTGGAAGCTGTCAGGTCTTTTGTAATGAGCGGTTTTTCCGCAGTAATGGTGATCGTTTCGTTCATTTCCAACACATCTTCGGTGAGCTGAAAATCGATCTTTGTCGTTAAATCAATGGAGACTTTGACTTCTCTGTAGGAAACTTTTTTAAAACCGATCGCATGGGCTGTTACAGTGTACACGCCGGGCGGCACGTTCATGATCAAATAGTGCCCCTCCATATCCGTGGCGCTGCCCATCGTCGTTCCTTCAATAATGACATTGATCGCGGGCATCGGTTGCCCTGTCTGTGCGTCGGTTACCCTGCCGGCAATTTTGCCGGTTACGCCGGCATGTAAATGAGAGACTGCAATCAGAAAGAATGCAATCCATAGTTTGATATAATTTTGTTGGATTTTCATAATAATAATTTAAAATGAAAAATTTAAAATTCAAAATTTTACGCACCCCCCCGCTCGTTCCAACGCTTTGCGTTGGAATGCCTTACTTCGACGCTTTGCGTCGTAATCGTGATAATCACCTGGCTTACGAGACGTCAATAATGACGTACCTACGATAACCGCAGGTGCGTGAAATCCACAAAGAGCCTGTCCAGGAACTTTGATATCGTCGGGAAAACCCTTGAGAAGGTTTCGCTACAACACAATATTTAGATAAATTCATGAATATGTATCAATATGCAGCTTGTCCCGTTTTGAAAAACCTTCGCAAGGGTAGTTCGTGGACAGCCAGTTTATGCAATGCAGCTCTACGTGCTCGTGGGGCTGTATCAAAAGTCTGATTTTATTGTAAAATGTCATTCGGGGCTTGTCCCGGAATCTCCTAATTATTATAAATTTAGGGGATTCCTGCATTCGCAGGAATGACGCCAAAAAATGACTTTTGATACAGCTTCATACCTTACTTCGACGCTTTGTGTCGTATTGACGCGAAGCGTCAGACAAGGCGTGCCCACGCAAAGCGTAGGCACGAGAAAGCGTAGGCACGAGAAAGCGTAGGCACGAGAATGAGAGGGAGCCCTCTGAAATCAGGTTCCCCTTTATAAACCACCTACCTACTTCATAATAATCATCTTGCGAGTCAAAGTCACATCACCGGATGTCAGCTTGTAAAAATAAACGCCGCTGGGCGAATTCATTGCATTGAATTGAACCGTATGTGTTCCGGCAGACATCTTTTTATTAATGAGCGTGGCGACTTTCTGTCCTAATACATTATGCACCGTCAAATTGACAAACTGGTCTTGTGCCAGTGCGTACTGGATGGTTGTGACGGGATTGAACGGATTGGGATAGTTTTGCGCTAATTGCATTTTAACCGGTACTGCTGGTTGATCTTTGCTCTCGACTCCGGTCACCGGACTCAGCAATCCAAAATCATCGTACACTTCAGTTGTGCTATTTACCTTAATATTTACCCAATGATCCGTGCCCTGCATTTCATTATCCAGCGGGTGATAGCCGCCATTGATGGTATCGGCTCCGGCATAATGAGCGCCGTATTTGTAAAGGCTGGGACCAGCGGTATTTCCTGCGGGGAACGTTATCAGCCGCGACCAGATATTATCGCCGACTGTTTTGTCGCCATTTTCGCCGTCATCATTTAGCACGTGCAGGGTTCCGTTCGTGGTATCAGACGGCAGCCAATCTCCGCCCCAGGAGCCGAGCACTTCATTTTGTCCCTTTACGCCGACAAAAATCAGACTTGCCGGATCGATGGCTTCATCCGTGTAAAAATTTGTAGCGTTGGTCATATTTACCTGAAACAGAATTTGCACATCTTCTGTCAATGGCGGCTGAACCGGAAATACTGTGGGCTTGAATACCGGCACATCAACAACAGAACCATCTTCACGAATAGTATGCCATCTGTCCGGCGTGATTTCCCAGCCCCAGTTAAAGAAATCGGCTTCGGGTTCGGCTTTACATTTCCATTTGGTCTCATCGCCTTCCACGCCCTGAATGACCATTGTCGCATGGAAAATTCCCGGTGAAAACGGATCCTCAACAAAAACCCTATCGCTGCCTTCTTCCACGACGATTGCACCAACCCAGTCCAGCCCCATCAGATTCAATGTATTTGCATCAGGATCAAAATAGCCAGCGCCGGTTCCGTAAATATCGGTCAAATCTGCCGTAAAATTCAATGTATTGATCACCTGAACCGTGACCACCGAATCTCGGTCAAAATAATCCACCGGTATGACTGTTTCCGGGCTCTCCAGCGTGAATTTGCGATTCGGATCACCTTCCCAGATTGCATCATTGATTTGATATTTGAATTCAAACAGGTTGCCGAGCAAAGAATCTGGCAGATTAATGGTCAGCGTGTAAATAGTATCC
This sequence comes from uncultured Cytophagia bacterium, assembly GCA_964498785.1. Classification (GTDB taxonomy): domain Bacteria; phylum Zhuqueibacterota; class Zhuqueibacteria; order Thermofontimicrobiales; family Thiofontviventaceae; genus Mariaggregatimicrobium. Next base: position 7,281 of record CAZCJL010000144.1, on the reverse strand, counting down.
GCGTCTTCATCGGCAAGAACAAACGGTCCCTCCGAAGGAAACCAGTCGCCATCACGCAAGCCTGTTTCATCCATAAAACTTCCACGCACCGTCACGTTATCAGTTCCGGGGATGAACAGATCTTCTGCTGTTTTAATTGTCAGGTCCACCTGGAACGTGACAGGAATCGTTTGTGCAAAAGCAAGGGTACTACAGACCAAAATAATGAGCGGTAACAATACTTTTTTCATGATACACCTCCAGTTATTTTAAATGATTTTTTTTAAAAGCTCATCTTGAGCGATTTGAATCTTTCATACTACCCTTTTGATCAGATTTCCGAAATCTTAAAGATTTCGGAAATCTATCAGTAAAACATCGAAATAAAAATAACCACTAATAAAATCATTGCCAACGAGCCAAATACCAGCGAACGGTTACTGGATTGTCCTGATTTATATGTCATCTTTTCGATCAACAGTTGATCAACTGCCTGCCGCGACACCAGACAGGTTCCGACAAAAATTAGCATTGATATAACGAATAATAAAATGGTGAAGTACAGCAAATTCATTTCCAAGAGCCATCTGTAACTGTTGGGCACAGAAACGCCGAATATTTCGATGAGGAATCGTGCTGCGCCGATAATAATTCCCACAACCAACGTATTCATTGCTGCTGCAACGTGTGCTTTTTTCCGCAGACTGAACAGAAAAATCACGGCAATTGGCGGACTCAGATAAAACGGGATCAAAATCAGATACTTGAAAAATGCCAGACTGAGGTCACGAACGAGCGGTACAGAAAGTATCGCCAAAATCACCAGCACTGCTGTGGTTAAACGACCTACCAGCACCAGCTTTCGTTGATTCGCGCCGGGCTTTATGATTCGATAAAAATCCATGGTCACCAATGTAGCCGTGCTGTTAAAAACCCCTGCCAGTGACGACATCATTGCGGCTAAAAACATTGCGATTACAATTCCTTTCAATCCAGCCGGGAGTAAATGACTGGTCATCATTGCTGGCAATGCATTATCTGCGGAAATTTCCGGGAACAGCACCAATGCGATAAGTCCGGGCACTACCAAAAATAATATAATCAACAATTTTATGAATCCGGCAAGTAGCACGCCTGTGTTGGCATGGTCCCTGTTTTTCGCACTGAGCACGCGCTGCACAACCATCTGGTCGGAGCACCAGTACCAGATTCCGATAATCGGCGCCCCTAATAAAACACCGAGCCACGGAAAATCAGGATCAGCAAGCGGCTTCAATACCGAAAAAAACTCTGGTGTAAGCTGCGTCTTCAATTCTGATAATCCTCCGGTTTCACAAATTCCCAGCGCCATAAGAACAATTGCGCCAATGATTAAGATGAATGCGCCGGCGACATCAGTGTACATAACTGCCTTCAAACCGCCGGCGATCGTATACACTCCTGTGAGTACAATAATGACGACCGTGGTCGTCATTATATCCCAGCCCAAGACCTGATTTAATAACCAACCACCGGCAAACAGAATCACTGTCATTCGGGTACATACGTAAATCAAAATTGTGAATATTGAGATGATAAATCGGATGCTACGGTTGTAGCGCTGTTCTAAAAATTCGGGTACAGTGTAAGTTTGTGCTCGTGAATAGATCGGGATGAATAACCATGCGAGAATCAGTACCATTAATCCGGCAAGCCACTCGAAATTGGCGATTGCCAGGCCCCGGCGTGCTCCGGCGGCAGTAAGGCTGATGAGGTGTTCACTCGAGATTCCGATTGCAAGAAGCGACCCTGCAACGACAAGCCAGTTCACGTTTTTCCCTGCGAGAAAATAATCTTCACTATTCTTCCGCCCGCGGGAAAAATAAACACCGATTCCAATAATCAGTGAGAAATATATGATCAGGACAACTGTGTCAATCATTTATTTTCGATATTGTATTTTTATCAATTTACATTCCTGACATGCAAACCAGAGACCATATTCCTGATCCGTTTATACCTGCACTTTTCAATAAGGATTTAACTTAAGTGTTAACAAAAGATTGACATCTACCAGACAATGCTGAAAATTTCAAAATTCGGGGAATTCCATCGGGGAAAAAAATTATCAAAATTATAATCCGATTATAGTTTTTATAATCAAATTATCAAATTTATAATTACTTCAAACCAAGCTCTTTGCACATTCGATGATAATTTGGCGGCGCCATCCCCAGCTTGCTGGCAGCCTCCTTATCATTCTGACTGTGCTCTCTCACAAATTGGATATATTTTTTTCGCATTCGCTGCTCCATTTCTTTCAGCGTCAAAATACGGGTTTGAGACAATGAGTCCGGAATAAATTCGCTTGTATCCTTTTGTTGATCAGCTCCCAAATTCGCCTGAACGATCAGGTCATTAATCTGTTCAACTTTTTGCAGCAAAATTCGCTGCGTTAGGCTTTTCAACTGACGAATATTTCCGCGCCAATGATAATTCATCAATACCTGTTTGATAGATTCATCAATCTTTGGCGGAATGATGCCAAAATCCTGGCTGTAAAAATTGATGAAATAGTCGAATAACAGCAGAATGTCCTCTCCGCGCTCCCGCAACGGCGGGACTTCAATCCGAAGAATATTCAGCCGGTAAAACAAATCCTCCCGAAATTGTTTCTGCTGCACCAGGGTTTTCAAATCCCGGTTTGTGGACGCCAGCACCCGGACATCGACTTTGCATTTCTGCTTGCGACCGATCTTGTCGATTTCGCCTTCCTGCAACACACGTAGCAGCTTTGCCTGTGCGGTTCTGGGCAGCTCTCCGATTTCATCCAGCAAAATTGTGCCGCCGTCGGCCTGTTCAAAGAGTCCGGCTTTGTCTTTATCCGCGCCGCTGAATGATCCTTTTTCAAATCCGAATAATTCGCTCTCGATCAATTCCCGCGGGATCGCTGCACAATTTACCGTGATATAATTTTCATACTTCCGCGTGCTCTGGTAATGAATATGCGCCGCGACGATTTCTTTGCCAGTTCCTGATTCACCCTGGATCAGCACTGTTGTATTCACAGCCGCATAATTGTGTATTAATTCTCTTAAATACTGTATCAAACGAGATTCACCAATGAGCGGTTTATTACGGAGATTATCCTCGATGTTTTTATCCAGCTTGTTTTGGGAGCGGGAGTTACGGATTTCCAGTCGTCGTTTTTCATACGCATTGATAATACTCAAACCAAAATCCGTTGGCTGGTAAATAAATTCCTCAATATCGCCGGGATATTTGGTGCCGAACCAGTACGCGCCGCTATCGATTAATTGATTCGCAAAATGCAGATTGGTTTGATTAATTGTCTTTTTCGTGATCACGATGATTTGCAGCGTCGGATCTATAGCTCTGATTTTCCGAATTAACTGCTCCCCATAAATACTGCCGGAGATTTGATAATCCATGATGATGATGTCGTAACGATCCAAGTTCCTTTCGACACAGTCCAAAGCATCTTCACCACTGGAAACGACATCAGCGATCTGAATGCGATCCCGGAATGGTTTCAGCGTACTTTCGATACGCAGGACGTCAAACTCCTCGTCTTCCACGACCAGTAATCGAATGATGTTTTGATCCATTTTGTGCACTCTATTTAAAGTTTAATATTTTCAATAGCATGAAACAGAAAATCCCTGTTTGAAAAAGGACGGGGCTGTATCAAAAGTTTGATCTTCTAATTTGATGTCATTCCGGGCTTGTCCCGGAATCTCCTGATTATCATAAAGTTAGGGGATTCCTGCATTCGCAGGAATGACACCCAAAAATGACTTTTGATAAAATCCCAGAGGCATGTTAGAACGTGGTCGAACCACATCCCTTCTATGCCCGCGATTGTGCTATTCATCCCCATGCCCAACAGTTATAATAAACCGCGCTCCCCCCTCTTCTCGATTCTCCGCATCCAATGTCCACCCGCAGCGCTTTTTGCTGATTTCATAAGCCAGATAGCAGCCATAACCCGAATTGTCAGACTTTGATTTTGTAGAGGTGTGTTCCAGAAAAATATGCTTCATACCGTTGTCACCGGTTTGCAGCAACTCTTCGGCGATACCCCTGCCATCATCTTCGATGATTATTGTCGATACATTCTGCTGCAAATCAAAAATCGTCCGGATGAACACGGTCACCTGTCTGACAGAATTATGATCGATGCTATTTTGAATCAGCGGTTCGATTATTTCCCAGATCACGTATTCGTTAATCGAAACCACTGGCACATTCGGATCGAGATCGAGTTTGAACGACGTTCCTTTCCCCGGTTTGAATACTCTCATGAAAATATGATCGATGATGAACGTGATGACCTCATTGATATCAGTCCGGAACAGTGGATTGCGTATTACCTCGATCGGCGGCTCGTACGATTTCATATCGTAAATCACCCGCGAGACAAAATTTGCGTATTTCACAACGCGATCGATCACCACATGATAATCAGGAATCGAGCGCAAATCTGTTTTAATAAATCCCATCACTTTTTCCGCTTTGTGATGGGCATGGTAAATTCGCTGCGTAAACAATGCCTCTTTTTGATGCTCGATCTCCCGTCGGAACTGAATTTTGCGTTCTTCAAAAAGCTGCTTCTGTGCGATATCCCGCTCCTTCAGCATATACGAGCTGATATAAAACATTGCCAGCAGACTGATTAAAATCAATGCTGAAAAAATCGCTCCGGTCTCATCGTAGGACGTGCTGATCTCCCGATGAATTTTGGAAAAATCCGGCGCAATCTGCATGTATACGGCGCCCACCAATTCGCCCTGCAACACAAATGGCACGAGTACGTGAAACATGTAATTCTCGTCCAGCTCGCTGTAGATCTGCTCATCCCTGTACAAAGCTGTCGCCTCCCGTGCATATACACCGACTGCAGTTCGATGAACATTCTTCGCCGGAATGTCCGGCAGCTTCTTATCAAAGAAATACGAATACAATGCCTCGCCATCTTCAATGACATATACCCTGCCTTCACTCGGCACGAGAATGCAAATTTCACTCACATTCTGCTGCAGCGTTTGCTGGCTGAGAATGATATTCAGCTCCCGTATCGTTCCCCGCTTGCTGATTTCATTTCTGGAAATATTTTGCAAACTGTTCTCTAAAAGCATTTCCATGGATGTGGTAATCAGGTCCGCCATATTCTCGGCAGAATCGCGGCGGTATAATTCCATCGTTCGTGAAAGCAGATTACTGGTCGAGGTCGTATTAATATATGACAACACTGTTTGAAAAATAACCAGCACAGCAAACAGAATAATCAAATGCCGGATTTCAAAATGATAGTTTTTTAACTTATTGAATAATTTCATTCGATGGATTCAATTAAATTGTTCGTCCGGATCATTTCCTCTGCCAGTGTCAATGCCTGCTCTGCCGATATTTCTCCGGTCAATGCTTTGTGAATCTGCATGGATAAAATATCGGACATTTTTGTATAATTCGGATGCATCGGCCGGTGAATGCCTTTATCGAGTAATTGTTTGAAAACAAGCAACTGCTGGTTTTCTGAAATGAGAGATTGATCTTCATAAGAGCTTTTCAACACCGGTAAAAAGCCGGAGGTCCGAAGCAAAATTTTCTGCGCCTCTTCCGACAACACATATTTCAGAAACAGCACTGCCTCATCCTTTTCCGCTGAGTGTTTTGAAATCATCAGATTCCAGCCCCCGAATACGGACGCCGGTGGTTTCCCGTTGGAATGCGGTAGCGGCGCAATTCCAAATGATGCGTTCCTGCGCTTACTTTTCGGGTATGAATTGATTTCGTGTAAAAAAGTGGGCCAGCCCCTGAAAAACGGGACACCATTTTTCAGCGCGTATTCGTAGCTCGCGCTTTCATTAAAAGTCGTCACAATTCGAGGCGTCAGGGAATATTTATAAATCAGATCGATCATCATCTGGCAGCTTTGAATCACGTCCGGCTGGGAGAGGCGCAGCGTGTCATTTTCAATGATCGCTTCATCTCGTTTTCCCAAAATTTCCAGAAAATTGCAAATCAAGCCTTCATAACTATCGCCCTGAAAAACAAAGAACGGCGATGATGAATTCAACTTTTGTTCTAATTGAATAAATTCATCCCAGGAAATCGATTTCTGCAAGCGCTGTTCCAGTAGCGGGAAATCGGGAAGTTGCTGCAAAATATCCCGGCGGTAAAACAACGCGCCAATATCGATGTGCAACGGAATTCCGACGAGGATATTATTATAATAACAGGTATGCAGCGCAGGCTCCAAAATGTGGGAACGTTCTTTACTGGAAAAATAACGGGAAAGCGGCTCTGCCCATTTGGCAAAACGGTACACCCAGATTTGATCCACCGCGAAAATATCGATCCGGCTGTTGCGATTTCGCAGCGTTCGTGCAATCAGCTCCTTGCGTTCATTCGTATTGAACTTGCTGAACGGCAGCTCCACCGGCACCACCTCGATCTTTCCTTTATATTTTTCATTGAAGCGATCGATTATTTTCTGATGCGCCGGGGTAATATTATCTGCATAATAAATTTTTTTCACATTATCCAGCGAATTCTGAAATCGATTAATCGGTAGAAAATGGAACAGTAACGACAATAAAATAGCAACGCTGATAATGAAGAAAGCCAGGTTATACTTGCTGGTTATCGATTTTGAAATATCGGTACGATCCGGTTCATCACGGGAGCTAAATTTCATAGTCTTTCCAAAAGGGATTATTTTTTGACAACTGGTTCAAATATAGAGCAGATAAGATACAATGTCAAGAGAAAAATTATATCACAATCATGCTCCCGGAACAATATTTGGAGATGATCGATTTTGTGCTTGCTGTAGAGCTAATATAATCAGGTTTGTTATTGAATCATTATTTATTTCAAATTTAACTTGTGACTATTCAGGCGTCACTCCTGCGAATGCAGGTGCCTCCCTTTTCAATGTGAATAACTGAGATAAAAAGTTATATCATACCTGCAAAGAAAAGCATTTTCTGATTGCGGAATTATGAAGACCTGTTATGTGTACATGATGGCAAACAAGCATAACAATGTACTTTACACCGGAGTTACAAACAACCTTATTAGACGTGTGTATGAACATAAAAAGAATTTGATCGGGGGATTTACAAAAAAATACAATTGCCGCTTGCTACCAGACACTTTTTGTAAAATGTCATTTTTTGGCGTCATTCCTGCGAATGCAGGAATCCCCTAAATTTATAATAATCAGGATATTCCGGAACAATCCCGGAATGACATTTTACAAAAAAATCAGACTTATGATACAGCTTCTATCGGGCA
>CAZCJL010000143.1:0-16022 GCA_964498785.1 uncultured Cytophagia bacterium | reverse complement strand
ACGACATAGCGGCAATCGCCCATATCTACCATAAAATATTGAGAAGATACTAATATTTTTCTGTGTAATGTAATAATAATTGTTGTATAAAAATAAAAATTGGAGACAAAAGTGGACCCTCAAAAGATATATAATGAAGTAAACAAACGAATGAAAAAATTATTCGGTGATAAACTCAGGAAAATATTTCTATATGGTTCTTATGCTAAAAATAAACAAAATCAGGATTCTGATATAGATTTTTTTGTAATTGTGGATGATACAGAAGAAAATTTACAGAAAAATAAGTACCACATCGCTGATATTATGGCCGAGCTTAGCTTAAATTTTGATATATTAGTTTCGATAACTGAAGCAACCTATAAACACTATTCAGAATATTCAAAAATATTACCCTTTTATGTAAATATTGAACAAGAGGGAACAGAAATATATGGATAATCATATCATCGATTTATCGAAATATAGAATGACGAAGGCATTAGAAGATTTAGATACTTCCGAGATTTTATTCAAAAACAGGAAATATTCACAATCGATAAATAGATCATACTATGCAATGTTTCACGCAGTTAGAGCACTGTTGGCTTTTGATAAATTCGACTCAAAAAAACATTCTGGAATTATTTCATATTTTAATACGAAATATGTGAAAAGCGGCATTTTTGAAGTTGAATATTCAAAAATGCTTACGACAGCATTTAAAATAAGAAATGACAGCGACTATAAAGATTTCTACATTATTACTCGCCAGGATTCTTATCTTCAACTAAACAATGCGAAGAAATTTATTCTCAGAATCAAAGAATACATTGAAAGCAAATATAAATAAAATATTGGCTAATGGGTAAATTCGTGTGAATCGCCAGTAATGTTTGTTGCATAATTAGATTATTTCAGACTGGCACTATCGTACAAATGGATCCTGTTTCAAACATTTAGAAATTAATTGGCGGATTGGCGAAAACTCCGTGACTTAATCGATTGCAAAAGGAGTTTACACATGAAAAAACAACTCATGTTGCTTTTTCTATATATTTTTGTAATAATGGCATCTACACCGCTCACGGCATCACTTCAGGAAAATCAGGCAGGAGCAATTCGTACTGCCAAAACCGCAATCATTAAAATCAATCAAACCAATCCGCAAACATTCGGATTGGAACTGCCTTTCTCAGAAATCACAACTGCGGTAATCGAGTACGCCGGATTGACCAATGTTTCTCAATCACAAAATGTTGCTGACCTGATTATTCACATTTCCGCTACCGGAGAACCAAAAGGCTCCCGCTATATGGGACAGGGATATTTGTACACTGGCGCGGAATTGAGCGGTTCAATTATGTTTATAATGAACGGTAAGACCAAATTATCCATTCCGTATCGCGGATTAATTCCACCGGATTCGAACCTGCGCAGAAATTTCCCCGCTAAATTTCAACAGCCAGAGAATGCTCCGTTTGTAGATGCATTCCGCGCTCCCGGATCGTTTGTCGATAAGCTAACGCGAACCATGGCAGATATTTTTGGATCAGACTTTATTCGTAATGCTTTGGAAAATGATAACAACATGATCGCTGAAATCACTATGATAATAATTAGCGAATCCGGCGACCGACAATTTACAGATTTATTGATTAAAAAATTCAACCGGCCTGAATTTCGCGGATTAATTGCAGAAACATTGGGCCATATCAAAGCAGAAAAACCCGTGAGTTTGCTAATTGCAGCTTTGGCTGACACATCAAAAATAGTTGTTAGAAACACGGTCATTGCATTGGGCAATATCGAAAATAGCCGTGCAGTGCTACCGTTGATCGATATCCTGGAAAATTCTGAATCCCCTGTTCGACTGGAGGCAATCAAAGCGCTGGTGCACATTCAGGATACAACCGCGGTTCAACCATTAATCCGTGCGGCAGATGATCCTGATGACATCGAAGTCCGTCTTACAGCAATCAGGGCATTGAGTCATTTTGATCAGGCAGATGCAGAACAAAAAGTTTTCTGGAAAATAATGGAAGGCAAAGGAGAGGAGCAACTCACTGCAATTGAAGCTGCGGGTCGTATTCAGCATCAATTCATCAATCAGGTACTTATTAAATTTCTTCGGAATGCGGACAGCCAGTTACAACAAGCTGCGCGTCAATCCCTTATCAAGATTGGCCAACCAGCTTTATCCGCGATTTTCGATTCCCTGAAAACAGTTGATTCGAAACAAAAGATCCACCTGATTTATATAATTGGTGAAATCGGGACAGATTCTGAAATTGATTCAGTAATACCCTTTTTAGACGATACAAATCCACAGGTTCGCAGTGAATCTGCGCTTGCATTGGGAAAATTAAATGCGCAACAGGCTATTCCGGAGCTGGTTATCATGTTACGGGATGCAGACGCCGTTGTGCGGATATCTGCCGCCGCAGCACTGGGTAATATCGGATCGGCAGATGCAGTGGAAGCACTTATTTCAGCGTCAGAATATCAAAAAGAAGAAATCAAAAAAGCCACTGCTATCGCGCTGGGTAAAATCGGTGACGAGCGAGCCATTAATGCGTTAAGACAGATGTTGACGCATGAGGATCGAACCGTTCGAAAAGAAGCTGTCATCGCACTCGGGGAAATTCAATCTGCTACCGCTGTTTACCCGTTGATCGAATGCTTTGCAGATAAGGATGTAAATATTCGACGTGCGACAGAAGATGCATTAATTAAAATCGGCGAACCGGCGGTAAAAGAACTCATCGCTGCATTAAACAATGAAAACACATTTGTCCGGTCGTCTGCTCTTAATACAATTATACACATCGGAACCCCGGCAGTACCAGAGTTAATACGAATTCTAAACAGGCCTGATCCTGTGCTGCGCGAAAGTGCCGTTTCCGCACTCACAACGATTGCTGCCCCCACCACACTAAATCCATTATTAACTGCTTTCCGCGACAATGAAGTCTCAGTTCGGCGCACCCTGACCGCGTTGATTCACGTATTTTCCGATCCCCGGGTTATCGGGAAGCTCATTCAGGCGCTGGAAGATGACGACCCGATTGTTCGCAGCAATGCAGCTACATCTCTTGGAACCATTGCCGATGATTCTGCCGTTGATCCTCTAATTCAAGCTCTTGCAGACAGCAAACCGAATGTGCGAACAAGCAGCAGAGATGCTCTCATCCGCATCGGGCACGCTTCTGTAAATCCATTGATCGCTGAACTGGGAAATGAAAATCCTGCAATCCGGCAGGAAGCAGCCTATGCTCTCGGTGAACTCCAAAACAGCGACGCCATCGCACCATTAGCCGATCGGCTTTCCGATCCACATCCCCTGATCCGCAGTCACGCTGCCGAAGCATTGGGAAAACTGAATGCCCGCAAAATGATTCCTTTGTTGCTCCCCTTACTAAAAGATACCAGTTCAGACGTTCGGCACAAGACAGCCCTTGCACTGGGACAACTTCGTTCCGGGGACGCAATTCGCCCGCTTATCGAACTGCTCACAAATGATTATCCGGTAAATAACAGCGCTGCCGAGGCATTGCGATTGATCACCGGCCAGCGATTCGGAAAAAATCAGCAGCGCTGGAGACAATGGCTGGAAACAATTGAGTCGAACTAAATAGATATTATTAACATTCTTCAAGTTTTTATTGATATTTTACGATTTGTTTTTTATATTTTATACATTAATCTTTCCCGTAACAGCACGTTATTTTTTGCTCTATCGTTTTGAAATCTTTATTAGCCGATATTTAGTCAAAGATAAATTGGCCTGATGATTTTTATAAAATATGTGAAGCATCATCTTTCTGTATAACATTCAAATTGTAACGAAAAGCAGTTCGCGTTACTCCGGAGAACATACAAAAAAATATCGTCAAAACCAACAATTTTTATTGACTTTATGAAATATTTTATTAAATTAAGTATTCATGTTATGCAGATCTGTATAATCACTTGTTGGGCGGATAAATTTTAACAAATAGTATTCTCGGAGAAGTCAGTAATGCATATAACACATAGATTTAAAGGTTCTATTCAAGGAAGATTTTGTTACTCCTTTTTTCTACTGTATGAAGATTATATTCAGGCTCAATCATCTTTTGCCAAAGAATTTGATTTGCAACTTGAAAGATTTGCAAGAAACATGAAAGATGACGGAGTAGTCGTTCGTCCATTTTTGGGTGATATTGAAACTGCTAAAAGCGATCTCTTGTCTAAAGAATGGACATCTCAAGAGAAACGACAGTTTATGAACACACCAGGCCTGTTCGTAATTGATAAAGATTTTGATGATTTCAATCCTAGGGAAGACCAATGGTTATATTTTAATTTTGGTAGGCAGATATATGACTCTTCCATATCCTTGGATGAATATGAAGACATTCTTGGAACATTTGCGGAGATTATATCAAATCCAGAAAGAGATTTTTTTGAAGAAGCATTACCTATTGTCCGCAAGTTAAAATTAGCTGAAGTAGCAGAAATTTTTGAAGCAAAGCCGAGTATCTTTGGTTTCAGTATAGATTTGAAAAAAGCAGCAAGCATTCTAAGGTCAATGTTTATATAACTTCTCAAGCTTTATAGAGTAAAAAAACTGATTTAGTAAAGGATTTAATTATGATGAATTCAAGAATTTCCATAGATGAGATTAATAATAAGCTTGATATGTTTGATAATTTGTTACATTCATTAACTTATGCAAGGGATAAATTTTATAATAGAAGTAAAGATTATAATAGAAATCCAAATCCAGAAACTGAAGTTGACTTATTGAGTTCCCTTTCATATTTCGACAGATTTATACTTCCTATAATATCGAAATCAACAGTTGCTGAAAAACATTTTTACAAGAGACAAAATATATTAATCATAGGCCTTGATAAGCACTGGCGAGCAAATGAATTCTATCAACTTTTTGATAGTCTTGATTATTTCAATAAATTGTATGTTATTAAATCTAAAGCAAGTAAGCAATCTCCTGATTTCAGAATAGAACAAGAGAAAACACATAATAATGTTTATAGACGAGCAAATTTATCATATTATCTTTCTTCTCATGAAGAATTAAAAGTTAATTCAATATCATTTTCGTCTCCAGGCTCGATAAATTTTGATGGTCTTGGAGAAGCAATCCGTGAAATAAAAGAGCTTTTCCACTATCTAATTACCTTCCAATTTGTTCGTGGTTTCGTTGATCAATATTATCATTTTAAATATGATAAGCCTATTGAACGAATTGAAAAAAGAATGAAATTACGTGAGTTAATTCATCGAGAAGAATCAGAAGAAAGGAAAATTCAATTAGAAAAATTAGAAGACTATCATAAATTTTTGAGTAAAATGTCTGATATTGCAAAATTGGCCGAACATCTGGAATCAAAAGGTCTTGCAAAAGGTATCAAAGTCGAAGAAGCAGCTATAAGATCAATGGCAATGCTTCATCATTTAGGTTTTGACAAGAATAAAATTAATCAAATAGAATCATAAAAATTGTGGCTTTCACAGATATTTCGCCCAACAATTGGCTGCACCTGACAAAAACGCCGTGTTTCAAATTGAGTTAAGTGCAAAAAATCAAAGTCCTTTCGTTGGATTACTTTCTGCGTAGCGTTTTTGCAGGTGAGCCAGGTCGTTGAGCGGACTGAAAAGACGTCCGCTCAATGTCTCGCTCTCCCGGCCAGCCGCCCAACAACTCCACTTCACCTGATAAAGTGAGCAAAAAGCGCCCACTTTAACAGGTGAGCGAGACATTAGCCAGTAATAGTATTTGAATTACATTTAAGGAGATAAATAATGATGAAAAGACCTTTTCTAACTTACTTTGCCCAAGAAAGAGTAGATACAACTCTTGTTGGCGAAATGTATTATAACGAAAAGCTGGAGATGAATTTACCTATTGGCAGAGATGATATTTCTAACAATATAGTTTGTGGAACAGAAACATTCACCGAAGTAAAAGCAGAAGCACCTGATAAAGATGTAAATGATGATTTCTCTATATTTTATTCAACAGAAACCTTTACAAAAATTAAAGCAGAAAAGCCTGATAATGATATTTCGGATTGGTAAATGAATTGTAAAATTTTAATCATCACTAACAAACAAGATTATACTGCAGATTTTGTAATAAAGCATTTGCATGAAAGGGCTATTAGTTTCTTTAGATTCAATACTGAAGACTTCCCGATAAAATATTCTACATCTCTGAATATAAGTAAAAGTAAATTTAACATTGAATTGAAATCTAATAAAATATCTCTCAATGTTGATGAAATTAAAGGGATTTGGTATAGACGACCAGTAAAACCTCAATTTTCAGAAATAAAACTCTCGGATGATGATGAAGATTTTGCCATAAGAGAAGCTTCGGAATTCTTAAATAATTTGTGGGCTGTATTGGATAATAAGAATTGGGTTAGCAGTCCTTATTCACTAAGAATAGCAGAAAGAAAAGCCTATCAGCTTGTCAAAGCAAGAAAAGTTGGATTTGATATTCCAAAAACATCAATTTCTAATGATCCAAAATTAATTTTAAATTTCTATAGAAATTATGATAAACATGTAATAGTTAAGCCAATCAGTCATGGAGATTTTTCGAACGGGATGTTTGCCATTTTTGCTAACGATTTATCCAGTTTTTCAAATATTCCTGATTTCAATCAAGCATTTTTGTCTCCATTTATTATTCAAGAAAAAATTGATAAGGTATCGGATATTAGATCAACGGTTATCGGTCGTAAAGTATTTTCATTTGAGATTAGACCTAAAAACAACATTAAATTGTTAGATTGGAGAACATTAAATCCCAATGAATTGGAATATAAGTTTATTGAGACTCCTGAATCTGTTCAGTTAAAAATATTTAATCTAATGAATCTTTTTAATATTTCGTTTGCTGCGTTTGATTTTGCTTACACAAAAACAAAAAAATGGATATTTTTAGAAATGAATCCAAATGGTCAATGGGCTTGGTTAGAGCAAATGACTGGTGTATGTATGGCTGACTCCTTAATAGAATTATTATTATCAGGATATTAATCATGGAAATATTCGATCATTGGTGGGAATATTTTTTGGTTTTATCATGGTCCTTTTCACCACCCAAGTTTAAAAAAATAGGTGGGGAATTGCCACCTTCTTTGAATCATTTCAAGGATCAATATACAAAAGAAATTGAAAATTTATCAAAAGATGAAAAATCTTTTACTAATTTTATGCAACAACTAAATCATCTTGAAGATTTTGAAAATAAAACAAGAAATACTATTGAAGATAAAGCACATTTAATGGTTTCACAATCTGGTGTTGCTGCTACACTGCTCGTAGCAGCAATTTCATTATTTACTTTTAAATCTAATAACTGGAGTAATATACAATCAATATGGATATATTCATTTTTAACAATAATCACCTTAAATTTAGTAGCAGCAGCATTGCTTGCGAGAAATGTTATAGTACTTGAGTATCGATATCCTAAACAAGTTATTTCAGAATTAACAAAAGAGTATTTATTTATAGATTCGTTAATTGAGCAAATTTTTATTATTAAACATTCTTCTTATTATAATAACATAAAGGCGTCTTTTCTGAGATTTGCTCATTGGTATTTTAAAGCAACTTTTATTTGTATTCTTGTTTTAGTTTTAACGCTTCCATTTCTATATTTTTTTCAACCAATAGAAAAGAGTAATGAATTAGACTCCCATAAAATAAATATTGAAAACTCCATAAATCAATTCCCTATAGAGACTATATTGAATGAAGCAAAAAAAGAGAGTTTAGATATTAAAAATCAAGATATTGATAGTATATTAATAAATCAGCAAAAATAAAACTGGCTAACAATGCAATTAAGTTGACCCGAAGGGCTATGTTTGAAATATAATTTTCCATGCTCCGCATCATGTTCTTTTTATGTCCAAACGTCTGGTACGCCGCAACCTTCGGGCAACTTATCGCGTCGTTGAGCGGACTGAAAAGACGTCCGCTCAATGTCTCGCTCTCCCGGCCAGCCGCCCAACAACTCCACTTCACCTGATAAAGTGAGCAAAAAGCGCCCACTTTAACAGGTGAGCGAGACATTATGTGGTTTAAAGAACCATTGTTAGGAAAATGAAAGGTAGTATGATGAAAACAAATGCTCTATCATGGATAGCCGCTGTTTACGTAATGTTGCTGCTATTTTTACAGCCTGCTCATACACAAGAGTACTATCCATTCGATATATATAATACATCTGTACGTTCATTAACGATGAATCAAGCAAATCAGATTGCGGACAACCTGACGGTGTTTACGAACAACCGTATTCTTGATTACGGGGAAAACTGGGTAACTGTTGGTCTCCTCTGGGCAAAGACCTTTACCCTTGATTTTTACCTAACCTCAATCTGGGCACACGAAGAGGGACACAGGTCAGTATTGACTGCACATGGTATTAATTCAAAAAACAGATGGAAAGAATGGGCCGTAACCGGTGTTTCAACCGCTATGCTACAGAATTTCAAGCGTGATCACTACACTGATTTTATCCGGTTGCATACGGCTGGGCTTGAATCGCAGGCGATGCGTATCGTCAACCTTGAACGGATGATTACTTTTGACCGAAATGATAGAAGGGCGGTAGCCTTTCCGCTTATCTATAACAGGGTTTACATGTTTTTGTATCTCAACTCTTCAATTACGAATAACTATTTTGACGTCGCTCAAGATGAGTTTAATACAGCGGAAAATGAGCGCGATATTGTCGGGCATGATGTATATGGAATGACACACCACCTTTTTAACAAGGATGATATCGATTACACCAAGCGATACAATCACCGCGAAGATTTGACGGATCGTGAGGAAGATTATGTTTCCCGTATCGAATCTATGTCATGGCTAACGTTTCTTAATACCAGTATGTTTCTATCACCGATTCAAGTTGGAGATATACAGTTCACTAGCGGAATGAATTACTACCTCGCTCCGTTTGGAGACGTTACAGAGTTAAATACCTTTATAACATCCCCGTTGGGCAAAAACAGGATCACAATGCGTTTATTCGGTAATCATGAGCGTTTTTTTCCGGCGATTGAGCTAAGTGATCACCGGAGAGATGTTGGACCTGTATTCGTCAGTACGACCGCGGGAGTATGGCAAAATCCAAGGGATTTCGATTTTTTTACCGACAAATCTGAATACGGTGCCTCGCTGGACATGACAATTGAATATATGTGGAGATACGGCGGAGTATACGCCAGTTTATTCACCAAGACGGCAGGATTTGTTCCCGGATACACCCAAAAGGATCTGCGAGCGGAGACAACGATTCTTCTTGGAGGATCGGTTATCTGGAATCCTTCATGGAACCGTCATTGATCATTAAACAGGATTGAAGCATAAAAATATATCATGATCAATAAGATTTTAATCGCTTGAATTCGAGGTAACAATGACATCTAAATTTGGTGAAATGAATAAAATCGATGCCCTTGATTTTAGAAATAACAAGGCACAGTTGATTTTATCATATATTTTGAGAATCACAGGCGTTTTTGTCTTTGGCTTACTCTTTGTGTTATGGGTTTCTTTAGTAAAACCCAACACATTAATGAATTTTGAAACACTCTTAAATATCAAGATTGTCAGTGTACCTTCTATTGTCAGCATTTTGTTCATTACCATGGATGTGCTTTTCGTATTATATCTTCACGAACTCATACATGCCTCTGTTTTTTATTTGACTCATAAACAAAAAGCTAAAATTGGAATGAGAGGTTTTGTTATTTTCGCAGCAGCGCCTTCACATCTTCTCAATCGTAGCCAGTTTGTCATCAATGCACTATCTCCTTTTATATTCATTTCTCTCTTGGGGGGCTTGGCACTTGTTGTAATTCCAAGTCATTTTATTGCCTGGATTTTCATTCCGACTGTCATCAATGCTGCTGCTTCAGGCGGAGATTTTATGGCTGTTGCCTGGGGAATGAAGCATGACAAACGAGTTATTTATAATGACGACGGTGACATCATCACCGCATATCTAAAATGAATTTTCAAATAGAGGAGTTAAAATGAGAAAGCTCATCAGTTTCGAGTTTGCAGCCAATGCGAGTCTTGCATTATATGCGATATTTTTTGTTTTTCACCTACTCGTTCTCGCTGGATTAATCCCTCAAAATATCGTATGGGGCGGCAGGATAGAAAGTAGAAATGATCTCATTATATTCGAGGTGGTTTCGATAATTATCTTGCTAATATGCTTTTTACTGACACTGCTCAGAATAAAATATGTAAATCACACAAAATTCAAAACGATAACACAGACAAGTATGTGGCTGTTATTTGTTCTGTTTTTGCTAAACACAATTGGCAACTTGTTTGCCGTCACGTTCATTGAAAAGATAGCGTTTACTCCAATAACAGCATTATTATCACTTTTTGCATTAAGACTGGCACTTGGAAAAGATAAAGAATCAGAAAAGCAAGCAACTTAGATGGCTTGTTATTAGTACAAATGAATACACATTTTGTAAACACATAACAAGCAAATGCAGCCGATTTTAACCGCTGATTCTTTCAGGCCAATTTCGTGGCAGTTTCAAGTTCGGTTCGTTTGCACAAGTTAGTCTGATGCGGTTAAAATGGCTGATTTAATTGTTGAGCGGACTGAAAAGACGTCCGCTCAATGTCTCGCTCTCCCGGCCAGCCGCCCAACAACCCCACTTCACCTGATAAAGTGAGCAAAAAGCGCCCACTTTAACAGGTGAGCGAGACATTATGCCAAAAGCAATTAAAGAGATAAGAAAATGTTTAATGTCAAAATTCTTCTTTCAATATTTTTAATCAGTTTATCTGTCTATGGAAAAATTGAAATCACCCAAGATGATGACACCTTGAGAGATTTGGTAATATTCAATCAAGATTCCGCAATTGCCGTAGGTTTTATTGGTGGAAATATTGTTAAAACTCAAAACGGTGGCCATACTTGGCTTCTTCAAGAAACTCCTACAAACGAGAGAATTAATTCTATTTTTTTTATTGATAGAATTGGGTGGGCAGTTGGAGATGAAGGCACTCTATTAAAATCCACAAATTGGGGTGATGAGTGGATTGCACAAGGGAGAAAGTTCACTGATGCATATGTTCAATCTATTTTCTTTATTGATGAGCAAAGTGGATGGGCTGTTAGTCAAAATGCTAAAATATTTCACACAAATGATGCTGGTATTTCATGGTTTCAACAAAATAGCCAAACTAGTGATCATTTGAATTCTGTTTTTTTTGTTAATGATAGCACTGGCTTTATCGTTGGGGGTGCGTGGACTTCAAAAAGTAGTGTGATTTTAAAAACTGTGAACTCAGGTCAAACTTGGACAACGGTTTACGACAAATGGCAAGCTCCTATTTGCGATATCTTTTTCATTAACGACTCAACCGGTTGGGCTGTCGGCGATGAATCTATTATTCTAAAAACAAACGACTTGGGCCAGACATGGAAAGTACAACAAAGCCCTGTCTGGGAGATATTTTTATCAACATTTTTTTTGAACGAGCGGAATGGTTTTGTTGTTGGATCGAATGGAGCAATTTTAAAAACAGTTGACGGGGGTGAAACTTGGTTAATAAATTCTTACAGAGAAACAGATAATCAGTTCAACTCTATAAAATTTGTTGACCAAAATGTTGGATGGGTCGTTGGAACTGTTGGGCACATACAAAAAACTGATGATTGTGGTAATGAGTGGATGCTTCAAAAAATTCAAACGAATGTTCTCGATATTCAAGATGAGAACAAACCTAATTATATCTTATTAAAGAATTATCCAAATCCATTTAATTCCTCCACAAACATTGTTTTTAATATTAGCAATGATTGCAAGGTAAATATCAATATTTATAATGTTTCTGGCAGACAAGTAGAATCAATATTGAAAGAAATAAAATCTGCTGGAATGCACTCTATTAACTGGACACCCAATAAATTACCGAGTGGAATTTATATATGTCACGTAATAGCAGGTGATTTTCATGGAATTCAAAAAATGGTTCTTCTCGAGTAATCAACAGTCATTCAATAAATATGGCATAACAACATGCTGCACCAGACTGTGCGCCGTGAAACGGCAAGAAGGATTTTCGCCGCAGGCGGATATGGGAAGGTGTTAATGTAATACCCATAAGTCGATCTACCTTAGCGTGAAGGGAAACTGACACGTGAAAAGAGTACGCAAAAAAGAAGGCGCATCTACGACATAGTAGGAAAGCGGGTTGAGACGGACTGGATACCGTCAAGAGGATACCGCAACGATCCGCCCAGGCGGATTAAAACCTATACTCTATTTGCTTCGGTGAAGGCGGTCAAGTCATCGGAGATAACACCCGATAGAGACACATTACAATGAGTAATGGTAAGGCTGTGAAAGGAGTGCCTAAGTCAATCTATCAAACGTCCAACTTGTACGGAACACGGGATTGCCTACGGGACGAGAGTTCTATGGTGACGGAGCTCCAATAGTAGTCGTGGAAGTAACGATCCACCAGGGAGAATGGGAAAGCTGTTCACAGGGCAAAGTGGAGCAGGCGGAGATGGTGAAAAGTAAATCACAAGCACAGCGAAATGCGTGCAATGATCGATTTATGAATTAATCATTTAAACTGGAGAGCCGTGTGCGGTGAAAGTCGCATGCACGGTTCGGTGGGGGGCGCTTGGAAAAGTGCTAATCTTAAATGGTAAGTAACTCGCTGGGCGCTTACCCGACAAAGGGCGGACGATGAAATCCAGAAATTTAGTGCATTAATCAAGGTTTTGTTTGCGTCCTTAAGTTCTGTGCAAACAAGCCCTTTGGCAGGTTACACTTGTCGTTGAGCGGACTGAAAAGACGTCCGCTCAATGTCTCGCTCTCCCGGCCAGCCGCCCAACAACCCCACTTCACCTGATAAAGTGAGCAAAAAGCGCCCACTTTAACAGGTGAGCGAGACATTATAATTTTTAAATAAATGGTTCTATTCAATATTAAAATAAGTTTGATCAATTTTTTTGTTACATATTTGTTGAAAAATTCTTATATTTACATTAACGAAAAAATCAAATATTAAATTTTTAAAGGTGGCATTACTTAATGGAACTATTAACAATAAAACAAGCGAGTCAATGGGCAACTGAGTTTCTCAACAAAAAAATAACTCATACGAATATCTCATATTTAGTTCAATACGGACGAGTAAGAAAATACGGTGATAATGGAAATTTATTTGTTGCAAAAAGTGACCTTGAAAACTATTACAAATCATACAATAGCAAAAAGGAAATTGCTTGGAAAAATCAGCTTGGTGATGATTTAAACTGGGCATTATCCTTTGACCAATATAGAGAGAAAGAAACAACTAAACATGTTCATAGACTTCATCCGTATAAAGGAAAATTTATTCCTCAATTAGTTGAGTATTTCCTTGATGATCATATTGATGATTTTAAAAAACAAGTTTATTTTAAAAAAGGAGATGTAATATTAGATCCATTTTGTGGTAGTGGTACAACGCTTGTACAGGCGAATGAAATTGGTATGCATGCCATTGGAGTTGACATCTCTGCATTTAATGCACTAATTTCTAATACAAAAGTCAATAAATTTAATAATGAAGATTTTTATGAATTGTACAAAGTAATAAATTCAATCTCAAAATCACTTAATCGATTTTTATCTGATAAACATGTAATTGAGTTTGAAAATTCATTGCTTACTGAATTATATAAATTTAATAATGAGTTCTTTCCATCGCCAGAATATAGATATAATGTAAATAATGGAAAAATCGATGAAAAAAAATATGGCAATGAAAAAGCAAAAGAGTTTTTACATATATACAAAGATTTGGTTAAAAAATATAATATTGAACTGAATCAACATAATAATGACAATTTTTTAGATAAATGGTATTTTAAATCTGTTAGAGAGGAGATTGATTTTGTTTTTGATCTTGTAAAAAATATAAAAAATAGCAAAATCAAAATTGTTGTTAGTATTATCCTGAGTCGAACTATACGTTCGTGCAGAGCCACAACGCATTCTGATCTGGCCACTTTAATTGATCCTATAACTACCACTTACTATTGTACAAAACATAAAAAAATATGTAAGCCTCTATTCTCAATTAAAAAATGGTGGGATAAATATAGCAAAGATACCTTAGCAAGATTACAGCAATTTTCAAAGTTGCGTACTGATACAAATCAAATTTGCTTGACAGGAGATTCAAGAACAATAGACTTATTTTCTGAAATACAAAAAAAGAATCCTGCGTTTGCAACTCTTTTGAGTACACAAAAAATACGTGGTATATTTTCAAGCCCTCCCTATGTTGGTCTAATTGATTATCATGAACAACATGCTTATGCATACGATCTTTTTGGTTTCAATCGAGAAGATGAAAAAGAAATTGGTCCATTATCGAAAGGAAGTGGTAAAGAAGCAAGAGATTCATATGTTGATGGAATATCAAAAGTTCTTCTTAATAGTACAAAATTTTTAGCAGATGATTATGATATTTTTCTTGTAGCAAATGATAAATTTAATTTATATCCAACAATTGCTGAGAACTCGAACATGAAAATCGTAAACACTTTTAAACGACCTGTCTTAAATAGAACTGAACGAGATAAAAGAGCATACTCCGAAATGATATTTCACCTAAAGGAAAAATAAAATGCCTCTAACAACCGAACAAATTACCAGTATAGAAAACACTATTAAAAAAAGTTTAAGGAAAAAATTTGAAACATATAGTCCAGAAACAAAACATATGCCCTTTCATTATCGATTACTTGGACGAGATAGAATGGCACTCTTTTCCTTTATTCACTCTTTGAATACAACGTTTGGCACATCTATCTTTGAACCTGTTGCTGAAACTCTGGCAAATGAAAATTTCCAATTTGCTCAAAAACAATCTGTCGTTGGAGATACAATTAGTGAAAGAGCGCAAGCAGAAATTCAGCAAATAATGAATGAGTTGACTATGGGTAATGATCCCAATAAAGCTGAAGAAATACAAAGAATTCGAAATGTTTGCAATGAAGGAAGAATGAATAAGCTTAGAACTGTAAAAGTAGATTTATTCGTTAAGGATACCGATGGAACAGCCCATCTATTTGATCTAAAAACTGCCAAACCCAATATAAGCAACATCAAAGATTTTAAGCGAACATTATTAGAGTGGGTAGCAATTTATTTGGCACAGAATCCATCTGCTAACGTAATGTCTTATATTGCAATACCATATAATCCCTACGAACCAAAACCATATGAACGATGGACATTAAAAGGGATGTTGGATTTAGGCGATGAATTAAAAGTTGCTGATGAATTATGGGATTTTCTTGGGAAGAATGATACATATCCAGAATTGTTAAAATGTTTTGAAAGAGTCGGAATTGAGTTACGACCAGAAATCGATAAATACTTTAAAAAATTCAAATAATATCAATTGAAATGATAATAAAAGGTTAAAAATATGATTGAATCAGAATATAAAAATCTCGTTGATTATATAGAAAAAATGATTGCTGATGGTGTTCAATTAGTACATGCAGGTCGATTAATCGATTGGCAGGATACAGAAATACCTGAACAAATTGCAAGGATAAAAGAGAAAGACGAAGGATATGCCTTACCTAAATTAAATCCAGGCGATCAATTAAAACACAAAATATCTGAACAAGATATGTGGGTGATTAATGATGATGGTAAAACTGTATTTTTAAATGCAGGAACTCCAACAATTAAGTTCCCGTTGGACAAATTATTAGATGAATTTACTATTATAAAACGAGCAAACAATAATATATAAAACTGCTGCGATTCAATAGTGACCCCTTTGCTTATTCCTTGTTTCAGATTAACAAAATGCCATAATGACCAGTTGATTCTCGCCTCATAATAATTTGGCAAATGATTTAGATTTCAAACAAAAAAGATTTTTGTAATAGATGATTCTGTTGATTTATTAATAGAAACAACTCTTAATATAATAAATATCAATTA
>CAZCJL010000142.1:0-16058 GCA_964498785.1 uncultured Cytophagia bacterium | reverse complement strand
GCAACACATCTGCCACCGTCACAGTTCCGTCGTTGTTGGTGTCGCCGGGCCAGACGTCCACAATTTCTTTAGCCTCGATAATGTAGAATTCCGAAACCTGCGGACTGACGGCAAGCGTATCACCGTTTGAGTTAATGGCAATCACATTGGAAAAGGTATACCCGGCAAGTGTGCTATCCGGAGTATTTACTTTAGTGATAAATTTGATGGAAATAATTTTCCCGAATCCGCTCACCCCACCGGACTGCACTGTTCGGGTGACTCCGACACTAACTGTTCCGGTGTTTTCATCGATATGGGTGTGAAACATCGATTCACCGCCGATAAAGTCTCCGACCACAACCGAACCTTCGGACGAGACCGCATCCACATATTCGTTGGGGCTGTAGTGCAGATCAAAACTGATGCCCAGTAAATCCTGCACCTGCATGGTATCGTTGCCAATGACCATGTGAACCCAAAATTCCTGGCCAACCTCCGGCGCTGTTTCACATTCGGCGACCAGCGGCGGAACCGTAATTTCAAAAACCGCATCGCTCACATCCTGCACACTGCCACTGGCATTGGAAATTTTTATCAGACACTTTTTAGATGCCGGTTCCGGTACTTTAATGGTTTCTGATCCGTCATCCGGTGTGTCGGCGACAATTACGTTCCAGGTACCGCCATCATCACGGGACAGTTCAATCGTCAGCATATCACTAATTCCGGCGGGATTCCATTGAATTTGTTGGTAGCTGCCGGCGTTCCACATTTCGCCGCCGTTGGGAGAGACGATATCAAAAGCGGACATTGCAATGGAAAACGGAGCGTCACTGACATCTTCAATCGAGGGGATTTCCACGCTGGTAATTTTAATAAGGCAATTATCTGACGCATGTCGCTCTTTGGGCGTCCATAACCGTTCGCCATCATTCGGTGTGGAACTTGCCAGCAGTTCCCAGTTAGCGCCGCCATCCGGCGAAAATTCGATTTTCACATCGCCGCAAATGCCGAACGATTCCCAGGTGATGGTCTGTTCCGCCCCGACCTGCCAGGTTTCGCCGCCATTGGGCGCAGTGACAGTGATGTTAAGATCAGCATCCCACGGCATCTCCTTCGCATAGATATTCGAGCTTTGATTTTCATCTCGATGATCAGTCCATGCGAAATACATTGTCCCCATTTTGAGGTGGACATCCGGGCTCCCCTGAGCCGCATCGCCCCTGTCTTCATTAACCCGAAAATTGGGGCCTAATGGATTTATTCGGCTCCCCTGTATTTTCATTTTTTGGGCAAAGATATCCGAATTCAAGTTGCGAGAATCGGTCCAGCATAACACAAAATTGCCAAAACCATCAGCGGCAATGGCTGGATTTTTTTGGGCTTTTTCTCGTTCGATAGGATCATTAGACACCACAAAATTATTACCAATCGGCGTTCCATCTGCCGCATAGCACTGGACACAAATATCGCCGGCGTCGCTGCCGTTTTCTGCCTGCCAGCAGATCATGAAATTACCCTGCGGATCCATTGCCACGGCCGGATCAAATTTGCGAGTTCCCATGAGCCCCATTTCATAAGTCACCTGGAACGCAGCTCCTTTCGGCGTTCCGTCTGCATTATAAATTCGTGCATGAATTTCGTGCTGCCAATTTTCCATCCAACATACCACAAAATCACCGGTAGCGTTACTACAAGCGATGTCAGCATCACTAACCCCTTCCGGATTTATTTTAACCTCAATTAACTCACCGACTCTGTTTCCCTCATTGTCAACGCGTACTGCAAAAACATTGCGATCGCTGCCAGCCCAGGCAATCACTGAATTGCCGTTATTATCCATGCAGATTCCCTGCGGATCCTTCCAGCCGAGCCCCCAGTCCAGATTGTCTTCATCGCCGTAAAGCATTGTGTCTGCTACAACGCCATGGCGATCATATAGCATTGCATTTAACCAGTGATGATCATGATATTGAGTGCGCCATGAAATTGCAAAATTCCCGTATAAATCCATGGCAACATCGGGGTATTCATTTAACGGATATCCTCTTATAATTTGAAAATCCGGTTCTGTTGGCAAACTACCACTTTGGTAAAGTTGTGCCTGAATTCCCGATCTTTCGGCGCCATAATCAGGAGTTGTTTCACTCTTCCAACAGACAACGACATCTCCACTTACAGACGCGGCAATCGTCGGCATAGTCTGAGCTGTCGTATCCGCATCATCGTTGACTTTGAAATCCACTGCCTGCACGGATGCTGTAAAAAACAATGTGAGCAGGATAAAGAAAAACGAGTTTGTTCGAATTGTACCTTGCATTTTCTTATGTCTCCCTTTTATTTATAAGTTTCTTTAATATGACAGACGATCCATATTTAAGATTAATACATGATTCGGTATTTAAAAAAATTCATTTTTAAACCAATCCTTCTTTTACAATAAAAAAAAATGCACAACCGATTGAGTTGTGCATTTTTTCAAAAACAATGTAATTTTTTATATTATGATATATAATTCAGATTTTCAATTTTAAAACCGTCCACCTGAATTTTATATTTACCAGGCAGAAAATTGTCCACCACCACAATACCTTCCTGATTGGTTTTTTTGTTTTCCAACTCCACATTTTTCATTGAATAAACCCTTACATTTGCATTAGGTTTACCGGTTGCCAGCACGACCGTTTTCCCGTTAAAACTAACCTGTTCGCTATCGCTGGACTTACCGCCTAAAAAAGCAGGTTGTGGTGCAGGGGTCAAAAACAAAACTATCTTTTCAAACAGATCCGCTTTTTTATCTTTCAGGAACTCATTTAACCCGTTCTTCGGATTTTCAAAATGTTCGGCACGTTTCCGGCTTAACAGGCTCTCGATTGAATGAGTCAGATTTTCCGGGATATTAACATTGAGATTTACGATATCTGCAAATTCCGGAAAACCGGTAATAATGTCATGCAAAGCACGACAGCTTTCGCATTCTTCTATATGATTCAGATCAGCCTGGATATTGCACTCCCCCTCATCGTGTTGTAATAACTGACGTCTGTACATGTCACATTCTCTTTCATTTTCAACAATAATATGATTTATTTGTTGTTTTAATAAGATATAATTATTCTGGCAGACATCACACTCTTTCAAATGCTGTCCGATGCGATGTTCTGTTTCCAGTGGTAAATATTTGTTCATGATATAAGCAATTATTTCCATCCTGTTCAAGCATTGCATTTTTTAAACTCCTGCATAATTTTCAAAATAATCCCATTTTTTCCTGACGCAATCGCGGAAAACTGTTTTCCCCCGTTCGAGTGTACCGTTCACGTAACCGAGGGTTACATCGAGCAGTTCAGCCATTTGTTTTCGCTTAAAGCCATCCAGCCACAAATGAACGAGTTGCTGCATAACTTCATTTCTAATCGATGCCAGACAATTTTCAATAACTTCTTTCAATTCTTTGGCCAGGATATCCTGATCCGTGGTTTCGGTTCGCTGTGAATCAAAAAGGTTCAGGCACACTTCCTCGCCTGTTTCTGAAAAAAGCGTGGCGAACAGTGAAAATGTTTTTGCATTCTTACTATTCCGATAGTAATCGATCACTTTGTTATTAATTATTTTATCTAAATATGTTTTAAACGCACACTCATGTTTAAAATCTTTTAACGCATCGATTAAGCGAATACAGATATCGTGCGTAAAATCTTCGGCTTCAACCTGCCCAACTCCTTTGTAACACAATATCTTGTAAATATAAATATAGTACTTTTTAATTAACGTGTCTAATGCATCAAAATCGCCAAGTTGATAAGACTTAATTTGAGCACTATCTTCAACAGGATCAAATTTAACCATGATCGCCCCTGATCTCTAAAATTTAAGCGCCGGATCCCCGAAAAGCGAATAGGCATAACGGCTAATGTCAAAATCCGGCTTGTAATTTTGCTGAAAATTTTTATCTCCCATTGCGAGAATTGTTTGCTTCAGCGCTTCTCCTGCTGTTAATCCTTGTTCCACATAAAGATCATAAAAATACTTTTGAAAAGCAGCGGCTGTTTTATCATACACATCGAAATTTGTGACAATGCAAGCGCCGGCGCCAGCGGCAAGAAATTCCGTGCACAGATGATCATTTATCTTCCATTCAGATGGCAATTTCCCGGAACTACAGGCATTCAGAAACACCAGTGGTCGTGATGAAAACGACACACCCAACGTTTCAATTATCACACCTGGCTGCAGAAAGTCATTCTCACCGACGTCCAGATAATCTTCTTCCGCATGTCCCAGATAATGAATAATTCGAATATTTGACTTTTTATCGCTTTCCGCAGCAAGTGCATTCAAAAATTGATCAACTTTTTCATGAACTATATCTGTTTCACATGCACTTTTTACCAGTATTTTTTCCAGACGTGAAATCGCCTCGGCAGCATTTCGTAATTCCTTTCCCGGATGCCCCTGCCAATCGCCGTAAAATAAAAGCGCTGATTTAGATTCCTGGTTTTTTCCCTGATAATTTGGGCGAGTTTTAATTTCTTTTTCAGACACAAATGAGATTCCGATAGAATATTTCTCGCATAAAAACTGATCACTTGCTGGATCATGCGCAAACTGCCAGGGCACATTCACGCTGCCTAAAACAAGATTCACCGGAGCGGATTGATTTTCGAGACGAAACAGTGTGTCATAAGCCTGTTTTAATCCAATTTGATTTCGAATTTTTGCGCCGATTTTTTTCAATAATGTCAATGGAGATGTCCCGGTAACATGTCCTATATTTACATATTCATAATAAGACTGCCAGACAAACTCCAGATCATGTTCCAGTTTTCGAATAGAATTTAAATTGACATGCAATGGATTTTTAGCGCTCAACCGCGCCTGGAATGGGACCACCTGTTTTTGATGAGGTTCTTTTAATTCCAGCCAGTTCGGAAATATGCAGCGGTCCCGTTCTTCAATATACAAAATAATTAACCGAAAAAAGGATTCCTGGCCAGACGTCAAATCACCATTCGCTCCCAACGATTTGATCAACCGATCCATCTGCTGCACCTGCTCGTTTAATGCCACATTCCGCTGAATGGTGTAAATATAATCAAAAACCCCCAGACTAACGGAAGCCAAAAATATGAATAAAATCGGAGTACTGGTTCTGATGATGAATCCATTATATTTGAATAACAAAAAGCTGGTGACAATAAACAATAACAGAATGATTAATGAACCGGCAATCTTTCGTATGAAACCATTTTGTATAAACACAAGATAAATAAGCACCGACAAAACAGTCAGACTGATTAGCAGCGAAAAAGGTACTTCTCTCAAAAACCTCTGATTTAAAATATTATCGATTACCGTGGCGTGGATCAGGACGCCGGGGAATTCAGAAGAATATGGAGTTACAAAAATATCCTGATCAATTAAGCTGCCAATCAAAACAACTTTATTTTCGAACGAAGATGTCAACTTCTGCTGCGTTGTGTCTGATAATATTTTTTTGCAATACGCATGGATTTCTTTGAACGAGTAACAATTTGCAAAAGCATTTTCAGAGCCGAGGTAATTGATTAAGATATCGCCAGTCGCAGTGGCAGGTATTTTCAACGATCGATACGGCGCTGTGGCTAATCTGATAAATTGATTCTCCAGACTCACGCTGTTCGCATCAATATTAAAGAATGCCTTGGTAATTTCCAGCGGGAAACATGGAATCAGCGAATCCATCACTGAAATAAAACAGGGCAATGATGAAATTTGTCCGTTAAACTGATTTACGAACACATTAATATGTCCCACCCGCGCGCCGGCGCGTATGAGAGGTTGCCACACAGGTGCCATTTCCTCTGATTCATAAAAGGTATTCCGGATACCAGCAGTTTCCATATCCGCATATTTCTCATACACATTTCGAAAATAACACCCAATCACCACATTTTCTGAATTGCGCATTGCTTGCACAAAAACGCTGTCATCTTCTTCATCCCGGGCGTCTTCAAACCGAAAATCAATGGCGATAACGCCGGCGTTTAATTTTGTCAGTCCGTCGATTATTGTCGCGAACAGATGTCGCGGATATGGAGCTTCTCCGAACTGCTCCCGGGACGCCTCATCAAAAAGGATGATGGCGACATCAGGATTCGGCTCCAACTCAGAGCGCATCAGGAATCGATATTCGATGCTTTTCCACTCAAATTCTTCGCCAATAGTCGTCGAGTCAAATGTTATCGCCAGAAGAACGAGTATTGCAAATATGCTCAGATATGTCAAATGTCGTCGTTCCGTATCAAACTCCTGTTATAATTTCCAGTATAAATACGCTTTCATTTCCGATGGATTCAGCGATTTGTTGCCAGCAGACCGCACAGTTTTCTTTTTCTTTTTTTGTTGTTTATCCTTATCCGCTTTTTCAGTATTTTTTGAGCGCGAATTTTTTGACTTTTTAGGCTTTATTTTGGAAAAACTTTTCTCCATATTCTCACGTATCACAGATTCATTGATATTCGATGTCTCCCCTTTTTCACCGGATTCGTCCTCAAAATCCATTCCCAGCATGTGGTATGCTTTACCACGTTGATTATCACATTTTTCAAATCCAAGCCGGAAAAATTTTTCAGCGCCCTCTGCATCTCCCTTGAGGAGATGGACAATTCCCAAATTCAAATAAATTCCGCCATCTTCCGGAGATAATTTTAATGCGTGCTGATAAAAATGAATTGCCGAATCCAATTGCGCCACATCTGCCTCTGAATTTAAAACATACATATTTGCCAGGTTGTTGAGTACCGCAGACGTATCCTTCGCGGCGACACTTTTCTGTGCTGAGACGCTTCCCGGCAATATGGCGAGTTGCAGGCAGAGAACCGTAATCAGAATTAACATTGCGCTATATTTTTTCATAAATATGACCTCCCAAAAATGTACATGCATTATTTTTTCTGATAGACGATAAATAAGCATGAATAATACATGTTGTGCTAAAATCTCAAATTGAATCCGCCCTTTTTCCGGCGGATCAACATCACGGGGGCGGATCAACAACACTATTTTATGAATATTTCAGAAATCGGCAGATTTGGGTAAAATTTCCTGAAACATGCGCCGGGCATCGTCCTTTCTGCCCTGCAAATACAGGATGAATGCGAGTTCATTTCTTCTGGCAATATCATCAGGATTTTGCCTCAGCGGAGAATAGTAGTTATTTTCCAGGAAATCACGTTGAACGTCTTTAATCATTTTGACTTCGTTAGCATAGTCCTTTTCAACGTCGTCCCATTCCGGTAAATTCAGGATGTCAGCATCGTCATTTCGTTTTAATGGGCGATACCTGGACCAGGCTGCATGGACGTCGCTAATTTTCAACTGCTCATTTCGCTCAAACGAGTTAAATTGCGCCGCGCCAATTTCACACGCCCGCCAGAAGCGCTGCCCATAAAGTGTCGTCTCAACAGGGAGCCACACGTGGTTATCATAAATAACATACAGCTCGTTCGGGATACATAATTTCAACTGGTGACGCTCGTGGATTCCGGTATCAAACATCAAAAAAATATGTTTGGGAACATCAACCAACGCGGTGCGAATGCCAAGATTTTCAAGCAACGCCGCGAATAGCACAGTGGCGTCATCACAATCACCCTGGCGTTTTTTTAGCAATTGACCCGGATACTGAATCGTATCCAACTCCCGTTGGTATTTGGCAAATGGCGTATTCGGATCAATGCGATATCGAATCCCATATTTCCCCAGCAGGTTGAACAAATGCGCTGCCAGTGAAATATTTTTATTGAACAGCAGCGATTCCTGATTTCTGATATAAAATTCCTGCGCCTGACTTGCAACCTGCTCCACCAGATTATCCTGCGTCGTAATAAACGCGGCAGCAGACTCTGTTCCATGCCCCCAGTTGATTGTTCCCATACCATAAACAAGAAAACGAGGCGTTGTTTCTTCCACGTTTTGCGTGCCAAGAACTGTTTTAGGTTTCAGGGTGATTTTTGCGCTGGTCCAGCTACCATCTTGCTGCGAATCGTTCAGTATTTTATTGGACAGCGTCGGAAAGAGAACAACTCGTTTTGTGATTTCAATTTTCGGATCAATTTTAAATATTTTTTCAGATGTGATACCGAATTTTTTTTCATCGAATTCCAATTTACATACAATTGATTTAATCCCTTCGCAAGAGACATCTACCACAGCGCAGGTATCGGTTTCATGGCTGATAAATTGAGATGCGTAAATATCTCGTACTTCCACAGATCTGATTTTTACCGGCGATTTCGGAAGGTTGAAATTTAAAGACAGGGAAAATCGGTTTGTATTTTCCAGAAATGGTGAATTGGTGAATGCATAATCCGCCTGAAAAAACTTGTATCGAAACCCAAGTCCAAATGAAAAGATCGCCTCATTTTCACCATTCTCAAATTGATCCTTTTGAATACCTCCGCGCAGCGCCAATGAATTTTTCAGCCATATTTCTGCGCCCAGATGAATGCGATCATCAAAATCCAGGGCGATTAACGGCTTCCGAAAAATCCACAAATCACTCAGTTCATAGGAACAGCCATAGCGGATGCTCATCGGAAACGCTGTTTCTCTGGCACCGTTTTTATACCGTAATTTTGTGTCATTGAAATCATACGCTGCCACACCAATTTTAAATCGATTCGCGAGCACAACCAGCGCGCCAACATCCATTCCTAACCCATACGCCTTTCCCTCAACAACATTTTCCAGGCTTGCAGATGTAGTCAAATATTTAAATTTCGCGCCAATACTAAACCACCGGTGCAGCAGAACCCCTGTTGAAAATGAAATATTATGTTGTGAAAAATCAAGCTCATTATCTTCATAACCGACATTAAACCAGTCAAATCCGAAGGTAAATGTGCGGGAGTTTGGCAGAAACAGAAAACCAGGCAGAAGCGCGGCAAAATAGTTATTCGCGATTCCGGTATTGAACAAATTGGCGTGCATGAAATGAAATTCATAACGTTCTATTCTCGCTGTACCGGCTGTATTCCAGTAAATCGCGTTGGCATCATCAGCGATTCCGACAAACGTCTCCCCCATCGCCATTGGGCGCGCGCCAACAAACATCGGATTGCGAATATTCGAATACTGAGCGGTAACTGTTTGAAATGAAATTATCATCAGAATGAGAGTGAATAATAGGAAAATATCGCGGCTGCCTTCATCCCATTTCGGGATAACAGCAACGGCTGACTCCCTCACCGTTCCCTTCCGTGAAACACGCCGTGATAATTTCTTTCTCATCTTAATTGCTCCGAATTTAAATGGAGATAATCATTCTTTAAAAACTGATTTATTTTCATTAATAAAGATTTTCAGGACATTTGCCCACACGGCATATCCTTCTGCCGTCAAATGAGTTCCGTCGGTGGTGTACTCTTTTATCAATCCATTCCATTTCCAAGAATAATTTATTCAGTTTGATTCAGAAAATGATCCACAGCCAGCACTGCAAAAATAAATGGCGTGGCGCCAAACACAATATATTCCGATTGCTGCCAGAGGTAAGGATGATCGGATTTCAACTCCGGAAAATCCGGTCGGACTAAATTGACACCGGAATATAATCCGCCCGGTGTGTATGAATAATCGCTGCGATTCATTCCAAATGCCGGAATAGGCTTATGCGCGCCCACACCGGACACCAACGACAGACTGGACGCAGCATGGGCGCCCAGTGAATAATGGACAGCATCTTCCAATGGTTGCAGGGAGAAAATATCCGGATACTGCTTGACGAGATAATAGTGCGTATAAATTCCCCAGAGAATATCCCATCCGAATCCCCAGACCTGCGGCTCATAGAAAACTCCAAACGGATTTGCTGTTAGTTTTTTCTGAAGTGAATCCCGGTATGAAACGAGATGTTTTTCAAACTCAGCCTTAAATGCCGGATCATCGATCTTTTCAATGACGCGGCTAATTGTCCACGCAGTACCGGAAATATCTTTAAATACCGCCTCTCTATTTTGAACAATTGCGGAGAGATAGGATTTATCGTCGGTTGTCAGATAAAGTTCAACCGCGGCGTTCGTTCGCTGTTCAACAAGATTTCGGGGAGTTCCGACGGATGGATAGAATACGGGCTCGTGGTTTTCTTCATACGACCAAATCCGTTTCGCCGTGGTTAAACATTCCGATGAAATGTCTTCATAGTTGTTTTGTAATGCGCGGGAGGCTGCTGCAAGGTAGGTGATCACAGCATATTCCCGCCTGCTATCTTTATTCGTAAAAATGTAACGATCGTCAAATCGACCGGAATGCTTTCCGTCACAGGAATCAGGCGGCAGTTGCGGATTGTGGAAAAAATTATCTGTCATGTGCCCCCATTGACCTTCCTGCAAATAGGTTTCCCAATCTTTGCTGATCACCCCCACAAAGCTGTGATCAGACACCCGGTATTGCGCCAGCAGAAAATCAACCCCATGTTTAATTTGCTGCAACATATCCGCTATTCCGTCCGGTTGATGAAGATGCACACGATTGTTCTCCATATCCACAGTTGTCTGATCGATGAGCGGTTTAAATTCCTCATACGTCAGCGCAAGGTGGTAAGTCGCCCGACCGGATGAACCGGTATTCACATCATCATCGCCGGCGTCGTGCCAGCCGCCCTGGTTCATTCCGGGAATTGTGGTATTTGGCGCAAACCGGGTTTCCGTCTGATCGGATTGTCTGTATCCGTCATAAAATGGTAGCGGCGCCGGCGCCTGCAATCCGTCGTCTTTATGACACAAGCCATGCCATAACCGTTCGCGGTCTTTTACGCTAACGTGACACATTTGTACCGGTAAAAAGACTAATAACGATGGCTGCCACACGCCCTGTTGATAGACATCTCCGGAAATGCGGAATGGCGTAGTTTTTACATTTCCATATTCAATCTGATAAACACCCTCTTTCTGAATCGATGAAAAATCGAAAATTCCATACAGATACCTGTAATAATTTCCCCACTTTTCAGGGACTTTGCTGAGTACGATCTTTTCTCCCTGTTCGGTTAGCTGTATCAATTTTGCCTGATCGAATTTTTCTATTCGAGAATCCAGTTCCAAAATCGCCCGTTTCGTTTGCGCCGGATGATAGCCGACCTGTGAATGGGCGATGACCGGTGGGCGCATCCAGCCATCAATCGTATTTGGTTTAAAAACAAGATGAATCGCTTTTTGGCGTTTGGATAAATCCGCGTTCACTTTTATGGCGAACCATTCCCGCAATGCGCCCTGGCGCTGATCAATAAGTTCAACAGGATTGCCCTTCGATTCAATCGCCATACCAAATTCAGGCGATTCCACAGCCAAATTCATTCGTTTCCCTGTGGCCATTGTTGTAAGGACCATTTCACCATCTTTTTTTACAATGTCAGAAGTGAGAATATGGGGAAACACGCCGGATTTATTCCCGGTAATGTAACTTTTTCCTTTGTAATATTCAGGGTAAAATTCCATTTGAAACGATAACTCTTCTATCAACGACACATCGACGGTATCTTCAAAATTTAAGCGAATTTCAAAATCATTATCGCCCAGCGGGGTGATGAGCAAATGACACCGGACTTTAATATCCGGGTAGAAAAACGGAATTTCAATCCGGTTTGATGCACGATCGACGATGCGTTCCGGATTGTCGATTCGCGGGATGGGCTGGCTCATAATTTTTTCAGTTGGCGCAGGCTGTTTTCGTATCAGATGGATATTCCCATTCGTTGCCACCCGCTTGTCATGCTGAATGATTTCAATTCCGCCCTGTTTCCCCACCGGATAGAGGTTATGATACACAAGAACGGAAATACAGGGTGATTGCAGATATTCCGTTTCCGTGATCACCCATTCTCCGGAAACTGTTGTGACTGGAATAACGGTCAGAGCGAAAACTACCACCAAAATTCGAATGTTAAATCTGTTCCACAAATGCATGAGCAACTCCCTGGATCGTTAAAATTTCCCCTAATTATCTCGACTTTGTCAGATTTAACAAAAGTGAACAACTGTCATTCCGGTTTTGCTGTTTTTTAGCAAATACCGGAATCTCCCAGCCCTTTCAGATGCACAAACCTGTTCTGAATTAAAGGAAATTTCGGCATTCCGCTCCGCTACAGCCGGAATGACATCATGTTACTGTTAATGTGACAAAGTAGAATTATTTAATATCATCACAGTTTGATTCTTCATATAAGAGCCTGATTTAATGACGACGATATAAAGTCCACTGCGACAGTAGCGTCCGGCGCCATCCATACCGTCCCATGTTTCCACATTTTGGCCGGGACCGATATTTTTATTCTCAACCAAATTTCGCACAATTCGACCGGAGGGATTGAATATTCGGATGGTTACTTCCTGCGCCGTCGGCATGAAAAATGAAATTGTCAGCGAATTCTCTGCACTCGGATCATTGGGAGAAAATACCCGTGGCTGACAACTGAGTTCCATATCATCTTCAAGACGTTGGTGTACATTACGATTCTCGCACAGTGCGTAAATTCCCAAACTGTCGATTGTGGTGCTAATCTCTTTTAATTCCATATCCGGTGTTCCACCGACAAGCTGCCACACATCGTGGTCCTGTCTGAAAATTGTGAGTTTTTCTTCATTGAAATGTCCCGGCGTCAAGCCACTGAAATCAAGCGTTAACAATGATTTTTTATAAAAATGGGCTTGATCGCTGCTGGAGTAAATTTCATAAATAATATCAGTCAACCCCAGTTTTTCAGGATCGTATTGAATATCTTCCTGATTCAACTTTTCCAGACAAATAATTGCAGGCGGATAACTGTTCGGATAAATCGTCAACAATGCATCTTCACATCTTTTCGTAAATCCAAGTTGAGGCTCATATCGCCTGTTATCTACATAAAACGCCCGTGATTCAGAGGACATTAGTCCGCCCTGGTCGGTCACTGTCAGGTGCAACAAATAGTAACCGTTGAGATCAATTGTATTCCATTCTCCGAATTGATTGTCAATTAAAATAAATTTGCTCTGTTCTGTCACTCCCATCGGAGAATAGTGCAACGTCATTTGATGAAGATTTGAATCCTCTGCCACACCCTGAATTTTCACGGAACAACTGATCGTATCTGCCGACGGCGAAATAATGTAAGCAACAGGTGGCGTGTTATCAATAATAATAGAAACGATATCGACTGAATAGATTAAATTCTTGTTCCATGCTTTCAAAATTAAATCATAATGTCCATCCGGAACTTTTTGTGTATCAAATGCATGTAATTCGGTATTTTGCTTTGGGATGGCACTTTCCACCAGCAAGCTATCCACCTCGCTCCGGTGAAGATGCAGCGTGTATTTCAAAAAATCATCATCTGTCGCATAACCCAGAATAATCATCCATCCGTTCACATACGCCTGATTTGTTGGCCGTAGTATTTTTGCCGTGGGCCGCGGCAAGTAGTCATTCGCTAAAATAAAAACCGTACTGTCAGCCGCGGACAGACCATTTTTATCAAAAGCAGTTAATTTCAACTGCACCGTTCCGCTATCGATCGAATTCTGCCAGGTAAACAGCGTTGAATCTATACACGAATGACTGAGGGATTTTTTACATAAAAACTGCCACTGTTGATCCCAATCCATGCGATATTCCAGTTGAAATTCTTTGATCGTAATATCAGAAATGGAAGCACAAATCGGAACGATATCCTTTTTTGTTTCCTGATAAGCAGGGCAGGTTATTTCAACCACCGGTGACGTTGCATCATAGCGCACATTCACAGCCGCATTATTTTGATAGTCTATATTGCCGCTGCCGTCCATTAACCATAAATACAGCATTTGCCCGAATTCCTGAGTTGCCTCAATTTTCAAAGGCGGAATTGTGGACGCTGTTCCGGTGGTATCGAAATTACTTTCCGGCGCTGTCCCCAGTTTATAAAATGAATGCGAAAGATTACTGGGATCGAACGGATTATGCCAGGTAATGATAAATGAATTGCTGATTTGCCAGCGACTGGGATTGGCGCCGTTTGCCATTAAATCGATTGGAGCGATGGGGGGAATAGTGTCAATCATACTGAATACCACCTCTGTCACAGATTCAGGGACACCCGTGGAATCCTCCCGATGACCTAATAAATCATACGCCACCGCTTCAAACGCGTAAGAATGACCAAACTGACCATTGTAATTATCGCTTTTCCCGGCGAACCTTTTTTTCCATGTATTCCATTCACCGTCAATTGCCACGAACACATCAAATTCATCAGCCAGTCCAACGCCATTGCCATCCGTTCCGCCGCTCCACGACACTGTAAACGTTGGCGTTGAACTAATTGCTGGCGATTGCGTGCGTGTATTTTGCGGCGGAGTCGTATCGATGTGCACCAGGACAGTATCTTCCGAAGTATTACCAGCGCGGTCTTTCAGACAGGCCGTTAACACATAGTTGCCATCGATTGCCATAGCAATGTCAATCTCAAATGAAATTCTAAGATTTTCTCCTGCGAGCAATTCAGTTTCCGGCTCAGGATCTCTCAATAATCCGGCGTCAATAGAAGCAATTTCAGGCCAATCTTCATCGTATTGAATTTCCAATGAAATAGTTGATTCACGAATACGGTCGTACCAATTTTTACCATAATGCGGATTTAATAAGTGTACATAATCGATAGATGGCGCGTTTGTATCAATGATAAATTTTCTGGTCTCCGAGACCGGGCCGTATTCAAAGAAATCGCTGGCTTTTACACGCCACCAGTACGAACCATCATCAAACGAAAATAGATGTTGAAATTGACAGGAATCATCGCTCTGACTCACAATACCCGATGGCAGAAATTCACTGTCATCGTACTTGCTGATAAAAGGGCTTCCTGATATATGATTTTCAAACAGCGAGTCTGTGGCAATTTCCAGATGGAACCAGAGTGAATCGCTATCAGGATCGAACGGGATTTCCCAGCTAAGTCCGGGCTGGGCAGTATTCAAAAAAGCGCCATTTCCCGGAGATAGCAATGTTGGCGAATCCGGCGCGGCATTGAACGGATTTGCCAGCATCAAATCGCCGAAATATTGAGCATCTCTATACGCGACGCCTTTATAACACCACCCGATTTGGTGCTCCCGTTCATAAAAACCGACGTTTTCGTTATACACACTATCATCCGAATCATTATACCAGATATCCCACCCGATAACATCACCTGGCTGTAAAATACGACGACCGTCCGGCAAATAATCGTAAATGGAAAATTCTGCTTCACAAAACCATAAATTCTCAGATTCGTATCGCACCGCA
The DNA here is from genome assembly GCA_964498785.1 of uncultured Cytophagia bacterium. Lineage (GTDB taxonomy): Bacteria > Zhuqueibacterota > Zhuqueibacteria > Thermofontimicrobiales > Thiofontviventaceae > Mariaggregatimicrobium. The sequence goes on along the minus strand of CAZCJL010000142.1, from coordinate 794 downwards.
GTTATAAAATCAGTCCCATTGTACGGATGACAGCCATCTGTGGGATAATCTCCTAAATTTCTTTCATTTAAACCGGTGACTCTCCACCGTTGTGCCGCATTATAAGAATAATAATATCCCCCAAGTCTATCCCCATCTGTGAAAAACTCAATTGAATCATCACGCCAGGGCCAATAAATGTGACGCTGCTCGTAATTGCTGTTATCAAACGTCCCTTTAACATCGTCATGAACCGTTACTGCGACATATAATTTATTTGTTTGCGGACTCCAGACCGCACGCCAGGTGACAAGAATATCGGTGTAATCTGACCAGACAGACTCAAAATCATCCGGAATGCCGCCATAGAGCAACGAATCGAGTTCAGAATAATTCCAGATATCTTCATTAATAAAACCATCAATCACAGGTTCACTCATATAATCCGGGACTTGAGTGGCATTATATATACACTCTCTTGATGAGGAATTCATTGAATCGTTGGATTGTGATTTTAACGTAACGGGTCGAATTAAAATAATCAAAATGCATAAAACCGATATTAGCGCAACGTCAATTAACCGGAAAGAAAAAAGATACGTGTAAATTGATCGCATATCATTTGTTATTTATGTTGTTTTTCAAGAAAATCATTTTGTGTTTCGTTTATAATAAAAAATAAAAATAAACTGTTAAAAGTCAAGATATTTTTTGATAACTATATTTTTTTACGTGTTATTATTTACTCATTGTTTCCATTTAATAATTGATGGTGTGCATCAAAGCTTTCGGATTCTCTTTAAATTTATTGATTA
>CAZCJL010000141.1:0-16075 GCA_964498785.1 uncultured Cytophagia bacterium | reverse complement strand
TTTTTTAATGATATAATATAGTTATTTTGAGAATTAAATGCAACATTTATTTTGCATTTTATTTTATTATTTTTATTAACTTAAACCTGTTTATGACTTTTTACGAGTTCATCAGGTTTAAAATAAACAATATCTAAATTTAATTTCTATGGGAGTTGTGCTATCATCAACGTGCGGTAGTTCTGCTCTGTGACCGTTGACCTAATTTGTGTCTCGAGTTGACGCAAACCGCAATCATAAAATCAAATAAACTGTGTGCCGCTTATATTTATGTATAGTAATTGCGTTTTGACGACAACTGTTTCGCACAACTAAGTTACTCGCTATATCCTTCGAACGCAACTTCATTAAATACAATAAATACACCATTTCCCTCGTTATATTCATCGAATTTCTCGAATTTTTATTCAACTACTATTTTATAGCGATGTTCTATAAATTATTGTATTACCAATCGTTATATACTGATGCATTGTTATGGTATACCATTTGTTATAGAACTGAATGGAATGAATCATTAAAGAAAAGAGGAAAAGAAAATGAAACTTACAATCTTTTCACAAAACAGGAACAAGACTTCTTTATTTGTACTTATCGCTATAGTTGTTTTGTTATTATGCAATCCGATTTATGCACAGACAAATGATTGGACTGAAGTAGCCAGATCCTCTCTTGATTGGGGGACATTAACCAAGCTGCGCCACCATGGCATGGCTTATTTGGGAAATGATAGAGTACTGTTGTTTGGTGGAATAGATGCAGGATATAATTCGGAAACGTCCATATTTGACGTTAGCAGTGATAGTTGGGACTGGAAACAGAATCTCACCGATCGCCCTGATTGTAGAGTAAGCATGGGGATGGCGTATATTGGAGGAGATAAGGTCTTGTTGTATGGCGGAGCCCGTGATGGTGGCAAGTATGATCAAACCTGGATTTACGATGACAGTGAAAGTCGCTGGATTCGCAGGTATCCACAAACAACTCCAGGACGACGGAGCGACCATGCCATGGCGTATATTGGCGGAGACAAGGTTTTGCTATTTGGTGGCGTAACTCGTGATGGTCTTAATTCTACTGTGAGTAATGAGACATGGATATATGATCTAAGTGATAACAACTGGACGCAAATGAATTCTGGTTCAGTGCCAGCAGCCAGGTATAAGCAGTCCATGGCTTATATAGGGGGGGATAAGGTTATTATGTTTGGAGGTTATAGTTATGCCACCGGTCAAGAAACCTGGATTTTTGATTTAAGCGAGAACAACTGGACGCTGAAAGAACCAATTTTGAAACCTGAAAGGCGCTACGATCATGATATGGCTTATATTGGCGAAGGTCTTGTCGTATTATACGGTGGAACCAATGCAGCCATAGTCGTTGGTGGAGACATAATGAACGATACCTGGGTCTATAATTCAAATGATAATTCCTGGACTGAAGACATAGATGAACCCGGGGCTCCGAAGCCATGGGCCAGATATGGACATGGTTTCAGCGAGACCAGCATGGATGGATCCACAAAACCTGTTATGTTTGGAGGAAAAGATTCTGTTTGGGGTGAGCACAATCTCGCGACATGGATGTTTGGCGGCGGAGATTGGTTACAGGATGAAGGTCCAACATCAATCACTGTGACTGCACCCAACGGCGGCGAAACGTGGTATGTTGGGGAATGGCATAATATCACCTGGGAAAGTGACCAATATATTGGAAGGGTGATAATAGATATTTCCACTAACGGCGGAAGTAGCTGGTGGGATGTCACTCAGGGGAGCTACACTTCAAATGACGGCAGCTTTTCTTACAGGCCGGTCCAGGAAAACATTTCAGATCAATGCATGATCCGGGTGACCTCCGTTGAAGCTCCTTCTGTATCGGATCGGAGCAATAATGTGTTTACTATTACATCATCGGGTTCAGATCATCCGGCTCCCACAGATATCATGGCTTTAAACGGATACCATCAGGCTGTTCCTTTAGTCTGGAAAGCGCCGACCAGCGAGACGCCGCAAGGGTATAATATCTACCGCAATTCACAAAAAATTGCCAGTAACATTACGCGTACTTACTACCGGGATGAAACTGTGCCGGATGATCAGGTTTATAGCTATCAGGTAACTGCTGTTTATTCAGATGGTGAAAGCGGTTTCTCAAATGATTTCTGGGGAAGCGCCATGACAAACGGTAACTATATTAATGCTGGCTGGGCTTCATCCGCTCCGAACCTCGATGGAAACATTAACTCCAGCGAATGGACCGATGCTGCATCCACAAATATTTCCATTCCCGGTAATTCCGGTACAGTAAGATTATATGTAATGAATGATAATGACTATTTATATGTTGCCGTTGATGATGGTATTGACAACAGCCTTGATAATTCTGATAATTTTGGAATTGGCTTTGATGATAACCATGACCGGGAATTTCCTTCAACAAGCCCCAGCAGTGAAGGCCGTATTCGAATAGAGTGGAATTACTCGGCATCAAACAGATATTCCGGCATTTATGGTTACTTCCCTGATAATCTGAATTTCGAAGGCTGGACAACTCCTCCCGGGATAAGTCAAGGGATAGCTCAGACCAACGGACATGTGCATTATGAAGGAAGAATTGATTTAGACAGCTCCCCCCTGCAATCATCGCCTGGCAATACGGTTGGTATTGCTTTTTACATCTATGATGCGGCCAGCTCATACTATACCGGCATGTGGCCGGAAAACCTTTTCGATTTACAGGATTACGCTTCAAGCCATCGGTGGTTTTATGCGCCGTTTGGCTGGGGAGATGTAAAACTGGCTACTTCTTCCGGAGATACTCCAGGCAGTAAAAAATGGGAATTCTTAACCGGAGATGAAATTCATTCGAGCCCGGCTATAGGCTCAAACGGCACTATTTACGTGGGAAGTGGCGATAATAAACTTTACGCCATCGACCCAAATGGAACAAAAAAATGGGAATTTGAAGCTGACGCTGGTATATATTCAAGCCCGGCCATTGGCTCAGATGGCACTATCTATATTGGATGTTATGATCATAAAATATACGCCGTTAATCCCAATGGTACAGAGAAATGGGAATTTGTGACCAGCCATATAGTGCTCTCAAGCCCTGCCATAGGCTCAGATGGCACTATTTACGTAGGAAGTTATGATAATATCCTGTACGCCATCAATCCCGATGGCACAGAAAAATGGAAGTATGGAACCGGAGGTGATATATCTTCAAGTCCTGCTATAGGCATAGACGGTACTATCTATGTAGGCAGTGTTGATAATAAATTATATGCCATAAATCCTGATCACACAAAAGCATGGGATTTTGAAACAGGACTCGGTATACACTCAAGCCCAGCCATAGGTTCAGACGGCACAATTTATGTGGGAAGTGGCGATCATAAACTATATGCTATTAATCCTGATGGCGAAAAAAAATGGGATTTTGAAACAGGGCTTGGTGTGTCCGCAGATCCAGTGATAGGCTCAGACGGCACTGTTTACGTAGGAAGTAATGATTATAAATTATACGCCGTTAATCCGGACGGCCAAAAAAAATGGGATTTTGAAACAGGACACATAATAACATCAAGTCCAGCGATAGGCTCAAACGGTACTATTTATGTGGGAAGTTTTGATAAAAAACTATATGCTGTCAACCCTGATGGCGGAAAAAAATGGGAATTTGTAACTGGTTCTCCTGTAGCTTCGAGTCCTGCCATAGGCTCAGATGGCACTATCTATGTAGGAGGTACGGATCACAAATTATACGCCATCAATAGCAGCAGCGGCGGCCTGGCAGATACACCCTGGCCCATGTTTCATCAAAATGTCCGGCATACGGGAAATATAGAAGAATTTGAAAACATCGTAATTAATGGTGATTTCTCAAATGGTCTTTCTGGCTGGAATTTTAAAGTGTTTTCTCCGGGACAGGCAAACGGTTCGGTGAACTCTAGCGAAGAATTTGTGGCTTCAATTAGCAATGGTGGCACAGAAGTGTGGCATGTGCAACTGGTGCAACCGAATGTGCTGATTGAAAACGGCAAGCATTACACTGTAACATTCGAAGCCTATGCCGCCAGTCCGAGACAAATAAGATCGCTGGTGACTCAGCATGGAAATTCATGGAAATATTATAGTAATTATGAGACCATTTCTTTAACGACAAGCAAACAGCAATATTCCTACTCCTTTACAATGAATGAACCAACAGATTCCAGAGCACGATTTGATTTTAATTTAGGTCTCTCAGACGCCGATGTGTATCTCGACCATATTGTTTTAAAAGAAACAACCACAAATGATCAATCAGAAATTACTGTCTGGCCCGGCGACGCCAATAATGACGGATTAGTATCAGTTTTTGATATTAACTACATTGTGGCCATCCACTGGAACAAAACAGGACCTTCCAGGCAGAACGGCTCGATGCAGTGGACAGGTCAGCCAGCGACAGCATGGAATACTGAAGCCGCAACATATACCGATTGCAATGGCGATGGCAAAGTCAATATTTTTGACGTCAACGCTGTAATTGTCAATTTCGGGAAAAGCCATGGTTTCATGGCTGGTTCAAATACGGTGGGAGATTATCAACCGGAACATTAAAATCCAAAAATTATCGAGAGATTTACTCATATTTAAAACGTAAGGAGGAACAAGCCATGAACGCTAATATCAGCTTAAATCAATGGCTAACAATGGTAGTTACCTTAATATTATTAGCTACAACGTCTCTAACGGTAACAAAGGCTATCGCAGCAGACCCGCCCATCTATTTGGAAATCCGGGACTACAACGAATCGAGCCAGGAATTTTGGATGGATATTATAATCGGAACAGTCAGCCAGCCAGTGACCGAATTAAAAATCGTCTCCTTTGAAATGACCTATTCTAACATAGAAAATATTGAATACGTTAGCTTTGAAATTGGTTCTTTGATTTCCGGTGCACAGGCAAATATAATTGAAGACCCGGTTGGAAAACTAAGCGCTGCTATCTATCGAACAAGTGGCGGCGATTCCGGCCATGGTGTTTTATTATCGCTAAAGTTTAAAGCCGCTCCTGGTCACCAGGTAATGTTTGACTTTGCCGGCGTCATGGCAAATGCCTCGGATGGCAGCACCATTCAATTAACGCCAAGCAGTAAAACCATTATCACGGGGCCTCCTGTTGTTGCTGGTGAATGGACTCAGCAAAATACAGGCGTAGATTACCGGCTGATCAGCGTTGAAGCAATATCCAAAACAGTTGCCTGGGCGTGCGGACGCAAGGATAACTATGGTCATATCTTACGCACCACTGATGGCGGAGAGAATTGGACAGAAGCATGGACAGGGCCAGACACGGTCAAAATCCAGCATGTCGAGGCATTCGATGCTAACAATGCGATCGTTACCACTTATACGGGAACTACTCTTGAAAACAATATCTCGCGTATCTACAAAACCACAAATGGGGGCAGCGCCTGGAACAACGTATATGAATTACCGGACGCCTGGTTGAATTACGTGAAATTGTTTGATTCACAGAATGGGATTGCATCGGGTGATCCGTATAATGGCGCATGGTTAGTATTGAAGACGACAGATGGCGGAAATAGCTGGCAAAACATTTCAAATCCACCTGCATCTACTGAAGGTGTCTGGGGAACTCATGTGGGATTTTGCTGGCTGGATGAGAACAAAGGATTTTTTGGCACGAACACATCAAATTACTACTATACCGTTGATGGTGGCGATAATTGGCAGGAAAGCTCTATCCCTTTTATGAATCGCACTCGTGCTCTTGCCTTCAATTATTCGAATTATGGTGTTGTATCGGACTACGAAGGACCTATGGCGAGAACAACGAATTTGGGTGTTTCTTGGGATGAAGTAACACCTCCGGGAGATGGATATATTCGACACGTTATTTTCTATGAAAACGCCTTCTGGATTCTTCAGGGCAATAGTATTTACAAAAGTACGGATAATGGTTTGACATGGGAAGTTCAAGCATCTGCTGAATCAACGTTAAGATATATCTCTTTTGTTACGAATCAAAATTATACCACAGGCTGGGCAGTTGGTGATAATGGTGATATTTTAAAATACAGTAACTATGAGTCTGCTGTTGATATTGAAATTGCCGAAACAGCAATACTCGAAAATTATCTGTTGCATCAAAATTATCCCAATCCATTCAATCCAACGACTACCATTCGCTATGCCTTACAAAAATCCGCTACTGTAACGCTGATGGTTTATAACCTGAAGGGACAGCGTGTAAAACAACTCGTTGCTCAAAACGAATCTGCTGGCACGTATGAGATTCTGTGGGACGGGACAGACGATAGCGGACGAAATGTGACAAGCGGCATTTATGTTTACACAATTCAGGCAGGGAGTTTTCAGCAGTCACAAAAAATGATATTGTTGCGATAGTAATCAATGTGAATCCTAAATCTTTTTATAGTCCATAGCAAGGTGGCAAATAACCAAACTGATAATATATTTTTTCAGGAATGGGTAACTTGCTGTCTGGCTCAGGGGGGAGTATCTAATATTATTCGGACACTGTTCCGCAACAATTTATCAGGAGGTATGAGAATGCGTTTTTCCGGAATATTTCTTATCCTGTTTTCCTGGCAAGTCTTATTATCGCAACCCCAGCCCGGTGATGTATTCAGAGAATACCATATTGTCGGCGGCGGCTCGAATGGTAGCGATCAGATAATCGTATAACTTATCAACAATAAACAGCGCTCTTTGCTTTCTGCCTTTGCCATGAACTGTGAGAAGTCCGATTTTATTCTGGGGATCGAAATTTGGATCAAAGTCTTTTATTTTCAAACTGGCGCACTCGCCTCTTCTGATTCCGAGGGCGTAGAGAAACGATACGATCATAAAATCGCGTTCGTTGATCCATGTTGAGCGATCCATGGCTTTGAGCAGCTTGCAGCCGGTCTCTTTGTCAATGGGCTGATTGAGGTCGCTTTTGGTTCGGCGCAGCGGGAAAAGTCCTTCGGCTGGATTGTTTTTGATGGTGTTTAAATTGACAAGAAAAGTGAAGAAACCAGTGAGGGCAGATTTATGATGCGTGAGCCTGCTATTACTGGTTCCGTCGTTTTTCAGTTTCATCATCCAATGTTTGATGTGTGTTGATGTTGACGATGGCAGATCGATATTAACAAACTCTTCATACTTATAAAGGCATGAGATGTAGTTTGAAATGGTTTGGTCTGATTAGAGGGCGATATCGGCGAGTTGTTTTCTGAATTGTTCAATAAGCGCGTTCATATTAAATCCTCCTGATTATAGTTTAAAGGTCATGTATGGGTGATTTTTCATACGCCCGGCATAAATATTCGGATTGAGATGAGCGTATTGATGGGTGTTTTGCTGATTTTGATGCCCCAATACGAATTGTGTGATTTCCATTCCCGCGACCTGGTTTAACTGAGTTCCAGCGGTGTGTCGGAACAGATGCGGATGGAGTTTCTTATCGACGCCGGCAATGCGTGCGGTGTTATAAAACATTCCCTGGACAGAACGCCTGGCAAGCCTTTTATTTCTTGTTGAAACGAACAGTGGTTTTTGTGCGTCGTCAAGTTGTGAAATATAGCGCGCCAATAATTGACAAAGCGATTGCGGCAGTGGCAGTTCTTTTTTGAACTGTCCGGGAAATCCTTTTTGCGTAATCCAGATTTTACTTTCTGTCAGGTCGACGTCTGCAACATTTAGCGCTTCAATAGTAGCAGTTCGCAGTCCGAGAATTCCAAGCAGCGCGATAATGACGAGATTGCGGAGTCCTGTTTGAGATGACGCTTTTTTTGTGAAATGGTTGAGGATGCTATTGAATTCGGCAATGGTCAGGAATTGGGGGACTTTTTTTTCGATTTTTGGGTATGGGAGCCGGGCGGCGATATTGTCGTCAATGAGACCTTTGAGTTTAAGATAATGAAAGAAGTGTCGCAGCGCCCAGACCCGCATTTTATTAACGGACGGCGAAGGAGTGTTGTAGTCGGCGATGAATCGGGACAGGATTTCAAAGTTAATATCTTTGAAAACGAGCATAGGGATTGAATTAATAAATTGATTGAACTCGTTTAAACGATGCGTAAATGATTCGAGCGATCGTTCTGCAAAGTTTGAGTTCTTGCAATAGTCTAAAAAATGGGTTATATTGGTTTGAAGCATAGGGTTACCTCCTTACATTTAATTAAAAAATGGTCTAATTAAATATAATTAAAGTTTCCTTATGCTTCAACTTATTTAATTGCGCGTAACCTTACTGCGGGGTTTATGGGTTAGCCCCTTATAAATAATAATTATGAGCCATAAATATTTAATATAACACCAAACAACTGAACTATTTTTATCCTTCAAATTAAAGAATTCCCCTTGATTTTTATTTTTAAAAGTATATATTTGGTATATACATTAATTTAAAAGGAGATAAGATTATGCATACTAAAATACAAAAATGGGGAAATAGTCAAGGATTGCGGTTTCCAAAGCATATTCTACAAGAAGCTCATATTGACATTGGGGATGATTTAAATATTTTCGTTAGCAATGGAAAAATTATTATTGAACCATTAAATAATATAAAAAATAAGTACAGTATTAGTGAGCTTATTGCTCAAATGCCCAAGAATTATTCCCCGAATGAATTGGATTGGGGTAAACCAGCCGGAAAGGAAGAATGGTAATGGAATCATATATTCCTCAAAAAGGTGATTTAATAATTTTAACATTCGATCCACAAGCTGGGCATGAACAAAAAGGAAGAAGACCTGCTATCGTCACAAGTAATTATTTATTTAATAAACATACTGGACTTGCAATTGTTTGTCCAATAACAAATACATTCCGAAACATACCTTTTCATGTTAAAATTCCTGACCATTCTTCATTATCAGGTTATATCGTGGTTGAACAAATTAAATCAGTCGATTTTATAAGCAGGCAAGCAACGTTCGTTGAAAAAGCTGATAGAAATGTTATTAATGAAGTGTTATCTATTTTGGATGCATGTGTGTACCAAGATGAATAAATAAAATAACAATACTGAATTAAATAGGACTTCCTGAAAAAGTCGGTGGTTCACATTATTAAACCAGCGCCGACCGGTATTGTTTTATCATAAAGAGTTCTTTGAAATTATTTAAAAACCCTGAAAATATCGGCTTCAAAAAAAGGACAAAAAAATCTTCCCGCAACCAGCGGGCGACATTCATCACGAAGGAGATTGTGGCAATCCAGCTTTCGCTGGTAACCATCGTCTTTGTCTTTACCAGATCCATATCGTATTTCCGTTTACCTTCTCCGAATTTACCTTCAATTTGGCTGCGAAGGCGAGCCTCAATTCGCATCATGCGTTTTTCTTCTTTGCTTAACTTCGGTGGACGCCCCAGTTGCTTTCCGCAAAATCAGATATTTTTTGAATTCAAATAGGACCGATTTTTCCGGGTTCCGGTTGATAGAGCGTGTCAATAACCTGTTCTGTTTGCTCTCAGCTATCATTGAGAAGATCCAAGTCGGTGGGGTATTTGATGTCTTGAGGCGCAACCGATGCATCAATTATCAGTTTCCCCTGATTTTTAGTGGGCTCTTTGGAAAATGAATTTTCTGTGCTGGAGCAATTCTGTTCAGATGTCTCCTTTGGACGAGTTGAGGGATTGTTGTGATGTTTTGATTTCTTTTCTGCGATCTTGGCAGACTTCCCAGCTTCAACTTTGTCGATAAATGTCTTATTTAGTTATTCAAAGACATCAGCATTCATTGCCTTGCGGAGCGTCACGAACAATGACGGATCAAATAATCGCTGATGGGTGAATTCTTCAAGCCCCAGAAAAAATTGTAGATATGGATTTTTAACATTAAATGCAACCGTTATATGATATATTTTCAATATATTAGCACTTTTTCAGGGAGCCCTGTTTATAGAAAACCGAGCAGACAAATTTAACGTCAAAACCTTCTCTCATTATTTTTCATTTCTAATTTTTAATTGAAATATCTCGTTTTTTGAAGAGAGATAGATTGTTCCTTCTTTTTCAGATATATTCAAAAAGCTGCCATCAATTTTAAATGAATTAATCAAAACCGGTTCTTTACTTCCCGTTTGCAGGTCATAGAGGAAAATTCTATTCGGCATTTTGGTTATCACGCATAACGTTTTCTGGTCTTTAAAAATTTCAACATGCTCAATTTCTCCGATACTCCAAAATTTAGCCGATTGCACGATAGTATCAGGTTTCGACAAATCATAAAACATCAATCCTTCACTTGTGTCCAAAAAGATGAGTTTTCCATTGGCGATGGCAATTTGTTCCGGATCAGTGGATATGCTAATTTTCGAATTTTGCACCAATTCCAGATTTTTGGGATTGTAAAAATTTAATGTAGCATCATCACCTCTGAAATATGCCTCCGCCAATCTGCTTTGGGCTTCATCCATGTATAGCTTAAATAAATTATCACCTGATGTCAATGATTTCACAATCTCTCCGGGCGCCGCAGGATCGGAAATGTCAATTCTCACAAGTTGTTTAAATCCCTTCTTCAGGTAAATATAGTTGCCATCAACAATGAAATTTCGCGCCCGATAAGCAACGGGAAAATGAACGAGCTGTTCCACAGCGCCATCCGGTAAATGCCTGAATATCCGGATTGCTTTTTCTTCCAGCGTAATGATCAAATCATTCTGAACTGCTATATCTTCAATCCAGTCCTTGCTTTTTATTGACATCGTCGTCAGAGTATCGCCTTCTGATTTTAGATCAGCAATGGTGATTTCATAATCTGTAAGTATATACGCATAATTATCAGTCAAGTGCGCCGTGCGGATCGTTTTTCCAAACACGAACTCATTCAGAATTTTGTAATCAAAGTCATCTAATTTGACATAGTATACTTTTAGTCCGCTATGAAAAATGCCATAATTACCGTGAATAAATATCTTCCGTAAAGAATATGGGAAATACCTTTTTTCGATAAGCGTTGGTTCTTTTTCAGGTGAAATGTCAAAAACGGTTATTTCTGACGAGCGACATAGTAAATATAGCTTATTATCAGAAATCGTAAAATGCTTCAGGCGATCAACATCGCCAGGAACGTTAATTTTAGAGATTGTCGTTAAATAATCCACAGCGCTATCGTGCATCACACGAACATATTGTCTCTCATTCAGATAATAAAGATCATCATACGTCATGATTTTTGATTCATAATTAAGTCCTCTTCTGCTTTTCAAACGAATCGAGTCCGCGGAAAAATCCGTTAAATTCAATCGAACAATATTTTCATCTGTTGCGATATAATGTGCAGCGCTATCATGGATGGTGATTTGATAATTGGTCTCGACTTCCAAATCTGGTTCTGAGGCGGTTTTGTATTTTGAATCGATCACAAATAAGTGCTTTTTTGAATCCTGTCCCCGACACACGGCAACGTATTCATTTGAGTCTCCCATTTTTAAAATATCTTCAACATTTTCAAGTTCGATGGCCGCTTTCAAAAATGGTGTTTTTCTATTGAGGATATTGTACACATAAATTTGGTTATTCACCTTAATAAAAATATCTTTATCAATTTTTTTCAGAAAACGTGCTACATCGCTAATTGTAATGCATGTCTCCTTTAACGACAAATCAGAATTGATTTCCAATTGTTTTAACGAGCAATCTATTGGGAATCCATAAATCCAGAACTTTCCCTGTGGTGCACGTTGAAAGCCGGGAGTGAAAAATTCATTTGGTATGGATTGAATAATTTCAGGGTGATCCGGTCTGGAAATATCCATGACATACATTTTATCTTCACCATAAGCGCCGATCAGGCCAAATTTATCTGAGATTGCTAATTGATGCGCCGGAGTGCTTTTCGCTTCTACTCCAAGCGCATCAGGTGAATGGTCCCCAGTCAATACTTCAGAAGAAGTATCTGGCAACACACACGTGTTTTTGTAGATGAAACCGCCGCTTTGATTGACCTCGAATGTCACTATTCCATCATGATTTGCGGCGGCATAGATATAATTTCCATTTTTGACAAGATCAAGAATCTTAGTTTTATGAATTTCCGGCGTCATTATAGTCGGTTCATTCGTGAACAAATCATAGCCATGAATTTCGCTTCCGAGAGAAAACAACTTGTTATTAAAGATTCGGTTGCACTGCATCAGTTCTGTGTCGCCATACTGCCGTTTCAGAACTGGGTTTTTCGGATCGGTAAAATCGAGGACTACCGTTTTAATATTTGCCTGATGCGCGACTAAATTCTGAGGGAATTCAATTTTCTGATCATTTATTGAAGACAATTTAGCGTTATTGAATAAGTCATCGTTCTCAAGAAACCGGACAACATTGGGAGAATCCGGCAGCGAAATGTCAACAGAATAAATTCCGTGATCGCTTTTAATAATCACAAAGTCTGAGACAATTTGAATACTGTATCCCAACTCAACTTCAATTGTGCGTCCAATCAACTTTAAGTTACTTCTATTTTCAAATTTAAACACTAACAGACCGGCATCGTAATCAACGACAAAAACATATTCACCCTGGGCAACAATGTCCTGCATGGCATTGAATTGTTCACAAGAAGTTATCATCTGAGGAGAATCAGGTTGACTGATATCAAATATCAGCAGGCCGATATCTGACCCGGCGACATAAAGCAGGTCATTTTCAATATAAACATCTTTTGCGAATCCTTCGACAGGGTGTTTATGAACAATCTTCGGCGCTGCCGGATTTTCAACATTCACTACCAGCAGTCCACCCTTATACCCAATGTAAGCATAATTATTCTTAACGACTATTTCTGACACAGCTTCATCAAAATACAATTCCGAGATAAGCTCCAGTTTATTATTTTCAGTTTCTTTAAAGACAAGTATTCTGTAATATAAAATTGTCGCATAATAATAGCCGTTACTTTCATATATATCCATGGGATTACTGCCATAACTATAAAAACCGGTTATAATTTTTGGTTTACCCGGATTTTTGATATTTAGTGAATACATGCCATAGTCGCCGCCAATGATTATTGTACTATCGTTTAATGGAACGAATTCATACGTCCGCCGGAATCTGTTTATTGCTGTAACCACTTTTGGATTTTTTACATCGTGTATATCAATTACAATCATATCATTAACAGCATCGATTGTCGCGCCGAACAGGTAATCTCCGGCGACTGTGATTTTATCGAAAGTGTGTAACGTGCTTATTGTATTCATTAAAACAGGATTTTCAGCATCATTTAAATTAACGATGTGGATTTCATTATTTTCAGAACCGAGAAACAGGAGACCGTCTTTTTCAGTGAATGTTCTAATTTTCCCGGGAATGTAAAATGATTTAATAATAGTCCAGTTATCATTCTTTTTATGTTTCAGAATTTTTAAACCATCATTCATGGTAATAAGGATTGCTTTGTTTTCCCGGAATACCACAGATATGATATTCTGACCAATCTCGGGCACCTCCAGATAACCATTATGGATTTTTTTATTTGATTGATCCAGTGTGAACAATTCGAATGTTACATCGCCGACTTGTTGCAGAAATGACCCGTCGTCCAGCGCAAAGCAATTCGGATATGGCGCTCTGTTTTCACGTTTGATTTGAGATGTGTTCTCTGCTGATGGGAGAGCGGAATGACCGATAATTAGAATTGAAAGTAGTATTAGAAGAGTTTTAGTGCGACGTTGCATTCAATACCCCTTTCTGGTTGGTGTTCTCAATTTATAAAATGGCGGAAAAATTTCCAGTATGTTTTTTATTTAAAGAAAAAAATAATAATTGAGATAAGATGAGATCACTACGACATCGATATTGCTATCCACGCGCGCCATTCCGGTAGCATCAGAACCAGATAAGATAAGCTGTTCCACCTGAGTGTTGGTTTCCTCTTCGGCTTGTTAAACCGTTAGAGTTGTCATGTATTATTATGGTTCATAAAGTGTGGCTATATCAAAAGTGAATCTTTCTTATGCAGGATTTTTTATTAGACCAGCGATTCCATCGCTCCAAGCGATGGGATTGCTATCCCTCATAAATTCGAAAAATACAAATCCTGGACTTTTGATACAGCCTCCTTCTATAATCATACTTTAAAGATTGCCTGTGCCGTTCCCCATAGCTAACCGCCTCATCATAAGTGCGCCACATCAAATGTACAGTGTCCTTTTCTCTCGCATTGGAATATTATTTAAAACATATAGATGACTGCAAAATTAGGTTCAAGCCAATAATTTGAACTGCTTTGTCCAAAAAGAACATGAAAATTAACTTTCAAATCAAATGCGATGTTTTTGCTGCTTTGAATTATTGTCCCGGGACCAAACTGCATTCCGAATCTAATTTTATTTTCAGGTTCGATTTTTATTTCAGACTTCCCCCGAAACGTTTCCACTAAATAAGATTTATTAACGCTGTATTTTGCTGAAATATCACCGAACATGTAAGTTGACACGGCAAGACTTAAATAACCGGTATACATAGAATTATCCTGGAAAAGATATCTGGCGCCTGCCATAAATTTCGTCAAACTACTACTACTCTCCGTTATAGAAATATCACTCACTCCGCTGATATTACTTACAAAGTTATTGATATAATTTTCAGAAACAGATAACGGAGAATACAATCCACCAAACTCTAATAATAAATTTTGTGAAGCAGGGTAAAGAAAACTTGCACCAAAAGATACAGTTGGAACATATCTTTTATTTTTTTCATTGACCCATGGAGAGAATAACGAGATATTCGGAGATACCGCTTTTTTAAAATTGAAACTATCGTGTTGAGATTTCTTCATATCCGAAGATCTTAACGATTCAAGTGATTTTATCTGAAAAGAAAAGCGAATAGTCTCATCAAGAGGATGCCCTTTTTCAGCGTTAATAACACTTAAATCCAGATCAAAAGTGGAATACTTAAAACCAATGCCCCAATTGTTTAGATAGCGTTTTCCATCATCATCATACAAACAACCAGTACGAAGAACAAACATATTTGCATATAAATATTCGATACCATAACTATACGTAACATCTTTAAATCCATTATCCCAGGAGGAAAAAAATGCCTTATTCAGGGGATCAAATTCTCTATTATTCGATTGATTCACTAACAATTTATCAAAATCAAACGCTAAAGTTATTTTATTATGTTTCAAGTTAAGTGGATTATAAGCCAATCCAAATTTTATACGAGTTGGTAAAGGTGATTCAATCGAACCATTAACAATTGATATTTCAGTTGCTGGTCCTATATTTGCTAAACTCGCGCCAAAACTTAATTCATTGAGCCGTGGAATTTTATAAAGAATTCCCAAATCAACGGCAATTTTATTATATGAATTCGTAAAGGCATCTCCGGGATTATAACCATAGGAATTCGTATACTGAAAATGGATATATTTCAATCCAAGACCAACGGCTAAATTTTTGTTAACTGTGGTTCCATAGTTTGCTGAAATGGAATATTCAGAATCGCTTGAACCATAATCCATCTTGTAGTAACTGAATCCGATAGTCCCTAAATCTTTTAGAGAATATTTATATGCAGCAAAGCCATACCATATATCCTCTGCAAATTCAGGGAGCCAATTGGCATAACTCCCGGTAAATTCCATCCCGGATTGAAAAGCAAGTCCAGCCGGATTCCAAAAAACAGCGTTTGCATTATCTGCAATTGCAACATTCGCTTCCCCCATGGCTGACGAACGAGCATCTGGTGAAATTAGTAGAAAGTTAGCAGATACTTCTGCCTGAGCAAACAAATTGCTAAATAAGGCGCTACATAACATAGTCAATAATACCGTGGTGATTTTGATGTTTTCCATTTTAGCGTTTCCTTTAATTTTTTAGTATAATTTAAATGCTATAATAGCTATGCATAACGGATCTAACACAAAACACTTGGCTTTCCATTGAACTCCGCCATGGTATTCCTGTCTCATAAAAAAAAACAGCAGGCATTTAAAAGTTGTCGGATTTCAAATCTATAATTGCTTTCTTAATTAGTGTCTGAACGAAAACGTTCAATTAATTATAAAATAATTAGTTAATCT
>CAZCJL010000140.1:0-16365 GCA_964498785.1 uncultured Cytophagia bacterium | reverse complement strand
GGAACGAGAACATTGTTTAGGATTTTAAAATACCAACAAAATGGAATTGCACCCCCGGAAAACGAAAACATTATCTTTAGCTTCATAATAAACAGGATTCGATAACCGCGATGTAACTCAAACAGATGTTTATTTTTTTTAATTCATCAATAATACATTTCTGCTTGACATTAAATTTTGAAATCAATATATTTCAAGCTACTCTTTTATAACCAGTTATAATGATTAATGTTGTTAGAAAATGAAATAATGGCACGGAAGAAATTGATTCGGGCTGCGGCAATCAAAACGCTTCCCAATGTAATTGAATGGCCCCGGCAGATGAAAGGGCATTGGCACGACAGGTGTTTTCATAATAATAATCCGATTATCATGGAACTGGCGTGTGGCGAGGGATTTTATACCAATGCGCTGGCCCAAAAATATCCGCAACAAAATTTCATTGGTGTTGATTTTAATGCAGAGAGAATATGGCGTGGTGCACGAGCAGCTTTGGAGCATGATTTGCATAATGTGGTTTATGTGAAAATACTCATCGAATTTATACATGAATTTTTCGCGGAGCAAGAGATCAGTGATATCTGGATGACATTTCCCGATCCCTATCCAAAACGGCGCCATGCAAAACATCGGTTAACATCACCAAAATTTCTGGAATCTTACAAGAAAATTTTAAAAAGCGGGGGAGTGCTGCATCTGAAAACAGATGATCGGGGATTGTATGAATATACACTCCGAACATTGAAGCAACACGGATATGCAGTTGATACAAAAACATCGGATTTGTACGCAGGCGAAATTAAAGATGAAATATTAATGATCAAAACCAAATTCGAGCGTAAGTTTTTGAAAATGGGGAAGTCGATCAAATATATCCGGTTCCGTTGTCAGGGATAGAGGCGTTTTACATCCTATGTATTCTCATTAAACATCTATAACCAAATTGTTTTTTTTGTTTTCCTGTAAATCGTGTTGATTCGGTCGAAATTTTTAAAATATTCGGACTAAACAGGATAACTGCCGTACTGAACCGTTCAATCCATGTTCAATAGATTTAGCCCGGCCTTACTGCGTCAGAATTAATGAAGAAGAAAATCTCCCCCGGCATAATGACGTGTGTGCAGAAGGAGATTTTCAGATTCTATTTTACTTTTCCTAAAGCCGCCCTCATTCTTTTCATTGCTTCATCCGCTTCTTCCCGTGTCAAATCGAGATGCGGACGGAAACGGAGTGTTTTGCTTCCGCAAGTGAGTCCCAGAAAATTTTCATCATAAAATGCCTGCCAGATTTTCCCCTTTAACTCAGGCGTTTTGGCGTCAAAAGCAAACAGAAAACCACGTCCGCGCGGATTTTCGATAATGTCGCTGAATTCCTGACATAATTGCTGAACCTGACCCAAAAGATACTGTCCCAATTCTTTCACATTACTCAGCAGGTCCTCTTCATCCATTATTTCGCACAGGACTTTGCAGCGCACCATATCCACAGGATTACCACCCCATGTTGAATTCAGCCGGCTTTTGCTTTCAAATTCATTATTAAAAGAATTTTCTTTGATGGCGTTCATTTTTTCATAATTTGCCATCACACCGCCGACCTGTGTTTTTTTGGAAAATGCAAGCATATCTGGTCGGGCATCATCACCAAAATGCTGATGTCCCCACATCGTACCGGTAGTGCCTAATCCGGTTTGCACTTCATCGTAGATCAGCAGAATATCATTTTCCTCAGTTATTGTGCGCAGTTCTTTAAAAAATTCTATCGGAATATGGCGGTCGCCGCCTTCGCATTGAATCGGCTCAATGATAAATGCTGCGATATCATCGGCATGTTGTTTTAAAATTGATTTGATTTCATTGATCGTATTTTTTTGCTGTTCGATAACCTCGGCTGAATTTGTAATATTACCATTATTATCGAAAAAGTAAACCGGCGGATTTACGCGGAACCATTCAAATTTCGGGAAATATTTATATTTGCGCGGGTCGATGGTATGTGTCATGCTCAGCGTGTACCCGGAACGGCCATGGAATGCTCGCTCAAACATGAGAATTTTTGAACCGAGAGGCTGCTTTTCCTCAACCGGGTCGTTTTTAATCAATCCTTTTCTCATATTTAAACGAACTTTCCAATCGAACGCCGCTTTCATGGCATTTTCAACAGCCAGCGATCCGCCGTCAATAAAGAAAAGATGGTGCATGTATTCCGGGACAGCTACTTTGCGAAATGTATCCACAAATTCCGCCATCTCCTGAGTCCAGAAATCAGCCAGCGAAGGACGATATATTGCTGCTTTGGCCAATTGATCTAAAAAGTTTTTATCTCGTATTTTAGGATGATCAAACTTAACAACCGAAGTACTGAAAAATCCGCTAAAATCCAAATACTCATTACCATTCAAATCACGTAAATACGAATCATGTGAATTCCATAAATCCGGGGCAATTGCAGTCCACCAATCATTCTGCATTCCAGCAATACCTTTTACAGGATTACCAATAATTGCCGTTCGAATCTGATTTTTTGTCATACTCATTAATTCTCCTCTGTTAATTTTTATAGTTACAGTTAAACCAATTCTTCATACATTTTATAGCATGTCTCTTTCATTCCAAGCGATTGATATGTTTTGTGGGCGATATGATTTTCCTTTTCAACATATAGTCTGAATCCACAAACATTTCCGCCTTGTTCCGCCAGCATTTTCACAAAATTGTATAGTCTCCGATAAATACCCAGTCGCCTGAATTCCGGTTTTATATAAACACTCTGAACCCACCAGAACAGGCCATCCCGCCAATCACTCCATTCATAAGTGATCATTAAGGAACCGACAATTTGTTGATCAACCTCTGCCAGCAGATAAAAGCCATATTCCGGTCGATTCAGCAGTCGTTTTACACCGGCGGAAATAATTTCCAGCGCTAATTCCCTGTCTTCTGTTTCTCTGGCCATTGCTCTGTTGAATTGAATGATATGTTCAGCATCTTCGGGCGTTGCCCGGCGGATTCGGATATCTTTTTTCATAATTTTTATATTGTTATTCTGATGAAATTAATTTCTAATTTAACCTTAGTACTATTTTTCAGAAATACAATGACATATATATTTTGAAGTTATGTTTTTAAACCTTATTTTTGTTTTATTCTAGCTTAGTTGCCGAACTTCCCGCCTGCAATCCGGCCAATCGTCTCACTTCTCACGTCTACTTCTCACGTTTCCCGTCTGGCTTCTCCCGTTTTCTAAATATAGAAGAAAAGTTGATTAAATCAAGGGAAAAATCGAAGGTCATTAACTGATTATAAATAATTTGCTTGCATTTTTCGTTTGAAAAGTGTAAAATGTATTAAATTAATTTAAAATTCAACAGAAAAGAGCGGGGTACAATATGAGAAGTAAAATAATCGTCATTGCAATAATATTTGCCCTTTTAACCGGTCTTGGTGTAAAAGCACAGGATCAGGAAATTCTCATCCCCAAACCGCTGTACTGGTCGCCGATGGAGATCGATGATTCGGCAGACCTGTTTGGCAAAGCATGGCGTTTTTATCGGGATGGCTTTACAGAATGGGCTGCTGACAGTTTGCGAAAATTGGTTGAGATGACCGGCTTTGAAATAAAGAAAAATAACTACTATATCGTGGTAGCGAATTTTAACCGAGCCGAAACTCCCATCGGGATGTTTCACGGAGATGCTGATTTTCATGATACTCGCCTTTACGGTCTGGAATCGGATTCATTGTTTTATATTTTCATGACACGGGATGAAACATCAACTTCTTATGTTTCAACAGTTGCCACCAGAAAAGAAAGCTACTTCTCGGAGAATTTACTGAATTTTATTTCCCTGTTTCCGTTTATCTCGCAAATGAAATCCCGCATCGACAGTGAATTTCGCACCTGGATTGACATTCGCTATTATGAAGTCCCAAAGAAATTCCAGAAAAATTGTGATATTTCAATTATCGTTAAAAAGGACTTCTCTGACGAAGATATTTTAGCCCGTGCCCGTTTTGATAACACGTCTCTGGAACGCTGGAGTTACGGAATTGCTACTGCCGTTACCAGCATAAACGACGTCGATTTCATTATTGATAACGGTCGAATAATCGTCAAGCCCAAACCAAAAGGAGATTTAGCGTCGTTTGGTGTAATTAATTATCACTTTAAACCGGTTGATACAAAGGCAAAAACACTGGCAACGTCGTTTCATCTATTGGGCGGCTTTCGCATATCACGCACTATCGAACCAATTTTAGGCGCAGGGTTCGGCATTCCGGTGGGGATAATCGATTTGCACATCTTCGCAGGGTACAGCGTTGAGTTTGCCCAGGTTCCGGATTCTGGCTTCGAAATCGGGGACGAAATCGCACGGGAAGTTGATCCGTTTAAATTAAAAATACGCGGCAAGCCCCGGTTCGGTATCGAACTGAAATTTCCGTGATTTTCTTGTTAACACCATAGCAAAATTAGTCTGAAAAAAGATGGCATTCACGTTGGGTGCCATCTTTTTTTTTCGAAATGCAATTTATGCTTTTATTTTTCAAAGAAAATGTTATATTCATCTACTTAAAATAATGAATATCGATTAAGGAATTAGTATGGCATTACCTGAAACTATCAACAAGCGAACGACATTGATTATCGCGACAATAGCTTCTTTTCTGATGCCGTTGGTTGGCTCCTCGGTCAATGTAGCGTTGCCTGTCATCGGCAAAGAATTTGCGATGGATGCGGTCTTGTTAAGCTGGGTGGCAACGTCGTTTTTATTATCATCAGCAATGTTTCTCGTTCCCTTTGGTCGCTTAGCCGATATTTATGGCCGAAAGAAAATATTTACCATCGGTATTTGCATTTACACCCTTGCCGCATTTTTATCAGCAATTGCCAATACGAGTTCACAATTAATTGCGTTTCGAGTTTTACACGGAATTGGCAGCGCAATGATTTCGGGAACCGGTGTTGCAATTATCACCTCAGTTTTTCCGCCACAAGAAAGAGGAAGAGCCCTGGGAATTAATGTCGCCGCTGTTTATCTTGGTCTTTCGTTCGGTCCTTTTTTGGGTGGATTTTTCGTGCAGCATTTTGGATGGAGTAGTATCTTCCTGGCAAACGTGCCGCCTGGTCTCCTGATTATTGCCCTTGTCTTCTGGAAGTTAAAAGGAGAATGGGCCGAAGCAAAAGGCGAACCATTTGATTATATAGGATCAATTATTCACAGCGTTACGCTCGTGTCAATCATGTACGGTTTCTCGTTGTTGCCGAAAACCAGTGGCGCAGGGATGGTGTTCGCCGGATTTGTGGGACTTGTGGTTTTTACCCGGTGGGAAGAAAAAGTAAAATATCCGGTATTAAATGTATCGTTATTCAAAATAAATAAAGTTTTTGCTTTTTCCAATCTGGCAGCGCTCATTAATTACAGCGCCACATTTGCAGTCACATTTTTGATTAGCCTGTATTTACAATATATTAAACAACTAACACCACAACAAGCAGGCACAATTTTGATCGCCCAGCCATTCGTGATGACAATTTTCTCCCCCATTGCCGGTCGGCTTTCCGATCTTATTGAACCAAGAATTGTATCTTCCATCGGAATGAGCATTACAGTTATCGGATTATCTCTGTTGATGTTTTTAGAGAGCCACACACCTACGATTTATATCATTTCCGGATTGATGGTGCTTGGCATCGGTTTTGGACTATTTTCCTCTCCCAATACAAATGCTGTCATGAGTTCGGTAGACAGAAAGTTTTATGGCGTGGCCGCAGGAACGTTGGGAACGATGCGAATGACAGGTATGATGTTGAGCATGGGAATTGCCACCCTTATTTTTTCTCTCGTTATGGGCCGCGTACAAATCACTCCGGAATATCATCCGGTTTTTATTCAAAGTGTACGTATTGCCTTTGGAATTTTTGCAGCCCTGTGTTTTGCCGGCATCTTCGCTTCTTTATCGCGGGGAAAGATTCGATAAAAAAAGCCTGCGCCGTAATTCTTCGGCACAGGCTCTCTTTTTGAACTTATTTTTGATGGATCAGGATTTTAAATAAATACCTCCTCTTTTTAATTAAAATATTCTTTAAATTTCTAAAATAAATTATAATAATGAAAAAATAGATTTAGTGCCCACGAAACACACGAAATAGTGCTTAATTAAAAAAATAACAGTTCGTGTATTTTTGTGTGTTTCGTGGGTTACAATTGTATAATAATTTTCTTTTTATAATTTTAGATATTCATTTAAGAAAAATATCATTCGACTACGGTAGCATATCCATGTTCGATTAACTTGTAATCGCCGTAACCAAACTGATCAATAAAAATAAATTTGGAATTTTTATCAAAATAATGCCATGTTTCTGTTCGCTCCCATTCATCTGCCTCGTTGGATCGACTGATTTTATCTGGTGTGCCATAGCGCAAAAATATTCTGCCACGATCTGTTTTCCAGCCTTTTTGACCTGTTAACGAAAATGCCTTATTTACATAATTCAGACGGGTGTAAAACTCAATCATAAATTCATTTTCCGGTGTGGCAGGCGATGGATCCTTTGACCGCCAGAAATTGGCTAACGCTCGTTTCCTCTGAAGCCCGGACGCTTTTTTAAGCCTGCTAATTTCCCCGCGATTGCTTATGTTGTTAAGGATGTCCAACATCTCGTCATCTTCGGCTATTTTGTCTGCCAATGTCGTTTTATCGATATAAAAGATCGTGTTTCTACTGGCCGTCATTTTTGAGTCATTATCAATTACCTGAACCGATAATTGATATCCTCCGGTTTCCAAAAGACGCGTGGGAACAGAAAAATTGATCGCGCTTATACGATCTGGTTTACTGAAACGGTTGGAAGATTCCGTGATAATGTTGTTATCTTCATCCAATAACTGGTAACAAAACGTGAACGAATTAAATTCATTATTCTGTTGCATACTGAGATTATAAATTTCAAAATAAAATTCAGCATATAAATAATTTGAATTAAACGTTCGATCTGTATTTGGAATAATTTTTTTCCCGTGTTTTACAAAATTCGATTTCTCCTCCGAAGCCTCGATGATAGAAGCGATTTGTATATCACTTATACATAATGATCTGTTATCAATTGATCGCACGGTGATTTCCTTTTCTATTTTTTTTGTATGATTACTTGTTTTATCCGTAAAGTAAACATGAAGCCGATAATCCCCTTGTTTCAATTTAACCTTGAAAAACGTGCAATTTCCGCTGTTTTCATTCAATGTCATATTATAATAAACTTCATGTATTGCTTGATCCGAAGATAACTCTCTTACAAAATTTCCCGCTTCATCATAAAGAATCATCGCTATTTCCGCCTCTGCAATATAACTACTATCTGTTTTAATAAATTTTAAATCATTATTCGCAAAGCTTAAGTAAATTTCCACAGTGGTTACAGAACTGTCCAGCGTGAAGTAATTACAATAGTCAATTTTTATGTTCTTTTCAGAACTAAATGCAGAACTTGCAAATAGAAGGAAAATCACCATATTATTTAGAATATGCGGCCATTTTGTCATGTCAGGATTTTTCATTTTTATACCAGAGCGTATAATGTATCTATTTGTTTGTAAAATTATCGGCATACCTGTTACAGGACTTTAATTAAAATTAATATTTTTCTCAAAAAAAATTTAAAATATGAAAATATATTTTACGTGAACATTATATGTTGTAAGTATTGAAAATATGAGAATTCGTTCTTAGCCCCTCCCTCACGATGATTTTTCTGAATAATACTTTTATTCTAAAAATAAATATAAACTATTAATACAAAGGAGGAAACTTTATGCAGATGTTTAACTTTACTGAAACATATAATAAGCTATTGCAATCGACAGTTTTGTTGTTGTGTGTTTCTGTCATTGCAGGAATAGTCACCTTTGCGAATGCTGGCAGTTTACCAATTTCCGCGTCAACCTGTTCATTTTCTGGTGTGGAAAAAAATGAAAATGCGGGACACTCCATTGCATTCGTTGGGGATGTCAATAACGATGGCAAAGAAGATCTGCTGATCGGAGCGCCTCAAAATAAGAAAAGCGGTTTAAAATCGGGCGCTGCATATTTAATTTTTGGTGAATTTCCGATGCCTGAGGGAAACACGTCACTGGAAGACTCAGATGTTATTTTTCTTGGCGAAACAAACTTTGATTTTGCCGGAACAGTGGTGAGCAGGATCGGTGATGTGAATGGGGATAATATTTCAGATTTTGCCATTGCTGCACCATATACCGGAAATGTATCCGGTAAAATATATATATTTTTTGGAAAAAGCGGAAATTGGCAAAAACAGATTCATCTGTCGAATGCTGACGCCTCATTTATTGGGGAAGCTGCAGGTGATAGCGCAGGAATAAAAGTCGCCGCAATTGGAGATATTAATGGTGACGGATGTGATGATTTTATCGTAAGCGCACCTCGTTATAATGCACATCACGCTGAAGTGGGAAAAGTATATGTGATCTTAGGAAAGAAAAATGGCTGGACAAACAATGCCAGCCTTGCAGATGTCAATATTTCTTTTGTTGGTGAATATGAGCGGGACCTAGTTGGGATTTCGGTCAGCGGAATTGGCGATCTGAACGGAGACAATGTACCGGACTTTGCCATCGGCGCACCGTACCGGGACCAAAACCAGCCCAGTAATAACGGCAAAGTTTATCTGTTCTGGGGCGGAGCAAATAAATGGGGAAAAAATACGGATATCTCAACCGCGGATGCATCGCTTATCGGCGCTGCGGAAAATGATATGTTTGGATTCAGCCTTTCAAACGGCGGTGATATAAATGGTGACGGCATTTCTGACTTTGCTGTTAAGGCCGTTCCGTCACAGGGTAATATCAAAATCTATATTATATTTGGAAAGACGAACGGATGGGCACAGGATATGGTCGCGGAGGATTATGCGCCATCACTTTTAGCAGAAGGTCATTTCGATAATGCCGGGTCACCGACTTATATTTCTGATTTGGATAAAGATGGTTACAGCGATTTGCTGATTTCAGCATCTAAATATTACCAGAATGGAAATTATTCAGGAAAAGTCTATTTCGTGCCCGGGAAAAATAGCGGCTGGGAACACAATATGCCGCTATCTAATTTTGATGATTTTATGTATGGTGAAAACACAAAAGATTATGCCGGGGCTTCATCGAGTGTGGGCGATTTTGACGGAGATCATTTTCAGGAAGTTGCTGTCTCGGCGCCAGGAAGTGATTTTAGTCAAACAGACGCAGGAATTGTATATTTGTATGGCGGACCCTTGAAACCTGATTTTGCGTTGGATATCACCGCGCCTGATGGCGGCGAAAAGCTGGTGGTTGGCGAAACGTATGCCATACAGTGGTCTTCAATCGGGCCGATCAATAATATCAAAATCCAATACTCTGTTGATAATGGGCAGAGTTGGGAATCAGTCGTCGGATCAACTGCCAATGATGGCAGCCATGACTGGACCGTACCGGATGTCAACTCGTCACAGTGTCTGATCAAAATTGAAGATGTTAGTTTTTCAGGGCACTCTGATGTCAGCGATGCGGTTTTTGAGATCGGACCGTCGTTTCTTACGTTGACGTCGCCAAACGGTGGTGAACAGTGGGAAATTGGTACCACTCAAAAGATCGCCTGGCAATCTTATGGTAATTTTGACTGGGTGAAATTACAATTTTCCAAAGATAACGGAGTGACATGGAGTGATATCGACGACGAAACAGAGAATGATGGGGAATATGACTGGGAAATCACTTCGGATACATCAGTCCAGTATCTGGTACGCATCGAAGAAAAGTATGAAATGACGCTGGCCGATACCAGCGATGATGTTTTTTCCGTTGTGGTTCCGAAATCATTGACGCTGACATCACCAATAGGAGGAGAATGCTTGAGACCAGAAACAAAGTATAAAATTGCCTGGTCATCCACTGGCGATATCGACTCTGTTTGTTTGAAGTACTCAATTGACAATGGCGAAACCTGGAAAACAATCATTACAAAGGAAAAAAATGATGGCGAATTTGGATGGAAAGTACCGCAGGAATCATCCACCAAATGCCTGGTAAAAATTACCGAAATTGGCGGCACTGTTACAGATATCACAGATGATGTTTTTTCCATCTTCCCGGAGAATTATGTCCGGCTGCTGTCACCGAATGGCGGGGAATGTATGATTGCCGGGAACGAGTACGAAATTACCTGGCTTGCAAGCTGTGAATTTAAACGGATTGGTTTAGACTATTCAGTAAATAATGGTAAAGACTGGATTAAGATCGAAAATGTTGCAAACACGGGAAGTTACCTGTGGCAGGTGCCGGCCGTCAGGACGAATGAGGCAATCGTTCGCGTCGCCGGACATGGCGTGAAAAAAGTACCGGATACCAGTGATAATGTGTTCTCAATCTGCACTCCACCGCTGATAACAGTGATGTCACCAAACGGCGGGGAATGTCTGTTAGCGGGACAGGAATATGAAATTCAATGGGAAGCCTGTCGATGCATCGATACGTTGAAAATTCAATACTCCACCGATGGCGGTGATGACTGGAATACAGTAATTTATAAGACGGAGAATGATAGCAGTTATTTGTGGACAGTTCCTGATGTACACTCCACAAAATGCCTGATCAAAATTGCTGATGTGGATTGTGATCCCTTTGATACCAGCGATACCACATTTACTATCTGGGGTTGTGATTCGGTGACTGTACTGTCGCCAAACGGAGGAGAGTGCTATCGCGCCGGCGATGAGGTAGAAATCCGCTGGAAAGCATTCTGCGAGATTGATTCAATGAAAATTCAGTATTCCATTGATGGCGGTAATGACTGGGAAACAATTGTTTATGGCACACCAAATGACAGCAGTTATTTCTGGACCATTCCCGAAGATTTACACTCAGACAATTGTCTGATCAAAGTAGCGGATCTTGACTGCGATCCGTATGATATCAGTGATGCGCCATTCACTGTCTGGGACCATGCGCCGATTACAGTCATCGCTCCGAATGGTGGGGAATGCCTAACTGCCGGCGATGAAATCGATATTCTGTGGGAAGCCTGTTGTTGTATGGATTCGCTAAAAATTCAATATTCGCTTGATGGCGGCAATAGTTGGGAGACCATTGTTTACGGAACCCAAAATGACAGTTCATATACATGGACAGTTCCTGATACGTTTTCCTGCGACGTACTGATCAAGGTGGCTGATCTTGATTGCGATCCGTACGACGTGAACGATGCACCATTTTCCATCTGGAACAGGGCGCCGATTACAGTGTTTAGCCCCAATGGCTCCGAATGCCTGATGGCCGGCGATACTGTGGATATTTCCTGGGAAGGAAGCTGTTGTATTGATTCAGTCAAAATTCAATACTCGCTGAACAACGGTGAAAACTGGGAGACAATTATCTATGGCGCTGAAAATGACGGAGTGCATCCCTGGATCGTGCCAGAGGTAAATAGCAACCAGTGTCTTATCAAAGTTGCTGAACTGGACTGTGACCCGTATGATATCAGCGATTCCACGTTCACGATCTGTGCGCCGCCGTTTATCACAGTTATACAACCGAATGGCGGTGAAGCACTGCGCTCCGGGGATCCATTTGAAATTCGCTGGGGGGCATGCTGCCTGTTTGATTCGCTAAAAATTCAATATTCTCTGGATAACGGTACGCATTGGGAAACAATCGCTGCGATCACTGAAAATGACAGCTCGTTAGTCTGGACTATTCCGGATACGATTTCTGATAGTTGCCTGATCAAAGTCGCCGATTTAGATTGTGAGCCGGCAGACACGAGTGACGCAATTTTTTCAATCTCAAACGAACCACCGCTGCGGCTGGTCGCTCCGAATGGCGGAGAAACGCTTTATGCCGGCATGGAATTCGAAATCAAATGGGCGTCAGCAAATCCAGCGCCAGATTCGTTAAAAATTCAATATTCTATCGACGCTGGCTCATCCTGGATCACCATCATTAATCGCACTGAAAATGATAGTGCTTTTAATTGGAGCGTTCCTGATGTTACCAGCGATTCTTGCCTGGTAAAAATCGCGGATGTGGATTGCGATCCGTTTGACATTAGTGATAGCTTATTCAGCGTCAGGCAGTCGATCTCACCCGATTTTGATGCAAATGTCGCCACCGGTAGTGAGCCACTAACTGTTGAATTTTATAACCTGACTGACAATGCTTGCGACAGTTGGCTGTGGTATTTTGGCGACGGACAAACCAGTGAGGAGAAAGAGCCAATTCATGTTTATGAAAATCATGGTGTGTATTCGGTTAAATTAAAAGCATTTTTTAGTGCTGGCGTGGATTCAATTATAAAGGAAAATTTTATTGAAGTTCACGAAAGCGGAACATTTGCTCGGTTGAATATAATTGATGGGTCTCCCACAATACCAGAACACGATTGGAACAATGCTACCGACGGAGATGTTTATGGCGAAGATGGAACAGTAATTATGAACTCGGAACAACCGCAAGCAATTTTCTGTTTGGCTGATTCAAATAATAGAAAAATTAGCGCCATTTCACTATTATGTGATACAGGTATTGGCCATGAAGAACGCTGGATTAACCGATTTCAGATATTTGTTTCTAGCAGTGGTATTGAAGATAGCGATTTTCAGGTTGTCCTGGATACTATCAAAACCGGGGGCGCCGCCGAGACCTTTCATTTCGAGCCGGTAAATGCAATGTTTGTTAAATTGGTCGTGTTAAGTCCGACAGATGGGATGGTTCAATTGGGTGAACTTCAAATATTTTATCAGGAAAGTACAGCCACTACGGTTGCAGATGAAAATCTGCTTATTCCTGAAAAGTATGCATTGGCGCAGAATTATCCCAATCCATTCAATCCGACAACAACAATAAAATTTGAAGTTCCGAAATCATGTAAAGTTAAAGTGGCTGTTTACAATTTACTGGGTGAAGAAATTAAAACGCTTATCAGCGATTCCATTGCACCCGGGAAATATGAAGTGGTCTGGGACGGCACTAATAATAGCGGGACACATGTTGCCTCTGGAATGTACTTTTACATGTTAACGTCAAAAGAATTTCGGGTGATTAAGAAAATGATTCTTTCCAAATAGTATCAAATGACCTGTGATTTGATAAAAAGTTGAATATCCATTCGCTCTACTATTTAAGTGAAAGCCGTATCGCCAATTTGGATGATGCGGCTTTTTTTTATGACAAAAAAATAAGCGCCACGCCAATCATGGCAATTGCAGTTCCGACGGCGGATTGCATAGTTATTTTTTCTTTAAATATCCAATGAGTTAACGGTATCAAGAAAATAGGTGGAAGCGCCTGCAAAGTCGATGCAATGCCGATATGTGCATGTTTTATTGAAATCATCACCAACCACACGCCAAAAAACGGGCCAAAGATTGCGCCCCCCAAAATAGACCAACGAGCTGTTTTATTTGTCAGGAAGTTCATATTCATAATTGACCGACCGCGGATTGCAGCGATGAACCAGGTACAGCTCATTGCTGTAAGCATTCGAATGAGATTTGCAGACAAACCGGGAAAATCACCGACAAGTCCTTTTTTCGCGGTAATCAATCCCAGCGACTGTCCTGCGGCTCCACCAAGTCCCAACAAGATACCCAACAAATAAGTCTTACGGGGATATCCGCTATTATTTTTCTCCAGAACGACAAAAATGATTCCACCCACAGTGAGAAAGATGGCAAAAACCTGAATGGGTTTCAATATTTCTCCTAAAAGAATCCATGCAAACAGGCTGGAAATAATCGGAACCAGCGATAACAGAAGCATTGTTAATCTCGTGCCAATAACCACAAATGCCTGAAATAACATCGCATCGCCCAGAACCAGCCCGATAAATCCGGACAAACCGAGCCACCACCAACGAAATGGTTCTACATGCAGCGGTAGCAGATGTCCATAGAAGATAAAATGCGATCCTGCTAACAGAATTGATGCATATAGCAGCCGAACTCGGTTCACCAACACTGAACCTACCGCACGGCTGGAAATTGTGAAAAAGATAGAGCCAAATGACCATAGTATCGATGTCGTTAGCGCAGCTATTTCACCAACGTAATTATTGAACAAAGCGAACATTAGCAGCCTTTCTCAGAGAAATCGTCTGAATATGGGAAATTAAATCCCTATAATTAATTCTTTTTATTGGTAAAGTCAAGCACAAAATTTTTCAAAAAAGATTGATTTTATCAACCCGGTTTCTTAAATTTAAAATTATCAACTAAAATCGTGAAAAATGTAAAAAGGATTTCACATGAAAAATAAAACAGTTGGAACATTTCAGCAAGAGCGTGAAGAGTTAAATGAAATTGTACTAAAATACGCGCGGAAAGAAATTAAGCGTTTTTACAGTCTGGATTCCCAGGTTTATCGTGACGGTGCGCTCCCCGCGAAAACCAAAGAGCTATTAGGATTGGTTGCCTCTCTTGCGCTTCGCTGTGATGATTGCATAAAATATCACATCATCCGTAGCTTTGATGAGGGCGTCACTGATGACGAACTTGAAGAAGCATTGTCAATTGGCCTCGTAGTCGGTGGCTCTATTACAATTCCCCATTTACGACGCGCATTCCGGACCTGGGATGAATTAAAGTCAGCAGAATCTTTGTACAGTAAAGAAAATAAAACAGAGCTTTTTGCCACATTAACCTCAAATATTGAAGAACTTGTAAAAAGAGGAATGGGCCGTGATGCAAAATTACTGGCCGTGAGCAATCTTCTCAAAGAAAAAGTCCCCTATTTTGACTGGGTTGGTTTTTATCTGGTCGATCCGGAAAAAGAGGATGAACTTTTTCTTGGCCCGTTTGCCGGTGAACCCACAGAGCACGTGCGAATTCCTTTTGGCAAGGGGATTTGCGGACAGGCGGCAGAGCGGAAAGAAACGTTTGTTATTCAGGATGTTTCTCAGGAATCGAACTATCTGTCCTGCAGTCCGGTGGTAAAATCGGAGATCGTTGTCCCGATTCTAAAAGGAAATACAATCATCGGTGAACTGGATGTTGACTCACATGATTTATCGCCGTTTTCTAAACAGGATAATATTTTCCTGGAAAATGTGTGTCGTTTACTCGCGAATCATTTATTTTAACAGAAAAAAGGAGGTTGCATGGCAGGGATTGTTTTTCACCAAACAGCTAATCTTGAAAAAATCAGCCAGTTTTATATAAATATGATCGGGATGGATGTATGGTTGAAACAGCCAGATTGCCTGATTTTAAAACACGGAAACATGTTGCTTGGCTTCTGTGATCGCAGTGAAATTGAATACCGCGGAATAATCACATTTTTTTACCCGCATCGTAACGATGTTGACAAAATGCACAGACAGATGAAAAACTATCGCGCCACCGATCTTATCGAAAATGAAAAATACTCGATTTACCAGTTTTTCGCCAACGATCCTGAAGGTCGGACACTGGAGTTTCAGAGTTTTTTACATCCGACGCCACCGCATCTGGAAGGTACAGAGCTGTTGCAACAGCGCCGCAGTATTCGAAAATTTACGAATGATCCGGTGCCGGAAAATATATTATGGAATATTTTTGAAACATGCCGCTTTGTACCAACCTCAAAAAATTCTCAATCATACTATTTCGTTGTCATCAAAAATTCGGAAAAGAAAAAAGCGTTGGCATCGATACGAGACAGAGCAAGTCAACCAATCGATCAGGCGCCGATAGCTGTGGCAATTTGCAGCGATCCCGGAAAAACACTGCGTCCGGAGCAGGACGGATGCATTGCGGCCTATCACTTTATCCTGGCGGCATGGTCTTATAGACTTGGTACCTGCTGGATCGCTGCAATGAATCGCAATGAGGTGAAAGATATTTTGAATATTCCGCATGAACATTACGTCGCGACTGTGACTCCGTTGGGATTCCCAAAGCAAACTCCCCGAGTCCCGGAACGACGGGACGCTTCGGAAATGGTGGTTGTTATTTCATAATTAAGCGGGAGAAAAGATGATTGATGACTCAATTCTGAAACAATTTCATGAATTTCAGAAAGATGAAATCACGGAACATATTGTCTATCAAAAACTTGCAAAAAGAATGGGCGGAAAAAACAAAGATATTTTACAAAAAATTTCTAAAGATGAATTAAAACATTATAATCAATGGAAGAAATATACAAACAAAGAGGTAAAACCATGTAAATTCACCATCCGCAGGTATATGTTAATTGCCAGAATTCTGGGAATAACTTTTGCTATAAAAATGATGGAACGTGGCGAGGAAAATGCGATCAGCGTTTACAAAGAGATAGCGAAAGATGGTATCTTCTCAATATTTTATGGTAGATATGGGCGCTTGCCGCTATGTCGTATT
>CAZCJL010000139.1:0-16767 GCA_964498785.1 uncultured Cytophagia bacterium | reverse complement strand
AATACGACATAGCGGCAATCGCCCATATCTACCATAAAATATTGAGAAGATACAACTATTTTTAATGCATTTTTCGTTGAACATGAGCAACTACCCGATTATTTGGATTTTTAAATTAAGTCGTGTTCCGAATGAACAGGCTGCCACGAACGACCCATGCGAAGGCTTTTAAATGAAAATAATCTATATATTGATAGAGTTAATGCACATTTGTTTTCCTCCGCAGTACAATCACATTTCCCAGTAAAATAAGAACAACACCTACAAGCCCGACGACAGACCATTGATATCCTTCAAACAATGTTGAAAATACCAAAGCAATTACCGGAACGACCAGCGTGACATACGCGGCTCTGTCTGCGCCGATTTTCCCCAGCAGAGTAAGATAACTGCCAAACGCGATGATTGATCCCAAGACGGAAAGGTAGAGCAATGACCAGATATACGTGAAAGAGACATCGAACGTGAATTGCTTGCCTGCGATCAGCGTGATAATGGCCATAAACAGTGCGCCATACAACATGCCGAAGGCGTTTGTTTGCAGCACCGGTAACTTCATCTTTTGATTGCGGGCTGAAATAATGTTCCCCAGTGAGGCGGAATAGGCGCCGGCGATTGAAAAAATGAATGCCAACATCGTTTGTTTCGAGACATCAATGACCAGTATTTCCTGCCTGAAAATCAGGCTGACACCGATAATCCCGACAATACTGGCCAAAAGGACATGAATGCGGACAGGCGTTTTTAAAAAGAAGCTGCTGTTAAAAATATTCATAAAAACAAGCGTGGCAAATAATATGGCAACAACCCCGCTGGTCATATACAATTCAGCGAGATAAACGAGCCAATAATTGATGCCAAACAAAAAGAATCCCTGCATTGCCATCAACAGGTGTGCTTTACGATCAAATTTCATGCTCTTTCGTCTGATTAAAAGAAACAGTATTAAAATCAGGGCGGCTGCTAAAAAACGATAGACCACCGAAACGAGGGGATCAACACTCCCCAGTTGGAAGGTGATCACCAGCCATGTGGATCCCCAGATGAACGATGGAACAATAAACAGGAAAAAGTTTTTCACGCCACACTCCATTTTTAAATAGTTTTGTAATGAGTTTCGCTTACATCCCGCAAACGCTGCGCTGCCTGTTCTGCGGTAATATCCCGCTGTGCTTCGGCGAGCAATTCGTAGCCGACCATAAATTTTTTCACAGTAGCAGAGCGCAACAGCGGCGGGTAAAAATGCGCGTGCAACTGCCAGTGATAATAATCGCCATCATCCGTCGGAGCGTTGTGCCAGCCCATTGTGTAAGGGAATGACACTGAAAACAGGTTATCATATTTCGTCAGAAAACGTTTCAGAATATCAGCCAGAGAATCACGCTCGTCGGTTGTTAATTCCGGCAGCCGCCGGATATGTCGCCGCGGCAGCAACAGCGTTTCAAAGGGCCAGAACGCCCAGAACGGAACCAGCACGACCCAGTGCTCATTTTCAGCAACGATTCTCTCGTTATATTCTAATTCGCGGGTCAGGTAATCCCGCAGCAGAACAGATTTTTGCTCTTCAAAATAATTTTGCTGCTGCCGATCTTCTGTGTCCGCTTCATTGGGCAATGAAGAGCCAGCCCAAATCTGTCCGTGAGGATGCGGATTGGAGCACCCCATGATCGCCCCCTTATTTTCAAATACCTGGACCCATTTATATTGACTGCCCAGCTCTGCAAACTGCTCTGCCCACAGATCAACGACCCGGCGAATATCCCGGACCGGCATTTCCGGCAATGTTAAATCGTGACGCGGGGAAAAGCATATCACGCGACATGTTCCCTGAATGCCTTTGTTTTTGAATAGCGGGTCATCTTCTGCTACCGACAATTCGGTATCCGGCAGCAGCGCCGCAAAATCATTGGTAAAGACAAACGTATTTTCATAGACCGGGTTGCGCTCGCCGCCTGCCCGTTGATTTCCGGGACAGAGATAACAACTCGGACTATATGATGGTCGATTATCCTGAGCTGGTTTCTCTTGCGCTCCCTGCCACGGACGTTTCGTCCGATGCGGCGATACCAGAATCCATTCGCCGGTCAGTGCATTATAGCGACGATGCGGCGCATCTTTCAGTAAATCCGATGTCATGTTCATCCTCTCTTTCGTTGAATTTCGTTATCAGTTTCGGATTGCAGAATGTTTTCAATTTCCATAAAAATGTTGTGATAATCAATATCTTCAAAACGGGTTGTATTCACTATCATCGTGCGACCGATTATTTTCATTACCCGATGATAACTGGCCATTGGTTTCTTCGTAAATTCCCTCAACAAGATTTCATCCAGATGTCCCGGATGGCGGCTGCCAGTACCGGCCCGATCTTCGAGACGCTTTTGCAATACAGAGCGATCCGCCTCACACACAATCTGTAATAATTGAAATGAAGCGCACTTTTTTAGATGATTGAATTTAGCTTCATACTTTTCCGACGGTAAATTACTTTCCACAATGCATGATTTTTTTGCCCGGATCATTGCCGCAAGTAAAATCATCAGCACATCATTGCTCGCCTCGCTTAATTTACGTGACCACTCCCGGTCACCTGACCCCACCGTATTGAATAACTGTTCTTTGATTTCATCTTTGCTTAAAAAAGGCAATGAAAATTTTTGAGCGATTTTTTGTCCCAGCGTTGTTTTTCCACTTGCGGGCAGCCCGGTGATCAGAATAATTAACATAGCTTCAATTATACGAAATTGTTTGTTCATAATCAAATAAAAAAGCCCCCGGAGAAAAATTTCTCCCCAGAGGCTCTTTTTGAGGTGGTATCGTCCCGACCTACCTCATTTCCATTCGACGGTGTGCCTAAAAACAAATCATTTAGCGCGCGTAATCCTTCAACGTCGAGGCGAGATTTGCACTTAAATCTCTTGCCGCTTTATTCACTAATTCTTCGCCAGAGGGCACGTATTCTTCAGATTTTGAAACCAACCGTTTTGATTCATCAGACAGCGCCCGTTCATCACCGCGAAATTCACCCCATTCACACATAAAAAAGCCGTCTCCTTTAAAGGACTGACTTTTCTTTATTTTTGCAGTGGCGACATCCAAAATCTGGAATGATCCCACAATTGAAGCGCTGGCTGTTTTTTCAAATTTTGTGACACTGGCAGCAACATCGGCATACACCCATCTCTCACGCAGCTTGCCTTTGCTATTGCGATACTTTTCTTTGTGAGTTGCCACTCGTGCCTGTTCCTGGTATGTCTTCGCTCTGGGTGTGGACGGTGCGGGTCGATGCATAATCTGCGTTATTTTTCCGGTCATTAATTCATGGACGCCAAGTACTTTGCCCAATTCCACGGCTGTCTGGTCATTCAGCAATCCGGTCATGCCCAATTTCTGTTCTTCCATCACCTGCAACAACTGATCCCGTGAGATGATTTCCAAAAACTCCATTGCTCCGAGATCTCCCATGACATCGCTGATGATATCATCCGTGATCATTTCCTCAACCGCGCCATATTGGGATTTACCGCTGCGATTTTCAAGCGGGATTATCGCCATGCGTTTGATACCAGCTCGTCGGCATGATTCATATCTTACAGAAGCATCTTTGAAACCTCGTACATATTCATCGGCTTTTTTAAACTCTTTCGCGGCGCTTTTTTGACTATCCAGCGATTGAATTTTGCTGAGTTTTTCACCTTCCTGATAGTGAATTTCAGCAGCATTTTGCCTGGCAATATTCAATGGCTCGCTGTAATCTTTCGTTTCAATGACAATGGGTTGTTGTGTTTTTGAATTGACAAGAGGCGGGAGATTATTGAGTTGATCATTCATTCCGATTAAGTGTTCGTACTCGGCAACCACACCATCCCATTTGAATTGATTTGCTGAATTAATATGGCTCTCGACACTATTTTCATGCCGGGTCACAGAGGACTGATACGAGCTTTGAAGCAGTTCTTGCGCCTTATTATAAGTAGGCTTCATTTTCAGCGCGTTTACTGCTCCGTTAAAAGCCGTATCAAATTCTCCCTGATTGAAGCTTTTACGGGCGTTTTTCTCCATCTGGCCGTATTTCGTGAATGCAGCGCACCCTACCAGATAACTGATTAATAACAGAGAGATAAAGAAAACAGGCCAGGACTTTTTCATCATTGACATGGCACATACCTCCTCATTTTTTGGGTTCACATTGTAATTAATTGATCAAAAAATAAGAATTATGTGCGAACAAATCAATTATAACAACCTTGCAACAATATTGCGAGATTCATTAGAAAAAGATAACTAATCTGATGTCTACCCTATTCTGCTTCTGGTTCCCGATATAACAAAATTGTTTTGCCTAATACTTGTACGACTTGTGATGTGGTGTTTTCGGCAAGATCGGCAGCGAATTGTTTGCGATTCATGTCCGAAGTGTCCAGAATTTTTATTTTGATGAGAGGATTTGTGTCCAGCACTTTTCGAATCGAATGAAGCACCTGTGGCGTCAGTCCGTCTTTACCAATCATGACTGCCGGATTGAGGTGATGCCCTTCGGCGCGTAATTGGCGGGCTTTTTTACCGCTTAGAAAAATGGATTCCATAAAATTATCCGTTTAATTCATCGTATTAATTAAAATTTAAATGCCTTCCGCCTTTTAAAAGTTCCGGTTAATACAGAAGCCACTTAACCGGACAAAAATTCTTTTTTCAACGCATATCCCATATTCATGTACATTTTTTGTTTATACAGGCAAAAATGTAACATTTAAATCATTGATTCCGTACATAGCTTACACAGGAATTTAAATGAATTCAATTTTAATGAAAATCACATACCTTTAAAATAATCAATATTACGTATTCATCAAAACAGGATACTTCAGATCATGTCTCGAAAAAAAATAATTATCGCTTCGATAGTCGTCGCAATCATCATTATCATGATTGCGGTACTTTCATTAAAAAAGAATGGCACTGAGGCAACAGTCGTTGAAACTCAAAAAGTCGGACGGCTGAAAATTGTGGAAACGGTAACCGCGACCGGGCGTATTCAACCGAAAACCCAGGTCAATATCAGTGCTGATGTCGCTGCAAAAATTATCGAATTGCACGTGGAGGAAGGTGACTGGGTGGAGCGCGGCACTCTGCTGGTACAACTCGACCGGGAACGGTTTAAAGCCTCGGTAGAACAAGCAGAGGCAAATCTTCGCTCAATCGAGGCAAATGCCCAATTGGCAAAAGAGAATAAACTCAAAACCGAGAAAGATTATCAACGGACCAAAGAATTGTTTTCCAGAGATCTGGAATCTCAGGCGCTGCTGGATCAAACCTATTCCGCGGCACAGGTCGAAAAAGCACGGTATCAATCTGCACTGGAACAGGTAGAACAAGCCCGGGCCGCGTTAAAGCAAGCCAAAGATGATCTTTCCAAAACAACGATTTACGCGCCAATGTCCGGCACTATTAGCGAATTGAATAAAGAAGTCGGAGAAATCGCGTTGGGCTCTCAATTTCAGGAAGATGTAATTATGGTGATTTCTGATCTTTCCGAGATGGAAGCGCTGGTGAATGTGGATGAGAACGACAT
This sequence comes from uncultured Cytophagia bacterium, assembly GCA_964498785.1. Lineage (GTDB taxonomy): Bacteria > Zhuqueibacterota > Zhuqueibacteria > Thermofontimicrobiales > Thiofontviventaceae > Mariaggregatimicrobium. Next base: position 11,195 of record CAZCJL010000139.1, on the reverse strand, counting down.
TGTTTCGGTTTCAATTGGCGACAGTGCAACAATTGAGGTGGATGCACTGCCAAATAAGGTGTTTCATGGTGTAGTCAGCGAAATCGCAAGCAGCGCAACAATCAGCGGCGCCGGAACCACGGAGCAAAAGACTGAATTTGAAGTGAAGATTGCAATCCGCGATGCCGGCGATAAGTTGAGACCCGGAATGACGGCAAGCAGCGATGTTGTCACAGAAATCAGAAATGATGCGCTGGGCGTTCCGATCCAGTGCGTCACCGTTCGAACCCCGGAACAATTAAAGCAAAAGGCAGCAAAGTCTGGTAACGGAGAAGCTGCCGCTGCGGATAGCGCTACATCTGAACCGGAATTCGTCCCGGACAAAGACGGGTTTGTGCAAGTCGTCTTTATTATTGAAAGCGGAATGGCAAAAGCTCATCAGGTGAAAACCGGGATTCAAAGTGAAACTCATATCGAAATTGCAGACGGAATCGCAGAGGGTGATGAAATCGTCTCCGGCAGTTTCCGTGCGATAAGTCAAACACTGGAAAATAATGTTGCTGTAACAGTCAAAAAACAAGATAAAAAACAATCCTGATCGTACTATCAAGGTTATTAACATGCGCTTTTTACATGAAATCATCGAAGCGTTCCGAATTGCAATTTCTGCTATTCAAACCAATAAAACACGGGGCATACTGACCACGCTCGGTATCATCATTGGTATTCTTGCGGTGGTGACGACAATGACCGTTGCCAATGGGCTAAAAAATAATTTCAAAGAAAGCATTTCCGCGGTTGGTTCGGATGTGCTCTACGTGTCGCGAATGCCGTGGATCATCACCGGCGACTTTTTCCTGTACCGAAATCGTCCGGATGTCACATTCAAGCAGAGTGAAAAATTAAGCCATCGCCTGAAAAGTGCAAAGGCCATAAATCCATCCACCAGTACCCGACGCAATATTAAATACCGTTCCAAAGTATTGGAAAGCGTTCCGGTGATCGGAACCACAGAAATGCAAATTCAGGTGACCAATGCGGTACCGGAATACGGCAGATTTTTTACATCGCTGGATGTGCAATATAAGAAATTTGCATGTGTAATTGGTTCGGAAATTAAGGAACACCTTTTCCCGGATATTGATCCGCTTCATAAAGAAATTAAAATTGGCTGGTACACTTTCCGGGTGATTGGCGTGATGGAAAAACAGGGCAGCGCCGGCTTTTTCGGGGGCCCAAATTATGACCGGCAAATTTTCATACCATTGAGCGCGTTTCTGAAAGCATTTGGCGGACAAAACAGACGCTTCAGCATCGCTGTAAAAGCCCCAAGTCAGGAATTGATGGAAGATTTCCGCTATGAACTGATCGGCGAAATGCGAAAAATCCGCAAACTGAAACCCACCGAGGGCGATGATTTCTCGATCAATACAATGGATACTCTGATGAACGCGTACAATAATATCATGGGTGTGGTTGTTCTCATCGGATTGGTGATTACCGGCATCTCGCTGTTTGTGGGCGGAATCGGTGTGATGAATATCATGTTCGTATCAGTCACCGAGCGTACCCGTGAAATCGGAACCCGAAAAGCAATTGGCGCCAAGCGTCGCGCAATACTGACCCAGTTTTTATTCGAATCGTCCGCCATCTGTTTGATAGGTGGGTTGATCGGCATTCTGGCTTCGTTTGGTATCGCTGCATTGATTGACAAATTGGTTCTTCCGGCGACTGTTTCCGTTCCTATTGCAATCGTAGCTCTGGTCGTTTCGATATTAGTGGGGGTTCTTTCCGGGATTATCCCGGCGTATCGCGCCTCTCGCCTCAAACCAGTTGAAGCATTGCGGTATGAGTGATATGGAGTGCAGCCGTCTTTTTGGCCGCAAAAGTCGATCCCGGATTCGATAAAGACAACACACAGATTTCCGAAATCTCAAAGATTTCGGAAATCTCGGAATTATAATTAATCTAAAATTCAGAGGTATTTAATATGCAAATCCTCGAAGCATTTAAAATGGCTATTAATGCAGTAGCCTCCCACAAATTGCGTTCATTTCTAACGCTCATCGGAATTATCGCCGGTGTGGCATCCATCATCGCGGTGATGACGGGAATTTCCGTCATTCAAAGCACTATTGAAAAAGAATTGAGCGTATTGGGGACGCAGACATTCCAGGTGCAAAAATGGGCAGCCGGTGGTCCGATTAGTGAAGAAGAAATGCGAAAAATCATGCAGCGCCCTCCAACCACTGTGGAACATGCCAATGCCATTCGTGAAAAAGTTAAAACCGTCGATCTGGTGGGCGCAGAATTGTGGAGTTTCGGGCACGTTGCCCGCTATCGTGATATCGCCACGAATTCCAATCTGACCGTCTGCGGCGGAACACCTGAGTATTCTGAAAACAATACGCATTACATTCAATATGGTCGAAATTTAACTGATCTTGATGTAAAAATCGGCAGCAGTGTTGTTGTATTGGGACATTCGGTCGCGCAGCAACTATTTCCCTGGGCCAACCCGCTGCAACGAACAATCAAAATCGATGGCCGAAAATTCAAAGTGATTGGAGTGCTGGAGGCTAAAACATCTGCCATGGGCGGCAATTTTGACAATTATATGATCATTCCGATTAGCAAATTTAAACGAGTTTATGGTTTACGGGACAATCGGGGTCAGGAGCGTTCGGTCAACATAACTGTGCGGGCAAAATCATCGGAACTGTTACAGGAAGCTATCGCCGAGACACGGGCAGTGATGCGCAAAGGGCGCGGACTCAAACCAAATCAGGAAGATGATTTCACGATTTTCACCAATGACAGCCAGATCAAAACATTCAACGATGTGACAGCAGGGATTAAAGTCGGCGCATTCGTGATCGGTATCGTCGCGCTAATTGTCGCCGGTATCGGAATCATGAACATCATGTTCGTCTCGGTTACCGAACGGACGCGGGAGATTGGCATCCGCAAGTCGCTGGGCGCCAAGCGCGGTAATATTCTGTGGCAGTTTCTACTGGAAGCGATTATTCTGTGCAACATCGGCGGATTATTCGGCGTACTGGTGGGCTTTGGACTGGGCAATATTGTGAGCGTTCTCACTCATTTCGCTGCCACTGTGCCAATGGAATGGGCGATTGTCGGACTGGTGTTTTGCACAGCAGTCGGCGTGACGTTTGGATTTTGGCCAGCGTTTAAAGCATCCAAAATGGATCCGATTGTTGCGTTACGATATGAGTAAAGCGGGATTTGTGATTCGGGATATGGGATCCGGAAAACAAATTAGTTTGTCTTTTTCCCGTATCACTTATCTCGTATTCCGACCTTTAGCAGACTGGCAGTCGATAAAGCGACTGCACTCCGGCGCACGCGGTCTCACGTCCACAATGCGCTCACCGGAACCGCATAAAGCTCATTCCCAAAGGGCACAAATTCAGCACCATTGTATAAAACAATCCCTCGTACAAATTCTGTGTTTACATTATCTTGAAACCATCGCAGTCCTTTAAAATCATCAGATCGAACAGTGGCTGCTGCTTTCACCTCAATACCCACACAATTCCGTCGGCGGTCTTCCAGAATGAAATCAACCTCCAATCCCGTTTGATTTCGGAAATGAAAAATTTGAGGTTTTGTCTGGCTCCATGCACTCTGCTTCTTAAGTTCTGAAAGTACGAAATTCTCCAACAACGGTCCGGATATATTAAATTTTTCGTTCTGAGAATTGAAATCCGCGCCCATTAAATAAGCAGCCAACCCTGTATCGGTGAAATACAGCTTCGGGGTCTTCACGATACGCTTTCCTAAATTTCCGCTCCAGGCTGGCAGAAAATAAACTAAAAATGTAATTTCTAACAATGAGATATATCGTTTCAAACTTGTCTGTGGAATTTGCAAAGAACGGGACAATTCAGCAATATTCAGTAGCGATGATATACGATTCGCCAATAATTGAATGACTCTCGGCATTTGCGTAAGACTTTCGATGTTTGAAAGCTCTTTGACATCACGCTGCAGAATGGTTGTGATATAATCCTGAAACCAGGCATGCTTTCGATCGGCGGCAGTTCGTTTAATAATTTCCGGGTACCCGCCATTTACGATTCGCACCCAGATATCATTTTCTCTCTTGGATTCAATATCATTGCGATCTAATTTCTCTGAAAATATCCAGTCAATAAAAATCTCGTTCTTATTTGATAATTCACCCTGCGACAATGGGAAAAGCGTATGTATTTCCATTCGACCGGCTAACGATTCGGAAATACGCGGAAGAGTTAAGATATTTGCAGAGCCAGTCAGCAAAAATCGCCCGGGAGTTCTGTTTATATCCACTTCATATTTGATTGCCGGCAGCAGATCAGGCACAAGCTGAATTTCATCGATAATCAATGGCGTTGTCTTGCTTTTCAGAAATCCCTGGGGATCATTCTCAATCGCGCCCCGAATTGATAGATCGTCAAGCGTAACGTATTGAGCAGGATAATCTTCACTTACGAGTTGTTTCACGAGCGTCGTTTTTCCGGTCTGCCGGGCGCCGGTAATCAGATTCACCGGCGTGTCTTGCAGCGCATCGATTATATTTTGTTTAATAAATCTTGGATATAACATATACACCTCTATATGGTTGATATTCAGCCATTTTATGGTGGATTTGTCATGATATGATAATATAATTGGATAAACTGAGAAATGCAATACATTTTTTAGTTTAATGAAGATGAACGAAAAGCGGGATTTGTGATTCGTGATACTGAATTGGAACGCGGGTAAGATGCAGAGAGATTTCCGAAATCTCTAAGATTTCGGAAATCTGATCTGTATTGCCTCACTTCTCTCGTCTCACGTCTGGCACACGAATCAGCCGCACATAATCCAGCAGGGCAAAATTGACTTCGCCATTCATGTTATTATCCGATGCTGTAAAACTCAGCGATAACCGATGTTCGCCTTTTGGCAGGTAGATTTTCAAGGAATTGCTGAAGCCCCAATCCTCCCAGCGCTCGATTCCCCGCTGCGCCATTACAATCGCACCGACGCGTTCACCATTTAATGCCAGCGTCCGGATTGCGCATTTATTATTTGTGTTGATCGGACCATTGCCATTTGCATAATGAACGTCGATTGCATATAATCCTGGCTCTTCAATTTTGACGGGAAATTGGATATCATTATTCACCTCTTTATCCAACGGAATATATCCATTGCCCGAATATCCCTGATAGCGTGTTTCCGAACGCGCGCCAAATTTTTCTGCCTGAATTGTTATGATTTCCGCTGCGCCAGTTACCGCAACCGGATCGCTTAAAAATGACTGCCAGCCATCGGAATCCACTGCCAGTACCTGATATTCCGCATAATCACCGGACTCTGGAATTTCATATCGATTTGCCGAAATGCTTTCGATGTGCTCGCCATTCTTGTAAATTAAATATGTACTGGCACCGTCGACAGACTCCCAATTCAGAGTCCCGGCGTTCGATTTTACAACCGGCGTTTCCGGTGCAAACGCATTTTCCCGCAGATTAATTGCAGGTGATTTGATCTCATTGTTCACCATTTCGATTTCAATGGAATGGGTACCGCTCAAATCTTCCGGAATGAATGCCTGTCCCATTTGATTTCCGTCAAAACGAAACGATTTTATCTGACTACCATAGCCCGAAATTTTGATTTCAAGATTGGCATTTCTATATTTAAAATTCTTTAACGTGCGGGTGCTGCCAAGTGATTCCGGAATAAATGGCTGAAACGACAGTCCTTTCGGCGTAAATTTCATTCCGAACAGTACCCGATATACCAGCGCCAGATTCCCGGCAACGCTCCACAACTGGCGGTCGGAATTGATTTCCGTGCCCATAAAATCGGCAGTGGATGCCACGAAATTTTCTTTATTAGTTAAAAATAACGCGGCAGCTCTGTAAATCGCCGCCAGCCCATGCTCCACCGCGTTTACATTCTGTGCCTTCGCAGCCGCCCAGGTCCAGTACGCCACCACAAACGGCCAGATGCCGTCATTATGGTAGGGCGGGATATTGGGGATTTGCGGAAAAATACAGGGTGTGCCAAATGCTACCACCGGAGTATTTTTGAAAATCGATTGCTGCTTTTCCTCATCTGCGATGTCGAACAAAACCGTCAACGCTTCGCCCAAAGTTTCCGAGCGTGGCGACAGTGACAAATAATTTCTGCCGTACAAATACTGACCATAATAGCCTTTATCCTCAAGCCAGAAATGTTGGTTGATACCATCATAAATTGATTTTGCAGTTTCAGCGAAAGCGGTTTCCGGTTCTCCAAGAATAGCTGCCATTTTTTCTAAAATACGATACGTCTGATAGTGCACCGCATTTGTCCCCAGATTTTGCGACTTGTAAATATCTTTCGGATCCATCCAGCGAGGATAGGTCTGCTCCCGCCAGTCCAGAAACGAGGATTCGCCGTACATCAATCCTGTTTCGTGCTTATAGGCTGTGTTTAAATCGTCTTCCGCAGAATTTTTGATAATGTGATACGCAGTTTTCAACCAATCTTCATCGCCGGTCGCCAGATACACTTCCCAGGCAGCCAGCGCCCAGGTCATGCGATCCGTCGAAACAGGCCAGGATCCGCCGGTTCCGGTATCCTGAATGATACGATCGTTTTTGACTTTTGCCATCAGGCTCTTTTTTGAAGCATCCGGATTGAGGATTGCGAGGGACAATAGAATGCTGTAGCTGATATCCCGGGTCCAGACGCCGGGCCATTTCGCGCCTGCCATGAACGCGCCATCGGGGCGAATATCCAGGTGCAATTCTTCAAGGGACATGTTGTACAGCGCATCGCTCAGTTCAATATCTGATTTATACTGCGGATAATGGCTGACATCCTGTTTCAGTTCCCAGCTCGTTTCGTCCGAATTATACTCCGGCACTTGAAATCGCTTAAAACGCACGTTGACTTCATAAATACCGTCATCATCCGGATCATGAAGTTTCAGGTGCGGCTTCTGCGGCAATGATTCAAATTCCCATGATAACGGCTCGGTACCCCCGGCGACATAAACGCCATGAAAATCATCTGCCATTACTTTTTCGCCATCAAAGGTTTCGAAATATCCCTTTTCTTTGAAATCTTCAAGCATGTGGCGCATATCCAGCCGGATCACAAAATCCATGTCATTTTGTAAAAACGGTTCGGAATCGTTTTGCACAGATCTCGCTACCTTTGGATCGGGAGCACCGAATGTGTAAACCGGAGAGACAGCTCGCTCGCCATCGGGTGGCAGCGTGAAATGATGATCTTCTCCGGGATATCGTTCGTTATCCAGTCCGTTGATACTGAATTTAAAGTCGATTTTCCGGGCGGTTGGCTTTTTGTAATCGCTTTTATAATTCGATACGATTTTTGTCGGCGAAACAGCGGTTGCTTTGAATTTTTCCTGAATCACTTTTTCTGTGGTAATAGTGAATTGATCTGACGTATACAACACATCCTGTGCAAATAAAAGTGTTAAATTAAACAGCACCAAAATTATGAGCATTTTGATTCGCATATTTTAAGTCCCTTCGTTTCCGGATTGTAAATCAACTGAATGCGCCCTTTCAGGGCTTTTCGTTTTCTATAACCTGCATTTGGGGCTGTATTAAAAGTCATTTTTGGGTGTCATTCCTGCGAATGCAGGAATCCCCTAACTTTTTAATAATTAGAAGATTCCGGGACAAGCCCGGAATGACATCAAATGAGAAAATCGGACTTTTGATACAGCTCCCTGTGTTAAAGCGCTCCTTCGGGGCTTACTCTTCGAATTCCACTATTAGTATTACTGCATTCTTGGTTCAATTCATTTTAAATATAGCATCTTGCCTGATTGGATAAAAATATTGTTCACATTCAATTCGTATAAATAATTTCCGGCTGCATTCTGTTCCGATGGTTGCCACTTCGCCGCATGAAAGCCGGACGGTAAATTTTCGCTGATCAATGTTTCCACATGTCTTCCGAGAATGTCAGTCACTTTCAGATTTACAAAAGCAGGCTGTGGCAAACCGAACGGTATTTTCGTCGTTGGATTGAACGGATTAGGATAATTATCACCCAAACAATATTTCACCGGTTTTACTTCATCCGGATCTGAATTTAATCCGGTTACATCCTGATATTCAAAAACGATCATTGTCCAATATTTTAATCGAGGCAAGACAAATTCAACTGTTCCGTTTTGCTGTTCAAATGATAAATCTGCAGGTGAACCAAGATTGATATCCGGCGATGCAGTCCAGATTTTTTCCACAATTCTATCACTTGCGAAATTCAGACTCACATTTTCAATCGAATCCGGTTCAGGCTGGGTTCCTGCATTATCGCGCCAATCCATTGTCACGGCATCGGTAAAATTAATGAGATGCGTCACCTGCACATTTTCTTTCTTTTTTGAGAAATACCAGACTTTTTCCAGTTGCGGGTAGGACTGCAATTGCATATCACCGGCTGCGTTCAATGGAATATTCTCAATTGAAAATCCATCTCGCAGAAGATTTTGATATCCCACCAGAAAATCGTAATAATGGATCAACTGCTGCTGCAATTCTTCGCTCATCTTCAAATTTTCATTGGGGAAATATTCATGCGCCAGATAATGCTCGCCCAGCTCGATGTGCGCGCCTCCGGCAGCAAAGATGACTGCATCCGCAAGAAGCACTGCCGGTGCATTCATCATTCCCGCCTGCTCTGCCCGGTCGTGATTCACGTAGGCAGCTAAAATCGACCGCAGCGTATCATTGCCAATTCGGTCATTAGTATGAATCGTTCGGGCGAGATCGGCATAACTGTAATTGCCCTGCCACAATTCCGTATATAAAAACTCCACCGGCGCTGAGGCGATGTTCTCCTGTCCGTATTTATTGACTGCATTCATCACCAGCCGGACGCTCAATTTGCTTTTCGCATCGGTCAAATATTTTCCAAACGTTTCCGCCAGGTCGACACGCTCACCATTTTCATTCCAGGTATTTCCCCAATCGCCGAGCTGATCCACATGCCAGCCGTCGAACGGCAATGCGAGGAAAACGTCCTTAGTTTTGGCAAACAGGTAATTTTTCCATATTTCACTGGATGTATCCATCATGTAAATATCACTTGCCCAGCTATCGGGCAAATTCAACACAAAAGGTCGCTGCCGCTCCGCATCGAGATAAATACGCCATGACGGGGAAACGCCATCCAGGTGGGCATCTTTCCATGATCCGTACAGCAGATTGTAAGCCATGGTCATCATGCCGCGATCATGGGCTGCGTGGATGTATTTCTCGACTGTGGAAAAATAAATCGTGCGATTGGCGATATCGCTCCAGGTTGCCGCTGGATTTTCCGGAGTCCCTTTCAACGGCAGATGATGCTTGTAATGCCAGTCGTAAAATTGCACGCCGTTGATATGATATCGATTCAATTGCGCGATAACACGTTCGATTTCCTGATCACTCATGTAACCATATTCGGAAACGAATCCATACCTCGGAAATTTCCGCCAGCTTGATGATATGTCCACTGCAATGGTGACTTTATCCAGAATTTCGTCCTGTTGCTGTAATTCAATTTCCACAAGATAGCCCCTGAAATTATCCGCCGGGGGCTGCCAGGTCCATGAATAACTCTGTCCCACGGGCGGTGTCACCGTTTCGCTCGCGACGACCTGATCGAGATGCAGATATCGCACGAGCAATTCAGCGCCGTCGATTTCTTCAGTAAAATCGATTGTTAACGTGACGCCTGTTCCGGGGAAATAAGCTGCCCGATCTGTGTGAACGGAAGAAATCCAGCCACCGGCTTTCAATTGTGTGATTATTAAAATGATAAAAATGAATATGAGTGAATTTGTTTTTTTTAGCACGATGTTTCCTTTCAAATTACGACTCCAAATTCCAAACTCGTTCCCACGTTTTACGTGGGAATGCATTCATCGACGCTTCGCGTCGTAGCACGTTCTCCAGCACTGCATCGGATTATTGACGCAAAGCGTCACATAAGGCGTGCCAACGCAAAGCGTAGGCACGAGAAGTTCAACTAAAATCCCACTGACAACGAATATCTGGAGATGTCCTCAAATATCCCGAAATCCATATATCCATAATCCACATTCAGCGAGAACGATCCGAAATCATAGTACACCCCGAAACCCAGCGTAAAGCCTTCTTCAGCCGCATCCTTGAACGCGGAATTAAATCCTGCCCGCACCACAAATAAATCATTCCACACACATTCAGAACCAACATTGATATACAGGCTCTGATTGTTGGGATGCGTGGCATCAGCAGCAACGATCAGTTTCCAGTTTTCGGTTTTCATAGCGTCCATTCCCAATCCCACCGTAAAAAACAGCGGCAGCGCCCAGGCATCGGTTTCCATTTTCGCAACAATGTTGGCATTATTACCGCTGTTCGAGCGATCGATATCCACCGGTTGCAACAAATCCTTGCCATCCATTTTCATGTCCGTGCCGAAGTTCGCGATATTCATTCCAATGCGCAATCCGTTGAATTGCGTGGTAAACAGCAATCCGACATCAAAGGCAAAAGCAGTCGCGCTTTCGTGCCAGATTTTCTGCTGCACATATTTTGCAGTCGCGCCAAAGGAAAACCGGTCTGTCAGATTTTGGGCGTACGACAGTGAAAATGCAATATCCTGTGCGCCCCACATCTGTCCGGTGCCATTGGGCTCCACTGCCGTCGTGATTTCCTCCTCGCCGTAATCCAGCTCATTTATCGTGATCCCGAGAGCGGATTCACCAAACCTGAACCCCGCACCGAACCAATTCACGCGGGTACCCACAAGCCAGTTCATATAATTTGCCGTCACATTGTTGCGGGACAGGCGGGACAATCCAGCCGGATTCCAGAAAGTAGCAGTGGCATCACTGGCGATCGCCACAAATGCACCGCCCATCGCGGACGCTCGTGCACCGACCGGAATGGTCAAAAAATTTGCTGCGGTAATTCCGACTTTTGTCTGAGCGAAACCGGATGTGGCGATGAAGATTATTAGTGGGATTATCATTAAATATTTCTTCATATAAAAGCTCTTTGATTTTTAAAGAATTTTTCTCGTTCTACAAATGAATATTATCGATTTTGAAATACCGTGCAACGAATATCTCTTTTTGAATAGCCACGCTTTTTAAAGCGTGGAGTTACTATTCAGCATAGAGCTGTCATTCCTCCCGCCACTGCGGGATTTTTAGCGGG
>CAZCJL010000138.1:0-16783 GCA_964498785.1 uncultured Cytophagia bacterium | reverse complement strand
TCGCTCGAAGTGACACCTACGGAATCTGTTTAAATACGACATAGAGGCAATCGCCTATATCTACCATCAATTATTGAATGGATACGGAAATATGATAACAACAACATAATTATGTTAATGTTATTGCAATTACTTTTAGATAGTAGTATATTATACTATAAAAAGTCGTAAAAATTTATCCGAAATAATTTATAGTCACAGCGCGCACAAGCTTTTTGATTTATCGAAAAATATAAAACGAGGCATTATTTATTATTGCAAGCAGATTTTTTTTATTATTTCGGGTTTTAATTTATGTTACTTTGTGGCAAAGGTTGTGAATAATTCTGGTTATTTTTTTAATGAACAGAATAAAAAGGTATTTGTTATGAATCAAAAGAATCCAACAATTTTTCAAATGGCACGGGTGCCGTTTTTATCTTCTATCCTGTCACCATTAATCGGGGGAACGTTACTTTGCGTTATAATCACTGGTTCCTTCAATGTGCCCGGATTTATTTTTGTCATAATAATGGGAATCGGGATGCATATTGCGACAAATGTTTATAACGATATTTACGATACAAAACAGGGAACAGATAAAATCAATGTTCATCGGAATGAATTCAGTGGTGGTTCCGGTGTTTTGCAGGAGTTTCCGGAATATATGCCCCGCATGTATGCACTGGCGCGTTCCGGACTTGTGATTGCACTCAGCGCGACAATTGCTCTGACATTTATAATCGACCGGTCGCTTTGGCTTCACTTATGGATCCTGTATCTTTTATCCGCGCTTTTTAGCAAATATTATACAGCAGCGCCAATAAAACTTGCCTATCGTGGCTTCGGCGAAATTTCTGTCTGGTTTGCGTTTGGCCCAATGGCGATTTTGGTGGCCGCGGTAAGTCAGAATGTCGGATTACATCCCGTCATCATTTCAGCAATGCCGATAACCGGAATCAGCACGCTTTCTATTTTGCTCATCGGTCAATTAATTGATTATGACGCGGATAAACAAGCAGGGAAATGGGGGGTCGCTGCACGAGCAGGAACGAAATTTACCGCGCACTTATATACGGCTGTACAAATTGTATTGATAGTAAATGTTATTGGCTTGATTATCCGGATGTTACCACAGGGATGGCCTCTCATTCTTGCACTTTTTCCGTATATTTTCCTGTTTCCACAGGCAGTACGGATTATTGTAAATCATCACAATCATCCAGGTCAACTGAAAAAGGCGGCAGGTATCAATGTCCAGATTCATTTACTTTTTGCGCTGCTTTTCTGTTTGGGCATTGGTATTGAAATAGTATTATCATTGTAAATTGCAGATCCCTCAATAGAAAAAATGGGAAACTAAATGAAAAGAAAAATAGTTTACTTTATGACAAAACAAATATTCTTTAAACTCAGAACTGAAAATCAATTAAAACTTTGATTTATAAATGCCAGGTGATAATTATGATTAGAATTAAGGGAGTGATATTATTTTTTTTAATCTCTCTGATGATTGTTGAAGGAGCATGGGGGCAGCAGTTTGGTAGAAATAAGGTGCAGTACGTAGATTTAGACTGGAAATATATTCAATCGGAACATTTTGATTTTTACTATTATCAGGGTGGTAGAAACTTAGCTGAATTTGCCGCGGCAGTAGCTGAATCGTCTTTTATATCTTTAAATGAATTATTTAATTATAAATTAATTGATCGCATACCAGTCATCATCTATCGTTCACACAATGATTTTAGTGAAACAAACACATCCCGGAGCGTTATTCCGGAATCGGTCGGTGGATTTACCGAGTTTCTGAAAAATAGGGTTGTGCTTCCATTCGAAGGCTCTTATGAGCAGTTTCGCCATGTTATTCATCATGAATTAACCCATGCAGTAATGTTGCAATTTTTATATGGGGCTGGCCCCGGATCAATTATTGGCGGAATTTCCAGGATGTCTCCGCCGCTATGGTTTATTGAAGGTTTGGCAGAATATACCTCAATTGGTTGGGATACCGATTCAGACATGTTTGTGCGCGATGCTACTGTCCGTGGCTATTTACCACCAATTCCGTATTTGCAGGCGTTTCTTGCGTACAAAGGCGGGCAGGCCGTATTAAGATATATTGAAGATACGTATGGACGCCCTAAAATTAGTGAGTTATTGCAACGCATGCGGACGACCAGAAATTTTGAAAAAGCATGGGAATCAACAATTAATGAACCATTAGAGGAATCAAACAAAAAATGGCAACGCTACATGCGAAAACTCTATTGGCCAGATATTGCTGATCGCAAAGAACCTTCGGATTATGCTGAATCATTGACAGATCATACGGAGTGGCGCAATTTTGTAAATAATAGCCCTGCAGTTTCTCCTTCCGGAGATCGGGTTGCGTTTTTATCGGATAAATCAGGCTACTTTGATATTTATATGGTGTCTGCCATCGATCCAGAAGAAACAGAGAAGCTCGTTTCCGGACAACGGAAATCTGATCTGGAAGAACTCAATTGGCTGCAACCCGGTATGAGTTGGTCGAACGACGGAAAATATATTGCGTTTGCCGCTCGATCCGGCCGAAGAGACGCATTGAATATCCTGGATGTGAAGCAAAAAAACATTGTCCACGCGTTTAAATTTGATATCGATGCTATTGCAGCGCCAGCCTGGTCACCGGTTTCAAATGAAATCGCTTTTGTGGGAATGAAGAATTACCGATCTGATATTTATGTCTATAATATGGATTCTGAAACCTTGAGCAGATTAACAGATGATATTTTTAGTGATGCTGCTCCGGCATGGTCACCTGATGGTGCTATGTTAGCATTTGAATCTGATCGGAAAGATTTTGTGAATATGAATGAGTTGACTGGCGAAATTAATATTGCGGAATACAATTATCATACGACTGATATTTATCTCATTCATCGCGATGGCAGTGGTATGCGACGCCTTACTAATGGCTTTTTAAATGAAACATCCCCACAATGGACAAATGATCCGAATCAATTACTCTATATTTCTGATGAGACGGGTATTGCGAACATTTATGCCATGGACTTACGAACAGGAACGTCCAGTGTACTCACCAATTTATTAACCGGCTGTGCGCAAATTAGTTGGGGACTCAATAGTGACCGACTGGCGTTTACGGCGTTTTCCAATGGAGGATATGATATTTATTTTTGGCCGGATCCTTTCAGCTCAATTTATGTGGCGCCCAATCCCGAACATACGTTGTACGTGAAAAAACTACAGCGCGTCGCTGCCATACCGGAAGAAGATTACGATAAACAACAAATGGACGAAGTGAAAAATATCGTTAAAAGCCAGCAGGATTATACCCGTTATGTTTTTGACCGTAGTTTTAGAAAAGGTGTTATTGATGTTCGTGACGAAACAACTCATCCGGTAAAACTCAATGAAGAAGAATATAAAGATGAAGCGGGCGAGTTTATCGACCATGATTATCGTGTAAAATTTAGTATTGACAATGCAGGATTGAACGCCGGATATGATCCTTTTTGGGGTGTTTATGGACTCACGCAAATTTATTTAAGCGATGTTTTGGGTGATCACCAGATTCAGATCGGCGCCAATATAATTCGAAATTTTGCCGATAGTGACTTGTTGCTGGGATATCAGAACTTGAAGAACCGCATTAACTGGGGAGCTTCTGCATATCAATTCGTTAATTTTTATGCAACTACTTTTGGAACCGCACGCTTTGTAAACCGCGGCGCTGGCGTACAATCATTTTATCCTTTTTCTCGGTTTCGGCGGATTAACGTGGGGATGCAGTTTGTCAATATTGTTGAAGAAAATATTAGCTTTATGATGATTCCGCGCAGAAGCTTTTCATTGTTGTTACCATCGCTTTCCTACACAACGGATAATTCATTGTGGGGATATACCGGCCCTGCCCGAGGTCGCAGAAATTATATCGGGGTAACCGGTAGTCCCAAATTAGGAAATACGGGGAAAGAATTTGTAACTGCCAGTTTTGATATGCGTCAATATTTTACGATTGTCAAAGATTATTCTGTTGCATTGCGTGTTACTGGCGGAGCCAGTTTCGGAAAAAATCCAACACTTTTCCTGATCGGCGGTGTTGATAACTGGCTCAATTACAGGTTTGATGATAAAATCGATGCGTTTTCAGTACAGGATTATTTCCTGTCAAATTTGCTGACGCCTTTGCGTGGAGCGAATTACTATGAAATGATGGGGACGCGTGCCTTGCTCATGAATATGGAGTTTCGATTCCCGTTTATTCAATATTTGATCGCCAGATTTCCCCTGCCGCTCGGATTTCACCGTATTGAAGGTATCGGATTTTTGGACGCCGGATCTGCATGGGTTAATGATGAGGCATGGCGGTTTTCTGCTAAAAAAAACAACGGAGACCGATTCGTTCGTGACATTACAACTGGTTTTGGGTACGGATTGCGGATTAACCTGTATATGTTTCTGTTAAAAATCGATATCGCTTATAAAACTGATTTCGATTATGTCAGTAAACCAAGAATTTATTACTCCATTGGTATTGATTTTTAAATAGAAAAACGGTTAAAAGTGAATTTTTGATATGAATGAGTTTTGTTTTATTAAAGAGAGGATGTCATGTACAAAATAAATAGAATTATATTTGTCTTGATGTTAGTTACTTTGACCAGTGCCGGCGCTGTTGAAAAGGATATTGATCATTTAAAACCGTTCGATTTTGATATTGTCACAAGACCATCAGATACGAACGAAAAATCATTGATATATATATATTTCTGGGTTCGAAATACTCACCTGCAGTTTATCAAAAATGATTTGATATTTACAGCACATTATCAAATAAATCTCGAGATTTTCTGGAAGAAGAAATCTGCTATTCTTACTCGTGATAAACACAATATCGTTACTGAGAAAGAATACCCGGCAACGATTGATCCGGCGATTCAACGCAGTCATCAATTTCAAACTGAATTAACACCAGGTGAATATATTTTTCATTTACGTATTTTAGATAAAAATACCGGTCGGGACAGAATCCATAAAATTAAAAAGCTAATCAGGGACTTTGATTCTGATAAAATGGTGATGAGCGATTTGTTATTGTTAAATTCAAGTGATTTGGAAAACGTAACTGTCGATAATGTTGTCCCACCCCGACGTATTCCAATTAAAAAACCGTTATTTATTTATTCTGAAATTTCCAGTCCCCAGAGCGTTACGCGAATTGGTATTGATGTGTTTGTTTCCCAAAATAAGCAAATTAGCAAACTGGATGTTTCCGATTCACTGGTTCGAATGGGGAATATAACAAAAGTTGTGATGAGTTTGAATAATGATAATTTGAAACTGGGAAATAATTTGCTAAAAATACGAATCACAGCAGGAGACCAATCTTCGGAAATTACTAAAAAAGTTCGATTTATTCAATTCGAAGGCGCTGATCGGGAATATGCTGGCGATTCTGTTGATGATATGATTACTCAATTACGCTATGTCGCTGAGGGTGACGAATGGAACGCCATGAGAAAGGCGTCTGGCGAGGAACAACAGCGCTTGTTTGAAGAGTTTTGGAAAAAACGAGACCCAACCCCGGAGACGCCAGATAATCCGATTCGGGAAGAATACTATCGTCGTGTACAGATTGCAAACCAACGTTTTGGTATTCAGAGACAAACCGGATGGCGCTCCGATCGCGGACACGTGTTTGTCATCTACGGTCCGCCGGATAGTATCGATCGCGGAAATCCATCCCAGTACAGCTTTTCGACGTATGAGGTGTGGTACTACGATGAGCTTCGGAAAAGATTTATTTTTGTCGATGAAATGGGATTTGGGGATTATCGCCTTGTTTCGGGGATTATTTAATACGGATTAGGTGCGACACTGTATCAAAAGTTAATCTTTCTTATGCAGGAATTTTTTATGAGACCAGCGATCCAATCGCTCCAGGCGATGGGATCGCTATCTTTCATGAACTTACAAAATACAAATCCCGGACTTTTGAGACAGCCCGCTATTTTCGGGCGTCCCTGCGGGACAGGCGAAATCCATAAAGGGATTTCACTCCGGAGTGCAGCGCCTTTTATGCGCTGCATTGCAGCCCTCTTTTGGCTGCAATATTTCACACGAAATTTTACAAACCACAATATGAGAAGACCAATAATTGCCCTGAAAGGGCGCTTTCATTTCGGCTCGCTGGAAAACCGATCAATTCACCAAAATAGCGATCGCTGAAGCCAGATTTCCGAAGGCACTTCCAACAGGTTTTCATATTTTCTTATCCTGAATGAATTCAATCCTCTTTCCCGTACCGTTTCAAGCAGATTCCGAAGCATCCACAAATACTCATAATCTTCGATTCCCTCCCCTCCTATATCAACGAAATCTATTGCAACCCACCCCAGCAAAGCCGTTCACTTTCATACTGTCCCGGAATGCGATACCGTAGCAAACAACCAACACCACCTAATTGACGAAGCGTTTCGCTATCACTCACGAACTCAATTTTAGTGCTTGCCTTTACTGCCATTTTTATCATTTCTTCTTTCGTTGTTTCATCTTCAAAATCCTGATCAATAATCAACATATCAACCTGGCCAATTTCGAGAGCGTTTGTTGCGTCCTGTGCACCCACGACAGCCAGGCAATGGGTGTTGATCTCTCGTTTCAGCATTTCCACAGTTTCGCCAGATTCTTTCTGCTCCTGTTCAATAAAAGATGCAAGGGTTGATTCGATTACGTTTTCTGTTTTGGCCTTTTCATCAATGGTAACCGAGTCAATCAGTTTTTCCCGTAAATGTTTCGGCAGCACTTTTTCCAGTCGGGCAGTGGTTGTTGAATTTCCGGCCAGAATCAGATGCGAATAATGCGTTTTTGATATCAATTGATCGATCACCTTTATTTTTTCTTTGATAAACTTATCCCGCCGATCCGCGCGGTGGTTTTGATAATGTTCTTTCGTCCATTCACGACCCACGCGTTTTCGCAATTCCGGTCTTTCATTCCAAATTGATTCTGTGATTTCTCCTAAATTAACACCCAAAATCCGAACACTCTCTTCAGTGGAAATAACCACCACAAAACTACGGTACGTATCTTTCAACTGAACCAGCGGATAAATAACCGGCGTTGAGGTCATCATAATTGAATTTTCCACAGGCACCCGAAATTGATTCGGCAAAAAGAATGGATTATCTCCCCCGCGGGCAAAGATAGCAATACCTTTTGCTTCGGAATGTATTTCTGATTTCAGGTGAAAATATATTTTATCTGCGGCTTCATCAAATGGTTGCCGCTCGTCCATCGGAATGTTTTTCTCGATTAAACGAATTCGCTCATTAAAATAATCGAAATAATTTCCTGTAACGTCCAAATAACAACTGATGACAGGACTTTCTGTCTCATCAAGCTTGGCTAATGTGTCTATATGTTTATCTAAATTTTTCAGATCCATAGTAATTACTCCATTTTTATAATTTTCAATCCTGAAGATGATAGTAATAGTTTGAACGAGCAGAGCTAAAATTAGTTCTCTGAATTTTAGTGAATTTCTTGTTATAGATTTATTTTCCATTGAAAGACACCGTACGCCTACTACTTCCGGTTTCACAGCCACTTTCAGATATGTTCTGTGCATTTTCAAACAAAAAAGTGAATAATTTGCACAATGAAACCAGATAATAATTTCTTATATTTTAGAAATCATTTTAAAGATTTGATTCATTACTGATCAAAGATTTCCTCTGTTACACAGAAATAAAGCCGTGTTTTTGAATTTGAAAAAATCAGAAAATTATTGGGAAATATTAAAAATGTTACGCGATAATCAACATTCTGAAGAATGGTACAGACTTTGATATTCATAGTACCGAATTATCCCACATTGAAAAGTGCGCGCATCCTCATTTTTATAACATTAATTGAAAGGAGAATACGTCATGTTTAAAAGAATGCTACTATTTTCTATTTTAATTCTGATTATCTGCTCACAGTCCCTGCTTGCTGTCGGCGTTTTATACAATCGTCCGATATGGGACCGGCAGGGCGAATACGATAAAATGTGGATCAAGAAAGTGGACGTGGATGTGAGCATTCAGGATCAGGTTGCGGAAACCCATATCGATCAGACATTTTACAATGAGCTGAACTCCACTGTGGAAGCAATATGCATTTTCCCGCTGCCGGAAAATGCTGTGATCACGGAGCTGGTTTACTGGTTCAACGGTCAGCGCTACGTGGCAGATATTCGCGAGCGCCAGGAAGCACGGCAGGATTATGAAAACAACGTGCGCCGCAATATCGATCCGGCGCTGCTGGAATATTTGGGCGACAACCTTTTTCGCTTGAGCATTGCGCCTATTAATGCCCGCACTGACGTCCGCACCGAAATCACTTATGTGGAGCTGCTGCCATACAATTTCGGAAAAGTCACCTACCAATTTTTGCTGAACACACTGGAAATGTCACCCCTCCCGCTGGAAACCGTGACCTTTGACCTCACTGCAATATCGCAAAATGATTATAAGCTATTTGGCTCGCCCTCTCATGAACCTTCAACGCAGACAGTGATCAATAAAATCTCGGACCGCCATTATACGATTTTTTACGGCGATGAGAACTACTATCCGGATAAAGATTTCTACCTGGAATTTGAAACCATCCGTGATGATGTACAATTCAATGCGCTGTCGTACACTCCGGCGCCGGAGGATTCTTTCGGTACTGACAGCTTCTACGCGCTCTGGATCACCCCACCTGACGATATCGGCGGCGACGAGGTCGTGCCAAAGGACATCATTTTCACAGCCGATGTTTCCGGAAGCATGGAAATCGGCGGCAGGATTCACCAACTGAAAGAGGCGATCCACTTTTTTCTGGATTTGCTGAATCCCATCGACCGATTCAACATCGTCACTTTTGGGACAGCGGTGCAGTCATTTAAGCCGGACCTTGTCCCTGCGGAGGACGGAAACATTTCCGATGCCCACGATTTCGTCTACCAAATGTACGCCGGCGGCATGACTGCCATCGATCAGGCATTGCAGACCAGTTTACAGCAATCGTTCCGCGACAGCACGTCCAACAGCATCGTATTTTTGACCGACGGCTATCCCACTCTCGGCGAAACGCGGATCGATTCCATCGTCGCCCGCGCCACACGAGCGAACACAAAAGATGTGCAAATTTATTGCTTTGGCGTTGGCGATGACATAAGCAAACCGTTGCTAATTCAGGTGTCCCGGTTAAATCATGGCTATCCCACATTCATCACATCGAACGACAGCGTAGCGCTGGTGGTGAAAAATCATTTCACCCGAATTTCCAAACCCGTTATGACAAATCTGGATATCGATCTGGGCGGATTGAAAACCTGGGATCGCTATCC
The DNA here is from genome assembly GCA_964498785.1 of uncultured Cytophagia bacterium. Classification (GTDB taxonomy): domain Bacteria; phylum Zhuqueibacterota; class Zhuqueibacteria; order Thermofontimicrobiales; family Thiofontviventaceae; genus Mariaggregatimicrobium. Next base: position 7,416 of record CAZCJL010000138.1, on the reverse strand, counting down.
AAAAGTCATGGGCGATTTATTCTGGGGCGGACAGATTTTGCAGCAGGGACTGTATTCCAACAGCGGCACATTCAGTGTCACCCTTTCCGGAGATGTCCGGGGACAGCAGTTTCAATATTCGCATCCGGTAACTTTTGTCAGCTCCCCCGGCAGCGGACACCGGTTCGTCGCCCGGTTATGGGCAAAAGCGAAAATCGATTTCCTGATGGAACAAATCGATATTTACGGCGAGCAACAGGAGCTTGTGGATCAGATAACTGAGCTGAGTCTGCGGTTTCAGGTGTTGACGCCCTACACAGCGTTTTATTCCGATCCTGAAACAGATGTCGAAGAGAACGACTCCATTGAAAAGCCGGAGCAATTTGTACTGCATCAAAACTACCCCAATCCGTTCAACCCGACGACCGAAATTAGTTACACGTTACCCAAAAGTATAGCAACGTACCACGTGACGATCAAAATTTACGACGTCCTCGGCAGGCTGGTAAAAGTGCTGGTGGATAACCACCAATCCGCCGGAACCTATTCCGTCATCTGGGATGCCACCGACATGCACACCCGACCAGTTGCCAGCGGCGTTTATTTTTACACACTGCAAGCGGGAGATTTCAAAATGACGAAAAAGATGATGTTGATGCGGTAATTGCTCGACAGGATTACAGGATCAACAGGAATCAAAAAATGGTGGGATCTAATTGAAAGCATAATAAAAAGTAGTTACTTCCTGTTTTGAAATGTTAAAATAGAAAATGCAAAGAAGCTTTATCTTGTAAATCCTGTAATCTTGTCAAAAAATAAAACCTTAAAAGCATTATAAATTTGGGAGGTATCATGTTTAAAAAATTACTACTATGTTCTATCTTAATTTTCGCTGCCATCCAGTTGATGGCAGTTGAAAAAAGCGATTATGACATTTCAATGTCTGAAAATCGCGAAGCGCTGCAAAAATCCACGGGGCCGATGTATACCGGAAAGATGTTGCAGCGACACGTATCTGAAATAACGCTGCTTCAGGGCGGCTATTTCACCATCGGAACAAACGAAGGTCGCTCCGAATTGCCGATTGATGACCGCTGCGGAATTACGTTCGGACACCCGTATGCACTGACGTCCTATCCGCTAATCGCATTTGACGGACAGTGGGGCAAAGCGGATCAGTTGTTCGATGTTTATCAGAGCGTTCCTGTTGTTTCTGGCGATAGCCTGCTGCTGGAATATTCGGAAGCTGGTAAATATCAGTTCCAGTATACAATCAGATCAGGCCGCGCTGGCGAAGATGTATATTTCACCATGAAATTGAAAAATCTGGATACAGAATCCCATTCATTCGGTTGTGGACTGGTGTTCGATCCCGGTCTAGGCAAAAAGGGCGATGGCTGGGCGAGCGTGAATGGTCAGGATATATTGCAGGATCAATCGATTACAGGAGAAGCGATTCCGCAGCAGCTCGTTTTAAAGGAACGCACCGGCGGCGCGACGGGAATGAAGACGATGTTCGACTTTTCCCTGCAGAAGCCGGAGAAAATCATCTTCGCAAATTGGCATGATATTGTCAATGACGATTCGCCCGATTTCACACCTTCGTTACTACGCGAATTGTACGACCTGACGCTGAAAATTTTCTGGCCGGAACAGCAACTTGCAGCAGGTGAGGAACTGATCTGCGAACTGCCAATCGAAATCGCAATTCCGGAAATCGGCGAGCAGGCATTCATGCGCTGGGATATGACGCGCTTTTTGTCGCTGGAAAATAATGTTCCATTTCCCAAATCCCTGAACACTTTTGTCGAGATATATAATGCCGATAATTCCAGCTTCACCGGCGATTTGAGTTTTACATTCCCGGATCAGCTTTTCAGCAATCGTTCTGATTACAATTTTTCAGTGAGTGGCAATGATTTCCATTATCAGCGTGTATCGATGCAGGCAAAAGAATTGTACGAAGATGCAGTGGTGGAAGTTGGCGTTGATCTGAAAAAAAATGGCTTGCTCATCGATTCATTTATGCACCATGTATTTATCCCGGCGGTTCCGATGTCAGATACCGGCCTTGTCTGTACCATCGATTCGCTGATCACATCCCGCTATCCGGAGATCAGCCTGCTTTTCGAAGTGCTGCGCCAGAAAACCGGACAGCGGATCACGAATCTTTCCAATGAAAATATCTTTCTGTATGAAAATGACCAGCGCATCCGGGAATTTTCGCTGTCGCCGGATACAACGGGTGGCGTAACAGCCGCTGATGTGGTGTTTGTACTGGATTGCAGCGGCAGCATGGGCGATGATATCGATGCGGTGCGCAACAACATCGGAGAATTTGCCGACTCACTCGTCGCCAGAAATATCGACCTGCAACTCGGTGTGGTCACTTTCAGCACCACGATTGATGAAGTACATGATTTCACCAGTAATGTGGAGGAATTCAAAAGCTGGCTGGCAGGGATCAATCTCTGGGGCGGACGCGAAAATTCGTTGGGCGCTCTCTACCAGGCAACTCAACTTTCCTTCAGGGAAAACAGCAAGCGCACCATCGTCTGGATTACGGATGAAGATTATCCGGTGGCGCCGGAAATTAACCTGACTGTTCAGGACGTCGTTAATCAATTGCTGTTGTACGGTATTACGGTTCATTCCATCGGTTTGGAGAATTTAAAAACCTTGTGGAGTAATCCAATAATAGAACCCACTGGCGGGAACTGGTATAATATCCAGGGCAATTTCCGGGATATTTTATTGGATATCAGCCGGATGCGCGGCGTCAGCAAATTGCTGCTCTCGTACAATTCGCCTGGTGCTGTTTCTGGCAGCAACACGATTATGCTGGAAATTCATTACGCGGGGCTCGGCGGAACAACGACCATTACTTATGAACATTCCACCCGACACTTATCCGAACCGGCATTGCAGTGTTTCCCCAATCCGTTCAATCCCATAGTGCAAATTATGCTCAATCACACTCAACCGGCGGATGGCGTGCTGGAAATTTACAATATTCTGGGACAGCGTGTCAAATTGTTTCCCCTTCGGAAATCGGACACTTCCCGGATCATCGAGTGGAACGCCAGAGATCTGTTCGATCAACCTGTTGCTGCGGGAACATATTTCGTGCAATTGAAGCTGTTCAATGATAACGGCAAAATTGCTAAACAACATCAATCAAAGATTTTGTATCTAAAATAATATTTATCTTGTAAATCCTGTCAAAATTAAGGAGAAACCAATGTCGAAAAAAATATATACAATTTTGATAATGCTCCAGCTCGCCGCAGGAAGCATATTCGCCGATGGATTGATGCGCCCGGATGATGAGAATTATCCCAAAGATCTGCTGCAAAACCGCTGTACGAAAATATGGGTAAAAATCCACGGTCAGATTGCGGAAACCATCGTTTACCAGGAATTCGTCAATGAGTGGCATCGACCGACAGGCGCGGTGTACAATTTCCCGCTTGCGCCGGATGCCCGCGCCACCGATCTGTTTTACTGGTATCATGATACCTGCTTTCAGGCGATTCTGAAAGTAAAAGAGCAGGCAGTTAATCCCGGAACCGGCGAAGGTGGGATTGCCGCGGAGTTGAATAAATATCTCGGTCGCAATGGCATTAAAATGCATATCAAGGAAATTCAGCCTGGTGCAGTTCAGAAAGTGAAGCTGCATTTTATCAGTTTGTGCAAATATTACAACGGCGAACTGACGTACGAGTACCCGCTGGAAACGCAGCAGTTTGTCACCTATCCGCTGGATCTGCTGTCTGTGGACATCGACCTGAACACAAACAGCGACATCAAGTCCTTTGATATTCCCGGATTCGACAACTATCAGGCAACGATCAATGATCCGCAGCATGTCAATATTCGCCTCGATGAATCGAAAACATATCTTTCTAAAAATTTGATTTTTAAATATAAAGTTCCGATGGACGAAACAAAGGTCGATTTTTACTCGGTGGCGAACGATTCCATGGACGGGCACTTTGTGCTGACCGTCAATCCCGACGAAACAGTGGAAGACGCCGGTGTGATGAGCGAGCGCATCGTGTTTGTACTGAATAATACTTCGAACATGTTCGGCTATCGTTTCGATCAGGCAAAAGAAGCCATTGCGCAATGTCTGGATATGATGAGCGAGGCGGATTATTTTGATATTATGGTGTTCAATTACAATGTCAGCAGTTGGCAGGGGCAGTTAGTCGAGGCAACGCCGGAAAATATTTCGGCGGCGAAAAACTACCTCAACTCAATCTCCACAGCCTGGGGATCGGATGTTGAGGCAGCGCTGAAACAGGCGCTAAACCGATTCCCAAACGCTGCGTCCTGTAATTCCATTATTCTGTTTTCCAACGGCTATTCGCCGGTTGACCCGGCGGAAATTGCCCGGGAAAATACCCATAAAACCGGCATCTTTTCCGTGGGCTATGGCGACGAGATCGACCGGGCGAAACTGGAGATGATCTCGTTGCTCAACTACGGCTTTGTCACCTATTTCGATGAAGACGATAATCTGAGAACAGGCATCGCCCAATTGTACGAGCAAATCAGCAGACCGATTATGATCGACACAAATTATGAATTCGGCGCGGCAGATATTTACGGACTGCAGCCGCGCACCTTCCCGGCGCTGTTTCAGGGCTCCCGTTTTTTCATGACCGGTCGCTATAAAAATCCGGGACTGTCCGCCGTGTCAGTGGCAGGAACTTCCACCGATGGAATCACAGCGCTGGATTACCGGCTGCCGTTCAGCAGCGAGACCGACCAGAACAAATTCGCCGAGCGCATCTGGGCAAAGGAAACCATCGATGACATCGAGCGGCAAATTGCAGTGTACGGCGAAAATGATTCGCTGAAAAATCTGGATATTGCTATCAGTTTGCAATACAACATCCGCTGCAAATACACGGCATTCATTGCGGATTATGAAAACGAGGCAACCACCGTTCGCACGCTCGATCCGGAAGTCGCACAGCCGGTGACTTCGTACATTGTCGGCAATTACCCCAATCCATTCAATCCGGCGACACACATTCAATTCTATCTGGACGAGAATGTCGGTCACTTGGGACAAAAGTTCATTCGCATTTACAATATGCTGGGACAATTGGTGGCAATCATCGATATCAGCAAACTGGGACCGGGAATGCACACGGTTATTTTCAATGGAATGGATTTCCGGGGCAATCCGCTGCCATCGGGCGTATATATTTGCCAGCTTGTTGCAGGGAATCAGATGAGTACGATTCGGGTGAGTTTGATGAAGTAGATTGAATAAGGCGGGACAGGTCCTGTGTTCCATTAAAATCAATAGATTTGTCCCGCGTATGCTTGATCAAACGATTTATTGTACAATCCCGTCAAAATTAATTGCTTTTAATGATAATTTTATTATATTTTTCTAATACGAATACAATTAAATTAATGGAGGCATCCGTGAAAAAATTTTTACCATTTATTTTATTGGTACTGTTTGTACAGAATGGATTTTCGTCTTTTATTGCACGAAAAATTCCATAGACCCATTACTCATGGAGCAGTCTGGAATACCAACAATTTATAACCCACATCAAGGTACAGGGTATTTTTTATGAAACACAGATTCGATTTAAGGTTAAATTATAAATAGCAGATCTAAAAGAAGCGAGATGATAGTTGCTCGCCGGTGGGAACCGTGGCATCGACGGCATGTATAGCGATCAAATCATTTGTCGCACTGGAGTCGGACAGCGTGGAATTGCCGTACTTGACAGACATCGTCCGGCAGCCATTGTCTATCTTAAAAATGGATATGTTCACGTGACAGACAAACCAGATCCTGGGTCGATCTCAATGAAGATGTATGCCGGTCGTATATTACAGGAAAGGATTCAAAACTTGTGAAAAATGAAAATTCGCAAATTCGTATATTCTTTTTAATTGATATATTCATTCTCGGAATGTTATGTTTGGCTCATGCAGAAGATAGAACCGATGTGCCTAATCATGATCAAACAGAAGCACTGCGGATATTTATCGATTGTGCGGAATGTGATATTAATTACATTCGAAATAATATAAAATTCGTCAACTTCGTCCGGGAGCCGTATCAGGCTGATGTTCATATACTCATTTCCGAGCAAACGACAGCAAGCGGAGGACATAAGTACAGCTTGAGATTTATAGGGAGAGATTATTTTACGGGATTCGATCAAACTCTCTATCATATTTCGTCGCAGTCGGATACCGAACACAAATTGCGACATGAGCTGACCCGGGTTTTAAAAATGGGATTGCTACCATACGTTTCGCAGACATCCATGGCAAAATTGATCAATATTGAATATGACCGGCAGGATGTCGATTCGGTTCGAAAACAGGATGCTGATCCATGGATGTACTGGATTTTTCATATTGACGTGCAGGGAGAGGCGGAAGCCGAAGAAAGTCAAAGCGATTTCAACCTCATCAATTCGATGAGTGCGGAGCGGACAACGGAAATGTGGAAGATCGAATCTGAGTTCAAATATGAATATCAGCAGGAGAGTTTCACTGACGATGATGAAAAAATCATCAGCACCCTGGAGGAATGGGAGGCAGATGCCGCGGTGATTAAATCTTTAAATTCTCACTGGTCCGCCGGATTATTCGGAAGCGGAAATTCATCGACCTATAAAAATTTGAAGCTCAGTTTGGGGGTTTCCGCGGGAATCGAATATAACTTTTTTCCCTGGAATCAATCGGATCGAAGAATTTTTTCGATAGCCTATTCTGCCGGCAGAAAGACGTACGATTATCATGAGGTGACGCTTTACGGCAAAACAGGCGAGAATTTGTCATTTGGCAGAATCGAGGGGAATCTTCGAATGATCCAGCCTTGGGGTGAAATCGATGTGAATTTAGAGAATGATCATTTTTATTATGATCTTTCGAAGAATCGTCTCAAACTCGAATCAGCGATTTCCATCCGGCTCACAGAAGGATTGGCTTTTAAGCTCGATGTGGAAGCAGAAAGTATTCATAACCAGTTGTATCTGCCAAGGGGCGATGCAACGCGGGAAGAAATATTATTAGAACAAAAGCAGCTCGCCACAACTTACGATGTCGCGGTTTTGTTTGGTCTGCGATATTCATTCGGATCAATATACAACAACATTGTGAATCGCCGCTTTTAGAAGTATTTTAATTTATATAAAATATTTTTAAGCCACGGATGCACACAGATTAAACACGGATTTTATTCAAGATAAAAAGAATCCGTGTTGATCAGTGTTAATCCGTGGCTAAATTTTTTAGGTATCCTGGATCGAATTCTTTCTTCTTTGAACATTCCTTTCAATCATTCGTTTAACGACTTACAAGTTTTTGAAATAGATCAATATAACAAAGAGGCGATGTATCCATTCAATAATTGATGGTGTGCATCAAAGCTTTCGGATTCTCTTTAAA
>CAZCJL010000137.1:0-17456 GCA_964498785.1 uncultured Cytophagia bacterium | reverse complement strand
TTAAATACGACATAGCGGCAAGCGCCCATATCTACCATAAAATATTGAGAAGATAGAAAATATGCTTGTACAAGACGCTATATTTTAGATAGAAGCGATGCAATAATCAATTCTTCTATTTTGATCAATCAGTGATGTGAATATGCAATTAAAGTGTCCGACGTGTAATGGATAACAAGACCAACAATTTGAATGATTTTTCGATCAGGAGCTTATTTAAAAAACGAGTATATCGTGGGGCGCTAATCGTGCTGCTGACGACAGAAGAAATGCGATCGGATGACTGGTGTTTCGGCGCGTGCTGCTTGTCTTGCTGATTCCATCGTCAGCAACGACGGAATTTGTATTCGGGTAAAGAATCTCAAAAATGAATTGTAAATCTATTGCTGTAAAATAAATTGTTAGTTACGGTTGCTATTGAATTAGTTCAGGGACTATCAAAATTTCTCCAATAATTTTTCCATTTCTTCGTGGTACAATCTACTAACAGTTCTCAGGGAGCCAATTAGAACCTGTTGCGAATCAACGCATACCCCGTGATGATATTTACCATTACAAAGCGAGGTCAATATATGGAACTGATTATCACTGGTGATAAGTATTTCTTTAAGATTCCCGCCCTGCATAATTTCTATTGCCTTTGAAACCTTTAAGTAAGATTCTGTAAAAAGGGATCCTGCATTTTCGATATTAAATTTTTGGTCCTTAATAACACCAGCAATTACCATCCCGGTTTCATTGTCGGTTATTCCGGTTGCAATTAATCCCTGTAGCTCTGTAGAAAATTTTTCTAATAATTTTTGTACTTTTTCGGATTTTGTTGACATTTAAAATCTCCTTTTTTAACTCAGTAAAAATTATTTATTATTTATTCAATTACATAATACATATTATGCGATAATTTTGCTGAAATTTTTATTGAAGAGAGGATCATTAAATGAGGACGCATCGCAGTTTCAAGAAAGTACAAAAAAACCTCCCAAAGGTGTTAAATGTACGGGCGTAATGCCCTGTGTACAGGCGATACACGATAGTGTTCGCAATTTGTTTGTCGAACATCCTTTGGGAGGTATTATATTAATAGCAAATAATTTTGAATAAGTCAAGCGAAAAGTGTTTATTCTAATAAAAAAGAGATATTTTTTCCCTTTAAAAAGTCATTGAAATTTAATAACATAGAACAATGTAAAATTTACGGGCTTCATTTTTTTCAAAAAATATTTCAAATTTTAAAATTATTTACTTGTTTTTCTCCGTCAATTTTATTAAGATTATCAAATAAATTTCTGCCAAAAGGTGACGACATTATGAATAGGGTAATTGTACAAAACAGGATATTGGATGAAATTCAGTTTCAGATTTTTGATCGGTGTTTTCCTTCTTATACTAAACTATCCGGTGGGTTGGATTGGAGCGCTGGTTTCCGGGACTCTTGCAGTCAAAACAAATAATTCCGTTTATTATACATGGGGGGCTGGTTTATATGGTTTTAGTTGGATAATGTTTGGCGTGGGCGCGTTGTTAACAGGTTCACAGGGAATTCGTTATTCGCGTCAGTGGATCAGGAAAGTATGGATTTCGGTTGTCTCAGCATTAAAACGATAGACATATTTCTCTTCCCTGCTTAAACCCGCCATCTATTTTGGTGTTCTTTAATGCATAGTTAATTGATTACCCATGCTATTTGTAATACTGGCACTTAATTTCGTACATCATACCAGAACTCCCTTTTCTTCCTCTGTTAGAGTGATTATCTCACTGAGTGTTTTGTTCTTTCCTGAATATCATTCTCTTATGACTCCGAATATCTGAAAATATTTTTTTGTGAAGACTCCTGTCTAATGATTTGTTTTTTGTTAAGTGGGTATAATATTTGCTCAATTATTATAAACGTGTCATAGTTATAAAAAAGGAGAGTCAATATGCGTACAATTTATAATTGCCATGCACATATATTTACCAATCAGTGCGTACCTGAACAGTTTTTGCCATTAGGTTTGATCCGCTTTTTATCGCGCCAGAAATTTAGTCAGTCATTGGGGAAATTGTTAAATCGATTGAATCCCCGGAGCGATGACGATATTTTTGACCGGTATGCTGCATTTATGAATATTGGAAATTATCAATCGCAATTCATAATTTTTGATCTGCTCAGTCGATTTTATCCTCAAAATACTAAATTTGTACTCCTGTCCATGGATTTCGATTATATGGATGCCGGAAAATCGCCGAAATCATTTTTAGCACAAATTGAAGAACTCGCTGAAATGAAACAACATGAGCTTTATCATGATCGCATTTTCCCCTTTATTTGTGCTGATCCGCGACGGGAAAAGATCGGAGATTTGGTTAAAAAATATATCGAAGAACATGAATTTGCGGGAGTGAAATTATATCCGCCGCTTGGTTTTTATCCGTTTGAAAGAGGACTTGATGAGATTTATGAATACGCGCAGACAAACAAAATCCCGATTATTGCCCATTGTTCCAAAGGTGGTATAAAGACACATGAAAAATTGAGCAAGCAAGTCAAATCGCATCCGAAAACCGGCATTCAATTTAAAAATGAAGACGACGTGAAAGTGAGTTTTTCCCACCCCGATAATTACCGCTATGTGTTGGAAAAATTCCCGGATGTGAAAATTGATCTCGCTCATTTGGGCGGCGGGCCTGAACTTCATGATTATCTGGTAACTCCCTGGAATCCGAAAATGGAACAAAGCTGGTTTTCGGCCATTATCAATTTGATCAAAGCAAGCAACAACATTTACTCGGATGTATCTTACACCATGCACGAAAACGAACTACTGCCTCTGCTCAGCGTAATCCTGACCGATCCCAAAGTCCGCACCCGTATTCTGTATGGCTCCGATTTTTACATGGTGGAACTAGACAGGTCGGAACGTGCTTTTGCAATCAACTTGCGTTCCTCTATTGGTGAAAATAATTTCTGGCAAATCGCAGAAACCAATCCCGAAGAATTTTTGAATATTAGTATGTAGATTTCCGAAGTCTCAAAGACTTCTGAAATCTCGTACTAATTAAATCTGTCTTCACCAAAAGCCCTTTTTCCTTTGGGATAAAATTCTCATCTCCTTCGTATAATAAAAATGCGCTCAAAATCGATTTCCGACGTTTTTAAAACTTCGGAAATCCGAACATTTACTTTAACGGAGAATCCATCATGCGAAATTATCATATTATTGGCATGGCACTTTTCCTTATTGTGTCATCAATTTTAGCCCAGGATCAACCACTCCTGAAAGATAAATCCGGTTGGGTTCTCTCCGGTGGTCAGGGAAGCTGGCAGATTGATTCTGAGACCGGCGATCAGTGCCTCACCGTTCACGGAAGCGGTAAAAAAGGCGATTCAAATTACTGGCGATTCAATTATCCGTTTGAACCGAATACTGTGTACAAAGTCTCCTGCAAAGTCAGAACATCACCGGGAGCACTCGGCAACAATATCCTTATCGGATCGAATCTGGTCAATCGGGATGTATGGGTGCAAAAAAATTGGGTGACAAAGGAATATATATTTGTGACTCCGGAAAAGACGTCGGGCGCGTATCTAAAATTCGGACAGTGGCACGTCAAAGGAACAGTCTGGTTTAAGGACATGGAAGTCCATCCTGTGCAGCCGGTTTACGCAGTTCAGGAAAATTATAAATTGGGCGCCGGAGAACGCATTCAAAACAGTGTTTATTCAGCGATGGGAAATTTCAAAGGGTACGAATCCAATTTTTCCCGCTATCTCCAAAAACACAATACATATTTTAATACGAATCGATGGGACATGTACCGCGGAAATTATATCATTTTCTGTCACCAAATCGGAGCAGGCCGGAGAAATCAACAGCAAGGGACAGTGACCATTAACGTTGGCGCATATTATAATGGCGAGTGTTTGGTCGAGGCCGGCAATGACGGGATCAACTGGGTGTCGGTTGGCGCTATTCGCAAACAGGAGCAACGAACTTTTGAGCTTCCGCAGGACATTTTCCCGGCGGAAAAAGTATTCATTCGATGTCAGGTAACTGGATTAATCGCCCGGCTGCAAATACACAATTACGAATATCAATCCGGGCTTTCTGCATCTGCCCCAAATTTTTCCGGTCATACACAGTTTTTTAATATTATGGAGAAAAACAAAAACGTGGTGGTTCGATTTGAATCCATGGGATCGAAGACAACGGATACGCCACAGGCCGCAGTCGTTCAATTACAGAATCCCACGTCATTAGTTCAAACGTATGACGTTAATTTGGATGCTGACGGAAAGATCGCGCGCCGAACAGTCACTGTTCTGCCCGGAAAATCCGCGAAAGTAGAAATCCCGATTGAAAAGGACACGAAAGCGTCCTCGCTGAGAAAGCTATCTGTAAAACCTCGGGGCGATGCCGGCGACCCCTTTGAGGCGCAGGCGGAAATTGAAGTGCCGTATCTGGAGCAGGAAGATTATGGCAGCCTGTTATATTCCTCAAAAAATATCGGATTATGGTGGACCGATGCAGTACGAAAAATAGGCCGAAATCGCGGACTTCCGAAAGCGTCAAAATCGAATGCAATTACGTTGACGGCTGCCCGCAATGAATACGAAGCCGCACAGCTAGTCCTCCGCAGCGAACAGGCGTTAGATAATGTCCATGTCCGCGCATCTGATTTGCGTGACAAAAAAGACAATGTGATTCCTGCAAACTATATTAAAATTATGCGGGTGGACTATGTCCCGGTGAAAATTTCATCTGATCCATCGGGAATGCCTGCACTGTGGCCCGATCCGCTGCCGGAGTTGGAAAATGCCATTTCCCTCACGCCGGGCCAAAATCAACCATTATGGATTCTGGTTAAAGTCCCGTCCGGGGCAATCGCAGGGGATTATGAAGGCGAGATTTTTCTGCAAAATGAAAATTGGGAAACAACGGTTCAATTAAAACTTCATGTCTGGAATTTTACGCTGCCAGCGGAAGCTCATCTAAAAACATCCTTTGGCTTTGCGCCGGATCTTGTCAGGTTATATCATCATTTAAAAAACGAATCGCAAACACGTTTGGTGATTGACAAATATTATCAGAATTTTTCCGAACACCGGATATCGCCGTATAATCCGTTTTTCGGCGCCAGCGTCAAAAAGACCGTCGATAAAAATACCCTTTCCGTGCATCTCGATTTCAGCCGGTTTGATTCCATCGCCAACAGAAATCTGAATAAATACCATTTCAATACGTTCCGCATGAACATTGACGGATTAGGGTCAGGGACATTTCATGCCCGAAAAGCCGGCTCAATTGCCGGATTCAATGAAACAAATCCTCAATACAAAATTTTGATGACAGATTATTTAAAGGATTTGCAGAATCATTATGAAAACATGGGATGGCTCGACAAAGCATACATTTACTGGTTCGATGAACCGGAGCCGAATGATTATGATTTCGTAAAGGAAAAAATGAGATTGATTCATGAGGCTGCGCCGAAATTGACAAGGATGCTCACCGAACAGCCGGAACCGGAATTATATGGCGCTGTGGATATTTGGTGTGCGAATACACAGCATTATGACCATGAGATCGCCGAACAGCGACGGAAGCATGGTGAGCGATTTTGGTGGTATGTGTGCAGCGCTCCGACTGAGCCATTCTGCACGCTGTTCATCGATCATTACGCTGTGGAGCTGCGAACCTGGCTTTGGCAGACCTGGAAATATGATGTGAAAGGGATTCTGGTGTGGCAATCCGTTTACTGGCACAGCAATGCTGCCTATCCGGATGAATTGCAAAATCCATACAAAGATCCGATGAGTTATGTCAGCGGATATAGTCTGCAAAAAGGAGAAGTGAAATATTGGGGCAATGGCGACGGAAGATTTTTGTATCCGCCGAAAATCGTATTCGAAAACGATGAACCTTGCCTGAAAGGTCCGGTAAATTCCATTCGCTGGGAGATGCTGCGGGATGGGATTGAAGATTATGAGTATTTATGGATGCTTCGGAATTTGCTTGAAACGGCACGGGAAAGAGGATTGAATTCATCGAAGATAATAAAATATGAAAACCTGTTGGAAGTGCCATCACAAATCACAGCTTCGATGACAGAATTTTCGCTATCTCCGGAACCGATTTACGAACACCGGGAAAAGGTGGCGCAGGCGATTGAGTGGTTACGGCGGGAGTTGGTAAATAGATAGACCGATACCAAGTAATTTCATGCTTTATGACCTTTATTTATTCATAAGAATCACATTGGGACTAACGCAGCAATACTAATTTTTGTGTCTTGATGTAACCCCGGGCTGTAGAAAGGCGATAGAAATAAACACCACTTGAAAGTCCGCTTGCATCCCAGTGAACTTCATAAATTCCTGATTTCTGCTTTTCTGAAACAAGCGTACAGACCCTCTTGCCTAACATATTGTAAATACTCAGAGTTACTTTATCGTCAACTGGTAACCGATAAATAATCATTGTCGCATTATTAAACGGGTTGGGATAATTTTGGTATAATTGATAATTTTGAATTGAATTTGTTTGGTTTTCTGAAACAGCTATTGGATTGAATCCCGGAATCGACCCGGAGTTGGTAAGATAGACCATATCCAATTCTCCGCCATTTTCACGAATACCGACTTCAAGTGTATTAGTGCCGGGAAACACTGAAAAATCTTCTTTATTAACATCCCAGTGAAAATCGGTTGCATTCTTTTCATAAGCAATCATATTCCACCTGATCCACTCGCCACCATTCATTCTGAGCCAAAAAGAATCATCTTCAATTGTATCCGGATGTCGCATTCTTATCCAGACTTTATAATTACCTGGTATTGCCTGAAAATTAAAAATGGCAATCTTACTTGTGTCTGAAGGTGGTTCAGACATATTTGAAGCAGTTTCACTAACAATATATTGCCCGCCGGAGGCAAGATCGCTTTCCAGGATGGACCAAGCAGACCCGACGATTGCAGATTCAGCCTCCAGATAGATTTCGAATGAGGATGTATCTTCAGGAATGACGCCTGTTTGCGAGAGAAAGATTTTATCAAGCATTGTTCCCATTTCACAACCACCGATTTCTAAAATATTTCTCCCCTCATTCAGATCGTGATCTGAAATATTTACATCCCAGTAGTATTGATCATCCGGGAGTCCGATTGCAATGTGATCCCATTTCTGCCAATCACCTTCGTTCATCCTGAACCAGAAGGCGTCACTGGCTTCTCCGGACGGATGTTTTATCCTGAACCAGAGTTTATATGTATCTTCCAATATATCAAATGCATATCGTGCAATTTCAGAGGTATCTGCAGGTGGACTGCTCAGACATGTTTCACATAGACTGCTGATCGACTGACCATTCGAGGCTTGTTCATCATTTTCTGTTATCCAATTGGAACCCAACACGCCGCTTTCCGCTTCGATTTCAAGTTCATCAGGATAATAGCCATCAAAAGGAGTGATTTCTACATAATCGATACCAGCAAGCTGGCTGCCATCCTTAACAGCCGTAATGCTGATTTTTTGACCGGTTTCTATCCGGACATTTTGAAACGTGTGACTGATCAATGAATTGCCTGCAGGGGCGTCCGGATCGCTTCCGGCGGTCCACGAATCGATCAATGTTTCATCAATGAATAATTTATACACGCTTTTCTTGTTATTCTCATTCCAGCCCATCATCTTTACATCAAAATAACCGGTTGCTGCGGTGAAAAAATAACTCACTTTTCCAGAATCTGCATTGCACACGACAACCATTTCCCCGGATGCATTGGAAAGGGATTCAATGGTGTAATTTTCTATGATCATGTCCTCGGCTTCCATCCTGCCGAGAGCATGGGTGGTATCATTCCCGACTTGCACAAATATTATATTTTCTGCATATTGGTTGATGAGAAAATTCCCGTCTTCAGGTTGAAGAACCAGTTGATCATTTATATTCAGATCAATCAATGCGATGTTAGAAATCTTATTATTTGCATCAAGTCCCTTGATATATGAATATTCTCCAGAAGAGGTACATCTGTAATTTTCAATGGTAACATCTTTAATACTGCCGCCTTCCAATATCTGCATGTTGAAAGGTTTACCCCAACACTCATCGACAAATACGTTTTTGACGGTTATATTTTCCCAATGACCCAATCCATCATTATGTTTGAAGTCAATACCGTCGCGGGTTCCCACCATATAAATATTTTCATAATGAATATTATACATGAGCTTATAAGCCTGCATGCCAAACGTTACACCGCGAGTGGATGAATAACCGACACAATTTCTAAACACGATATCATGCGTTGGCTCACCCCCATAATCTTTGGAACAAAATGCGTCGTCGCCTGTTATTACAAAACAGTCTTCAACACGTCCGTATTGTGATGCGCACATGTTAATACCGTCTGAATGCTTCAAACCTGTGTAGTTCAATACTTTGACACGGGATACATGCAAATGTTCGCTGTGGTAAAACGGAACAGACCATGATGTGACCTCACGTGCAATAATACCTTCAACACGAACATCGCTGGAATTATGTATACTGAGTGCCCTGATTTTTAATGGAGCATCTCTGATATCAGATACATTGTCAGCGAGGGACACCCCATAACCATCAATTGTTCCGCGTCCTGAAAATCTTACATTTGTCGCTCCGTCCACTGTAAAAAGATGGGTTATTCGCTCATAACTGCCGGGGACATATTCAGAATAATCCTGTTTGTTCCCCGTGCCGCGAATAACAGCACCACCCTGCAAATAGACGGTTGTATTGCTTTTGACATTTACATTTGTGATCGTATACAAGCCTGCAGGAAAATAAAGCACACCGCCGCCATTCGTATTTGCATCATCGAGCGCCTGCTGTACTTTGACGGTTTCATTGGTTGAACCTGTCGAATCGACATCATAATCGAGGATGTTAATCACGTCCGGCTCACTTGTGTCAGGAGGATCTGTTTCAAGCGGATCAGCCAAAATAATCAATTTTTCATAATTATTGATATAGAGCACCAGGTATCTCGGTTCTGTAATCAAGAATTCCGCTTCGGAGCCATTCACATGGGCGGAAATATCAAATGCTTCTGGTCTCACCTGGCAGGAAATGATGGATTCAGCAGCCTTTATATTGATATTAACAGACCCTGAAAATGAAAAGTGGGCATAATGATATTGCACAGCCCCCTTGACAACAAATTCAGTGACAGGCACTGAAATATTTTCTACTTTCAGTGAAAATGTTTGACTGACAGGATAAACGGCAGGCAATGGATAGGTTTGAATCTCGGCAGCGATCAAATTGCAGAAAAACAGAAATTGAACCAACACTATCATAATAATCTTATGATTTATCGAAGATTTAATGTTTTTATGAGCCAATTCGTCCTCACTTTCATCTTTGATTTTTTAAAAGATACCCGCTTCAGTCTTTAATTACCGGGTTAAAGCCATTTTAAGTGTCTGATTTATCCTGTCAACATAATCATCAAGATCAAAAATCGATTCTTCAGAATACCAGGTTTTAAATTGATCATGTGCCGATTGATAAAGAGTCTGACGCGCATTGAATGCAGCCTGAAGGGCTTGTTTTAACAATACCTGTTGATCATACTCATGATTATTAATGTCTGAATTACTGATATAAGCCTGACAAAACTTGTTGAGTGATTCATTTAAATACATCATGAAATGAGCCGGCAGTCTTAGGTTATCATTGAAAAAAACACGGTTTTTTGGTTCAAGCAATTGATATAAGGAATCTGCGGTTTGTGATACTTTCAAAAACTTTTTGTAAGAGATTTCCGAACCTTTGATGATTGCTTTAATCTGATTTGTTGTACCATTGTCTTCAGGTACAATTCTGAAGGTTCGATTGGGTAATTGTTCCCATGAATAATCCTCCAGGGGATTAAGGTCAACCGGATCAAAAAACGTGTCAGATATTTGTTTAACTGCCTGTTTATACCTTAAATCATGAAAAATATATTGTCTGTCAAATTCCGGCAGATCACTGTTTTTCTGATTCCAGAATGCATCGAAGTAATTCTTATAAAGTTCTGCTAGCTTATTCTGCCGATACCTGGCCCCAAACTTCAGCTCCCCGGCAATTTTGCGATTCATTTGATAGGGCAGCTTTAAATCAAATCCGGCCAGATAGCTCCGTTCATTTACCTTGTTTTCATCATGTTCTGCCCATCTTAAATTACTTGCGCTGTCGGGTACTATGTCATTCAGTAGGTCTGCAGGACGCACCGTCTCAAAATCGACAATGGGTATATCTGATCTGTCCTGCAGAAACTCCAATGTTGTATTGTGAAGCAAATTGTTTTCAGTATACGAGTGAGACAACGTTAAATCTATTTGAAGTTTCTTTAACAGAAGTTTGGAATCCAATATATTGGTCATCAGATTTATGTTTCTTTCAGGATTGCTGATAATCGAATTGGTGTTCATATCTGTTCCTGAAAATTCGGTTTTTCTGTGCCCAATATCGCGGTTAGTCTGATTGTAGAAATTGGAAAGCATGAACTCCCACTTACCAACCGTATAATCCAGAATTAAATTAGCGCCATTTCGTCGACGATATTCTTCTGTATCGCCCACAGTTGCACCAGTGAGTCTTAGTGGGGTAGGCTGTCCCTCTCTGGGTTGCCCCAATGTATATGAAGCGAGCAAATCATCACTGCTGCGGTTTCTCAGTTCAGAATTGACAGAAGCCTGAATACCGATTTTATCATTCCATGCACGCTGACTCCAGTTTGCGATGATTTTATATTGTCGATAATCCTGTTCCTGTGCATTATAAGCACCGTAAACACGTACATAACGATTAGGTTTCTGTTTTGCTTTGGCCAGTTGAAGATTGACCGTACCGCCAATTGCATCCCCTTCCATATCTGGTGTTAATGCTTTATAAACCTCAATGCCGCTGAGATTTTCAGACGAAATCATACTCAAATCCGTCGTACGTTCATTTGAATCGGATGAAGGTACGGTGATACCATTGATCGTCGTCTTATTATATTTAGGTGCAAGACCGCGTACAACCACATTATTTCCTTCTCCCGCATTTCTAACCAGTGAAAGTCCTGGAAGTCGTGAAATAGACTCTGCAGCATTGGCATCCGGCACTTCCTGAATACGTTCGGAGGAAACAACATTCTTAATAGAACTGGCGGTAAGCTGTTGATTTATCGCCGCCACCTGACCTTCGCGTTGCGCTGTTACAACCACCTCATTATCCAGGTCAATTGCAGTTGATTGTAGAAGTACGTTCATATTAACAGTAGCACCCGGCTCAACCTGAACGGATAATTCCTGTTTGCTATATCCGATATACCTTACTATCAGAGTATATTTACCCGGGGGAACGTTTAAAATTCGATATTCACCGTTTAAATCTGTACTTGATCCCCATGCAGTTCCGGCAAGGAAACAATTCGCTCCTGGTAGGACATCTCCAGTTATATTGTCCTTAACAATTCCCTGGATGTTTCCGTTTATACCGGCGGAAAGATTTTCAGGGAAAAAGGTGGTCAGTAAAAATGCTGAGAAAATAAATATGACTATGGAAAAAAATGTTTTGATGTATTCACTTGTAAATACTCCTTTAGTTTTATTTGAACTTTCTCAAAGCAATGAACTGTTTGTCGGGTGCATTTCTGGTTGAGGCAAAATTGACTTTTCCGATAATTTTATATATAAAGATACATTATAAAAGTGAATAAGGGTAGTTATTTACTGTTTTTTACTTGTTTTTTACAAAGAATGATAGATGATTTGGGCGTTGATAATTTTGCTTGCATTCATATTTAATAGTTGTTATATTTTAACAACTGAAAAGATTTAACCATAAAAGTTAGTTAAATAGATAATACATTTACCAAAAAAGGCAGAAGATGATTTCAAATCATCAAAAACGTGATATATTAAACAAAATTTTATCAAGCGAAGAATTCAGTCATTCCACAAAAAGTCAGGAATTATTGAAATATCTTTTCGATGCTTCGCTTCGTAATTATGATTTGAATGAAATTACTATTGCATCAGAGTTTTTTGGCAAGAAAACAAATTTTGATCCTCTTGAAGATGCCTCCATTCGCGTTTATATCAGCCATATTCGTAAAAGATTAGCGCATTATTATCTGACAGAAGGGAATAATGATAAAATACAGATCGATATTCCCAAGGGTAAGTATGCTGTTCGTTTCCGGGAGAGAAAATTAACGAATATAAAAAGTCTAAAAACTCGTATAACCAAATTGATATTCCCCATTCTCACAATTTTACTTTTATTTACTGTTGCCTATCTCTGGTTCAGGAACACACAAATCCAGAAAAAGATAAATATCATCCCTAAAGACAATTCCATCTGGACTGAATTCTTAAAGAGTAAAACACCTACGACTATTGTAATTGGCGACTACTTTTTTCTATACTATCATCGCCAGGATGATCATAGACGCATTAATGTCAGAGATCCAAAGATCAATTCTCCGGAGGAATTTAGAAACTATCTTGAAAAAGGTAAGGATAATGAAAATATATTACACCCACTGGTACACACCTATTTAAGACCAAATGCTATATGGGGTCTGGTAGAATTGTTACCAATTTTGAGAACCTTTGAATCATCTTTTCATATCAAACTGGCATCAGAATTAGTTTGGGAAGATATAACTTCTCACAATATAATTTTTCTTGGTACATTCAAGACAATGTATATTCTGAAACCGCTGTTAGAAAAAGCAAATATTGATTTTTCCATTTATCCGTTTCATCTACATTTGTATAATGAAAAAGGCGAGGAAATCCAAAGATTCGATCATACGATGGATTTTGATACACGAAAATTTATTGATTATGGTTTGATTACAAAATTTATCGGACCCAATAACACTACAATTATGTTAATTACCGGATTTGATCAGGGTGGGGTTATACAGGCATCCAGAGAAATTTCAAAACCTGCTTTTCCCGCGAGATTATATGAGTATAGCAATACACAATTGAAAAAGCCATTTTATTTTAAAGCGATTTTGGGTGTAAAAGGTTTTCAGCGAGCTGATTTAAGCTCAAAAATCGAATATTTTGATATTTTAGATTAAATAATGGAGGTGAAGTCGCTTCGGTGAATCCAGGCAAACAAAACTAGAACATAAAAATAGTACCTATAAAATCTAATTTAAATCAAGCATCACGTGGAAATCGTTTATTTGGAATGTGGAAAGACAATAAGTCTGCCGATGAAGAAAATCAGAGAAAAAAGAAAAGGTTAATATCGATAAACATTACAAAATGATAAACGAAATTGACCTATAAATTTTCAGACCTTATAATTATTATTTTTTCACGCGTAGATATTGAATAGGGGGCTGTATTAAAAGTCCAGGATTTGTATATTGCAAATTCATGAGAGATAGCGATCCCATCGCCTGGAGCGATGGGATCACTGGTTTAATAAAAAATCCTGCATAAGAAAGATTAACTTTTAATATAGCCCCACTCCATGCAACAACTTCTAAAATCAAAAATCGTTGATCTTTATTCGTATTTCAAAATTTTTTAAATAGATTTTCTGGAAGGGGATATAATGATGCTGCCCTTCCAGGGCAATTATTGGCCTTCACATACCGTGGTTTGTAAAATTCTCAAGCGAAATATTGCAGCCAAAAGAGGGCTGCAATGCAGCGCATAAAAGGCGCTGCACTCCGGAGTGAAATCCCTTTATGGATTTCATCTGTCCCGCGGGGACGCCCGAAAATAGCGGGCTGTATCAAAAGTTCAGGACTTGTATTTTGCAAATTCAGGAGAGATAGCGCTGGTCTGGTAAAATATTTTGCGTTAAAAAGATCAATCTTTGAGATAGCCCCACACTATGCAAAAACTTCTAAAATCAAAAATCGTTAATCTTTATTCGTATTTCAAAATTCTTTAAATAGATTTTCTGGAAGGGGATATAATGAACCTGCTTTATTAATAATTGACGAAGCGATGAACGCTATGGACCTTGAACTTTCAAGGCTAACCTTTGAAATTCTTTTTAAATACAAAAAATCACACACTATTCTACTGATCACTCATAATACACAGGTAATTTCAAAAACTGACATTGCTTATTTAATCGATAATGGTAAAATCATAAAATATGGTTGTCCCAAAGACGTCATACAATATTTGGATAAATTATATTCTTGTTCTTTTCAACAAGGTATTAAATATGGGAATGGTATTCTGAACTAAAGGACTCAAAAGAGCTTATTTTATGAAATTCGAAATTTCTGGAAATAAGACAATTATTAAAAATTGGCATATTTTTCTTCTACTGCTCGCTGGAGCATACATAAATATATGGATTATGCAGCAGTTCGTTTTGACAAAAGCGGTGTATTATCATATATATGCCGATCAATTGGAAATCTCGAGAATCGATGAAATTTACACATTTCAAAAAAGAGTTAACTTTTTAACATATTTGATTATCCCGATTATTATGCTAGTAAAAATTACATTTGTAACACTCTTGACCCAATTCCCACTTGTAATGAAACTGATCGATATTTCATTTGGAAAGTTATTTCGGATTATTTCCTATGCAACAGTGCCTGCTGTTGTATCCACATTTATTAAAAATGTATGGCTGCTTAATAAGCCAGCTGAGCAATTAAATTCCCATGCAATGGCTTTCGTTCCTTTTTCCTTGACATACTTTTTAGACGGTGAACACTATCCAGTTGCTGTTTATCGACTCCTCGGCAATATAAACATTTTTGAAACATTATGGTGCGTAATCGTCGCGGAAGGGCTTTATTTGACAGGAAAACTAAAAAGATTTGATGCTTATCTTTTAAGCACCTGTATATGGATAGCATTACTAATGTTTCAATGGATTTTCGTTTTGTACTTTGCAAAAATCAATAACTAAACGGAATTATCTTGAAAAAAAAACGTATATTGCTTTCGATATATATGCTCTGCTTCTTTTGTACATTGATCTGTTTGATGCATTTAATTACCAAACCAGAAGTTTTGCCAATTGGAGCTCATCTGCCACCTTTAGATAGTTTAACAGCAGATGGACCTAAATTGATTCAACCTGACAGTACAAAAGATACAATTATTGTTTTATTTCATCCTCGTTGTAAACACTGTATCTACCAGTTAAGAGCAATAAATGATAATATTGTAAAATTCTTAACTAAGCGGATTTACCTACTTACAACTGACAAATCATTTTTTAGTAGTGAATTGTTAAGTTTATTTCCTATATTGACACGATCAGATAATGTGAGTTGGGGCATTATTCAGGGTAAGCAAGCAAAAAGTAGTCTGGGTAGCACAGCGACTCCACAAATTTTTATTTTCGATTCATCAGGATGCCTTGTAGACAAAATACGTGGAGAATCGAAATTAGAATATATATTGAAAAAGCTTGATGGTCCGGAACATCGAGTTAGCGGCATTAATTAATCCCTTTGCCGCGGGGAAATTGTTAATTTCTATAAAAAATGGAGGTTATATGAAAATCTTAAATAATTCCGAAATGGAACAAATTCAAGGGGGAAATATGAAATGTATGCTGTCTATTATGGGTTTTGCTGCACTAAGCATGGCAGCTCCATATGGCGCACCTTTTTTTGCTGGCGCTTCATATTTATTGTGTCAGGCATATGGTGGGTAACTATGATTTAGGTTAAAAAAGATGGAGATGAATTTTTACATTCATCTCCATCTAATAAATTATTATCAAAAGTGTAAAGGAGAACTGCTATTAAAATTACATTTAAAAAAATTAAACTGGATTTTATAGATTTTTTATTCTTTGGAACTATTTTCTCATTGATAATTTTTCCGCTTCATGGATTTGATATCTATTTATTTCTTCCTATAATTTTAGGAATTATAAATTTTTTTATTCTCAAATGTCTGAATAAATTTGTAGATAAACAACTTGTGACCAATATAGTTTTTGGAGGAATAGCTAGTATTTCTTTTGGTTGTTTGTTTCAATTAATATATCATATTGAAAAGATAATCATTATTTCTGTCTTTTTTTTCATTATTCTGTTATTGCGCCAAATTAGAATTGAAAAGTAGTTTGATTTTTATTCGCAAATACTTTCAAATTTTAAAGACAGTTTTGATATTATTAATTGGGTAAATTAATCAATGAAATCCTTAATATGCTGACACCTCCAGTGTTAATTTAATAATTTCACTAAACCAAACATGATTCGGAGACAAAACAAACGTATCATTGTGGAACAAACACTATTCCTCTATTAATAAATGGTGAAGGATATTATTGCATCGAGACGCCGTGGTTGCACTATACTCGTTAGCCGAAATCGCTTTTGCCTATCATCCAGGAGCCTGGTACTGGGCGCATGCCAGAAGCAAGGACCTGCTGCACTGGGAACACATCAAACCGGGACTGACGCCCGCATTCGATGGGGCTTCATGCAGTGGGATCAGGATCGACGATCATCACCGGAGATGGCAGGAAGCTCGCCTTTTACTCGGAAAACAGAGTGCACCCGCATCCGGTCTGGTCACGGGATTATAAGCGCATTTATTTTAATTCGGAAGATTCCGGCGTGCGAAAATTATATGCATATATTTTACAGGATTCGTTGACCAGCACGATGCGACGCCATCATTTTAATGATGTGCCCGGATCATTTCAGTTAAAAATTAACCCAATCCGTTCAACGCCCGGACAGTCATTGCATTTCATTTAAAAGAGAGAGGTGAAGCAACCCTGGAAATTTACAATACTTTTGGCCAAAAAATCGATACCATCTATCAGAAAAGACCAATGCCGGCAGGCTCCTATCAGGTTACAGTTGATGCAGACGATTATCCCTCCGGCCTCTATTTATACCGCCTGCGCACCTCAACATTTGATGTCGTAAACAAAATGCTGTTATTGCGATAATACACCGATTCAATGCCTTTGAGCGATTGAGTTGGTAGCTCGAGCAATCAAAATTATCCACATTTCTCGTACGGCCGATTTTCGGCGGCACGCATTATATGATGCTCTGCGTCATATAATAATTATACGCCACTGATCCACACGGTTGAATCAAGGATTAAAAAGAATCCGTGTGTATCAGTGTCAATCCGTGACTAAAATTGGTTAAAATGAATTGCCATGAGATTCATCTTGTGGTTATATTTCTCCTGCAACAAATAAAAATCCCGCCCTTTCAGGGCAGAAAAAACAAGCCTTTTCACTCGCACCGCCGATTCACAACAGAGAGGCATCTGATTTACCCGATTAATCCGTTAGCAACCGGGCGAGTGAGTTACCGCAGGCGTGAGCCTGCGGAGACAGTTCGACCCAGCGATAGTGATACTGCTAATATTGTGGTTACTATCGCTGCTCCGCAGCTTCTCGCGCCGTTAATTTTTGGTATTGTAACTCTATCATGATAATATTGCAAACTTCCGAAGTTTTTA
>CAZCJL010000136.1:0-17592 GCA_964498785.1 uncultured Cytophagia bacterium | reverse complement strand
AGGAGCTGTATCATAAGTCTGATTTTTTTGTAAAATGTCATTCCGGGCTTGTCCCAAAATCTCCTGATTATTATAAAATTAGGGGATTCCTGCATTCGCAGGAGTGACGCCTGAATAGTAACGAATTTTAGCTGATTAAAAATTTCACTAAGATAATCAGACATCATGTAACAATCAAGATAAATCTTTTTAAAAATAGGCGCGTACTTCCGCGCGTCCCACATGAATTGTTTCTGGACGATCCGGTTCCTTTCGACCACTGTAACTGAGCGTTGCCCTGACGTAACGGGAAATATTATAATTTAACGCAGTCAGCCACCTCATCGTAGCGCCGGCGCGGTTAATGCCCACTAATTCAAATGGAATAATTCTGTTTTTCGGACTCACTTCAACGTTGGTATATTCAAATTCGACGCGCAATTTCCCTTTGTCCCGAAATGAATAATTTACCCGTGGCATTAACGAAAACTCTTTTGCCTCTGTGTTTGGATTCTGCGCTTCGTCCTTTTTTATCGCGATTTTTGATTTGAGAGCAAATTCAATAATCTGCTTCGGGCGAAACGATAAATCCAGTGCGAGATTGTTATCCCGGATAATTTTATCAGTACGATTGGTATAATCATACGATTTATATTCACTGCTGCCATCCAGTTGGAAGCTTAGTTTGTTAGAAAAACGATAGATGGCCCGGATCGATTTTTCGTTAAAATCAAAGATATTACCACCATCCAGGTATTGAAAGTTTACCTCATCACGTGTGTCCAATCGAAATCGAATTGAAAAATCGCGGTTATTTTGAAACAGGTAAATATCCTGTCGAATTGAGTTGTTGCCGAAAATCGTTTTATCCGGCCGCTGAAATTTGCTTAAATCGAGCCGGTAAATAGACCAGACATCTTTTTCTTCTGTCTTCTCTTCGAGTCGAATATAAGTATCTGCAGTAATAGAAGAAAGCCAATTCCGCCATCCAGTGAGCTTTTTTTCATTAAACAGCCTTTTGGGAGTAAATTGCATTCGGGTGCTTGCCCGCAATTCTACCACTGGCACAAATTCATCGGTCTGACGGATGCGCAACACGTAGTCACCAAGATCGTCAGGTTCGTATTCGCCAGATTGTTCATTAAAGCGGTAATTTCCTTCGCTCTGTGCAACTTTCAAATAAACCCGTTCTTTTTTCGCCACCTGGGTGTTGGATATTTGATAATTCCAGCTTGTTGTAAGCGCCCGGTTGAAAGGTGAATACGCCAGTTTCGCATCACCGAGATCGGTGCGAGTGGCGCTTAGTTCCGGGTTTTCATATTGCTTTTCCCGGTGCGTATATTCCAGAGATGCTGATAAATTTCGGTTGATTGAATAATTCCAGCCTGATTTATATGTGGTTGCACTTGAATAAGGCAGCAACCGGTTGTGCTCATATTGTTGATCATCCCGTTGAATAATAGTAAATTCCATGGACATTTTTTTAAAATTGTTCAACTGCAGGCTGGCCGTAAATTCATCATATTTGAAACCCATGGTGAGTGTATCTGTAAATGTTTCTTTTTTATCTTCTCCGAGATAAGCAAACAACGGCCTTAATTTCCACAGTTGATAATCCACCTGGCCAGACTGTCGCAGCCAGTCACTCATTTTTAATGACGCCTGGTTATCGCTTTCGATCCGTTCTGCCCGATATTGCAATTCAGGTAAACGCGAAAATGCTATTTGAGTTTCCGCGTTCTGGCGCCGGGAATCAAATCGTTCCCCTTTTGAGTTATAACCCAATCCGGCGGCCAGTTTCATCTGTTCCACCGGTTGATAATCCACTGAAATTTCCCGGATATTTTCCTGATTTGTCGTAACGTCATCGCTGTCCCATTTTCGGTTCTTTTCCACTTCTTCGGCACGATCGATATAGCGGAATTTTGCATCCACAACCCGCAGCCTGGCGTTTATTAATAATTTGCCGAGATTTAGCCGGCCAACTGAAAACCGTTGCGGCTGAAAACGAAATGCTGTTGTATGGGCAATACCGCTATTATCGTTATCATTTATATCGGAATACGTATTGCGGTCGAACCGGCTGGCTGCGAATTCGCTGTTTATTGACAGCCCTTCTCCGAGATTCATATTTAATGACAAGTCTGCTAAATCATGACTTTGCGCAGGCTTCAGGAAAAGTACCGGTTTGTAGTTGCCATTGCCATCACCAACAAATTTATAATTGCCAAAACCAATGGATCGATAGTCCCCTTTGCCACTGCCAACATAACTGAAACCGATATTGTAATCGCCTGAATCTTTACCAGCATACTTATAAAATTGCAGACCAGCGGAATCCACTTTTGTATAATATCCTTTTCCATGCCCTATGTAATTGACCCCTGAAACGTAGGCAGAATCAATATTATCGCCTGCATTTTTCAATTGGTGAAGATTTTCATCGGATAATGTAAAATCGAGCGGATTGTCTTTATTATCTGCCTCATGAATTAGTCGAAAATCAAGATTTAGTTTATCATTCCAAAACGAGGTGGTTGTTTTTGCACTATATAAATTTCGGCGAAATTGTAAATCCGAATACTGAAAATCGATAACAATTCGGGATTCTGCTGCAATCAATTGTTTTCGGGTAAAAGTAAGTTGTCCGATACTGTACTCAATTACGTAGTCATTATTTTCGCCACGGGTTAACAGTTCACCGTCGATCCATACTTTTTCCGTACCGGCCAGAACAATAATATCAATCTCACCATTTATTCCATGCAACTGATAAGGTCCCTGGTTACCTTCCTGTCCCATAAATCGATTTGTGGTATATTGGCCTTTGGAAACTGCTCCGGATAGTTTCACCTCTGTATCGCGAAATGATGCAGTACCCATTGCTCCCTGTAACTTTCGGTTGTAGCGCCCGAATTCACTTCCTTCAAAAGCGAGATAATAGTCGCCGAGGGTGGCATTAAAATGAGTGCTCTTTAATTCTACAAACACTTTATCGATTTCATTGAGTGTTTGCGTATTTCCTTCAGGTTGAATCGGTGTTGTCTGGTCTGTGAGTGCAGCAACCACTTCAACGTTTTCCGCAATTTTCCCGGAGATATTCATTCGTAAACCGGATTCCACTTTCAAACCCTGATTTGTGCCCAATGAAATTCCCCTGACAATACTACCGCTTTTTCGGAGTGCTGATTGCGGGGTTATTGAACGTTCTTCCGGTTCTGGTAATCGGTGAATTGTCCTGACACTATCCCCTTTGAAAACAAGTTTGCGGCGGAAATATATTTTTTCCAATTCAATCGGGAGAATGCGATAGTGAACATTAATTTCCTCGCCAACAGGCAATTGCTTTTTTAGAATAAACATTCCATCGATATAATTAAGCTGATAATCTACAGCTCGTGTTAGCACGCTATCGCCGGTGGTCACCGTTTCTGAATCTGTAAAAATGAAACTGTCCGGCAGGGTATACTGAATCTGAGCACTGTCAATTGTAAATGAAAATGTTTTATCAGTTAAATTAAAAGGACCGTAGATTGTTGTTATTTGTGCCTGTAAACTTGCTGTCCAGACAATTAAACTGAGCAATACGTTTTTTAAAAAATAATTAATCATTCATTTGGAGTGATCAAATTTTATAAACATCGGAACTCGGAAAGATGTGGTTATTCTTCTAATTCATCAGAAAGATAATTGAGACCTAATTTTTTCATTCGTTCTCTGTCCAGATCGGTTGAAGATAATTGATCAATGTATCTTTCAAACTCAACCATCAAGGAATCAAACGATGAGGAGGTCGCTCTGGTTCCGCCTGGTTCGATATGTGAAAATGTTTTTTCCAAATAAAAAACCTGTTCAAAGAGTTTATCAATCTCCCGCCAGTCCAGTTTAATGAGTGTATCGTGTTGGATATTTTTCAACTCCAGACTAACAAGCGCCTGTTCCAGATCCGGGGTTGATGCTTTTTCCAGAGCCAGATAAATTTCTGAAGCGGTTAAATCATTACAATCCAGCGGAGATAATTTTATCATTTTTCTGGATGGAATTTCTACATATTCAAAAGATTTTTTCTTTAAATCGACCCACATATAACCGGAAGTGTAGTTCGCTTCATTAAAACTGGTGCGCTCGGTGGAACCGCAATAAATGATGTGGTCGTCAATTTTAATGTGCTTGTGATAATGTCCTAATGCAATATAATCAAATTTTTTATTCAACGCCAGTTCCGGATCAGGGATGTGCTGTTCGTTAAATTCCCCCATGGAATAATGACTGCTTCCGGCCCAGGCGCCATGAGTCAGCAAAACATTATATTCTGATTCCGGGTGAAAAACAATATCGCTAAAGGCTTTTTCCAATTCTTCGGTTAAAGAACAATGCGGTACACAATGGATATTGAGAGTGTCAATATTAAACATCTCATATCGTCCCTGATATGCCGCATAGACATTCGGAAACGGTGAAATGGATTCAAATATCGATCCGGTTGCTTTAATTTTGGGCGTGGAATGATTTCCTGAAACAATGACAAACGGGATACCGGTGTCACTGATTTTGCGAATCCCGTCAAAAGCAATTGCAATTGCCCGGTTGCTTGGCCGGGTTGTGTGAAATAAATCACCAGCATGCAATACCAGGTCTGGGTTGTTTTCAATAATTTGATTGATGATGTAATTCCACGAATTGTAAAAGTCTTGTTCTCGCTGATTAATCCCGGTATTGGGATCGAGCTTGTTGTATTCAGAAAATCCCAGATGCGTATCTGAAAAATGAAGCACTTTCATCCATTATCCTTTGTTTTAAGAATTGATTACAAATCCGTTTAAATATTTAAAATACAAAAATGTTATCACTGTGGCAAGTGAAATTTATGAATATTTATAAAATGTAATGTACTGGAAATGAAATTTATAGATTTGTTTCAAAACTCATCAACCAGCGAAACCGGAAATGTCGTTCTTTTCCGGGCGGACGTCCGGGGGAAGGTTTACTCAACCAAAGGGGAAAATCGATTCGCAATGACCGGTTTACATCAATAATATTTTTAACAAAAGTAAATCCAATACCAGCGTCAGCAATAAGATCGGCGTTGTTTTTGTTTGTGCGGAAAATGCCGGCATCAGAGAACAGATAAACTTTTGACTCAATTTTCGCGAGAAATATTTTGTTAAAGAGTGAATTTACTTTCCCGTTCAATTTTCTGTGATCGATTTCAACGTTTGTGGTAAAGATTTTATCAGTGGATAATGGCATTTCCTGATTGTAAATTTTTGTGCTGTAACCACGCAGGTTTCCATCGCCAGGAAAATGATAAGGCAACCAACCCGGAAGCGCACCTCTGCTTCGCAGATGTATTTTTTCAAATTGATCTATTGGACTGCCACCAGCTAAAAATAGCTTTTCCTGAATCGGAGTCTCGCCTTCATTCGCAAGAATAAAACCAAAGAAATTTCGTATTGTCAACGATAATTTTGGTGAAAAAAAGTAATGTTGATTCAGATTTGTAATCATCACTTTCAGAAAATTTCGATCACTTCCGAAAGTCTGATTCGAATATTGAATTCTTAAGTCAACATTAAAGTTGTCAGTTAATTTATCGTACGCGCTATTTAAATTAAAATAAAGTTTATTGATTTTTGTCTTATCCCAAAGAGCATATTTTATTCCACCAGGGTTATATTGTACATAATCCTGGTCAAGCAATTGATAGGATTTGAAACCGAGTTTAATTTTATGAACCGGCGGCTTAAAAAGGTAATATCGTTTAATCCAATACAGGTTTGCATCGGCGACAACACGGCCTTCTACCTTTTTTGCTTGCAGATTATACCACAAATGTTTTCGGAAAAAACCAGGCGGATGAGTAAATTTCACGTCAAAATCGACCTGACGCGAACCAAAACTATACCATAGATATGTTTTTGTTAGATAAAGCCGGTTCAGATAACCGCTAAAAAATCTGGCGCCAATTTTTAATTTATCCACATCGTTATACCATGCTTGTGGCCAGCCGGATATTAAATAACGGTCTCTTGGCTGATAATAGAGGTTTGGATAATCTGGATACAGGATAAATTTAAACTTCAGACGACTGTTGTTCAACCGGTTCACATCCAATATGCGATCATCGGGATCGATAATCGCATCCACCGGTTCAGCCCTGGAATAGAATGTAAGTTCGGAATGTTTGCTTTTACCATCACATCGTTGCTTGAGTTTATCGCCATTTTTTGTAATCAATGCAACATCGAATGGCATAATTCCGTCACTGAGACGAACCAATTTCAATTTGGTTTTCCATGTACCATCTTGTTGTTTTTTTTTCTCAAATGAATTTAATGCATAATCAACTACAACGGTCGTATGCAGCCATTGTTTGAAAAACCAACCCAAATCTGATTCACTAAACTCTTGTGCTATCTGATACAGGCGCTGTTCATTTATATGTTGAAATTTGTAGTTTTGATAAAGCGTTTGCAATATTTTCTTAAAATTATCTTCTCCGACGACATAATTTAACATTCTAAAAAAGAATGATCCTTTAACATAATTATTAAGACTATAGGATGTCTGGTTTCTGTTCTGATAGCAGGGAGTTGCCAGCGGAATGTGTAAATCGCTGCACAGATAGTATAAAAGGTAATTCAATCGAATCGAGTAGTAGGTTGCGCTTAATATATCTCGCTTAAACAAATTTGATTTTATGCTTGCTTTGGCCTTTAAATTATCAGAAAAAAGCTCTGTTAAATATGTTACCAGTCCTTCATCAAGCCAACCCTCGGATTGTTCATTGTTCGCAAGCGCGCCATAAAAATAAGTATGCGCTACTTCATGGAAAATTGTGTTTGCTCGGCTCATCCCCAATACAACACACATCGGATATTCCATACTGTACCGCCCGACTCCCTGAACCGCTGTCAACTGGTCGTAGGGAAATTCTCCAATGTACGACATTAGCCATTTAATGGACTGAATGCACCTTGAAACAACTTTATCCTGCCATGCTTCGCTATCTTGCCATTTATAAAGCGCATGAATCGTTATATTTTTATATGTCCCTGTTTGGTAAACAAAGTCAGGACTTGTAACCCACACAAAATCATGTACATTTTTCGCATAAAAGCGAGCGCTGCGTTTTAGATTTTTACCGCCCTTCTCTGAAAGATGTTTTCGAATTGCATGAATTCCAGTTGAGTGAGTTGAATCCACCTGAACGAGCCTCCAGCCCGGATTCCCGGAAATTACCTCGCCTGTGGCGGCAATGATATAATCATAAGGAGTGCTTATTGTGACGTCGAAAGTACCAAATTCACCATAAAATTCGCCGAGCCAGTGATATGGTATATTATTCCATCCGTTTTTATCGTAAACACATATTTTAGGATACCACTGGCTGATAACGTGATGCGTTCCAATATAACCACCTTTACCACCCTCGGTATTAAATTTTCTGATTTTTACTTCAAAGCTCAACTCCAGGTTTAAATTTCCACCAGGTTCAAGCGGCCGGGGAAGCGAGATATTCATTAATGTTTCGTAAATTCTGTAATTCAAATATTTGACCGGAGTTGCCGTGTCATAAGATATTTTTAAATCGCGGATTTTAATATATCCGTTATTTTCTTCCTCTGCAATTAAATGAATACCGCACGTAAGCATTTCTCTCGCCATCTGAGAGTGCTCCTGAAAAGCATTTGCATAAAGATGCATATATATTTCTTGGAGCGTATCCGGCGAATTGTTGGTATAACAAATTTTTTCCTTGCCATTTAAGATATGATTTTTCGCGTCTAATTCCACAGTTATGATATATTGAACATGTTGTTGCCAGTAGTTATCATGTTTCGCCATACTGTTATTAATTTGTAAAATTGCAAAAGTTGATATGGCGAGATATATCAATTTTGGTGGTTTCATTCAATTGTTTCGATTAATTGATCAATATGGATTGGAACGACGCCGACTTCGCTGCAAACGATACCGGCTGCATAGTTTGCCAATGTTGTTGCTTCTTTAATGGTTGAGCCGGCAACCAGAGCGACTGTTAAAGTGCTGATAACCGTATCGCCAGCGCCGGAGACATCATGTACTTTTCTTGCTTTCGTGGGAATCAAGGACAGATCATTTTGGTTGTCAAACAGGCACATACCTCTTTCGCCAAGAGTTACTAACAAATTCTGACATTCCAGCGTTTGTTTTAGTTTATAGCATGCATCAAAAAGCTGCTCATCTGTCACGATTCTCACACCCAGTGCATCCTGCAATTCTTTTCGATTGGGCTTGAATACAGTAACATGTTTGTATTCAAAAAAATTATCAAATTTCGGGTCAACGGTGATCACTCGTTGTTTTTCATTTGCGATTTGAATCACTTTTTTAATGAGTTTTTGGGTTAACAATCCCTTATTATAATCTTGAAAGATTATTGCGTCACAATCATCAATATATCGTTTCACACGAGCAATTATTTCATTCATTATTTTGGTTTGAATTGGTTCTTTTGTTTCATGATCAGCCCGGACAACATGTTGTCCGTGTGCAATAATTCTCGTTTTGACAGAAGTTAAACGGGACTTATCCGTAATAATTCCTGTGGTGTCAAAGTCCATTTCTTGAAACAGTTCGATCAGCTTATCTCCGGGTTCGTCGTTGCCCACCACGCCAATGGGAATGGCAATTGCGCCAAGCGAGCGAATATTATTAACAACATTCGCCGAACCGCCCAGTCGAACTGCGTCTTCGTCGACTTCAACAACTGGTACCGGCGCTTCCGGAGAGATTCGGACCACGGTTCCCCAAAGATAGCGATCCAGCATCAGATCACCCAGCACCATTATTTTTTTGTTTTGAAAATTAGCAAACAGCTCCTGTTTCCGCGTATTCGAAAATGAGATCATCGGTTCCTTTCTATAAATCGATTAATTCAACATCATCCGTATCAACATTCCAGATCGCCACTGTTTTACGACCGGTAAGCCATCCTCCGCATTCACCGGGATTAATGATCATCGGTTTACCAGAACGGATGTCAATTTCATGGAGGTGGCCATAAATAATGACATCAAAGGCAGTTGTCTTTTCTAATTCTTTCAATAGAACGGGATCGTGCAAAATTAGCACTTTTTTTTCGTTGACTTCAATTGTATGAGGCGGTTGGAAAATTTTCCCCTGAAATGTTTTGTTCAAACCCAGAATTTCGCCATCATTATTGCCGTACATAATCACAATCGGGCAGGATAACTTATCGATTTCGCGGGCAGTAAACGGGGATACCAGATCACCAGCGTGAATCACCAAATTAGCGTTACAATCATTAAAAACCGTCACAGCGCTCTTTAGCGCGTCCATATTATCATGACTATCACTCAATATACCAACTTTCGCAATGCGTGTTTTCATTGTCATCCTTTTCAGTTATTATGTTTAAAATTTCAATGTTCGAAAATAGCGATCAGAATTTACGTCATTATTTCACAGATTACGCATCAGTTTTTGCAATGCGGCAGAAAATCAATCGGATATATATTCTCATAAATGATTGTGGTTTGTAAAAAAAAAATCAGCCAAACAATGAATACTTGTCATGAATTTTGCGAGGACTTTTGCGACCTTTAAACTTGAACCTGTATGAGTATAGTTCATTTAAACACTCTTCATATCAATGAGAAGTTTCTTTTAAATACAGAGCTCCCATCCTCACGCCAATTTCACACGATAAAAAAAATACTTGTCTGGAAACAAGTAAAGAGGGTTTTTTGTTATATTGATCTACGCCCGTTATTTTTGATGATAAAAACGTTCGTTCAACTAATGAAGTAAATATTTTTCCGGTGGGGAAAAAAGGGTTTAAGGTGACAATAATGAGAAGAAATTTATAAACAGGAATTATCATTATCATTATCCGGATCACGGTAAAACTATTGTTTAATAATAAAACTATACACCAATATAAATAATTGTCGGAAAATTTGCAAGCATTTTTTTAATTATAATCATTTTTATTGCAAATAATTCACATGAATAGTTGCATATCAAAAATATTAAAATGAATATTTACGATTAATCTAATTACCTTCTTAAGTCAGCCTTATGTTTATATTTTGTAATACTTTTAATAGCAACATGCTAAGTACAAGTAAATGTTTACTAGTTTTACTTAAAACAGATTGTGATAATGGTAACTGCTTAATAGCGTGGTGCATGATTTTTTGTTTAAAAAGACACAATTCAGTAAAAGTTAAAACTTATTCAATAAATGTTTAACCGCATCTTTATGAACCAAAAATGTCAGCATTTTTAATTTAATAAAATCTTCCCGAAAGAAATAGTATCCTTTCATTTCTCCCTTTGTTGCGCTGTAGCCGGAATCTTTGATCAGAAACCAATCGTATCCGTCATGATGCGTAAAGCCAACAATGTGCAAAGCATGATCATCAGTTGATGTATCATTAGAAAAGCGAAATTCCCGGGCGTCCTGATTAATTTTACGAGGATCGATGTCAAAATCAGGGATAATGGCAATGTCATTTTCGCCGGATTTGCCAATTTCACTAACATCTCCTCCAATGGCGACTGTAAATCCATCTTTAATGGCGATTTTAATTGCCTGGTACCATTCGTTCAACGGAACATTGTGATACTCGATACTGTGCCACCAATTATCAGGCACCCGATACTCACCCTTTGTATAAAACGGAATGTACCGAAACGACATAAAGTCCATGTAATCATCAAGGGGAAGCTCTAAAACATCGGTGACGTACTCAATTGGGGTAACTTCGCCGCGTTGATCCACAGTAATGGTTACCGGTGGTTCTCCCATATATTTATTCAGAATCATTTTTACGTTCATCAGCACAAGTTTTTCATTCCAATATCCGTTTTCTTCAACAAACGCGAGATAGGTTTTCAATTCTTTGATCATTGGCCCGTGGCTGTGCTTTGTGTGTCCTGGCAATAAACCGTTATAATTTTCTCTACGAACAACTCCATACTGTTTTATGCGAAGAATTGCCGCATTTTCCTCCGAACCTTGCTGGAAAACCGAATTTCCTTTATAAGTAACAAATCGCTTTGCTTTTTCCAAATACTCATGATAAACCACAAACATTTCCGAAAGCTTAATTTTCCCTTTCCCCAGGCGGTATAATTCAGATTCCAAATATGAAATTGTGGAAAATGCCCAACATGTCCCTGTTGTGTCCTGCCGAACAGGTGGAAAATGAAATAATGGGCCGAACGTTTCAATGGATTCAGGTTTGGTAATTTTGGAAAAATCCATGGAAAGAACTGTATCGGTTTTACCGTAATAATTTTTCGTGGCTTTGTAAAACGTTTCCTGCGAATACACACACAATGTTATTAAAAGCAGAAAAGAGATTACCAAAAAACCAGATTTACGATGAATCGACATATTATACCTCATTTAAAATGTAAAATGTTTGATTGTTTCTCCTTCCGAGCGAATACGCTGTAAAGCCTCAATTCCGATTTCCAAATGCAAATCCACGTACTGACGGTTCACCACACGGTCAGAATAATCTGTTTTTACTCCTTCCGGCGCCATTGGGATGTCAGAAACCAGCAGTAACGCTCCACGGGAAATATGGTTGACATGCCCGACAACAAAAATAGTCGCTGTCTCCATATCGATTGCCAGAGCACCGACTTTTCTTAAGTATTGTCTGAAATTTCTATCATATTCCCATACCCGGCGATTCGTTGTATAAACCACGCCGGTGCGATATTGATGCCCATGTTCCAGAATAATATTGGAAATAAATTTATGTAATTTAAAGCTTGGTAGTGCAGGCACTTCAGGCAGAAGATAATCATTACTTGTTCCTTCCCCGCGGATTGCTGCAATCGGTAAAATAAAATGGCCAATCTCTGTTGATCTTTTAAGTCCACCACATTTGCCTAAAAAAAGGACACCTTTTACTGAAATGGCTGTCAATAAATCCATGATAGTTGCTGCATTAGCGCTTCCCATACGATAATTGATGATGGTTATCCTGTCAGAATTGGTTGCGGTTGTCATTGGTCCGCCAATGCCGCGAACAGGAACATCAAATCGCCTGGCAAATTTATCAACATAATTCTGGAAATTGGTAAGTAAAATCCAATTGCCAAATTCTTCCAATGGAGTGCCGGTATATCGGGGTAACCAGTTCTTTACAATTTTATTTTTCGTATCAAGTTTAGCATTCAAAACAGGACTCGTTTTTGGAGTTCAGTAATTATACAATATAAGTTACTTTTTCTTTTTTTGCAAATAATTTTTATATTTTACGCTTTTTTGCATCAATTCCATTTCTTCAACATTCATCTCCGCGGCATTTTTATGTTCATCCGAATATTTTACCGCATTTAACATCTGTTGTTTTACTCGTTTGGAAGACTTGAGAGAAACATTGGCTTGTAAAAAATCGATATTCGTATCCATTATTTTTTTTGCTTCTTCAAAATTGCGTTTATCAACCAATGTAATCGCCTCATCCATCAATCGTGCGGACTCGAACAGAGTGATGTTTTCATGGACATACAGATTTTTACCCTTTTCCACAAGATTCAAATCCGATGTTCGCTTTATTGTTGATTTAAACGTCTCTCTGATCCGTTTGTTCTGAATGACGACATCATCATACTGCAGTGATACATCGCATACCTTGATTTCGTTGTTGTGAGAAGACGGCAGATTTAACTTTACCAGGACTGTTTTAATTTCTTCTGAAAAAATATCATTCAATTTGATGGACACCTGTTTCGCTGTTTTCTCAAAAGAATATCCAAAAACATCAATCAATTCAACCCCATCCTCCAACTCTATTTTTAGCGAGGCATTTTGAGCGACGACCGATAACAGGCCCTGCAATTCATTTGCAAATATATTGGCGATTTTTTCAGGGCTTTCAATATAATAATAATTCGCTCCGCCAAATTCTGCCAGTGTTGTCAGCAAATCTTCGTTGAAATTCAAGCCAACGCCAAATGTAGAAATTGTAAAACCGGCGCGATTTTTTTCGGAAACAATATTCTTCAATTGGTGAGAATTTGTGATACCGGTATTTGCCAAACCGTCTGTGAGCAGCAGTTCTCGATTTACAAAGCCATTTTGGAAATAGCGTTCTATTTGAGCATAACCCTCTAACATGCCGCCGCTTAAATTTGTCGAAGAACCGGATTCAATCTCCCGTATTTTAGCTTTCAGAATTTCTTTGTCCTTTACCCGGGCAGCCGGAATGGGATTATACACGTGCGTATCGTACGTAACCAGCGAGAAATAATCACTGGAGCTTAAATTATCGATAGCAAACAGCGCGGCCTGTTTTACATTTTCAAGTTTATTTTCCGAGCCCATGGAGCCGCTTTTATCGAGCACCATAGAAATATTTAGCGGAACCCGCTGACGATTTGTCTTTAATTTTCCTGCCTTTAAATTGATGAGCAGGTAATTGGGTTCATGGGAGTTTATAAGTCGATACGCGTTATCCATTACGCATGTAGCCGCAACAAGTTTATCATCTGTTACCGCAAAGACGGGAACATCATCCACGTAATCCAAACTGAATTGTTCATCTGTTAATCCTTTGATTAGCTTTAATGACAATTGATCCAATATTTCTATCAGGTCCATGTTCGCATCGGTTTCCATTTTTTCAGCGATAACCACGCTGCCGTCTGTAGAATTTGAGACCCGTGCATCGATCCTTGTTTTGTCATCAGAAGCGAAAATACTTCCATACAACAGATAATTAGCTCCCAGCAATTTGCCGATAGTGGTTGCTGTCTGTTCATCAACAGCGCCGGAGAGTGAGAGCTTTTGTTCCTCCAGAATGTGACGAATGCGGTTTCGCTCCACGATTTTAATCTGTTTTGAAATCGCTAAATTTGTGATCAGCATTTCAGGAATTGCTTCTTGTAAATAATTTAAATCTGATTTTCCAGAATTATTTTGAAAATTTAGTACAGCGAGAATTATATTCGATTGGGCATGACTGGCCGATATAGTCATTAAAATGACACAGGCTATTAAAATAAAATACTTTTTGTTCACCTTGCCTCTCCTTTCAGAAAATGAA
This sequence comes from uncultured Cytophagia bacterium, assembly GCA_964498785.1. Classification (GTDB taxonomy): domain Bacteria; phylum Zhuqueibacterota; class Zhuqueibacteria; order Thermofontimicrobiales; family Thiofontviventaceae; genus Mariaggregatimicrobium. The sequence continues at coordinate 3,535 of CAZCJL010000136.1, read as the reverse complement.
CGATCATTAATAATAAACCATTTCTATTTAACTAAAGTTCTTTAAGTTAACATTTTTAAATAAAAAAAATGCCTGACACAGTCATCTGCCTCAGACATTTTTATGATTTGAAAATTACATTAATTAAGCATTTTTAAAATGATTGAATAAATTATGTATTACCACAAATAGTAAAATGAAAATTTTATTTCTCATAAATTGAAAGTGCGTTCCGGAATGAATCGCCTTTAGAGGCTTTCCACGAACTACCCTTGCAAAGGTTTTCAAAAGGAAGTAGCCTATTCAGGTATCAACAAAAATCATGGTTTTAATTGAATTGCTCATTCAATTTATAATTTCAGGTACTATTCATTATTCAAGAATATTTCCATCCGTATCAATGACGTGAATTTTACTATAACCTAATTCACTTAATCCTGCCTCGACTTTTTCCCGATCACCAACCACGATCCACACCAGTTGGTCTGGTTGCAGCACTTTTTTAGCAGCCGAAGCAATGGTAGCCACTTTTAATGCCCGGATTTCATCGGGGTAGGTCTGGTAATAATTATCATCCAGTTCGTAGCGAACGATATCCCGAATAGAACCGGCGACTTTGTTGATTGTTTCCCATGATCCCGGCAGGCTTAATATTTGGTTCTTTTGTGCTTTGGAAAGCTCCTCCTCAGTCGCGGGGCGCTCGTTTAAAATGCCGGTCAGCTCTTTGGAGATTTCAATCATGGTTTCTTTTGTTTTGTCTGTCTGAACTGAGGTGTACGTCAGAAACGGTCGCTGTCCCTGTGCATCAATAATCACGCTGCGGGCGCCGTACGTCCAATGTTTATCTTCCCTCAGGTTCATATTAATTCGTGATGTAAACGAACCGCCCAAAATGTAATTCATTGTTTCAATGGCAATTTCATCGGGATTGCCTTTTGGCGGCGCAACATGTCCTGCAAAAACAACCGATTGAATTGAACCGGGTTTATTCAGCAAATAAACGACTGATTCATCTTTTTGATCAACTTTGGCAATATTTTTTTGAGGAACATCCCCTTTTTCCCAGTCCTGGAATAACTTTTCCAATTTGGGAACGATTTCATTCATCTTTGCCGCGCCGACCACGATCATTGTGGCGTTATTCGGTTTGAACCAGGTTTGATGGAATTTCACCAGATCGGCTTGCGTCATTTTCGCAAGACTCTCTTCATAACCAGACCCAGTGAATGGCAATCCATACGCATGCTCGTTGCCATAAAGCAATTGCGGGAACACTCGCAACGCCATCTGGAACGGAGAAGATTTTTCCCGCCGGACGCCCGCAATTTGCTGTTTTTTCAACCGCTCAAAATCATCCTGCGGAAAAGAAGGTTCAAGAATTACTTCTGCATAAAGTTCCAACGCATCGTCCAGCGTTGATTTGAGGGTCGATAATGAAACGACAGACATGTCCAGATTTGACCCTGATGAAATATGTGCTCCCAGCATCGCTAAATCGTCGCTGATTTCCAGGGCCGAACGTTTTTTTGTGCCTTCATCCAACATGTTCATCGCCAGATTGGCTGTCCCGGGAAGTGCAAATTGATCGGCAGCATATCCGGCGTCAAGCAACAAATCAAAATTAACGACAGGCGCCGCGTGTCGCTCGGCAAGAATGATTTTCAATCCATTGGATAATGTAGCGCGCTGCAAATCCGGAAATTGAGCAACAGGCGGAGTTCCCGGTTCCGGCAATTTGGAACGATCAACATCCGATTCCACAGTCACATATTCCGGAAACGGATGAACTTCCAGCACATAAACCCCATCGGACAACCACCTGCGAGCGACGGTATGAAGGTCTTCTTGCGTCGCATTTTTGATGTGAGCGAATGTTTTTTTATAAAAATCAGGACTTCCTCCAAACACTTCGTTACGGGCAAGAATATCGGACTTGCCGCCAAAACCGCCAATCCGTTCAATACCACGCACAAATCGGGAGAAGTATTGCGTTTTTACTCGTTTCAATTCTTTTTTTGTCGGCCCTTGTTTCAACAGCCGGTTTAATTCTTCATCAATGGCCTGCTCAACTTTCTTCATATCTTCACCCGGTTTTACCGTGGCTTCTATTTGAAACAGGCCGGCGATTTCACGCAAATCCACATACGCGGAAACATTCGTGGCAATTTGTTCGTCGTACACAAGCCGTTTGTATAATCTGGATGTTTTACCCAGTGCCAGCACATCGCTAACCAGGTCGAGATGATCCGCATCTTTGGAACCCCACTGGGGTATATTCCAGATTTTATAAATGCGCGCCTGCGGAACCCGATCTTGCATCTGCTGACGATGTTTTCCGGTGCGTTTGGCAATCCACACATCGTGTTTGGCAACCGGCGGCCCTGATGGGATATCACCAAAATATTTTTCCACCTTTTCTTTTACAGTTTGCGGATCAATGTTACCAGCAACGCATATTACCGCATTCGCAGCGCCATAAAAGGTTTTAAACCACTCGTGAACGTCTTCTAACGACGCAGCATCCAGGTCTTCCATGGAGCCGATCACTGTCCAGGAATAAGGATGACCTGCCGGAAAAGTCGATTTGGTAATCAATTCGTAACTCATTCCGTAAGGTTCATTTTCATACTGCCTTTTTTCGTTCTGAACAACACCACGTTGCTCATCGAGTTTTGCCTGGTCAATCGCTCCGATTAAATGACCCATTCTGTCAGATTCCATCCATAACGCAACATCCAGCGCTGAAGTGGGAACGTTCTGAAAATAGTTGGTGCGGTCTTCACTGGTGGTCCCGTTCAGATCCGTTGCACCAACTCGTTCCAGGGCTTGAAAATAATCATCATTAAAATTTTCGCTGCCATTAAACATCAAATGTTCAAACAAATGGGCAAATCCCGTTCGTCCCGGTTTTTCATTTTTGGAACCAACATGATACCACACATTCACTGCGACAATGGGCGCCTTATGATCTTCATGAACAATTAATGTTAGACCGTTATCAAGTACAAATTTTTGGTAGGGAATTTCAATATCCCTGAATACATCAGTTGCCATCACAGTTGTGAACTGCACTGCCAGGATGGCGAATAAAAGTATAAATACAATTTTTTGTTGATTTCGCATCAAACCCTCCTTTAAATTTGTGATTTATCTGTTATCATTTATAGACTAAATTTACTTAACGCCCGAGTGCTATATGCAATCCATAAAATTAAATAGTTTACAAACGATTAAATATACCCGGTAAACATCTGCATTTATCTTGATGTAAACTGTTCTAACGATTTGAATTGAGTAATGTTTCAGATTTCAATATGAAAAATCTTAGCGGCAAAATGGCAACATTTCACGCTTTCCGTATTACTATATTTTTATGCAAGATTATAGTCGGCCCAAAAAGATACGCCAGATATACCTGTCTTTATTTTTTTTCCTGAAATTCTAAATGTAAATGTGCATTTTGATTATAACTAACAATTTTATAAGCAGTTGGAGTACAATGTTTGTATCCATTCAATAATTGATGGTGTGCATCAAAGCTTTCGGATTCTCTTTA
>CAZCJL010000135.1:0-17599 GCA_964498785.1 uncultured Cytophagia bacterium | reverse complement strand
TAAAGGTATCGAGTGAGTCACTTCCCGACTTCGCTCGAAGTGACACCTACGGAATATATTTAAATACGGCATAGCGGCAAGCGCCCATATCTACCATAAAATATTGAGAAGATACAAATATTTTTATACCTCCCAAAAAAATCCTAATTATTACCGGACAAATATCTGTTAACACCTGCTGCCGCTTCTCTTCCCTGATAAATGGATCGCACAATTAATGACGCGCCGGTCACACAATCACCGGCTGCAAATACTCCGGGCACCGATGTCATGTAAGTTGAATTGACGCGAATATTTTTTCGAACATCAGTATCAATATTAAAATCTGTAATTAAGGAACTGTGTTCAATTGAAACGAATCCCAACGCCAGCAATACCAGCTCGGCTTGTATTTCAAATTCAGAGCCAGGAATTTCCTCAAAAGTGCATTGACCATTTAATTGGTGATCCGCCCATTTTAGCTTCACACATCTCAGTTTTTCGATCCTGCTGTTTCCGGCAAATTCTTTTGTTGCAATACTCCAAAGCCGTTCACATCCTTCTTCATGTGAACCGGATGTTTTGAAGACATTGGGCCAGGTTGGCCAGGCATTGTATGGGGAACGATGAAGCGGTGGTTTCGGTAAAATCTCAACCTGGATGATACTTTTTGCTCCCTGACGGCGCGCAGTTCCCACACAATCAGCACCGGTATCACCGCCACCAATTACCACGACATTTTTATTTTTGGCGCTGATACGATGTTTATCTGCAATCACATCACCAGCGATAATATGATTTTGCTGGACTAGAAAGTTCATTGCAAAATGAATGTTTCTTAAATTCCGACCCGGGATTTGAATGTCTCTTTGAACATGCGCGCCAGTGGCAATAATGATTGCATCAAAGCGTCTTTTCATGTAGCGCGCGGACAGGTCGTTACCGGCGTCAACACTGTTCTCGAAAATAACACCCTCTTTCTGCATTTGCCCGATGCGGCGGTCAATGACCCATTTTTCCATTTTAAAATCAGGAATGCCGTATCGCAATATTCCACCAGGACGGTCGGCTTTTTCAAAAACACTAACCTCATGACCTGAGCGCGCCAGTTGCTGGGCCGCAGCCAAGCCAGCAGGTCCTGAACCAATAACAGCAATTCTTTTTCCGCTTTTATCTGTTGTCATTTCCGGTTGAATCCAGCCTTCAAACCATCCTCGCTCGGCTAATTGTAACTCTATATTCCGAATAGTAACAGCCGGCTGATTAATCGAAAGCGTACAGGCAGGTTCACAAAGCGCAGGGCAAAGCCTGCCTGTGATCTCCGGAAAATTGTTCGTGGAATGAAGCATTTCCAGCGCCATTTTCCATTTCCCTCTGAATACCAACGCATTCCAGTCAGGAATACGATTGAATACCGGACATCCGATAGTGTGACAGAACGGAATGCCACAATTCATGCACCGTTCGGCCTGAACTTCCAGCTCGCGTTCACTGAGCTCTGATTCAAATTCTTTAAAATCCCGGATTCGCTCATCAACCGGGCGTTTAGGAGGATCCATACGCTCAAATTCAAGAAATCCGGTATGTCTAGGCATCAAAAACCTCCTCTGTGGCGGCAACATTTTCCCGTGCCACAGATTCGTCCATTCGCATTCGTTCCAATACTTTTCGATAATCAATTGGCATTACTTTTACAAAAAGCGGTAAATTGGCTTCCCAATTATCCAGGATCATTTTTGCTTGCGAACTGCGTGTATAACGATAGTGGTTTTCGAGCATCTTCCTCAGGCGAATCCGGTCTTCCCGATTCCACACCGTTTCCAGATCAACCATATCCAAATTACATTTTGTATCAAATAATTCAGTGCTATCATACACATAAGCAATACCGCCGCTCATTCCGGCTGCGAAATTTTTTCCGGTGGAGCCAATAACTGTTACCACACCGCCGGTCATATATTCACAGCCATGGTCTCCCAAACCCTCTACCACGGCATTAACTCCGCTGTTCCGAACGGCAAATCGCTCACCCACCGTGCCATTAATATAAATCTCACCGCCGGTTGCACCATATAGCAGACAATTTCCCGCGATTACGTTTTCATGCGGCATAAAGTTAGAGTTGCGCGGAGGAATCAGCACAATTCTCCCGCCGGACATTCCTTTTCCGACATAATCGTTGGTATCGCCTTCAACCGTTATGCTTACCCCTTCTGCCAGAAATGCCCCAAGACTTTGTCCTGCCGATCCTTTGAAACAAAGATTAATTGTATCTTCAGGTAAGCCTGCATTACCATAGCGCGCAGCGATTTTACCGCTCAACATTGCTCCGACAGTTCTGTTTGTATTTCGAATGGGCATTTCAACGGACAGGGGCTCTTCCTTTTCCAGCGCTGGTTTACAGCGTTTGATTAATTGATAATCCAGTGTATTCGCTACGCAATGTCCCTGCTTTCGTACAGTGCGACAGATGTCTGAATTGATATTCTCAATTTGGTGAAGCAACGGCGTCAAATCGAGAGTCCCTGCTTTCCAATGATCAATCGCCGGATGAAAATTAAGTACATCGATTTTCCCAATCATTTCGTCGATCGTTTTAAAACCGATTTCAGCCATAATTTCGCGCAGGTCTTGCGCAATGAACCGAAGAAATCGTTCCACATATTCAGCTTTTCCGGTAAAGCGTGATCGCAGTGTTGCATTTTGCGTGGCAACTCCCACGGGACAGGTATTCAGATGACATTTTCGCATCATGACGCAGCCCAGCGTGATGAGAATAGACGTCCCGAATCCGAATTCTTGAGCGCCCATCAGCGCGGCAATTGCCAGGTCGCGACCGGTTTTTAATTGACCGTCTACCTGAACGCGAATTCTGTCCCGCAGACGGTTGGCTATAAGTGATTGCTGTGTTTCCGCCAGTCCCAGTTCCCAGGGCAGGCCCGCATGTTTGATTGCTGTCAACGGCGACGCTCCGGTTCCGCCATCATGGCCGGAAATGATGACTTTATCAGCCTTGGCTTTGGCAACTCCCGAAGCAATGGTTCCTACTCCGATTTCCGAAACCAGCTTTACGGAAACTACTGCCTGTGGATTTACCATCCGCAGATCGAAAATGAGTTGTGCCAAATCTTCGATAGAATAAATGTCATGATGCGGTGGTGGCGAAATAAGTGTAACGCCTGGTGTGGTATGTCGTACCCGTGCGATTTCTTCACTCACTTTATGTCCCGGAAGCTGTCCGCCTTCTCCGGGTTTTGCCCCCTGCGCCATTTTAATCTGAAGCTCATCCGCGTTCACCAGGTACTCGGTAGTCACGCCAAATCGTCCAGACGCCACCTGCTTGATAGCAGATCGTTTGCTGTCTCCGTTTGGCAACCGAATATACCGGATCGGATCTTCACCGCCTTCCCCTGAATTGCTTTGTGCGCCTAACCGGTTCATCGCAATAGCAATGGTTTCATGAGCTTCCCGACTGATTGAACCAAAAGACATGGCTGCCGATGCAAATCGGGTGACAATGGAATCCACTGATTCCACGTCATCGATAGCAATGGATTTTTGGGGTTTAAATTCAAATAAACTTCGTAATGTCGCCCGTTCTTTGGATTGATCATTGATTAATTGGGTGTATTCTTTAAAAACGCGATAATCATTTGTTCGAGTCGCTAATTGTAATTTATGAATAGCTTCCGGACTCCAGAGATGTTTTTCGCCATTAATCCGTACATGATAGGCGCCACCGACATCCAGCAATTTTTCAGGGCTCCCTGACGCAGGAAAACCACGATGATATCTGTTTAAAATCTCAGAGCCAATTTCGCGTAATCCAATGCCACCGATTCTTGACGGAGTGCCGGAAAAGTATTTATTAATCATTTTCTGATTAAGGCCGATGGCTTCAAAAATTTGTGAACCAAAGAAACTATGCACCGTAGAAATTCCCATACGACTGAATGTTTTCAATAGTCCTTTTTTAACCGCAGTGATATATTGATCCATGGCTTCTTCCGGAGTCAGTTGTTTTTCCAGAAGATCATTTTCAGCCATCATGCGCACGGTTTGAAAGGCTAAATCGGGACAAATTGCATCCGCGCCATAGCCGATCAGCAAGGCAAAATGGATCACTTCCCTGGCTTCACCGGTTTCCACAATAATGCCGACGGAATTCCGCAGACCCTGTCGCATCAAAAAATGATGCAAGCCTGCTGCTGCCAGTAAAGCCGGGATTGGCGCATGATTTTGATCGATATTTATATCTGTTAAAATGATGAGATTTGAACCCTTGGCAATGTGCTGTTTGGCCTGTTGAAAGACGCATTCCATCGATTTTTCAAGGGCGTCTGGTCCGTCATCTATCGGAAAAATAATATCAATATCAGCAACAGTAATATCCGGATTATTGGCCTCTCGGATTCGTGTCATATCCCGGATAGAAAGAATGGGATGATGCAATTTCAAACCGCAGTATTGCTCAGGAGTCTCTTCCAAAAAATTATTTTCTTTACCTAAAAAACTTTCCAACGACATGACCAGTTCTTCGCGCAACGGATCAATTGGCGGATTAGTCACCTGTGCAAATAGTTGTTTGAAATAATTAAATAGCAATTGCGGTCTATCCGAAAGCACTGCCAGCGCCGCATCGTTTCCCATGGAACCCACAGCTTCCTGACCTCTGGAAGCCATCGGCCCGATTACCATATTCAATTCTTCGCTTGAGTATCCGAATGCGTGCTGTTTCCGTAAAAGGAGATCCGGTTCAATCGCAGGTATATGCGACGGCATAAATAAGCCGCGCAGGTCTATCCTCTTATCGTTAACCCATCTTCGATACGGTCGCTGGCGAGAGATTTTTGCTTTTATTTCATTATCAGGAACAATCCGATTTTGGTTTAAATCGACTAAAAACATTTTACCAGGCTGAAGTCGCCCCCGGCTTCTGATTTGCACGGCGGGAATATCCAGGACGCCTGTTTCAGACGCCAGAATAATGAGTCCGTCTTGAGTGATCGTATATCGTGCAGGACGCAGGCCGTTCCGGTCGAGAGTTGCGCCAATATAGCGTCCGTCCGTGAAAACCAGTGCTGCCGGCCCATCCCATGGTTCCATAATAGCGGAATGAAATTCATAAAATGCTCGTTTATCTTCACTCATATGAATTCTGCTGTCGTATGCCTCCGGTACCATCATCATCATGGAATGAGGGAGCGAGCGTCCTGCCATGACTAATAATTCCAATGCATTATCGAAAATCGCCGAATCACTTCCACCTTCGATAATGACCGGCTTAATTTTTTCAAGGTCTTCCCCAAACAGATCGGATTGCATAATCGCTTCCCGTGCTCTCATGCGGTGGATATTGCCGCGAATGGTATTGATCTCGCCGTTATGGGCCACCATTCGAAATGGCTGGGCCAAATTCCAGGTCGGTAGCGTATTGGTGCTATATCGCTGGTGAACAAGGGCAAACGCACTACTAAAACGAATATCATCGAGGTCCGGATAGTATCGCGGCAACTGCGTGCCGGTAAGCAATCCTTTGTAAATAATTGTGTAGCTCGACATACTTACAATGTAAAATTGGCTGGTATCAACATTTTTCCAGTTGAGCGCCTCTTTTTCAACCAATCGCCGGATCATGTATAGCTTTCGCTCAAAATGTTCCAGAGAAATTTTACCCCGGCCGATAAATAATTGAATGCTTTTCGGTTCAGTGAACCGCGCCAATTCGCCCAATTGTTCATGGTCCACCGGAATATTCCGTTGACCAAGAAGTTTACAGCCTTCCTGTTTAATCACGGATTTTATTGTCCGTATGCAACGTTCCGCTAATTTAGGATCAGACGGTAAAAATACCATCGCTACGGCGTAATGCCCCGGGCTTACGAAGTCAATTTCTGGGCACTCCTCTTTGAAAAAGGTATGCGGAATTTGAACGAGTACGCCGGCGCCATCACTGGTGGCTTTATCACCACCAATTGCACCGCGATGTTCCAGGTTCATTAAAACCTGAATTCCGTGTTCAACGATTTCATGTTGAGGAAATCCTTCGATATTAGCCACAAAACCAACTCCGCAGCTATCATGCTCAAATCGCGGATCATAAAGTCCCTGGGCAGTGGGAAATCCGGCATTAGTACATATATGTGAACCGATTTTTTTCATTTTAAAATAAATTATTGAAATCATAAAAATACAAAAATGCACCTGCAAGTAATCAAGAAGCCTTCAATACCAAACCCATTATATTGGAAACTCGTCAGATGCATTTTTGAGTTTGTCGTTTAACGTATATGGAGAAAATTAGCTATCATAATAAAGCTGAAATTCAAACGGATGCGGCCTCAATGCTAACGGCTCAAGCTCAAATTCATATTTATAGCGGATCCAGTTTTCGATGAGATCTTCGGTGAACACACCACCTGCTGTCAGGTAATCATGGTCTTTGTCCAATGCTCTCAAAGCGCGGCCCAGCGACGCAGGTACTTTTGCATATTTTTTCAGCTCTGTCTTGCTCATTTCATAAATGTCCCGATCCAATGGTTTGCCAGGATCAATTTTATTCTGAATTCCATCGAGCACTGCCATTAGCATTGCTGTGAAAACGAGGTAACCGTTGCATGAGGGATCGGGACAGCGAAATTCAAATCGTTTGGCTTTGGGATTTTCTGAATACATCGGAATTCGCACTGCCGCTGACCTGTTGCGCTGTGAGAAGACCAGATTAACCGGCGCTTCAAAACCAGGAACCAGACGGCGATAGGAATTCGTTGTTGGTGCTGCAAACGCCAGAATAGAAGCCGCATGTTTTAACAAACCGCCTACTGCGTGAATCGTCATATCGCTCAGCCCTGCATAGCCGTTACCAGCAAATAGATTTGTGCCGTTATTCCAGAGTGAAAAATGGATATGCATTCCGCTGCCATTATCTTCAAATATGGGCTTTGGCATAAAAGTAACTGTTTTACCTGCATTTCGTGCCACATTTTTGACAACGTATTTATACCACATCAACTGGTCAGCCATTCTTAGCAGATCAGTAAATTTCATGTCGATCTCGCTCTGTCCGCCGGTACCAACTTCATGGTGATGGGCTTCGACTTCAATCCCCAATTCCTGGAGTTTGAGTGACATTTCTGTTCGCAGGTCCTGATAAGTGTCTGTGGGACTTACCGGAAAATAACCGCCTTTATAGCTTGGTTTGTAACCTAAATTCGGTTCTTCAATTCGATTGGTATTCCACGCGCCTTCAACAGAATCTATTTGATAGAAACCGGTATTTTGTTTTTGTTCAAATCGAATTTCATCGAAGATAAAAAACTCTGGCTCGGTTCCGATAAAACAGACATCGGCAATGCCTGTTTTCTTAAGGTATTCAACACCTTTCACTGCAATATACCGGGGATCACGGGAATATTTTTCCTTTGTGATCGGATCGATGATATTCGCAATAACACTAACCGTCGGAACTTTGAAAAACGGATCCATACGGGTTGTGCTCACATCCGGCACAGCCAGCATATCAGAGTTATGAATACCCTGCCAGCCTCTTATGGAAGAACCATCAAACCCCACACCTTCATTGAAAGTTTTTTCATCCCATGCTTCCACAGGAAAAGTGCAGTGTTGCCAGGTTCCCAGCATATCCGTGAATTTAAGATCAACCATTTTTGCACCATGCTGCGTTGCAAAATCAAAAAATTGTTTGAATGTCATCTTACACTACTCCTTCTGATAGAGTCTGAATTAATTAATAGAGGCAGGGATTAAATCGTATTATGTTAAAAAAACGAGGCTTAAAAACGTGCTGGGGCGGAAGGACTCGAACCTTCGATCTCCTGGTTAACAGCCAGGCGCATTGCCAGCTATGCTACACCCCAATGATATATTTTTTCGATTTCAAATTTGCAATTGATGTGCCACAGATCAATAAATCTGGCGTCTGTAAAATATAAAATTTTTAAACTACTATAAAACAATAATTAATGATAATATTTAATAATGCGGCTTTCTAAAATATGATAATCATCGTGAAAAATAACCATCATAAATGTAGGAACAGTAAAAATATCAAACAATATTGTCGGAAATATAGTATGACAGGTCTAATGCTTTTTAAATTAATGGATTACATATTTAATAGCATCTATTGAATTAATAAAAAAAATCGCAAATTGATATACTTATAAAACTTTTATAGATTTGATATTCTGCAACTGATTGTATTTATTACTCAATTAATGATGCGCCCGGCTATTGTGACAAATTTGTATGAGTATTATTATATTATACAATATTGTCGGCTTTTCACAGAACAAATTAATAATTCACACGCCAAACGTTTCCAAAATGTTGAAAACTTAGAAAAAGTATTGCTGCACAACTATTAATAAATTGCTTTAATTAAAATTATTTATCGTACAGTCGCCAAACATAAAACGCTTTTATGGTTCTCGATGAAGAAATCTGTTTTTTTACACGTAAACAAAAAAGGACTTGCATTTATTAATTCGATTTTGTATTATTTTTTTTAAAGTAACAAATTTGTAGATTTTTCCTCTTTGTAATTTTGAAGTCTATTTGAATGCGGCTTAACTTAAACGATTTTAAAAAGTTCAATATGGGTAACAGTTTTTAGCCGAAATTATTTACAAACGTTGCGGCAGCGAAACATCAATTTTAACCTCAAATTCTAAAATGAAAATATAATTTCGGCATAAATTGAATGTATGTTAGGGGGCGTACAGAAGTTTCGCACTGCAACTAATAATAAAATAGTCGGTTATAATTAGATTGCACATTTAATTTTGAATTTTAAGGTATCTTCAGGCGTCATTCCTGCATTCGCAGGAATGACAGCTCTATGCTGAATAGTAACATTTTAAGTTAAACAATAAACAATCATCAAAATGCGCCAATTATCATAAATAATGATCTTTCAAAAAATCCGAACTCTGTGCGTTCCGGATTATGGACTATTCAGGTTAGAAAAAACGTTCTGAATAAAAGAGCGCCCAAAGCGATTATCAATCCTGCAATAACATTAAGGTGTTTAAAATGAATAATGATACAAGAGTGAAGCGAAAAAAATCCGAAAAAAAGTCACAATCAAAGATGCCGTCTGACCTGCGAAAGTTATCCATTCTGATGGAAATCAATCAGGCTGTTAGTCGTAATCTCGACCTGAATGAGTCATTGCAGGCAACATTACACATTTTACAAGACCAGTATAAAATTCAATCTGGCGTGGTATTGTTAATGAATGAAGCAGGAAATTCGCTTGTAATGGCTGCGTCTATCGGGTACCGTAAAGAGGGAATAAAATCCACTTATAAAATTGGAGAGGGCTTAAGCGGACGCGTGGCGGAAACCGGAAAACCGATTGTTGTTCCGCAAGTTAGCAAAGAGCCGCTGTTTTTGAACCGCCTGCAATCCTGGGATCCAAACAAAAACCGTGAACAAAGCTTTATCGGCGTACCGATTGCTTTAGATTACAAAACGCTGGGTGTATTGAGTGTGAGTTTACCGTATAGCCCAAAACGGGATTATGATATCTCGCTAAAATTTTTATCATTGGTCGCTTCTGCATTACTACAGCCGATACGTGTGCATCATGTCATAAATATGGAGCGGAAAAAATTAGTTGATGAGAACGTAATGCTGAAACAAAAACTTCAGGAGGAATACAGTTTTCATAATATTGTCGGGAATAGTCATAAGATGCGGGATGTATATGAACAGGTTTCACAGGTAGCCCGAACCAATACCACGGTTTTGATTCGCGGAGAATCCGGCACAGGCAAAGAACTGATAGCGGCAGCGATTCATTATAATTCATTAAGACACGAAAAGCCGTTCATCAGTGTGAACTGCGCCGCGATACCAGAAAATCTGATCGAATCTGAATTTTTCGGACACGAAAAGGGAGCGTTCACTGGTGCGATTGCTCAAAAAAAGGGTAAGTTTGAATTAGCAGATACCGGAACAATTTTTCTGGATGAGGTTGGAGAACTCAGTCCGATGACGCAGGTGAAATTGTTGCGAACGATTCAGGAGCAGGAATTTGAGCGTGTCGGCGGTACAGAAAAAGTGAAAATTGATGTGCGATTAATCGCCGCTACAAACCGGAATTTGGAAAACATGATTACAGATGGCTTATTCCGCGATGATTTGTATTATCGATTAAATGTCTTTGCAATCTATTTGCCGCCGCTGCGGGAGCGAAAAACAGACATCCTTTTACTGGCCGATCATTTCATGTTAAAACACGGACGCCAGCTCGGAAAACCGATCCGCAGAATTTCCACTCCTGCGATCGATATGCTAATGCGCTATCATTGGCCCGGGAATGTACGTGAACTGGAAAACTGTGTTCAGCGAGCGGTTGTTGTTTGTGAAGAGTCGGTCATTCACAGTTATCATTTACCGCCCACACTTCAAACTGCGGAAAGCAGTGATACGCAGCATCGGCTTTCGCTGACAGATTCGGTCGCTACGTATGAGCGGGAAATTATTCAGGATACATTAAAATCGACTCACGGAAACCGGGCAAAAGCAGCAAGGCTACTGGATACTACTGAACGAGTTATCGGCTATAAAATTCAAAAATACGATATTGATGTGATACGGTTTAAAACGTGAGATGGGATACGAGATAAGTGATACGGCTCCGAATTCATTGTACCACTGTTTTTTGCATAATCCGGAATACAAAATTCCCGTCACGATATCTCATTTTCTTGTCTATTGAATAAACAGGCATATCATTTCCTGTGAATATTTTTTATCGATAAAGTTACAAAATACAATGTAAATAAAATATTACCTGAAATTCTGATTCAATACGTAATTTAATTATTACTAATTATCTTATGAGTAGTTGGAGTGCGATGTTCCTGTGCGCCTATATCTGTGCCATATTGCACTAACCCGCATGCATTTGTGCATTGTAGTGAATCGCATAAACAGCATGTTTAAGAACTCAAGAATCGTTGGAAAACCCTTACGAAGGTTTACTTGCTATTCAATATAAAGATGATTACATAAGAGTCTGTTGTAAGCTATTTCATTGTTAAAAACCTTCGCAGGGGTAGTTCGTTGAAAACCTGTAAAGGCACTTCATTCCGGATGTTCTATATCTGTTTAATAATCCTGATTTTTGAAATCAAGTATTAATTTGCCCTGATCGATGGACAGGTTTTGTAACCGTTCCAGGTGTTGTGCCAGTCCGTATCTTTTGAGCGCATCGTTAATTTCAAGGTTTACTTGTTCGTCGACGTTTTTGAGAACCGTGTTATTGTTCAATGTGAATTTGTTAAATGTAAAATTGCTTGTATTGAATTCCAGATTATTACCAGTGACTTTGGGAACACCTTTTAAACGCAGATTCATGTACCGGCTGCCGAGTTTGAATGACAGCTTAATGTCCATTTCATTTTCCGGTAGCGAAATATCCACCGCGGCAACATCCAGAGAATCAATTTCCTCTATTCCGAGGTCCAGCATGGTTTTGCGGTCCGAAAGTTTTGTATTTACCAAATGCGTCAGCTCGCTTTCGTTAAGGACAATTCTGTTCTGGTCAGCAGACGTGTTTTCGGTGATACGTAGTTTATTATTCAGTACGATGACTTCGGAAGCTGAGAGTTCTTTGGTGGTAGTATACGCGGGTTCTTCCTGGAACAGGCGGTTTTTGTAAAACCAGTATGCGCCGCCGATTATGAATACGAGCAATAGAATGATTATCAAAGCTGAGACGCCAAAACATCCGAGACATCCTTTGAGCAAGCATGAATCATCTCTTTTTTTCGCCTGCATTATGGGCTCCTTTTTTTTGTTTTATTTAAAAAAGATTTTTTTGACAGGATTAACGGATTTACAGGATAAATACTGCAAAATATATTTTTTTTATCCGGACGAACCTGTAGATCCTGTTAAAAATTATTTCATTAAAATCATTTTACGCACTTGTACAAAAGTGCCTGCTTCAATTTTGTAAAAATATATGCCGCTCGCCAGATGGCTGGCATCGTACGAAATGAGGTGATATCCCTCTTCTTTTTGTTCATCGATTACGGTCGCGATTTTTTGACCGTGGATGTTGTAAATGGCAATATTTACGTGAACAGGTTGTGGCAATCCGAATCGAATATTGGTCAGTGGATTGAATGGATTGGGATAGTTCTGCTCCAGTGAATATTTTAACGGGATATTGAGCTGTGTTTCTGCAATATCCACATAATATTGAATGACCAAAAGGAGTGTGTCCAGACTTGCTGTTTCCAGATTGCCGTCCGATGCGAGTACTGTCCAGCAATATTCCCTGCCGTAAATAAAAAATCGAGAACCATTGAAGGTAACGGAGGAATCCCGGATGCCGGAGATCAGGGTATCTTGCATTCCGTTGTAAATTATCAGCGAATAATTCAGTTCACTGTCATCTACATCGATGGAATTGCGCCAGTTGAATTCAACCCGGTCAAGAATTGATTTCAGGGTGTCAACGGATGTGGGACCGATTAATTCAAATGAACCCGGAGCGTCATTTATATTGAGCACTGTGATTATGAATGAATCAGCTACTGTGAAAAAGCCATCATAAGCTGATATATTTACCATCACCTGGCCGTAAAAATCCGGCGCAGGGGAGACAAACAGCGAATCGTTTTGCAGGAGAACTTGTATCATACTATCCGCATTGACGTTGAACGTAAGCTGCTGTTTGTCGGGATCACCGAAAAATTGATACATGTCTTTGATGATAAGATTCATACCACTGTCTTCAAAAATTGTGGTATCAGGAAGTTCTGTTAACAGCAGCGGCGGATCATTGACCGGCTTCACAGTTACCTGAATTGTATCTGTATCAGTAGCATTCGATGTGTCGCTCACAGTAAAAACCACTTTGAATATACCGGCTGAATCGCTGCTGGAAGTGAACGTTGCGACATTTGTTAGCGAATCGATGTCAATCATCAAATCACTGATATAGACCATAATTGCGTCTGTGATTCGCAGCGGTTGCGCAGTTAAAACGACCGCGCTAAAATCCAGTTGGCTACTGTCATTATCGATGTCTGTTACATAGGGATTTAACGGTAGCGTGTAACTGCTATCTTCGTTAAAAATGACGTCAGGAATGTTGGTAACGCGGGGCGGATCGTTCACCGGCAAAATAGTGACTGAAAAGGTATCGGCAACGATATGAATGCTGTCGTTGGCAGAAATCCGGATCCGGGAAAGTCCGTAAAAATTGCTATCCGGCAGTGCGAACAACGAATCTCCGCGAATAGAGACCTGCAAACCGCTATCTGCTATAGCATCAAAATGTAGTGGCCAGTCATCAGGGTCATAGATAAAAGCATATAAATTGCTGATTAACACATTCATTCCACTGTCTTCAAAAATGGAAGTATCTGGAAATTGTTGGATTAAAAATGGTGGATCATTGACCGGCGTAATGGTTACCTGAATCGTATCACTGTCGGTCGCGCCGCTGTCATCTGCTGCTGTGAATTGCACGGAGAACTGCCCCGCAGAATCGCTGCTGCTCGTAAAAGTCGCCACCCATGACAGGGAATCGATGGTGACGATTAGATCAGTTACATCGATCAGCACCGCATCGTTGTGCTTAAACGGTTGCGCCGTAAGCACCTGTGCGGTAAATGAAATATGCAGCGAATCGGTATCGACGTCCTCAACGAACGGAAGCAGCGGTAAGGTTGCACTGCTATCTTCCGGAAAGCTGATGTCCGGGATTCCGGAGAGCAACGGTGGATCGTTGACCGGACTGACAATGACGATGAATGTACCCAGCGCGGCTTTAATGCCGTCCGAAGCAGTGATCCGAATGGTCACATTTCCGAAAAAATCATTATGGGGCGAGACGATTAGTGAATCATTTTTAATATTGGTTGTTAAATGCTCATCTGCTTCTGCGGTAAATTTCAGCGGATCATGATCGACGTCAGTGAAATAAATTTTCAAATCAGGAATAATGGTTACCGGACCACTGTCTTCACGGATGATGGTGTCAGGAATGTTACGACTTACCACCGGCGGGTCATTCATCGGCTCGATGGTCACTATAATCGTGTCAGAATCTGCCGCACTGCTGTCATCAACCGCGGTGAGCTCAACAATGAACTCGCCGTTAGAATCCGGCGACGCAGAGAAAGTTGCGATGTGTGTTAGAGAATCGATTGATATCATCAAATCTTCTGGCTCTGATTCAATTTTCCGGGCTAAACCTGTGGATACAACATTTAATACGTTATAAAAAAACTGGATACCGGAGCTGTCATGATCGACATCACTTACGAACGGATTGAGGGGAAGCATGAACTCGGTGTCTTCAAGAAAATAGATGTCAGGAACACCCTTTAACACCGGCGCATCATTGATCGGGGTTATTGTCACCTTAAATGTATCGGCGACGCTTTTTCTGCCATCGCTGGCAACCACAATCACCTGGCTAATTCCAAAATAGTCGGGCACAGATGATAACACCAGTATCGATTCCTTTTCATTCGCCGAAGTGTTCCCGTCAGTGGAAATGATATAACTTAAATTGGAATTATTTTCATCATAAAAAATGTCGTTCAGATTACCGACTGTCAACGGCTCAAAATCTTCCGGCAGCGTAATATCGTTTATAGGGTTCGAGAGGATGGGTGCAATATTTGTCGTATCTGTGGTAATGATAAAATGGTCCAGCCAAATATTGTCCGAATGAATACCCGTTGGTCCTCCTTGTCGAATATAATAATTAACACCGATGTTGATATTTTCACCGTCAAATTGGGATAAATCAAATCCGTATCTATGCCAATCTCCGACCATGCCGTCGACTTTAAAATAGGCGGTGCGATTCGTGAAATCCGATAGTTGGTTCCCGGTGGTTGAAATGTACACGCGCAGTGAATCGTGATAAATTCCTCCCACAGCGCCGGCAAAGAAATATAAACTATCGCCGCTTTCGATATTATCAATTTGCGGGGAGATGACCCATTCATCAATCAACCCGCTTGCATTCGCATTTTTATAACTGGAAAACCACAAACTCATTCCTGATTGCGGAAATACTGAACTGCCACTCGTAAAATTAATGCTCTGAACAAAATTCCAGACCGATTCGCTGCCATCATTATCCACGGTTCGCCAGCCTTCCGGCGGTGTGGTTGTAGAAAATCGTTCTTCCCACTTTATATTTGATATCGGTTGTATTGGCGCAGTTGAATTCGCACTGATGATCAAAGAATATGCCTGACTTCCGCCAGTCAATGTACCCTTGTGATTTACGGTTAACGTGTAAGTGCCCGGTGCGGTACCGGCGATGTAAATTTTTTCCACATTGTCTGTATTATTATCTCCTGTGGTCGCGGGTAAATGTGGTTGCGACGGATTCAAGACATAAGGAGAATAAGTTTTCCCATTTCCGGTGATTCGCATATCAAGGTCATTCACCAGCATTTTATCCGGTGGATTTAACGCTGGCGGAACAGGACTTCCAGGAGGATCAGTCCAGCAGATTGTGGCAATGAGGGGGCTGGTTTCCTCAAGCGTGATGTCAACAGAATAGGAATTATTTTGTGTGAGTATATTTTCGATAATTTGGTTATCCTCACCATCAGTGGAAATAATGTTGGCTGCACGTTCAATGTTAAGCAAACCCCAACCATGCATATAATCAGGCCCTTCGATGAGTCCGGCCTCATTTGCAGAATGGATCACCAGACCTTTGAGTGTGGAGGCCAGCAATTGTCGCCCACCGTGCGTTTCCTGATAATGTTCTTGTAATAACAGAACAGACCCGGCAGCATTCGGGCTGGCCATGGATGTGCCACTCAAGTAGCCATAGGACGCATCGCCACTGGCTAATGCAGAGTAAAGCGCTACTCCGTCCGCAACGATATCTGGTTTTATGCGGCCGTCGTCAACAGGTCCCCAACTGCTGAAACTTGCCACAAATACATCATCTTCGCTATAATAGCCATTGGGCAGGCTGTTAATTGCTCCGACCGTGAGAATATTTTTTGCGAGACTATTATGTGAAAGGCAGTCGTAATCACCGTCAGGATTTCTGGTTGCCGTGGATAATTCCCAATCATTGCCATTAAAGATCCAGTGTAATTGACCTGATGTTGGGCCATCATCATTCCGTTCATTGCCTGCTGATTTTACAATCAGATAGTACGGAGCATTATAGGCGATTTCATCCCACTCCCGGGTAAATTGCGAATAGAATCCAAAATTATAGTCTTCGGTTTCGCTGACTGATGGATCCCCAAACCAGACCCAGCGGTCATCATTTTTTAGGTTGTATTCCCAGCCAGTAGCCCATCCGTAAGAATGGTTAGAAATGAGCAGGCCATTTGCTGCTGCGCCGGCCATTTCCGCATTATCATTTGTCCATTCGTAGGCATGAAGCGTTGCCTGATAGCTCATTCCTTTTGCATCCGCCGTAACACCCGCTGCGATGAGCGTGCCTGCCACGTGGGTGGAGTGATTTCCGTAACTGCTGGCATTGTCTTTTTGAATAACCCGGTTGCCAAATTCCTGATGGCTAATACGAACACCGGAGCCATCCCATTCGCCAATGGTCAAACCCGCTCCGGTTAAATCTAAACCCGCGATTCCGCCTGGCCATGCATGATCTGTGTTCACTGTCCGGGCAGCATCGATGTTATGTGTTATATAATACAACGGACGGCCTGATGGCGTGAGCCGTTGTAACTCAATCAATGTCCCGTCCGGCAGGATTTCTCTGACGGGCCATCCTTTTTGGCGCGCAATGGTTTGTGCGGTGTTTTTCTCCTGTTGCGCTTCAACTCTGTATGTTTCCTGCAATTGTTTAAGTTTTCCGCTGCGTGTCTGCTGTTTTAATATTTGTTTTCGCTGAGCAAGTAAAACAGTCTGGATCATAAACGATAATAGGAAGATAATAAATAGTGAGCGTTTCATGGAATGACTCCTTAAGTTGCCTGTTATCCGAAATAATTCAGAGGATGGGAGGATAACGATATTTTCAAATTTTTGAACTGACGTCTGCCGACTGTGTGTCTACTCAAGAATGCAGATCAAGAGACGGGAGCAATAAAAAATTATTTTATTTATTAAAATAAATTAATCGATTTTTATTTGAATGTCAACAAAAATATTGGAAATATAAAAAAATGTCGAACCTTCACTTTTATAAAGTGCAGCGAGTGTCTTTTATATGAAAAGTGCGACGTACCTTTGAGGTGCGTCGCACTTATGGTCGTGCAAATATAAAATTAGATAAAGCAAATACTGAGTCGACTGCGCCGTTTGCATTGATACAGTCAAGGCACTCCAAAAATAAAAGATTTTCGAAATCTTTGAGATTTCGGAAATCAAAATTTTATTGTTACTATTCAGCATAGAGCTGTCATTCCTGCGGATGCAGGAATCTGCTCAGATATCTGTTTTAACGAAATCATTGTATAAGTCTTTCCATTCCGGATTCATGATGTGGTTGATTTAGTCAGTTATCATAAATTTTGATAACGTTAATATTGTACTTACGCATTGGGAATTCTTGAAAAACAAGCTTTTTCAACAACATCATTCATGTCTCGAATGACATTTTCCTTATATTCCGGCT
>CAZCJL010000134.1:0-17607 GCA_964498785.1 uncultured Cytophagia bacterium | reverse complement strand
ACCCAATAGATCTTCATTTTTCTAATGGATGTTGTCATATCTCGACTTCGCTCGATATGACAGATTCGCGTCTTAATCAATAAATTTAAAGAGAATCCGAAAGCTTTGATGCACACCATCAATTATTGAATGGATACGGCGATTCCGATGAAACCCCATGATTTTACCAGACTTAATCAGATCGATCCATTTTGAGTGTTAATCGATGTATTATTCAGCGCGCCGATTGGTGTTTTCATATCGTCTGCGGAGCGAAAACTTCCATCCATGCGCAGGCCAATAGGACCGAGCGGCAGAGAAATACTCGCTCCACCCGAAGATCCGCTATTGACAGTTTCTCCCTGATAAGTGACGGTCGCATGCAAATGTCCCCAATTCGTTGTGGGAATATATCCGCGGCCAACATTGATCACTCCGGCAAGGGTGTTGGAACCGAACATCAGCGCTTCGGGACCGCGAATCACTTCGATGCGTTCTGCAGTGATTGGCTCCACAACAACTGCATGATCCGCCGAAGTTGATGATAAATCCGTGGTTCTGCCGCCGTCTTCCAGAATAAGCAATCGATCGCCGCCAAGTCCGCGTAAAATCGGACGCGCCGGCGCCGGTCTCATGCTGCGCAGATCAAGTCCCGGTTCGTCGGAAATAGTTTCAGCGATGGTTTTCCCCAATTGTTGTCGCAATTTTTTGCCTTCAACCCGAACCAGTGGTTCTGTAAGCATGTCAATGCTCTTTTCTCCGCGTGAAGTCACAATAACAGATTCCATATTCAGGGGCGAGCTTTTCATTTTGAATTCAACGTAATTGGTGTCGCAGCGGTCGATTTTGATGTTTAACAGCACATTTTGATATCCGATACGAAAGGTCTGCAATGTATAGACGCCCACTGGCAATGCTGGAATGAAAAAATGTCCGTCTCCGTGCGTAAATCCCGACCGGGTAATTTCCGGTAAAAATACAGTGATACCTGCAACAGGATCTCCGGTTTCCGCATCAAATACCCGTCCGTACAATGACCCGCAATTCTTTTCATTGTCTGGCGGAACCGACGCAAATACATTCATCGATATTAAGATTAAACTGATGAACGCAATAGCAAAAACCGAGAGGATCGACCTGATGTATGATATTTTCGAGTTTAAAAATCGCATTGAAATCGTACCATCTGTTTAGAATTGTTAACTGTTGTACTTTGTAATGATTTCAATGTTCCTGTACTATTTTTTACGAGCTGCGATAACGACTACCGGATCCCCGGATGGAATATTTTTTAATTCGATATCTACCATTGCCATAATCTGGGATTCCTGCGCCAAACCGGTCATATCAATAATTTTGGCAGATACGAGCAAATAGATATCCGGGACCAGCGCCCCGGCGTCGCCGTAAGTGGTGAGTTGTTCGATGAATTCAGTAATTTTGGATTTTACAGAATCCGCTCGGACCTCGTCCGCCATGCAATCATTGATTTGCAATTTAACAACACCCTCTCTGTCAATTACCCGCAGCCGTAGATTTTCCTGAGTGATCAAGCCGAAAAAATGCTTTTGATTGTGCATGTTTACAAAGGCATTCAGGAATGACGTTTTTCCGGCAAGTTCAATTTTGTTAACGTCTGTTTTGAGGGAACTTGCAGCGATTTTTCTCAATTCGTCATCACTGAGTGTTTTGATGGCAACATCCCTGGTGCGCATTTCGCTGGAACCGGTTGCCACGGCAATGACACGTTTATTTTTGCTATCCACTTCAATGGTGACTTCGATGCTTTCAGGCACTGCTCCCATTACCTGAACAGATTCGAGTGCTTCCTGGCGGATTGCTATTAAATCTGATTCAGTGGGATTAATAATACTGCGTTCCACAGAGTCACGAATGATCCCCAGCGCCACACCGATTGCAGAAACTACCTCACAATTGTCAGCGATTTTGTGTTGCACTTCCATATATTGTGCTGTGAACGGAACAAGAGCCGGTGCGCCACCACCGCCGCCGATAAATTTAATCAGCTCGGAATCTAATTTGTATTCCCGCATTAGCTGTTTGATCACGGGTTTTATCTTTTCTGCGGATATCGTTAAAATACGCATGGCAATTGCTTCGGCTGATTGATTTAATTTAGCAGCAAGCGCCTGCCAAACGCTTTTCAGTGCGGACATGTTGGCGCTTCCGTGCCCCACTGTTTTCACAAGTCCCAGGTAATAGGATGCACCTGTTGGTGTAATTGTAAACTGCGCGAGTGAATCATTTCCCTTCCTGATGGCCAGATAATCCGCGGGATCACCTGTGGATGGCTGCACATTTTGGAGCTCGATATCCTGAAAATCATCTTCCGTTGAAAAAGAAACATAATTAAGCTGTGCGATATGCGCACTGCGGGGTCCCACGTCGATAATCTCATTATCCTTAATGCGGGGAACAGAACCTCCGGCAATGCCCAGTGTGCGAACATCCAGTGTTCGCAGGTACAGGCGGTTGCCACCGATCTGCGCGCTTTTTATTTGCGGCTTTCCGTTCTTGATCACAGATATATCTGTAGAGGTTCCGCCGACTTCGATGAAGATACCATCGGAAATTTTCACATACATTAGTGCGGCGGCAACGCCGGCAGCAGGCCCGGACAGCATGGTCAGAATGGGTCGCTTGCGCATTTCGTTGATATCCATAATTCCGCCATCGGAGCGCATAATCATCAGCGGCGCGGTGATACCACTCTCCCGCACGGATTTTTCTGTCATGTTCGCGGTTTCCAGCATTTTCGGCATCATGCTCGCGTTGATGACAGCCGTGCGAGTTCTGATTCGTAATCCATACAATTTAGAAATGCGGCTGGCTGAGGTTGCCTGGTACCCCATCTGCGTCGCGATATCCGCGATAAATTGTTCATTCTTCGGATCGTCCACCCCAAATGCTTCAGACGCTACTATTACTTCCGCACCATTTGTTATAACCTGTTCAATCGATTGTTTTACAATATCCGCTGTCAAACCATCCTTTAGATCAATATAAACATGATGTGTCCTTAAAAATTTTCCCGGCGATAGTTGTATATTTTGTGGATTCGTCTGCTTCTTTGCCAACTTCCCTTCCATCCCTTTGCCCATTCCGATAATACCCACTGCTGCAATATCTCCCTCCAATAATGCATTTGTCGCTTGCGTTGTTGAGTGCGCGATGAGAATGATTTCTTTGTGATGAATATCAGCTTGTTTGATTAAATTTTTCAGGGAATCCACCACTCCCTTTGCCACTCCCTCATCTGCCGTGTGCGTCGTTGCAACACAGGACTTTCCGACAATTGAGTAGTCAGCAATATCCACAGCCACAGCGTGTGTAAATGTACCGCCAACATCAATCCCGATTTTAATTTTACGTGACATGCGATTTTCCTTTAGTATCATAAATTTCTATCAACTCATAAAAATGATTGCTGAAAAGACCAGTCCGATCAGCGCCAAAAGCCAGGTGTATGGAATGGTATTCCAGAGGACTTTTTGAACATCCTGTTGCATTTCGTTTGCAAGCCAAACGTTGTGCGTATTTGTAGGATCACTAATGCCCTGCACCTGCCCCACAGCCATCAGGAGTCCCATCACGGCGCCAGGCGACATACCGCTGGCGAGGAATACGGCTGCAAGTCCGTATCCCATTCCCCAGACGTTCAGGGGACCGCGATAAAGTGCAAGTGGGGCAGCAAGTCCGAATGCCAATATATAAAGCAATGGATTTTCAGGAATAACTTTGACCATTAATGGCCGGAGTAAATTCAGCACTGGCCAGCCATCCGGATGAACGATATTCCATTCACCGCCTGGTCCCATGATGGCATTTAGCAGCATCCCGATTCCGAACATCAATACAACCGCGGGCATCACAACTCCCCCGCCCTCCAGCGCTGATCTCACAAAAATATTCAGGCTTCCCCTGCGATACGTTGCCAAAAAACCGTAAACCAATCCACAGATAAATGCCGCGATGAAATTCATACTAAAAATAAGAATCAGAAACAGCGGAATAAGCGGAGTGAAATAGGCAGCCCAGTAAATATCTTCGTTGTCTGTACTTTTTTTTCGAAAAACACGGATGAGGCACACCCCAAAAAGCCCGGCAATGGAAAATCCGAGAATATATTTAAGCCCGGTTCCGATATTCGATAAAATAACGGAGATCAATTCTCTGGCAGCAGGTTCGAGTAAACTATATATTACTGCAAGGACTGCGATGGCTCCAATAGCGGTAATGCTGCTGAAGATAATCCGGCGCAGATTTAAATTATGTCCGTCGCGGTAGAGTTGAATGGTAATATAAAGGAGCGCTGTGATATACGTTAATCCAAACATGACGAGCGCAAAGGGACGTATCTTTTCCAGCGATAGCCCCATGACGTCAACATATACTGCCCAGTTTCCGGCATTTAAAATGCCACCCATGCTCAGGCCAATCAAAAAAATACCGACAACTGTCATCGGTCCGATTCCCACAGAAGACATAATTGGCAATACAACGGTCGCGACCATAATAATTGCGCCAAGGCCACCAAGCGTGGTAAATAACATAGTGATCAGCGTTAACATGATGACGGCGATAATCCAGGGATTATCACCGGATAATTCGGCGCCTTTTTTGATGAAATTTTCCGCAACTCCGGTTTTTTGAAGTAATATACTTAACATGCTGCCAAATAAAGCAACAGTGTACGCATTGTGAAGTTTTAGCGAACCTTCACCGATAACATATTGTATAATGTCATTTAACGGCACGCCCCCAATCATCGGAATAAAGAATGCCATAACCGGCAGCGCGATGAGCGCGGGTAATTTGCGAAAAAACATGGACAAAGCCATTAGGAGAAACAGAACAATGAAAAGAAAGATTTGAATTATTTGCATGGAGTTCTCTTACTTTTTTGAATTCAATTTACATAAAAATAGAAGAGTAATATAAAGAACTTTATTTGTAAAATTCAAGGCAAATTTTTTTCAGGGCTAATATTTGTAAAAATTTCTTTTTTTTAACCATAATTTTGGTTATATTTATTTGTGATTGACCGGGAACGCCTATTTTTATCATTCTTAAAATTCCGCTTAACGATTCGGCGTGAAGTTAAAGAATGATTATTGTAGGTACAAAATTCGTCCTGTCAGGAACGACTGATTAACATTTTTATGTCAGTTTTGTGAATTAAATTTGTAGAATCATTAATGCGTTATGAAAAAAAAGATTGAAACAGACGTTTTAATTGCCGGCGGCAGTGCCAGCGGTTTTTGCGCGGCAATTCAGGCTGCTCGTTCGGGCGTCCAGGTTATTTTGGTAGAAGAAAGTCCGTGGTTGGGGGGAATGTTAACCTCAGCCGGGGTGAGCGCTATCGATGGAAATCACCGATTACCCTCCGGATTGTGGGGGGAATTCCGGCAACATTTGTATGATTTCTATGGCGGTCCTAAATCTGTTGAAACAGGATGGGTGAGCAATACACAATTTGAGCCGCATATTGGCGATGAGATCATCCAATGGATGGTGGAAAAAGAGGATAATATCGAAGTGATTCATGGATTTCGTGTCATTGGTGCATTAACAAAGGGCAATCAGGTTTTAGGAGCGAGATTTGAAAATGATGCCAGAAAAAGCCTGGAAATCTGTGCCAAAATTAGTATTGACGCAACCGAATACGGCGACTTATTGGCGTATGCCGGATGTGAATACAAAATCGGCAGAGAATCAAAACGGGAAACCAAAGAAAAAGAAGCACCAGATCTGGCGGATGAAATTATTCAGGACATTACTTATGTAGCAATTTTGAAAGACTATGGATTATCTGCTAACAAAACAATTGCGAAACCGCAGAATTATGATCCTGAAAATTATCAATGTACATGTAAAGAATTATGCAATGATCCGGATTTTAAGGTTGCTGATTGCAAAACAATGCTAAATTACGGCAGATTGCCGAATAATAAATTCATGATAAACTGGCCCATTAATGGAAATGATTTTTATTTAAATGTTACAGAATTAGATTACAAAGAGCGTTTGAAAGCTTTGCAGGATGCGAAAAATTTCACCCTCGGCTGGATTTATCACATTCAAACAAAAGCGGATTATAAGCACCTGGGATTGGCAGACGACGAATATCCAACCCCTGATTTATTACCATTCATTCCGTATATTCGCGAGAGTCGTCGGCTGAAAGGCGTCGTGCAGTTAACAACCAGCGATATAATTAATCCTTATAATGCACTGACCAAAAACATCTACCAGACCGGTATTGCAGTGGGCGATTATCCGCTGGATCACCATCACTTCAAAGCACCGAAACCGGTTATCGAAAACTTTCCGAAAATTCCTGCTTTTAATGTCCCGTATGGTTGTCTGGTGCCTAAAATAATGAATGGATTGCTCGTTGCGGAAAAGAGCATATCTGTGACGCATCTGGTTAATGGTTGCACGCGTCTTCAGCCAGTAGTGATGCAAGTCGGACAGGCTGCCGGAGCAGCCGCGGCAATTTGTGTGAAAGATTGCATTCAGCCGCGGAATGTCAATATCCGCCAGCTTCAGCAAAAATTGCTCGACGCGAAAATGTGGTTAATGCCCTTTTTGGATACAGAGCCAAAAGACTGGGCTTTCCAATCGATACAACGAATTGGACTTTGCGGCCTGATGAGAGGAGAATGCCTGCCTCGTGAATGGGCAAATGAAATGTGGTTTCATACCGAGAAAAATGTAACATTTCAGGATGCTCTGGAAGCGTTGAGAGTCGCTTTAGAATTTAACAATTCCCGACCCAAAAAAAATCAGAATGCGAAAAACAAAGAGATTTCCCGGGCCGAAGCAGTAAAAATAATCTGGACCGCCATTGGGAAGCCGCAGGAAACAACTCTTCGACAATATTTTAATGATGTCGCAAAAGATCATTTCGCTTATGACGCGATTCAGTATTTTAACAAACAAGGATGGTTGAAACAGCTTAAAGAAGTTTTCAACTTTTTACCGAAAAAGAAAATTAAACGATTTGAATTTGCCTACTTATTAGACTGCACCTTAAATCCGTTTGTAGATCATCCGATAGATATTATTCCGGAAGCAGAATAATTGTCCCAAATAATTATAGCTCCTTTTAAATAGCGGTGACGAATATTTTAAATTAAAATCGTGAGGGAAAATTATGCGAATTATTACTCGCGTTGTATTATTCATTTTTCTCCTTTTGGGTTGTTACTCTAAAAGCCAGCACGCTGACGTGCAGGAACTGCGCGGGGTATGGTTAACAAATGTGGATAGTAAAGTACTGGATAGCAGAGAATCAATTCAGGAGGCGATGCAATTTTTGGCGGATAACCATTTTAATATTGTGTTCCCTGTTGTCTGGAATGATGCAAAAACGCTGTATCCCAGCCAGGTGATGGATAGTCTGTTTGGGGCGCCGATTGATCCGCGGCAACGTGGTCGCGATCCTCTGAAGGAAGTGATTGAAGAAGCCCATAAACATGGAATTGCTGTGATCCCGTGGTTTGAATACGGATTTTCTTCATCACACAAGAAAAATGGGGGCATGATTCTGCAAAAATTTCCGCACTGGGCGGCAAAAAACAACCAGGGACATTTGCTATCAAAAAACGGCTTTGAATGGATGAATGCCTATCACCCGGAGGTGCAGCGATTCATCATTGCGCTGGTTAAAGAAGTTGTAACGAATTATGATGTGGATGGCGTTCAGGGAGATGACCGCCTGCCAGCCCAGCCTATTGAAGGTGGATATTCGGAATACACCGATAGTCTCTATCGAGCCGAACACCAGGGGAATCCGCCTCCGAAAAATTATCGGGAGCCGGAATGGCAGCGCTGGCGTGCAGACCAACTTAATGCATTTGCAAAACAATTAGCTTATGAAG
The DNA here is from genome assembly GCA_964498785.1 of uncultured Cytophagia bacterium. Classification (GTDB taxonomy): domain Bacteria; phylum Zhuqueibacterota; class Zhuqueibacteria; order Thermofontimicrobiales; family Thiofontviventaceae; genus Mariaggregatimicrobium. The sequence continues at coordinate 9,721 of CAZCJL010000134.1, read as the reverse complement.
CCAGAAAAATCAAACCGGATATTATCGTTTCCTGGGCGCCCAGTATTTATCCCTGGTCGTATGATGAATATTTACAGGACTGGCCTGCATGGATAAAAGGCGGCTATGCGGATTTAATCATTCCCCAGGCCTATCGTTATGACATAATAAAATTCCGCAAAACGTTGAAATCGCTTTCTCCTGATTCTATCGGCCTGAAACCGGTGAATGGTACTCTTTTCCCGGGAATTTTATTGAATGTGGGTGATTATGTCATTCCGACTAAATTACTGCTAAAGTCCATTGAATATAATCGGAAAAAAGGTTTTCAGGGAGAAGTATTTTTCTTTTATGAGGGATTGCGAAAAAATAATGACAGGCTGGCAAAAGAATTGTTAAATACTTTTTACAGGGAAAAAGCAGCGCTGCCTTTTAAAGTACCACTACGCCAAAAAGACGGCGCTCCTTCGGTTTGAACAGGGATTTTTATGGGATTCTTATTTTTACATATAAAACACAAATGACACGGATCTGATAGCTTAATTTTTCTTTTAAACGCCTGGCTAAATTGCCCGAAGGTTGCGGCGCACAGAACGCTCAGACTTTAAAATAACTGATGCGGTGCTCTGAAAAATCGATTTTAAACAGAGCCCTTCGGGGTAGGGTAGGCGCCCGGCGAGCCATTTATCATCAATAGATAAACGCTTTTCCAAACGCCCCCCTCCGAACCCAGCATCCAAGTTTCCCTGAACTGGGCTCTCCAGCAAACTTGAGGTCTGAATAAACGTTACCGTTTACTCTCCTGAATTCTGTGTTACCAACTGTTATCGATAGCATTACGCTTAGCTGATATTGGCACTCACAGATTAACTCATTTACCTGTCCCACTTTCCCCTGTGAGCGGACTTATCGTCTCCCTGGATAAACGTTACCCCTACGACTACTATCAGGACTCCGTCACCATATCCCTCTCGGGACTTAGGCAATCCCGTATTCCGTACAATAGAAACATCATAGACTGACTTAGGTGCTTTACTCATACCCTTACTTCTTCTCACTGAAGAATGTCCTGAAAAGCTACCATTCAGAGGAGTAGTCGAAGATGCGCCGTCTTTTTGGTGTGCTGACAGACCTCCTCTTACTTATTTCGGAATGACACCTGACCAATTCATTCCTACTATTCAGGCACAGGGTAATCAACGATGTTCTGTAAAACAGAACAATATCCAATCGCTTATATGGTTCGTCACTCCCATCAGCATCTATTGGATTGGCTTTCCCCGTGGGTGAAATCTTACACCACTGGACATTGAAGTATAGGCAGTATAGCCTTCACCTTATCAAACAGGTCTTGCGGAATCCCCAGGGATGTAGCCAGTTTCACCAGTAATCCGCTTTTCCCACCGGCTGTTCGTCCCCTCCATCTTTCGACTTTAGGTTAGTGGGCTGACCTAAAGGGTTGTTGCCTTTGGTAGCTGACCCTGCATCCCGATTCATCGGGACTATTTACTATTGCCGTAACATGGCGCACTCAGGTTAATTGCAATGTTATATTGGGCATTTTGAAAAACGAATATTATTAATATCGTAATGCGATTAAATGTCCAAAATAATCTTTATATTTTCTTTCACTTTTTCAGCTAAAGCTTGTGGTAACTCTCCTACCTTTTTTATAAGCCGCTTGTTATCAATAGCTCTTAGCTGGTCAATAATAATGTCACTATTTTCTTTAATATTTGCTGCACCCTTTGCAATATGAACTCTTAATATTTCAGCTTCTTTTTTAATATCCGTTGTTATTGGACAGATTATAGTAGATGGATGCAAAGCTTTATTTAACAGATCTGTCTGGATAATTAATACGAAACGAGTTTTGCCCGTTTCTGTACCAATTTGAGGATTAAGATCAGCAATCCAAATTTCATTTTTCTTAATCTTCATATTCAATTCTTTCAAATTCTTTTAAAACAGACATTGAATTATCTTTTACTAATAAGGATTCATTTTGAATTTTTTGCTCTAAAAATTTTCGTTTTTGAAGCTTATTGTAGTAATCAATCGCTTCGTTAATATATCTATTTCTTGGTTTTTTTATTAATGTAACGATGTTTTCAGTGTCGCCAAAAATAGAATCATCAATTTTTAATGATATTGTTTTCATGATATATTCTCCAAGTATATTTATTTTGTATATATCAAATATGTATCATTTATACCTCAAAATCAAGCATAAATTTCTGTCTGCTCTAATCATCTAACAATCTGAGCATAACCCATAACCTGCTGGAACATGCGGGGCACACACTTGCATATTCCGGCTCAAACCTGCCACCCATTCCGGTCGAAACCTGCCGGTCATTCCGTTTTAAACCTGCCACCTATTCCGGCTGAAAACTGCCACTAACGAGATTAAATATCAGGAAAAATTGATATAAAATCCTTATATTGTTCCCATTTAATTAACAGAAATAATTCAATTAACAGGGGAACAATAATGCCGAGGAAAAGAATCACCATGAACAAAATCAGAGAAATGGTTCGACTAGACCAAATAGCTGGCTTAAGTAAACGAGCGATCTCAAGAGCATTAAGTGTATCACGACCAGTCGTGTCAGAATATTTAAGCAAAGTCAAAAAAGCTGGACTATCGTATGACATGATCAAAACCATGGATGACGATACTTTGCTTCAAACAATAACTAACACAGTCAGTGTGAAAAATGAACGCTACAACACACTTCACCATAAATTTGATTCCATCAGCAAAGAATTGAAACGAACTGGCGTTACTTTGCAAATATTGTAGCACGAATATCGCCAGGAACATCCAGATGGCTATAGCTACACCCAATTTTGTTATCACTACCAAATGTGGCGTAGTTCATCGGAAATCACCATGCATATTACTCATAAAGCAGGTGATAAGATGTTTGTTGACTTTGCCGGGAAGAAGTTGGAAATTATCGACAAACAAACCGGCGAAGTCACAGAAGTTGAGACATTCATTGGTGTTCTGGGTGCCAGCCAAAATACTTATGTTGAAGCTGTTGCCAGCCAGAAAAAACATGACTGGATTAAAGCAAATCAAAATGCGCTCTACTATTTTGGTGGCGTTCCAAAGGCAATTGTACCTGACTGTCTCAAATCAGCTATTCATAAAAACAACAAATACGAACCGGACATCAATCCGGAATACGCTGATTTTGCTCGCCACTATCAGACAACAATTTTGCCTGCCCGACCTAATCATCCCAAAGATAAAGCCCTATCGCACTGCATAAACGAAGCCCGGCAATCAACGGTTATTCTACTATCACAGAACATATGCCCAAACAGCATCGTCAATATGGCGACTGGTCGCCACAACGCTTTACTAACTGGGCAACAAAAATCGGAAAACATACAGCAACAGTAATTAACACCATTTTATCAAGCAGAAAGCATCCGGAACAGGCATTTAAAACTTGTCTTGGTATTTTAAAATTAACAGATAAATATGACAACCACCGCTTGAATAACGCATGTGAAAAGGCAATCGAGTTTGATTATCTCACCTACAAAGGTATTAAATATATCCTGGAAAATGATCTCGATAATTACCAGGAAGAGCAATTTCAATCACTCCCGGATAACAACAATGTCCGGGGACAGCGCTATTATCAATAGGAGAATATCATGATCAATGAAGCTACCATGGAAAAAATGAAACAGATGAAACTCAACGGTATGAGACAGGCATTCCAGACAACCATGCAAACCAATATTACGCATAACTTTACACCGGATGAGCTGATCGCTCATCTGGTGGATGCTGAATGGGACGAGCGATACAACCGTAAACTCAATCGCTTGATTAAAGCAGCCGATTTCAGATATAACGTTTCGTTTGAACAGATTGATTTTATCCATTCCCGAAATCTTGATAAAAATTTGATGCTGCGACTTTCACAGTGTAACTGGATTGAAAAGGGTGAAAATATTCTCATCACCGGGCCTACAGGAGTCGGGAAAAGTTTTCTCGCCTGTGCGCTTGGACATCAGGCGGCTATACTCGGGTTTAGTGTCAGTTACGCCAGTTGTATAAAATTGTTTTCCAGACTCAAGTTTGCCAAAGCTGATGGAACTTATGACAAAGAGCTCAAAAAATTAAAAAAGAAATATATTTTGATACTCGACGATTTTGGGTTGCATCCAATCGATGAGCAAAGTAAATTGATCTTGTTAGAATTGCTCGAAGATCGCTATGCTCAACATTCGATGATTATTACGTCGCAATTTCCATTAAAAAGCTGGCATGAAATCATCGCCAATCCGACTGTCGCCGATGCTATTTGTGACAGATTATTTCATAATGCATACAAAATTGATCTCAAAGGAGAATCCATGAGAAAAAAGAAAACATAGTATTCCGGACGAAAACTGCCACTTGACTTTTTAATTTTTTTATCTTATTTTTAATTCACAGGGTGGCAGGTTTCACCGGAATATGCAATCAGTCCCACTCTTGCTAATATGACCCTGGATGGTCTGGAAAAAGCAATACATGAATCTGTACCAAGACGATCACGAGTTAGCTTTGATCGCTATGCAGATGATTTTATTGTCACCGGGAAGTCGAAAACGATTCTGGAAAATAATGTACTGCCAGCAATCGAAAGATTTCTTGATCCACGAGGTCTTAAATTATCAGAGGAGAAAACTAAGATCACATATATCCGACACGGTTTTACGTTCCTCGGTCAAACTTTTCGCAAACATGGTAACACGTTGCATATCACACCGTCAAAAGAGGGAGTCCTCGACCTCATCCGAAAAGTAGGAGCGATAATCCGTAAACATGTCGGCGCTTCGATGATTGTCATGATAAAAAAGCTCAATGAAATACTGAGAGGCTGGGCGTATTATCATCGTCATGTGGTTTCATCGGAAGCGTTCAAATATGTCGATGATTATGTTTATCATCAACTATGGCGTATGCTTCGGAAACGGCACTCCAACAAGTCCAGTAAATGGATTTACAATAAATACTGGTCTGCGGGTAAGACTCACAGCATTTTTGCTGTTGTTGTGAAACTTAAAAACAAGAGCAAAATATACGAAGTAATAAAGACAAGCGCAATAGGAATTAAACGACATAAAAAGATAAAAGCGGATGCGAATCCTTACATGAAAGAATACTCAAGATATTTTTGGGAACGACGGAATGTTAAAGGATCAAAGCATCTGCCAGGGTTTACGTCTCGTCAAATGAGGCTGGCTTTAAATTATTAGAAGTTTAACTGTCGGGTGATCCCACAAGGGTTTGCCTTTGAAATGCTTGAGCTCAGTGACGGGAAACTGTCACGCTGAGTTCTTAGGAGGGAAACGGGGTGCGAACCCCGTGACCTATCCGATCCGACCGATATGAAAATTAATATTAAAAATAAATCTTTTCTCTTGATATGTACACATTTTGTGCATATATTATATTATGAACTATCAATGGGATCCTAAAAAGGCAGCATCTAATCTTAGAAAACATGGTATTGAATTCGCTGATGCAGTTGGTATATTTGAAGATGATTGGGCTTTAACTATTGAAGAACAACATATTGAAAGTGAACAACGCTTTGTAAGTATAGGATCAGATTTTTTAGGACGATTGATCGTTGTCGTATACACTTATAGAAATGATGATATACGTATAATTTCTGCACGACGAGCAACAAAGAGAGAAAGGATGTCATATGAACAAAAAAGAGTATAATTTTGATAATGCAAAACAGGGGGCTATTGTAAAATCGCCAACAAACAAGCAACGGATTACGATTCGTATTGATAACAGTATACTGGATTGGTTTCGCAATCAAGTAAATCAAGCTGGCGGTGGTAACTATCAAACACTTATTAATGAAGCACTAAGAGAGCATATCCAGACAAGAGAAGGGATGCTTGAAAGAACTATTAGAAAGGTCATCAGAGAAGAGCTGCAAACTGCTGACAAATAATATTTTAATTCATGAATAAAATAAAACTTCTAATTTTGAAATGAGAGCAAATAAAAAGCTTTTACCCGGACAACCGGGGACAAAAAAACTTTTGGAACGCTATGGCGAAAATTTAGTCTGTGTCAGATACCGATATGATGATGAAAACCAACGAGCATATAAAACTATCGAATTAATTATTGAAACTATGCCCTGGCAGCCGGATTCGGCGAAAATACCGTTGAATAAAAAAGTAAGACTGAAAATAGAATTCAATGAAACGAAGTTAAGGGAGCAAGTAAAATCTGCCGGTGGTATCTGGGATCCGCACCAGAAAGTATGGCAATTAATTTATAAACATGTCGATGCACTTAATTTGACAAATAGAATCGTTGACTGATAATTGATATGTCTAAATATAGAAATTTCTTTCTATATTTAGAAACGATTGATTGTTTGGTGTTGAGGGGTTAATACTTAGTTATACCCAAAAATATATTTGTAATTACCTATTATTCACTCTATTTGCGATATGTCAAATTATCGCATTTTATTATGCGAAGTTACGATTATTTTGGTTGATTCTGGGGTTAATTTTCTTTCTTTATACAATTATAATTTTAATATCTAAATCTTCTCTAAATTTTGATATTGGTAATAAGACACAATGGCAAAGCAATCTACAAAAATTAAAATTCCAAAGAAGAATAACTGGATTATTAGAATTAATATTATTAGTACTCTGGAGTTACTCATGGAGTGATTATATTATTTCATTAATGAATTATTAGATTAATATCAATTCAAAATACAATGTTTAACACTTTAAATATGTGTGTTAGCCTAACTTTTAATGCACTTGACTGATGGGCGGACTTTGAAATCCAGAAAATTTGTACAACAATTAAAAATCAGATTTAGCCGGGACGGTCTGTGCGTTGAATGCCCATCAGCAAGTGATCAAATCGTTGAGCGGACTGAAAAGACGTCCGCTCAATGTTTCGCTCTCCCGGCAGCCGCCCAACAACTCCACTTCACCTGATAAAGTGAGCAAAAAGCGCCCACTTTAACAGGTGAGCGAGACATTAGGTGTAAGAGAAAAAGAGATTTCAAGTGGATGTAATTTTAAAAGAAATATATCAACAATTGTTGTTAGCCCACCAAAATGGTGGAATAACAACAATGAATATACACAGACGTTACCGCCAATGCTAAAAAGACAGTGCAAAATTGAAATGCCTCGTTAAATTGACTATTTTTGTAAATAAAAAAAGGATTTTGAATGAAAAAGAAACTGACAATTAAAACGCTAAAAAATGCTGCACAAGATTTTTGCAATAAAGAATCAACTTATTCCAACAAAGACCTTTATGGCGTTACTGATGGCAAAGCAGTAGGTACTTATATCGAACATAAGTTTCAAAAATATCTGGATGAAAACTATGAGTATGAAAAGGGGTCGTCTGCAAAAGGAATTGATTTACCAAGTGATGATATATTAACAGATATAAAAGTAACTTCAATAAAACAACCTCAATCTTCATGTCCGTTTAAAGATGCAAAGCAAAAAATATTTGGATTAGGATACAATTTACTTGTTTTTGTTTACGAGAAAAGTGATGACCCTAAGCGTGGAACTGCAATTCTTGATTTTCTTAGTTGTTCCTTTCTTGAAAAAGGCAGAACTGCAGATTACACCACAACATTCAGAATAAGAGAAATGATAAAAGATGGAGCAATTAAAGAAGATATAATTGCCTATCTAAATGACAAAAATATACCAGCTGATGATATTACATTAAGTCAAATTGCAGATAGTATAATAACAAAAATCCCAGAACAGGGGTATTTGACAATTTCTAACGCCTTACAATGGAGAATTCAGTATGCAAGAGTTGTCTATTTGACTGATACAATAAATGGCATTTCAAAATTAGTTGACAAAGTTAACAAATGAACTACAATGAATTAGACATATCGCCTGTTGTTATTGATTATTTTGCATCAAATCGCAAACATTTTTCTGATTTATCGTCATGTAATGAAGAGTTAGAAAAAATGTCTGGAATTAAAACATTTTTTAATAATGAAGAACAACTAAATCAACTTATTGAATTTGTTGCAGAAAAAAATTATGTCGTTTCTGAACCTGACAGAAGAGAGTATGGAGATTTTCAAACTAATCCTGAATTGTCATTAAAATCAGTTGATTATATTAAGAATAACTCAAGCTTTGATTCTTTTGAATTTGTTCTTGAACCTACTTGCGGTAAGGGCAGTTTTATAATTGCGTCACTTAGAAAAATATCAAACATTAAAAGAATAATCGGCATAGAGATTTATGAGCCATACATTTGGGAAACAAAGTTCAAAATATTAGAACTTTTTATCAAAAATCTTAATTTATCAAAGCCAAGCATTGAAATTATACATGATAATGTTTTTGACTTCGATTTTGAAAAATTATCAAAAGAAACAAAACTACAAAAAACATTAGTAGTTGGTAATCCTCCTTGGGTGACTAATTCAGAATTAAGCTCGATTGATTCAAAAAACTTACCAAAAAAATCAAATTTTAAAAAGCATAGTGGATATGATGCAATCACAGGCAAGGGAAATTTTGATATTGGGGAGTATATTTCACTTTTAATGTTAAAGCATTTCTCTTCTCATCAAGGATGTTTTGGATTCTTAGTTAAGAACTCAGTTGTTAAAACCCTGCTTTTTGACCAAAAGAATAATAAGTTTCCAATTGGTGGAATAAGGAAACTAACTATTGATGCAAAAAAAGAATTTAATGTTTCTGTTGACGCATGTTTATTCTTTTCTGAATTCAGTAAACAGCCTGAAACAACATGTAAGGATATTGATTTCTATTCGCTAAAAGAAAGTAGAGTTTTTGGATGGGTTGGGAACAATTTTGTTAATTCTGTGATAGATTACAAACAAGCTAATGATATTGACGGTAAATGTCAATTAGTATGGAGACAAGGAATCAAACATGATTGTTCTAAAGTAATGGAAATTGAAAAACATAATGGGCATTACATAAATGGATTAAATCAAGAATTTATTATTGAAAGTGATTTGGTTTATGGTTTATTAAAAAGTTCCGATTTAAAACATACGGAAACAAATAGTTATCGTAAACTAACTATAATAACACAAAAGAAAATTGGTCAGGAAACGAACTATATAAAACGTGAATACCCGCAAACCTTTGAATACTTAGATAAAAACAGAGAATTTTTTGATAAAAGAAAATCTTCAATATATAACGGAAAACCAAGCTTTTCAATCTTCGGAGTTGGCGATTATTCGTTTATGCCTTACAAAATAGCAATTTCAGGCATGTATAAAAGGACGCAATTTACGCTTGTTTCACCTGAAAATGTAAAGCCATTGATGCTTGATGATACATGTTACTTTATAGGTTTCAAAGAAAAACGTTTTGCCCAAATTGCATTGTATTTGCTTAATCATCACCATACTCAACAATTCTTAAAAGCAATTGTATTTCCTGATTCAAAAAGGTCTATTACAAAAGATGTATTAATGCGTATTGACTTAGTTAAATTGTATAATTTATTTAATTATTCATCTGTAGCTGATGACATAGACATATCATTAAAAGACTGGAGTGAATTTGAATGTAAAATAAATTCCAAAACAGAAATGAAACAAATGACATTATTTTGAAAAAGTACGAAAAATGAACATGCGTGGAGTTCATTATCCACAAAAAACTTGACGTAATATGAATACGCCATAGGGTT
>CAZCJL010000133.1:12404-17627 GCA_964498785.1 uncultured Cytophagia bacterium | reverse complement strand
AATTAAGCAAAGTGGATGCCCGATAGAAGCTGTATCAAAAGTCTGATTTTTTTGTTAAATGTCATTCCGGGCTTGTCCCGGAATCTCCTGATTATTATTATGTTAGGGGATTCCTGCATTCGCAGGAGTGACGCCTGAATAGTTACAAATTATCTAAAATTCTAAAAGAAAATTATTATTCAATTGTAACCCACTAAGTACATAAAAATGCACAAAATGTTATTTCTATTTTTTCATTATTATAATTCATTTTAGAAATTTAGGTTTAAATAAATATTGAAATTTTGGACAAGCGCATTTTCTCCATATTATCATGCTAATTGCTTGTCAGCGTGTTCACTTTCTGGTATCTGAAATTTTTATTTGACATTTGCCAATTAATATGTTATTTTTAATTGTCGCGATAATTAAATAATTAATTACGATTATTTTTTCCAGAAAAGATAATTATGTGTACTCATTGGATCATTGCTTATTAACAGAACAGTTTCAATGATGGTTATCAATAAATAATTATTTCTTGAAATTGATTCGCAAGGGAGGGCTATGAAATTCAGAATTCTGCTCATCTGCGTGTTGATAGAATTCTTCTTATGTACTGCAATCTCCAACCATCTTTTCAGTCAACCCGGTGAATGGCTGACTTTTAATACTTCCAACACAAACGGGGGACTCACAAACAACGACATCCGGGCCATCGCGGTCAATGGGGATGATATCTGGTTTGGAACCTACGGCGGCGGAGTTTGCCGCTACCAAAAGTCCATTGAAAACTGGACGCATTTCGATATGACCAATTCAGCGATTATCAGCGATTATATTCAGACAGTGGCTATCGACGGCGATGCTATCTGGATTGGCTCTGATGATGGCGTGAACCGGTTCTCGGTTTCAGCAAATGAATGGCAAACATGGGATACCATTCAGTGCGTTTCTGATATTGCCGCGGATCAAAATTATATCTGGGTATCCACAGTGAACAGTGGTGTGTATCGTTGTCAAAAATCAACCGGAAACTGGAATAATTTAAATTCCTCAAATTCTGATCTGCTCAGCGACATCGTAACCAAAGTCCAGATTGACGGAGAAAAAATTTGGTTTTGTACGAATAGCGGCGTGAGTGTCTGTCATAAAACGAATGATTCATGGCAGCAGATCACTCCAGCCAATTCCGGACTCGCCGCAGGCAATATTCTCGGATTAGCCATCGATGGCGATAAAGCATGGTTCGGGCATTCTCCGGTATCGATGCAAAATTATCGCTCCAATAATGCAGCACAAATTTCAGGCAGTACCGATTGTCCGCAAAAATGGCTTCATACGTCCACGCAAATTACGCCTGCTGTTGGATTTCATCCCAGTGGGTGTGAATTCAATCAAGCGACGAACGAATGGGATTATTTTGAATTCAGTCATATAGACTCGCTAGCAAATGTAAAAACGTGTTATCCGGTATACACCGTGGCTGCCAGTCCGGAATATGTATGGTTCGCCGCGTCGGCGAGTGGTGTACATCGTTATCACAAAAAATCCGGTTTGATGACGACCTTTGACGGAACAAACAGCGGACTTGCCGGTGACTGGGTATGGACGATTGCTGTGGACGGAAATTACGTCTGGATTGGCACGTATGGTCATGGCGTCAGTCGCTATCAAATGCCGGCATCGCTGTGGTCGTGTTATCGGAAAGACGATGGATTGATCGATGAATCTGTGGAAGACATCGCGCTGTTTGGAGACGAAGCCTGGTTTGGCACGCATCGCGGCCTCAGCCGGCTGAACGTTTCCACAGGGACATTTCAAAATTATGACGTAACCAATAGTGAGATCGGCGCGATGCTCATTTATGCTGTGGGCGTTGATTCACATAATGTCTGGATTGGCCCTGTTCTCATTCATTACAACAAAGATACAGACACCTGGACGAAAATTGATACATCTGAAACTTTACTGGCGCAAAAATTGATCTATTCCATTGAAATGGAGGACGACGAGGTCTGGTTCGGCGCGACCGACGGGATGATTGGCCGGTATCGGAAATCACCGGGCGAATGGATTGTTTACGACAGTTCTGTGACCGGGTGTTCGGCTGTCATTTATGATGTCGATGTAAAAGGCGATCAGTTGTGGTTTGCCTCGCTTGGCGATGGCGTCGGGCATTTTGATATTCAGGCGAATGTCTGGACAAAATTCGATACCGGAAATAGTAACCTTGCGGCAGATAATGTGACATCTGTTGGTATTGACGAGGATTACATCTGGTTTGGCACTTTTGGGGGTGGCATAAGCCGCTTTCAACCATTAACATCTCAATGGCAAACTTTTGATGCGACAACGACAGGCCAGCCCCCTTTTATCAATATGGTTTGGGAATTGGAAGTGGATGTAAATTATGTGTGGGTCGGGTCGCACAGTTATGGCGTCTATCGCTACGAAAAGTCGACCGGCGAATGGGAAAATTTCAACCATTTGAACAGTCCGCTGCCGCAGCGCCGTGTGTATGCGATCAAATCGGACGGGCGACATGTCTGGATCAGTGTTTTTTATACGGATAATTCTCCGATTCCCAAACGAACCGGCGGCGTGTGTCGTTACGGCGATGTGTATCCGCCGGTCATTTCACACGCGCCAATTTATGAAGAGCAGCCGTCCGCACAATCAGTATTGATGATCAGTTCCATTTCTGACAATTTGACGGTGAAATCAGCAGCCGTGCACTATCGATTGGCAGATGACGGATTTTACAAGCAAGCCCTGTTAACACGCCGATCCGGCGATACCTGGACCGGCCAGATACCGTCTGTGGATGTCAATCCCGGCATCATGCAGTATTATCTGTCTGCCACTGATGGCAGCAATAGCGCAACGCATCCGTACAGCAGCGCGATGAACGCGCCCCATCGGTTTAATATATACGATAGCGTGCCGCCTCGTATTAGCGCATCGATATCATCTCCCAAAACATATATCGCCAACAACACCACCGTGAACGCCAGCGTTTCCATTGATGGAACAGGCAGCGCGCCATCAATCCAAAAAATGATACTTTTTCAATATTCAGATCTGGCCGCAGAAACCGCAATCGATTCATCCGAAATTACGATCACACCGTCGTGGGAAGAACGGGCAGATAATTCGTATTCAATGACCGGAACATTCAATACCGGCGTTTTGGCGACGGCCACAGTTGCCATTAAGCTGCAAATAACAGCAAGCGACAGCGGGCATGACGAGAACGGGAGTTCGTTTATAACCACCGGATTTTCCAATCCGTTGTTTAAAATCACTGGAGGTGGACCTTCGCTGGCGCAAATTGCGGAGCCGGATTCGATGGCAGTTGTCACCGGACTGGTGACCATTAAAGGAACCGCTTATGATGAAAATTTCAAACAGTATACCGTCAGTTATCTCGACTCTGCGAAAAATTCAGGTATTATTCAATCATCTCTTGAAAGCAGGGAAAACACTGTTCTGGCGTCGTGGAACACGGCAAATCTGGTGGAGGGTAATTATCAGCTTTTACTGGAAGTGGAAAATTTGGAGGGAAGGATTTCAACCGCGTACGTTCCGGTGGTTTTGGATACAACACATCCCCGGTGTGAGATTACTAATTTGACGGACAATATGATTACCGGTGGTCATGTTTCAATTATCGGCAGCGCGGCTGACAGGCATTTTAAAGAATATTATGTTGAATACGGCGCGGGGATCAATCCGGTGAAATGGGACGCAATTGGCGGGATTTTCCAAAATGCGGTTGAAAGCGACACATTGGCGGTGTGGAATACACTGGGGATGAATGGCTACCACACAGTTCGGCTGCGGGTGACCGATCAGGCCGGGCTGACAGCAAGAATGACGACGACACTCATGATTGACAACACGGGCACAAATGCGGTCATTGCTTCGCCCGTAGATCAACAGCTCGTTACACAGCACGTTGAAATTCGCGGGACAGTTGCAGACGAGAATTTTGTAAATTATATTGTGGAATACGCCCAGACATCAAATAGTAGTGAGTGGGTGGCAATTTACAGTGACAGCACATCAATCAATAACGGAATTCTCGCGATTTGGGATACCGGAGATTTGAACGGAAGTTATTGCATTCGATTAACTGCATCTGACGCGAATAATCAGATGCAACAGGATTCTGTGGTGGTTATTGTCGATAATCTGGCGCCGGTTGCAGAAATCAGTTCGCCGCATGATAGTTCGCAAGTCGGCGGAATCGTCACTGTGTACGGGACAGGAACCGATGAAAATTTTGCCGAATACACGCTGGAATGGGGCGATGGTGAACATCCTGAAATATGGACCAAAATCACCAGCACCCGTTTTCTGTCGCCTGTTCAGGACGGGTTGTTGGCAGAATGGAATACAGCAGGGAAATACGGCATCCACAGTCTGCGTTTGACATCGATGGATAAATTAGGATACACGGCACAGGATCAGGTTTTGATGGATATCATCGGGGAAATGGATTCCAAAGAGGGTGGCTGCGTGCAATCCCCGGACGGTGTGGTGGAACTATGTTTTCCGAAAAATGCAATTTCCGGAAATGAATTTATCACTATCAACATCGAACCGGAGGGGATTTCCGATCAGGGAAAATTGCTCTGCCCGGCGTATAAAATTGCGCCGACACAACTGACGTTGTCCAAGCCCGGTGTATTGCGCATTAAATACAATGATACTATTTTGGCAGGAATGGATGATCAGCGAAAATTAGCTATTGCCAGACATGCGGAGACAGATACGTCCTGGGAGATAATCGGCGGCACCATGTATGCGCAGGAGCAAATCATAACCACGGTGGTTAACAAAGCGGGCTGGTATTCTCTTATTGAAGATAAATCAGCCGGCGAAAATCAGGATCTGCTCGATATTTCAATTGAACCGCGGATATTTTCACCGTACAATACAGGTCATGACAATGAAGCAAATATTTCGTTTTTCCTGGGCACAGATTCACAGGTAACCATTAATATTTTTAATTTGGCAGGACGACTGGTGCAGAATCTGTGCACGAATCGTTACATGAACCGGGGCGCAAATAGTATCGCCTGGGACGGCCGGGATACCGGCGGAAATTTTAATGTGAGCGGTTTGTATATCGTCACAATTCATTCCGGGAAAAAGACCGCGACGAAGACGGTAATGGTGTTGAATAATTAGTGTTTTGCTATTCATCTCGTTCCAATGATTTTCGTTGGAACGGCT
>CAZCJL010000133.1:0-12304 GCA_964498785.1 uncultured Cytophagia bacterium | reverse complement strand
TTGTAGACGCTTTGCGTCGTAGTACGTTCTGTGGCATTGTACCTGAATATTGACGCGAAGCGTCATGCAATGCGTGCGCACGCAAAGCGTACGCACGAGAGCGCATTGATCTCGTTCCAATGATTTTCGTTGGAACGGCTTTGTAGACGCTTTGCGTCGTAGTACGTTCTGTGGCATTGTACCTGAATATTGACGTAAAGCCCAGGCACAAGTAAAAAATAACTTATTGAAAATAGAGGCACGCAAAATGCAAAATAAACTCTGGATTTTGATAATTATAATTTTTTTAATGCTTTCAAAAATTGGAGTCGCTCAGATATCCACTGTTCGGAATCAACTGTACATCGGCGCTCGGCCGATTGCAATGGGCGAGACCTTTGTGGCGATTGCAGATGACGGAAACGCGGTTTACTGGAATCCCGCCGGATTGCCCGCGATTGACCGCTACGAGGTTAATACCATGTACGCCAATCTCTACAATGCCGGAATTAACAATAATTACATTTCAGCCGTGTTACCATATTCCGATCGATTGGCGTTCGGGCTGGACTGGTTCAATATCGGTCTTGATGATGACGGGCTGGCATTCACCCGAAATAAGTTCAATTTTTCACTCGGCGTAAAACTCTGGCGAGGCCTGTCTGTTGGCGCGAATGTAAAGCGGCTCATCACAGGTGCTAAATTAGATGATTATTCACAGGGCAACGCGACGGGTTGGGGTACAGATATTGGTATGTTATTATCCGCGGGTGAATTTCTCAGTATTTTACGTGGATTCAAATTCGGCGTGATGGCTCACGATTTCACAAATACGAAAGTGCGTTATGATAACGGAGTGTCAGAGGCGATTTTGAATCGAAATATCCGTTATGGTCTGAGTTACGAATTCAAAAAACTGCTGTTTTTTGAACGCCCATTGATCGCGATGGATTTCGATGACCGCATCCATCTGGGTACAGAACTGTGGCTGCCGGAAGTGCTGCAATGCCAGATCGGAGTGCGTTCCGGTCTGCAAAAAGATAATTACTCTTACGGCGAAGATGAATTGACGTACTCGTTTGGCGCCGGTCTTCGTTATCAATTTCGGCAGCAATATTTATTGTCGTTCGACTATTCGTACACCGATTCGCCCGCATTGCTAAACACCAGCCGTTTCTCAATCGGATTCTCGTTTGCATTACCCGTGTCGCCGGTGCGAATTGACAGAGTGCATGTTAATGATATTTTCGCGTCATTATACCCGTATCATTCGGAAAATAAATGCGGGGATGTGATATGCACATATCACGATGCAAAGAAACTGGATGTTGTAGTGCAACTGGTACAACCGGATTATGACATTTTCAGCGAAGCCAACTTTGTGCTAAATCCGGATATGCAGCCGGAAGACACCGTGAAAACCGTTGAGTTGGTGCCCAATTTTTCCCACAAAATTTTGGACGCCAGGGGCGAAGATGTCATTCATGCGGAAGTGGTTGTAAATCCGAAGACCCTGATGCGCACCAAGTCCGAACGACGGAATAGTAACGAATTCAGGATTTACGGGGTAGGAAAAATCAACTGGATGAATGGTGAAGAACAGGCAGCGGCGTTTATCACTCCGGAAGATCCGATTATCAGAGATCTGGCCGTTGATATTATCGGGCGTCACAGGGACGCGCCGGTGATTGTGAATGAATCGATCTGTTATGCCAATCATATTTATAATTTTCTGGGGCGCTACGGGATCAGTTACATCGGGGATATTGAAAGCAATTATCGCCAGAAATCGATTGACACAATTTATTATCCGCGTGAACTTCTGGCAAAAAAAATGGGGGACTGTGATGATACCACGGTTTTGATGGCATCGTTGCTGCAAAGTATTCGAATTCCCACTGCGCTGGCGTGTACTCATGATCATATCTTCCTGCTTTTTGATACCGGAATCCATCGGACGAAACGAATGCGAATGGGGCTTCCGCCGGAAATGTATCATGTTAAAAATAGCACTCTCTGGCTTCCGGTGGAAACTACCTGGATCGGCAAATCATTTATGGAAGGATGGGATAAAGGCGCGGAACTAATGGAAGAATATGCTCAGGCACATGATTTAAAAATTGTTGAAGTCGCGGATGCCGGAAAGAAATACAGACCCATTCCGGTGAAGGCGCTGGAAAGCATCATGTCCACACCGCAGGTCATTTCTCAAATATATGATAAAGACTCGCAGCAATTTCGATTGGCAATTAAGGAACGCCGGGAAAAATACATCCGAAAGTTGGAAACCACTGTCAGTCAGTATCCTGACAGCTCTGAAATAAGAAATGAATTAGCCACGATTTACGGAATGAACAGAAATCTGAAAAAAGCACGGTTTCATTATCAGGCGATTTTGGATCGATCACCATTGAATTTTCAAGCGCAGAATAATCTTGCTAATACTTATTTTCTGGAGGGGAAAATCGATTCAGCACACACGAATTACCTGCTCGCGCTGGATAACGCCCGGACTGCAACGGATTCCAACGGAGTCTATTTGAATTTAGGGACAATTTACGCGGCGATTGATTCGATGGATTTGACTTATCAAATGTACGGGATGGTGATCCGGGATGTGCAGGATTCAACCCAAATCGAAATTACACTGATGTCCCGGGTCGAAAATTTGCTTGGATTATCATTTGATACCATTGAACTCACCCGTGCCGAAGAACAGCGCGTACTTAAAAGAATCGATGATAAAAAAGTCAAAAAGGCTGTTAAAGAGACTGCAAAAAAGAAAGAAAAGAAAGACAAACCCAAAGGGAAAAAAGTATCAAAACCATCGGTGACAAAACAGCGAAAACCACAGGCGGAGATTGAGGATGTATTTTATTGGTCGTTTTAAATGAGTTAGATGAACAAACGCAGGTCAGATTTCCGAAGTCTTCGAGACTTCGGAAATCTCCGATGTAATTTATGATTAAATATCTGATAAGAACAACGGGAAAGCGCCATGCCACAGCACAGCGAAGAAAAATATCACGGTTTCAAACGATTTATCATCGTTCTCATAATTTTATTAGTCGTAACATTATTATTCAAATTTCTCAATATTTTTCAATCCGTTGATTTACAGTTGTTTGATTTTTTTCAGGCGATTACAGGTAAAACGAGCGCGAGCGAGGACCTCATTTTAATCACAGTGGATGATGCCACTGTTACCGAATATGGATGGCCGGTTCCTCGATCCCGTTATGCGGAATTAATCTCGACGCTAAAAATGGCGGGCGCACAGACAATCGCCTGTGATTTACTGTTCAATGACCGAACAGATTATCAAAATGATTCGGCGCTTGTTCATGAAACGGAAGAGGCGTCAAATGTAATTCATGCATTTGATCTGGGAGTCTGGTCCGGAGAGCAGGAATATGAAATTGATACGACGAATTGTAGTGATAATACCTATTCTCAGTACGCGCTAAAATCACATCCGGTATTTACCCCGGATATTTATCGCGCGTCCACCGCAATTTTTCCTCATTCAGATTTCTTGGATTTTTTTAACAACGCGGGACACGTGGCGTTAATCCAGGATGCTGACGGACATTTCCGAAAAATTCCGCTTTTCATTTATTATGAAAACTGCTTTTACCCGGCATTCGGATTTAAAACCCTGTGTCAATATTTTGACATTCCGGATGATGCAATTGCAATCAAACACAGTATCCGGGGCGACAGACTGCTATTGACATTGCCGCAACGAACCATTGAAATTTCCATAAATAAAAATGCACAGGCGATCCTCAACTTTTACGGTGACGCCGACCAATTTCAAACGTATTCTATGCGCGAGGTATTACAGCATCAGATCGACCCCGATGATTTTAAAGACAAAATCGTGCTGATTGGAAAAACCGTCACCGGCGATAAAGATTCTTATGTCACACCATTTTCCGCCGATTTTCCGGGAGTGGGTATTCATGCCACCTTTATAAGCAACGTTTTAAGCGATGACTCGATTCATGAAGCTCCGGATATTTTGAATATAATCATCTCGTTCGTATTATGCGGCATTGTCGCATTTTTCCCGTATCGCCGATACCGGAGCCTGTTCTTTCTGATTCTTTTTCCGTTTTTATGGATAATTTCTATCCTGTTGCTTGGATTTGTGTTATTGAATTTAGCCGATGGCCTGTGGATAAAAGCTGTTCAAATTTCTGTGGCAGTACTGCTTTCATTTATCAGCGTTATTATTCTGGAAAAACTGGCAACCCGAAAATATCTGGAAAATGTAAAAACTGATCTGCGCGAAAGTCTGCTTCTGCTCAAGGAAAAAGACACGGAAATTTACCTGCTGGAAAATCAACAGCAGATGTTGTTGCAACAATTCAATAACATGAAATTCATTACACAGTCAATGGAGAACGTACCTGATAAAATGTCGGCTGATATTAAGAACCTGTTGATGTCAATTTATGAAAGTCAGCACAATCTTCATGAGAATATCCAAAAACATCTCACCGAGACCGAACGGCTAAAACAGCAATTTACAGAAGAAAGAACAAGTCTTGAACATCAAATATCACATTTACTGGAAAAGAAAAAAGATGTTGATGTTGCAGATTTGGGTACGTTTCAGGAAATCCGGTTATATGTGAAGGACCGGGAAATTGAAATCATCGGAACAGACGGGGCGTCCGGCAAAATTTATTTCTCGCCGGTGCAGATGGCTTTGCTCTGTTATCTGGCAAAAGCCAGAGAAAAAGGGCAGGAGTGGATCCAAAAAGGAAAAGTTACCAATTTGAAGCAGGCGAAAAAAGCCAGCAAGCTGTGTGATCATAAAGGAATCGTCGGCTGCAAATATTGGGGTCAGAAAAAAATGGAATGGGTTGAGGAAATTGATGTGCAGGATTACGAGCCTGATCCCAATTTTATACGACGCTACGCGATGGAAATCAATGATAAAATCTGCAAAAATTTAAATGCCACTAAAAAACTGATTAGAACACCTGACGAAAGCCGGGACGGGCGTTATTTTTTGGTGGAGAGTATTGAGAAGGTTATTTTTCATTGAAATGATTTAGTATTATAATGTGAATTCGGCCTGAACAATATAAAGCAATTTTAGCCACGGATTGACACTGATAAACACGGATTTTTTTAATTTTCAATAAATATCTTCGTTGCGTTATTGATTGCAACAAAATCCCCCCATTTATCAACGTTATAACTCCAATAATTCCAATAGTTCTAATGTTTTGGTAATATTACCGGAATTTATTTTTACCGATGATTTTTGTATCTTGAAAGCGATTTGAAAAATTAACAGCTTTCATAGAATTTCATCGGAGGTCGTCATGAAACAATTCTTCATCACCATTTTCATCCTTATTCTTGGTTTTCAAATTGTATCGGGACAGGAATCGCCGGAAGTGTCATATCAACCGAAACAAAAAAGCCAGGCAACAGCAGTTTTGCTATCATTCCTTATTAGTAGCACAGGGCACGCGTATGCCGGTAACTGGGGCAGAGGATTGGCATTTACCGCAGGCAGAGTTGGCTGTGCTGTTTTAATGTTTACTGCCGGTATCAAAGAGACTACGGAAACAGACCATGGTTATTACTATACAACAATCACAATCAAAGAAGAAAAAACACCGTTTTTTTATATCGGCGCCGGTGGTGCAATCATCCTTTCGATTTGGGAAATGGTCGATGCTGCCAAAGAAGTGAAAAGATATAATAATCGGTATTCAGGCAATCCAAAATTCGGACTGGACCTGGTTCCGGAAAGAGATGGCGCATCAATCAAATTATCATACAATTTTTAACATCAATGTATTTACAGGAGGCAATAAAATGAAGGGAATTATTGTTTTGATGTTGGTATCACTTTTATTCTTTTCCGCCGCGATGGCTCAGGATTACACATGGCGCGAAGGCGGCAGGTATGACAACGCCCGAATTCAATTGACGTCAGGCGCAGTTATTCAAACCAAAAACATATCAGTATCCGGCTCTGAAATACTCGTTTATTCAGACGCATTGGCTGCAGCTAAAAATTATAATGTGGCTGATATAAAACAAGTTGAAGTTCCGACGAAAAATAAATTGCTGGTCGGAGCTTTAGTCGGCACAGCCGTCGGTGTGGGTGCCATGCTGCTGATCGAATCGAATTATGAAAAACCGGAAACTACGCATGATTCCGGTCCCGGCTGGACGAGCACCACAACAGTGACCAAAGAAATGCCAGATGTTGAAAAAATTCCTATTGTACTTGGTGGTACGGCATTGGGAGCATGGATAGGCTCTACGATCAAATCCGGCTGGAAGAAAATTTATCCAAATGAGAATTTATCATTAAAAGTATCACTTCCGAAAAGAGGTTCGATGTATCCGGGATTGTCATTTCAATTAAATTTTTAACTAATTGAGAGATATATGTTACAAGTCATTTTCTATATCCTGTCAATTTCTGTCGTGCTGTTTATCGGTTATTGTGTGTGGATTTTGCTCAAAGAATTGATCTTTCGGATTCTGCTAACTATATATAAACACATTCAGAGTAATCGATATACAAACGATTCTCATTCAACAGATAAAAATGTTAAAATGACGAATCAATGGGTAAATCAGCATGTGACGAATATTGTGATTAATTACGGAATTGATCACAAGAAACAACAGGAGGTAGAGATAATTGAATCCGAAGAATGCTCTGATAAAATAAAAGGAAATGAAATTAAAAGGTTAAAACCACCGCTGGATTCTCTGCCATTGGCAGATAGCAAAAAGCGTGTTTCAGATAAAAAGCCAAATTCTTCAACATCGTCGTAATTATCATATAACAGTGAAACTTCCGAAGTTTTGAAAACTTCGGAAGTTTTTGTCGAGCTTAATTTTCATCAAATGAAGGAGGTAGATATGTTTCGTTTACGTAAAGATAAAAGTCACTCTGTAATCTTACGGGCGGGAATTTCCCTGCTCGTTCTGTTGGCAATCTCATTGAACTATTCATGCGCTCCTTCGATATCAAGTATGCATGAATCGGCAATGGCTGTTTCGTCGGCAACTGATTTTTATGATAGTATGGCGAAAATTATCGGGACGGAAACACCGGTTATTCTCGAGGCGAATAAAACGATATCCGGCAAATTATCGGACGAAGACAGAATTGTGCTTATTGAAGACGTTGTGGATAAATCCTATTTTGATCTCTACAAAATACAAAACACATCTCTTGGCAATTTTCAAATCGAATCCAAAACCGGGCCGCTTGCGTTTGGCATGCATGGCGCATATCTGATTACGAAATTATATCTATTTAAGGAAGGCAATGAAAATGAATTATTATTGACAAGCAGTTTCGAGCCACCTTCGCAAGCAGGTGAGTCGATCTTTTCTAAAATAGAGCTTCAATTGGAAAAAAATACGAATTATTATCTTCTTACCTGTTCCGACAACGAGCATTTGCTGCAAAATATTGCCACAGTATTTGTTTCCGGATTCGGAAAAAAGTTTTATGTTAGAAATACAGGTGGTTACACGCTCAAATTGAAGCCGGTAACTTATTGATATCCAAAGTTCTCGGAGACTACGGAAGTTGTAGACTATTTATCGAAAGGAGCAATAAATTGAAACAAAATTACATCTCAATCTTATTTTTCTGCATCATGGCTTTCGTTGCCATGAATAGTTTTGCGCAGCAGGAATCAAACCAGGTAACGTTGCAGGACTATTTTGGAGGGAAGTTTAGTTTACAGGTGTTCGCCGGATATTCCAGCCTGAAAGTATTGCCGGATTTTTTTATTGCAGATGAATTTCCGGAACTACCGCGTATTGCGATGAACACCTATGGATTTCGGTTTGGGAAACTCAATTATTCCAAAATCAGTACGTCAACGTTTTGGGAATTATCGTTCAGCAGTAGCAGCGGAGTGTTAAAACTTAATTCCCCTGAAAACAATAGCCTGTCTTATAAAAGAAATATCAGTAACACCATGTTCGGCGGCGCTTACGGAATGTGGATTCCGCTTTACACCCGCTTAAATTCTCCTGCGTTATCACTTACTCCCAAAGCGATCTTACTGAATATCAAATTAGGAGTGGACGTGATGATCATCAGTGAAGAAGCGGAAGAATCAACTCAGATGATTTCTCCTTATAGTGGAGGAGAATTATTCGTGTATCAAAGTGCGCCGGATGAAGAAACGATAGAAGGAGGCGACCGGGTGTTGTTTTCTGTTGGGATGGGGATTGATTATGTTCTCATGAAAAATGTGGTGCTAAAATTAGATGGTATTATTGGCGCATATCCGGTATCCGGTCCCGGCAATTCTAAGGGAGAAGCCACTGGTCTGCCCGACGAATGGGGGAGTAATCGAATGATTCTGTTCGGATTGCAATTAATACTTTAGCTATATTCCTGCTTTAGAAAATTCAACAGAAATAATTTTGGAGGACTTAAATATGTCGCGCTTATATTATTTATTAGCCGCTGTTATGCTCCTGATATTAATCGGGGGGTGTACGAATGCATCCTTTATTCCCACTGTTCCACTGCCGGAGCATGAAAAATCGTTAATCAATTCATGGGGAATTGTCACTGCTTCGTGTGCAAAAATTTCGTATGATGTGGATGTGTCGGTAACGCCTGTTTACACTGGCGGGGGCTTGTTAGGTGCAATTGCCTCAGGAATTTCTGCCGGAATAGAAGCCAGTTCAATTGAATCGTCAATTGAAAGTGGCGGCACCGCAGCGATGGGCCTTTTCCTGGATGACTGGAATTTTGATAATATTTTCCGGCAGACATTTTATAATGAATTTAGACAGGGACAATCTAAAAACAATGTACATTTATTGGAAGATGTTTTTTACGAAGAACTGAATAATGATTCGCTGCCGGCAAGCGCGCTCTCGTGTGATGCTGTGCTTGATGTGCACATAACCCATTACGGACTTGAATCAAAAGGGACGTCCGGATTTTCAGTTTTTATGAATGCGACAATGGAATTAATTCGGGTGAAGGATAATCAGAAAATTGCATCGCATACGATTCGTTTTGATCAGGATTTTGTCGAATCGTTAAAGATCGAAATTTACAATCGTTATGCAAAACAACAGGCTGATTTAAAAAAACAGCAGTTGCCTGAAGGTGCGTCCTTTAATTATACGCAATTCAGGAAAACAATTCCACCACCAGCCACTGTGTTCGACATACCATTTACAGTACGACCCGTGAATGAATATTTTCGTAACGATGCACTATTGTTGAAAAAAGAGTTGAAATTAGCTGCCACGGAATTAAGTCGGGCGCTAATTCAATTTTTGCAGATGAGAGGATATGTTGGGCTTCAGTCAACAATGACTGAATATCTAAGCCGTCCATCTATTTGATGATGAAGCATTCGATTTATGGAGGAAATTATCATGAAATTTCACAGAGTTATTTTTATAGTGTGTTGCATTGTATTCTGCCAGGCATCACCGGACTTCGCCGAAACAGATACGTTAAATGTCGGTTTCGACCAGGCGTGGTACGCGATGATTAAAACGCTGCAACAAGATACGATTTCAATAAATAGTTATGATAAAAACAATGGTGTCATTATCACCGATTATATTGAAATGCCATGGTCCAAACAACAGGATATCGCGATTCAACGACGTTCATATATGGGAAAATGGGATCGATCTCTGGCAGTGTGGGAAAAGATACGGTATAAATTTGATATAAAACTTACGCCGCTTGATTCATCGCAAATAATAGCAGACATAACACCGAGAATTTATGTATATGAAAGCAATACCACAGAATGTATGCATCCGTATTCCTCGTCCGGAAAACTTGAGAATGACTTATTTATGAAATTGAATTCTAATGTTTACCTGGACCAGGAATCGAAATTTGCATCAAGAACCCGCAAACATATCGCGTCTCAAAAAATAACAACACTTTTTGAAAACTCCGGAATTTCTTCATGGACAGTGGAAAAGAGCATTCCCGGTAATCCGGGTATTGTAATAAACGTTATTGAAAAAATATTACGTGACTACTATTTTTCAATTAAATCCTTTAATAAAGATGCTGGCTTTATTGCAACAGGTTATCAATCTGTTCCCAAAATAATAAAAGACAGATTTATTAATGAAGAATTGATCACTCCGGTTGGTGGTTTTAATAAAGCGTTCTCGATATGGGAAGATCCCTATCGTGTTTCGGTTGAGGTAAAAATTGCACCAACAGTTTCGAAAGATTCCCTGCGGATCACTTTAAAATCATTTTACGAACGCTATGAAAGCAATACAACAGAACGCTGGCATCGGTTTAAATCCACCGGCTATCTGGAAAATGAAATCATGATAACGCTGCAAAAAGCGCTGAAAAACATTGACAGAATTGACAGCTACCCGATCACTCACGTGCATTTAGATTCTGTAAAGACTGAATTAATTGATCAGCCATTACCTGTCCTGTGGTTTTCTGTTTTACAAAGTTTGCATAAAAAGAAAATGAAGATAAGCGAATCACTCATTGATTCGGCATTGATTATTGTGACTGATTATAAGAAACACGGAAATATGTATTGTTCCTATTCGATGATGGTTCGACCAGTTGATACAAACAAAACCAGATTAGATTTCTCTGTATCGTCCCGAAGTGATAATCCGGCTGAAGATAATTTATCCGTCTATTACAAAGAATCACCGAAAAACATTATTCCGGAATTTTTAAGAAATGTTAAACAACATCTGCAAAAATTTACTGTTTTGGCAAATATAGATTCGCTCGTCTCAAACGACACGTTGTTTACGTCTGAAAACGACAGCTCTCTTATTCAAGATTTCATCGAAAATCTGGATCTGCTAAAGTCTACCGACTGCGTGCCTGCATTCGAAACAATTCCCGAATGGGTGAAAATAGCAGCAGATGACAGTGGAAAATCATTAACCGCAACATTGCTGGTTAAAGAACCTTTTATGACATATTATCCTTTATGCAAATCATACATAATGGATGTTATTTTCAGGCAGTATATCATAAAATTGACGTTTGCGCTGGGAGTTGACTTTACGAAATTATCCAAAATAGCAAATGTTAATTTCCGGTTCATTTTCAAATTTTATAATCTGGATGATGAGTCCCCAATCGACAATAAATATCATGACTACCGCATCGCGCTAAAAACTCCGGATATAAATTCATTTGTCACGTTTGAGTCGGATGTGCAGGAATTAATGCGCCGAAGTTCAATTCTTCCGGTGGAGTGATGATCCGGAAGCCGGAGTTGTGGCAGAAGTTATTTAAAACAAGAGCTTCCATTTTTTAAGTCCGGAAACCTTAAGAATGCAGATTTCCGAAATTACGAAGATTTCGGAAATCTGAGTATTGTCTCACTTCTTGTGGCTAACGTTTGGCTTCTCACTTTTCATGTTTACTTTCTGAAGCACTAATTTTCTAAACTCATCAATCAGCACAAATTGTTCGTTATATTTTTGAAAGTATTTCATGACGAATGCATTGTACTTTTCAATTATTTTATTTACATTCTCCTGACTTCTTTTTAGTTCAGATCGTGAAGAATCAAACATAATCACCCATACGTCTGTTTCGCTTGCAAGTTGAAGTACAGTCTCTGCCAGCGTCTCATTTTTTCGCTCTAATTCAATTCTATTCTTTTCCAGTTTATTTATATCATCCAATAATTTTTTCGAGTATTTTTCCATTCGCTGATTAAACCGTTGTATCAATTCAAGATCGATACGCACTAATACCGGAAGTTCGTACTCATTTTTTGTGATGATTTTTTTAATGTGGGAGCTATCAAGGCAAACAGGTGTGACCTGATACCGAGGTTTGGAAATTTCTCTGACCGGGGTTTGGGGCCGTTGAGGTGTAATGATATTGCTATCTATCCAATTGATATGTCCGACAAAGTTGGGAAACGGTTCGTTTTTAGCGGCGACATAGATTGTTCTTTGGCTATTTGGCCCATCAAACAGATAACGTTCTTTGGCTATGCTGTCACATTTTGCTGCTAATTTTTTGTTCTCCAAATTAATTGAATCAAGGCTATTTTGTAAATCTGCAATATTTTGGTTGATACTATCCGCATAATGTGCAAGGAACACGTTTTGATTTTTAATTGCGTTAATCGATCGTTTCAGAAAATGAGTATAATTTGCCAGGGAGTCACTTTTAAATTGAAAATTGAGGTTTAAATCAAATGCGTCGCAGTATTCAAAATACTTTTTTTGTATCCATTCAATAATTAATGGTGTGCACCAAAGCTTTCGGATTCTCTTTAAATTTATTGATTAAGACGCGAATCTGTCATAT
>CAZCJL010000132.1:0-17667 GCA_964498785.1 uncultured Cytophagia bacterium | reverse complement strand
GTATTTACCATCGCTACATTTGAGGATGTATACCCAATATATCTTCATTTTTCTAGTGGATGTTGTCATATCTCGACTTCGCTCGATATGACAGATTCGCGTCTTAATCAATAAATTTAAAGAGAATCCGAAAGCTTTGATGCACACCATCAATTATTGAATGGATACATATCAAGCATCATTTATGGCTATTTGCTTCGGTTGGAATCTGGAAAGAAATAAATTAGCCGAATGAGATTTCCGAAACCATCGCCCTCCATGCCGCTGATTTTCTTTACCGGATTTACACAAATCAACTGGTAAATCTCTGGGTTAGCATGCAAATAAAATCGTTCATGGGAAGGCAATTGGACAAATCCAAACTGGCTACCGGACTTCCGCCAAGCAGGGAGATAAAATCAACCTTGTTTTTCTGATTGTTACTGTGCATGATAATCTCCTATATTTCAATAATTATTTCAAAAGTAAATTTGTCTCTCACAGTTAATATCTTACTCAAAATCAATGTTTGTTAAAATTTTTGGTCACAATCGTTTAACAAAAACATTGAAAAAGTTAAGTAGTGTTTTCAATTTCTCAAGATATTTTCTTCATTTTATATTTATAGCAACCCGATTATTGCTATACCTTTAAAATCCAAAAAAACAGGCTTTTATTTAATATTCAAAATATCAGCATGTTGGGGCAGTTACTTTTTTTAACAACTGAAAGATATGCTGGTAAGATATCTTATGAAAGCTTACAGGTTTTTATGACATCAATATTATGAAACGCTAAATATCGGACGATGTAAACACAACAACATACCAGGTGAGCTTGAATCACCCCGGTACGTCGTTATTTTTGATAAATTAACTATTTTTATGCGAGTTGAACCGTCTGCATTTCCTGAACAATAGCTGTCATTACATGTTTTGCTGTTTTGCGTATTTCGCATTTTGCATGTACTTTTTTAAGTGTCCGATTTTGATGGTATATCTCTCCGCAATCGGTACATTTTGTTCCATATTTCGTTGCGGTTAGGCAGATGAATTTTGAATTAAAAATCAAGCAATTTAAAATTGATAAGGTCTCATCTTGCAGTTTTTGGAAGATTTTTTCATCAAACGATTATCGCAAACCAATCGTTGTTATAAATTCAGCAAATCGGGGATCTGAGCGCAACCTATCCAGCTTTGGCTCGACCTTTATCCAGACCAGGCTGCCACTTCGTTCTTTAACCGCTTGATTTAGCCAATGAAAAGCATTGTCTTTATCTCCGAGGCAGGCATAAATCATTGCAATCCAGTAGGGAGAAATATATCTTTGCTTTGAGGTTGCGGTCAATTGATAGATAATTTTTTTTGATTCATTTGTTTTTCCGGCAAGCGCATAACAGCTTCCAAGCAGTGCGAGGACATTCGCATCATCACCTGAAAGCGCCAGCGCGATGTAAAACTGGTCAATGGCTTGCTCATATTTCGCCTGTTGTTCGTAGACCCAGGCGAGCTTGACGTGTGCTGATAAAAAATCTGAGTTCATGGCCACTGTTTTTTTGAGTTGCTGCTCAGCTTCATCGTATTGACCCGCAAAGTAATGAATCCATGCCACATTTGCATTTACAATCAGGGATAGCGGATCGAGATCCAGAGCTTTCTTTATCTCTGCCATGGCGTTGTCAAAGCGTCCCATCATGGCTAAATGCAAGGCATACCAGTGATGGGAAATCGAATAATTTTTATTCAACTCAATCGCGCGCTGGAAATTTCTTTCAGCACCCAGCCATTCCCAATCATAGCGCGCTGTCACAAAACCCAGCGAAGTGTATGCATCAGCCAGCGTTGAATCGATGGCTAATGCTTTCATAGCGGCTGATTTTGCTTTGGGAGCAGCGTCGGCTGGCGCCAGCAGATCGAAATCGTACAGTCCATTGTAACAATCTGCCAGTCCTGCATAAGCCTTAGCATACGTTGGATCAAGATCAATCGCCTTTTCGAAAAAATCAATTCCTTTATGAAACCCTTCTGGCGTCCGTTTATTCCAGAAATACCGACCTTTCAGATAAGATTGATAGGCTTCAGGATAGACCTGGCGCGTCTGTGTCAGATGCGCATGCTCGCTTGGTGTTAGATTGGCTTTGATTTCATCTGCAATTGATTTCGTCACTTCATTTTGCAACTTCAGAATATCGATCATTTCGCGTTCATAACTTTCTGCCCAGAGGTGACGCTCCGGCCTGACTTGAAGCAATTGTACATTGATCCGCACCCGATCTCCAGAATAAAACAACGATCCCTCAACAACCGCATCGACATCTAATTCCTGCGCAATTTCTCTCAACGGGCGATGTACTCGTTTATACTGCATCACTGAAGTACGGGATATCACCCGTACGGAGCTGATTTTCGCCAATTCGGTGATCAACGCTTCCGTCATACCATCGTCGAAGTAATCCTGTGAGGAATCCGCGTTTAGATTTGTGAGCGGGAGTACCGCGAGGGATTGAATATCAGGATGGATGAGATCGTAAAAAAAGAGTCCGCTAAAAATCAGCACCACTAAAATCCCAGCAAATAAAATTATTTTTCGACTGAAACGAGCCAAATAAGCTAAGGAGTGTGCCGGAAATCTTCGCGGTGATTGAAAAAGCGAAGCTAACGGACCATCGGTTAACTTGTCGGTGTTAAGATCAACAGGAAATTTCTGATCTTGATCTGCCATTGTGACTTTCATTGTCACAAATTCTTCCTCGATGATCTCTTCTTCTGTCGTGTGGACTTTTGAAACCGGAGCTATAAATTTATAACCCGATCCGGGAATGGTCTTAATATAGCGTGGCTGATGCGCGTCATCACCGAGTGACTTGCGCGCCTCGTTGATGCAGTGAGTCATTGCGGTATCAGTTACAATCGTTCCTGCCCAAATCTGATCTAACAATTCATCTTTTGAAACCAGGTGCCCACATTTATCAACAAGATATAATAGTGTCTGGAAGGCTTTTGGTCGAAGATAGATTTCCTGACCATCCTTTCGCAGACAACGATCTCTTGGCTCCAGCGTAAAATCATCAAAGCGATAGATAGATTCTCCTCCCTTATCCACCATCAAAACCTTTTTAATAAAAAAGTTGATTTAACTTGGCTCTTAAATCTAAAACATTATTTGGTCATTGTCAAGAGATAATTTTTCTAATAATACAAATAGCTTGCCATGAAATGAAATTTTTTTGTCATGAATTTTTCATGATTATTTCATGATTTTGACAAGCATATCATTATGATTATTACTATATTTTTAATGATTCTATCGCTTCAAGTGATGAAATCAGTTTTTTAAAATAGGAGCGGAGAAAATTATAAAAAAGCAAATCATCTTCTTTCGTTACCATAGAAAGGTAACCAAAAGCCAGATTACAGCCAGCGAAAGCTGCCCGATTTGTGGCTGTCAGGAGCTAATTACCGTAGCGACAGCAGCAGAACTTTCAGGATTAAGCCCCTCGACACTCGATCAGTGGATCGCCACCCAGAAAATTCACCATATCCGATCGAAGCGAAATGAACTGCTTGTATGCTGCAAATCTTTTTCAGAAGTTATGAAATCAAAAATTCATCGAATAAAAAAATGACATGCAAACATATATTTTGTTATGGATGTTTGCGAATAATCAACTAAAATCGAATCATGGGAGGAGAATACAATGTTTATTCAATAAATCGTTAGCTGTATTAGAGCAAATAATACCAGTTTGAATTGTCGGGTTAAGACCAAATTCAAAATTGGCATTGTTCATTCTTTATTACTCACCATCATTTTCCATTTCCTTTTGAATTCGGTCTTGTACTCTCAGCCAAACAAAATTGGGATTAATTCTAAAATTTCAAATTATGGCAATACCACTGCAAAACTGGATTTGGCTGTTGCCTACAGCTCACAAAATGATGAATATTTTGTAGTCTGGTTTGATCAAACGAATCAACAGGTCTGGGGAAGAATTATTAGCGGTTCTGATCCGGCAAACAGTACAGCGGATTCCTTCCGCATTGATAGCGGATATGCGATATATCCGGCCAGACCGTCAGGCAGCGGATTCGATATTGGCGCCGATGAGTATCAGTTTGGCGTTGGCGTCCGAAATCAAAATGAAATCCGTAATTTGCCCAACACTGTGAGGCTATTTCAAAATTATCCGAATCCGTTTAACGCAACCACCGTGATCGATTTTCAACTACCGCTTCTCGGACCCGCGAAATTGTATATCTTTAATATATCAGGGCAGACGATTAAATCAGTCAATCTCAAATATGCTTCTCCCGGTCGCTATTCATTTGTCTGGGATACCACAGATAATGGGGGTAGTGAAGTCAGTTCCGGTGTTTATATTTTTCATTTATTGTTCAATGAAGAAATATATTCGGAAAAACTTTTATTAGTAAAATAATTAGCAATAAATTTCAGATAAACTTCCAAACCCTCGAAGACTTTGGAAGTTTGAACAACCCCAAAAAATTGAAATAGGAAAGGAGTATACCATGAAAATTATAACCTTATTTTGGATGCTGATTTTCATATTCAGCCTGGCGATATCTTCCCAACTCATCGCCCAAAAATTCGATTTCAACGATGGCACCAAACAGGGGTGGACGCTGGATCAAATGTACGAGACATCCACCCAAAACAAAATCACCCCTTTCACTTCTTTCAGTCTTTCGAATCAAAACAATCAGCTTGCGGCTTCGGTGAGCCCGCTGTTGATTGGCGACCCGTCCATTCAGTCGTATGACATTTATCTGGAATCGCCGGACCTGTCGTTTAATGCAAATTGGCAAGACATCGGCGGATACAGTATCGACCTGCAGCGCAACCTGGACAGTCAGTGCGGACATCCACCAAATGTATATTTTGCTCAGTTACAATTAAAAGTTATCGATATATCCGATAATAACAATGAAAAACTGTTCGCCGAACATGATGGCAGCAATTTTGTTTTTCATCACATTGTATTTGGCACTCCATATCATTTTGTCTGGCAGCCGTCTTTTCTTACCGATCCTAAATACAAAGTGAAACAGATTCGAATTCGGCTCACTGGTCCGGGCGATCCCGGACCTGGCAGCGGAGAATGCGCGCCGAAAGGGAGCTGGCTGCTGGATAACGTGGCAGCAGAGGGAGGGACCTCACAAATGAGCATCGTAGTCGATGTTCCAAATGGCGGCGAAGTTTGGAATGCGGACACTCCGCACTTTATTCGTTGGCATTCTCCAAATTTCACTGATCCGGTTAAGATTGAATATTCCATCAATGGTGGGACATCCTATTCAACGATTATCGCAAGCACTACTAACTCGGGTTCTTATGAATGGAACGTTCCCAACACGCCGTCCACCCAATGCCGCGTGCGCATTTCTGACGCTGCCACGGGCGCGATTTCGGATGAAAGCGATGCCGATTTCACCATTACCACTACAGAGGCCATTTTCGTGGACGTGCCCAATGGCGGAGAATCGTGGGAAGCGGGTACGCCGCGCTATATCGTCTGGCACAATCATCTGTTTAGCGATCCCGTAAAAATCGAATACTCCACAGATGGCGGCGCCAACTATTCGACAGTTATTGCCAGTACGGCAAATACGGGTTCATATCTATGGAACGTTCCGAACACGCCCTCCACCAATTGTTTGGTAAAAGTATCCGATGCGGCCGATGGAAATCCTTGGGATGTCAGTGATACACCTTTTACCATTTCGACCTCTACCGAGAACAACACCAACCCCGGTACCAACGTTCAGGTCAATCTGGGCAGCGGGGTCAACCTGACGTTTGACAATGTCACCGGCGCTGGCAATACTTCGTTGACGACATCAAACAGTGGCCCTCCGCCTCCCGGCGGTTTCATCATTGTGCCATCGGGTTCGCCAACTTACTACTCCATTACCACTACCGCAACCTTCACTGGCAATATCAAGGTTTGTATTCAATACAATGACGCCGGCATGACGCCCCAGCAAGAGGCCGCACTGAAGTTGCACGTTTACGAATCGGGGCAATGGAAGGATGTGACCACCTCGCTCGATGTAAATAGCAATATCATTTGCGGCACGGTGACGCATTTGTCCGATTTTGCAGTGATGAGCCCCCTCACTGCACCATCGATTACC
Source organism: uncultured Cytophagia bacterium (assembly GCA_964498785.1). Taxonomy (GTDB): domain Bacteria; phylum Zhuqueibacterota; class Zhuqueibacteria; order Thermofontimicrobiales; family Thiofontviventaceae; genus Mariaggregatimicrobium. The sequence goes on along the minus strand of CAZCJL010000132.1, from coordinate 11,533 downwards.
GTGATCCAGCCCAATGGTGGGGAAAATTGGGTCGTCGGTTCAGAGCAGGAAATCAAGTGGACCAGCACCGACTTCACGGATCCCGTTCGTATTGAATATTCCATCGATGGCAATGCCAGCCATCTCGATGTCGTGAGTTCTACCGAAAACGATGGTTCCTACATCTGGGTAGTTCCCAATACTCCTTCAACCAACTGCGTGGTTATCGTTTCCGATGCGACTGACGGACAGCCTTTTGACATCAGTGACGCCACCTTTACCATCTCTGCTGTCGACTCTGGCAATACACAGACAGGATTTGATGTTGCGGTAACGTTAAATAGCGACGTCAGCGTGACATTCGATGAGGTGACAACATCCGGCAATACTACTTTAGCAACCAGCCATACCGGTCCGGAACCGCCAAACAACTTTGTCGTTCATCCCCAGAGTGATCCCTTGTTTTACGACATTAATACGACGGCCGGTTATAGCGGATTGATACATCTCTCCATTCATTACGATGACACCGAACTTGATACTGAAATGGAACCCAACCTGGAGCTTTTTCGATTTATCGAGCCGCATTCCGAATGGCTGGGCATTACCACCTCGGTGGATATCGATAATAACTTCATCTATGGCACCACGGATCAGCTTTCTATTTTTGCAATTATGTACCAGAGCGGAGGTACGGGTGAAGCCGGGACAATTGTCACAAATTGCGATGATTCGGGTCCTGGATCGCTTCGTGATGCTATCATCTATGCCAATAACAATGCAGGACCCGATACCATCCGGTTTCAAATACCAGCCGGTGTTCCGGGTTATGATTCGGATATCGGTGTCTGGATAATTGCGCCCCAGAGTGATCTGCCCACCATCACCGAAAGCCTTTTCATTGATGGATTTTCCCAGAAGGAATTCATCGGCGAGGATACCAATCCTTTTGGTCCGGAAATCTGGCTCAATGGCGAGCCTGCCGGGCAATATGCGCACGGTCTAAGAAGCACTGCTGACGGTACGACTATTGTTGGTCTGACCATCAGTAATTTTCAAAATGTAGGCATCGGCATCGGCATGTATGGCGTGGACGGTGGGCGTATTTCCGGGTGTTATGTGGGAGTAGATTTTGCAGCCAATGGACCTGCGGCGAATGGATATGGCATCTGGCTTGGGAACCGTTCACAACACATAATGATTGCTCCGCAGGATACTTTCAAGAATATTATTTCCGGAAATATCAACGGCGGAATTTTTGTTTCGGACACCTCGAGCCATGTGACAATTTTGGGAAATATCATCGGTTTAAATCGCACCGTTTCCTTCCCGATCGGGAATGGTAATTATGGCGGTATTCGTATTGATAATCAATGCGATAACGTAGCTGTTTTCGATAATTGGATCGGCGGTAATAAATATGGTATTTATATGATAAGTTCTCAGAACAGTAGCATCGAAAACAATTTCATTGGTTCGAATAGAATAAACGAAGAGATATTTGAACTCGGCAATGAAGTCGATGGGATTTACCTGACGGCAGGTGCACATAACAATGTAATTATCGAAAATTTCATTCGCTTCAATGGTATGTACGGTGTTCACATTAACGGACAAAATTCGATTCAAAACAAAATAAGCCATAATTATATTTCCGGAAATGGAGACAGCGGAATTTCGAATGAATCAGGCGGAAACCAGGAACTTGCTCCTCCAAGCATCACCAGTGCCTCGGCTACTTTTGTTACGGGGACGGCGATTCCCAATGCCACTGTAGAAATTTATACTGATCCCGAAGACGAAGGGTTGATTTTCCAGGGCGAAACTACTGCTGATGCCAGCGGCGATTTTTGCTGGAACGGCGTCATCACCGGCCCGTTTACCAACGTATCGGCCATTGCCATTGACGAAAATGGAAACACTTCTGCATTTTCTCAGGCAGCCCTGATCACCACTGTGGAAAATCAGGCAGACTCGAATATTCCTGAAACATTTTTGTTGTTACAAAACTATCCAAATCCCTTTAATCCCAACACGACTATCCAATTTGAAATTCCGTTCACCGGACAGCAAATGGTAAAGGTTGAGCTTCGGATCTATAATTTGCAGGGTCAATTAATTCGCACTCTTATAGATGAAGAAAAGGCATCCGGAACATACTTGGTTCATTGGGATGGAACAGACGTTCGTGGTTTTAAAATGCCAACAGGAATTTATTTGTATCGTTTCCGCGCTGATAAATTTAATGATGCCAAAAAAATGATCTTTTTAAGGTAAAAAAACTTTAAGTCGGCATTAAAAAGCCTAAATAAAAGGACCTACTGAAATGAAAAATAAAACCAGATTTTTAATAATTATTATCGTGTTAACAAAAATGATATTAACGTTCCAGCTTGTTCAGTCACAAACACTGTCGGGTCGTGTTTATGAAGGGACGACCGGTCTCGAGCCGCCAAATTCAAAACCTATCTATGGAGTTACTGTTACGCTTTATGGCTCGAATGAAGCGAATAAGATTGGAACCTTTGTCATCTCCGCTACCACGACCGATTCAGCCGGCTGGTACAGTCTGCCGGTAAGCGGCGCTTTTGATTTTTACAATATTTTCGAAGAGAATCCGCCTGGCTATAACTCAGATGGCGCCAAATCTGTTAGCGGAACGGTTATAACAGAAGATTGGATTCAATACACTTATGATCAATTGAGCCAGACGACGACAGGCAATAAATTTTGGGATAAGTCATCAGTCTCACCCTGCGCAGCCGGCTTTTCTGCATCACCCCGCACCGGCTGTGCGCCATTGACTGTCAATTTTACGGATCAATCCACCAATGCCCAGTCATGGTACTGGAAATTCCCCGGCGGCAATCCGGCGACAAGCACGCAGCAAAATCCGACTGTTGTTTATTCCAGTCCGGGCAGTTATATGGTGTCGCTGAAAATAGTCTGTACAAGCGGCCAGGTGGATTCAAGCTATCAATCAAATTATATCGTGGCTGAATATTGTGGAGAATCCTGTGAAGCCGCATTCGATGCATCTCCCCGTCAGGGCTGTGCGCCATTGACTGTTAATTTTACGGATCAATCCACCAATGCCCAGTCATGGTACTGGAAATTCCCCGGCGGCAATCCGGCGACAAGCACGCAGCAAAATCCGACTGTTGTTTATTCCAGTCCGGGCAGTTATATGGTGTCGCTGAAAATAGTCTGTACAAGCGGCCAGGTGGATTCAAGCTATCAATCAAATTATATCGTGGCTGAATATTGTGGAGAATCCTGTGAAGCCGCATTCGATGCATCTCCCCGTCAGGGCTGTGCGCCATTGACTGTTAATTTTACGGATCAATCCACCAATGCCCAGTCATGGTACTGGAAATTCCCCGGCGGCAATCCGGCGACAAGCACGCAACAGAATCCGACCGTTGTTTATTCAAACCCGGGCATTTATTCTGTATCGCTGAAAATAACGTGTACCAACGGGCAGGTGGATTCGCTAATTCATGTCGATTATATTGTGGCTGAAGATTGTGTAGGGGATGAGCTTGATTTCGGCGATGCTCCTGATCCGGGCTTTCCAACGCTGCTGGCGTCCAATGGCGCACGACATATCATTCGACCGGGATTTTATCTCGGTTCGGCAATCGATCCGGAGCCGAATGGTTTTCCGACGCCTCTTGCCGATGGCGACAATACAAACGGTTTAAATGACGAAGATGGCGTTTCCATGTCGCCATTTATTGCCCCGGGGCAAACGATTCCGATTACAGTCGTTGCTTCGGATACTGGTGTGATTAACGCGTGGATTGACTTCAATATCAACGGTAACTGGGCCGATGCAGGTGAGCATTTTATTCCGTCAATGCCGGTTTATCCCGGTACAAATTCGTTTACGATGAATGTACCAATGAGCGCCCAGTTCGGACCAACGTATGCCCGGTTCCGCTTTTCATCAATCCGGCAATTGAGCTATGATGGTCTTGCGCCAGATGGTGAGGTGGAAGATTATGCTGTGCAGATTACCGATGGTGATGACGGATCAATTACGATCATCAAAGATGCGAATCCGAAAGACAATACACCCTTTATGATCTGCGCTGAATTCAGCAGCGGGTTCTTCAATTTTGTGTGTACCAGTTTGTTCGATCCGCTCATGAACACGTGGACGATCCTGAATCCGTACAACACGGATAAAGTGACGGAAACGTTTGTTCCCGGATGGACATTAACGGATATATCAGTCACCGGTGATATGGATAATGGCTCCTCGATTAACCTGGCGATCGGACAGGTGGATGTGGATTATGATCCTGGTGAAAATATCATTATCACTTTTAAAAATAAAAAAGAAGGAGATGATGAATTATTCGACTTTGGTGACGCCCCCGATCCGAACTATCCTACGCTGCTGGCAAACAATGGCGCACGGCATGTTATCAATCCAAATCTTTTTCTTGGAAGCGGCATCGATCCGGAAATCGACGGACAGCCAAATGGAACGGCTGACGGCGATGACAAGAATATTGTATTTCCTGGTATCCCCTTTCCCGCAGGAGATGAAGATGGCGTGCAAATACCGCCGATTATCACGCAGGGGAGCACGATTCAGGTGAACGTTGTTGCTTCCGCTTCCGGTGTCGTGAACGCCTGGCTCGATTTCAATCGAAACGGAAGTTGGGCAGATGCCGGCGAGCATATTATTCCGGCAATGCCGGTGGTTGCGGGAATTAATCCATTTTCCTTTACCGTTCCGGCAAGCGCAGTGGTCGGACAATCGTATGCCCGCTTCCGTCTTAGTACGGTACGCAGTATCAGCTTCGACGGAATTGCGCCGGATGGCGAAGTGGAGGATTATGCCGTGGCGATCCAGGAGCCCGGCGAAGGCAGTTTAAAAATAATTAAAGATGCCGATCCCAAAGACGATACGCCGTTCTGGATTTCGGTAGTATATGGAGTTATGGGCGGAGCTGCACCATATCGCGATCCCTCGATGAATCAATCCATAATGCCGAATGGTCCTGCTGGCATATATTATCTGGGCGAAAGTGTTCCTGCCGGCTGGACTTTGACAGATATCGACGTCACCGGAGATGCTGATAATGGATCGAGCATCGATTTGAATAATGGCATAGTGGATGTTGATCTCGATCCGGGAGAAGACATCACGGTCACTTTCAGAAATAAGAAAACCGGTGAAGACGAAATGTTCGATTTAGGCGATGCGCCGGATGGCACGAATCACTTCGGCGTATCTATGGATGCCTATCCTGGAGTGGCTGCAAATTTCCCGACAGTATTCGATCCGGCAACTGGCCTGCCACAAGGACCGATGCATATCCAGCCACGGGCGCAGGCATTTTTAGGCTACCGCGTTTCGCTTGAACAGGAAGCAGATGTTGGGCCTGATGAAGACCCCACCAACAATATCGTACCGCAAAATAACAGACCTGATCTGGATTATTTCGATGACGGCGTCATGCTGCCGCTGGTGCTCCCTGATTGCGATATTACATCGTTCGATTATCGGGTCACTGTCGCTCCCACTGCTACTGTGCAGAATTTCTACGTCAATGTCTGGTTCGACTGGAACCGGGACGGCGACTGGGAAGACAACGTGCAGTGCAACGGAGTTCAGGCGCCGGAATGGGCGGTACAGAATCAGGTGATTACACTAAGTCCGGGCATACATGTCCTTTCAACCCCGGCATTCATTTCAACGCATCCGCCATTTTCCGGAACGCCGCCGCCGATCTGGATGCGAATCATGATTACCACGCTGGCTTCGGATACGGACGATGGCTCCGGTATGCCGAATGGCTATCCTTTTGGTGAAACCGAGGATTACTTTTTTGTTCCACGTATCACCGGCGATTTCGAATATGATTTCGGCGACGCACCCGATGATCCCGATGCGCCCGGCTATCCCACCCTCCATGCCAATGGCGGCGCGTACCACGATGTCATCGATGGGTTCCATCTCGGTGGATTGATCGACGGCGAAACGAACGGCCAGCCCACTGCCGACGCACTGGGAGATGATAATATTGGTCTCGATGACGAAGATGGCGTTGATTTTCCGACGCCCCTGATTCCGGGTCAACATGCAACTATCGAAGTTTTTGCATCCGCGAACGGTATTCTCAATGCGTGGATCGATTATAATGTAAATCAGAGCTGGATGGAACCGGATGAGCATATTTTCATCGATGTCCCGGTATCTGCCGGCAATAATCCACTCACATTCACCGTGCCGCCAACCGCAGTACCCGGACCTACTTTCGCCCGGTTCCGGCTCAGTCGGATTCCAGGATTGCTCTCCACTGGCTATGGCCATGGCGGCGAGGTGGAAGATTATGAAGTCGTTATTGTGGAAGGAGGCGAAGGCCCGCCAATTAAATGGGCGCAGCCACCACTGGTGCACGAAAATCCGGATGTGCCCTTCTCTCCGTTTTTCTATGGTTGGGACGTCCGCTCCGAATATGACGGGACTTTTGTTGCCGATGACTGGTTCTGTAAATCAGCGCGCCCGGTTACCGATATTCACTGGTGGGGTTCCTACACCGATTGGGACAGCGCCTTTCCGCCGCCAGTTGCGCCCCATGCCTTTCATATCGGCGTCTGGACCGATGTTCCGAAAAGTGAAGAAACGGACTGGAGTCACCCCGGTGAAATGATCTGGGAATGGATTGTTCCTCGGGCCGAACTGCATGAGCGGGTTGTCGGAGACGATTTTCATCCTGAATTTATGAGCAAGCCAGACTCGTGCTTCCGGTATGACTTTTTCATTCCCGAAGAACAATGGTTCCACCAGGAAAAGGATTCAACTATTTACTGGTTGAGTATTGCCGCGTTGTATGAAGAAGCGCCTGACTCATTTGTCTGGGGCTGGAAAACCCGGGAACACTTCTTCCACGATGATGCTGTCTTTGTTTATGATCCGGTGCAGCCAAAAATTGGCGATGTTATCATTAAATCAGAACCTATTGCAGAAAAATGGGATTTAGCGTTTGTCCTGACCACGACGGAACATTTTCTGGAGCTGGATTTTGGCGATGCACCGATGCAACGCTATCCAACCCTGTTTGAACACAACGGAGCGTTGCACATTATCGACCCGGATGTGTACCTTGGTCAACGCATCGATCCCGAGCCCGATGGCCAGCCCGATCACACCAGCACTGGTGATGATAACGACGGCATAAACGACGACGACGGAATCCAGTTTCTTACGCCGTCCGGCGACGGCGCTACCTATGTTGAAGTAACCGCGTCCCGTCCCGGCTATCTTAACGCGTGGATGGATTTCGATAACAACGGCAGTTGGGCTGAACCCGATGACCAGATTTTCCGCGATGAATTCATCCCCGCAGGTCAGTCCATTTTGAAAGTCCCGGTACCGGATGACGCTGCGCCCCCACCGATATTCAGTCGTTTCCGGTTCAGTACAGAGCCAGGACTGTCGTATGTGGGCATTGCCATCGATGGTGAAGTGGAAGACTATTACGCCCAGTTCATCATCGATGATGTAAAAAATCCGGGTGCAGAAGCAACGATTCCAACATCCTATTACCTGTACCAGAACTATCCCAATCCGTTTAATCCGGGAACGATAATTCGATACGATTTGCCCAAAGCCTCACAGGTGAATGTAGAAATATACAACCTGTTAGGCCAGAGGATCAGGCATCTGGTGAACGCTGAAACCCAGGGACCCGGATTCGTGCAGGTCGTTTGGGATGGCTTTGATGATCAAGGCACGCAAATGGTGACTGGCATGTACATCTATCGGCTCACTACTACCGATGATGATCATGTCTTGTTTTCGGTCAGTAAAAAAATGCTATTTGTCAAGTAAAGGAGCAAGTTATGAAACGATTGACATCTCTTTTGATTTCGCTATTCATCCTGATTTCATCAGTTGGAATCGCCCAGGTTCCCCGGGTCATCAATTACCAGGGCAAGCTGCTTGGTTCTGACGAGCAACCTGTTGCTGAAAAAGATTACAAGCTCACCTTTCTGAACAGTTTGACGTGGTGATGAATCGCACTGATGGAGTTGAAGCTTCTTCAGAACAATGTCAGCCAGGAATGGTCGTATCCATCGATCAGGAAAATCCGGGCAAATTGGTAGTTTGCAGGCAGGCATACGACCGCAAGGTAGCCGGCATTATCAGCGGTGCTGGCGGTATTCAACCCGGCATGCTAATGAGCCAGTCCGCATCTATGGCTAATGGCAAATACCCGGTTGCATTAACCGGCCGCGTTTACTGCCTCGCTGATGCCTCCAGTGATCCAATCCAGGTTGGTGATTTGCTGACCACCTCGGACATGCCGGGATATATACCATGAAGGTCACCGATTTCACCAAAGCCCAGGGGGCAATACTCGGTAAGGCCATGACTTCACTCGAACAGGGTCAGGGGTTGGTGCTTGTCCTGGTAACCCTACAATAAGAAAGAGGTGTAATAATGAGACAACTCACATTTAAGATTTCCAAAGGCAGGGCTTTGGCGTTCCTCCTGATCCTCGGTCTGATTTTTATTCCCGTTTTCCTTCAGGCAAAGGAGTTAGGGGAACAAGAAGTTCAAGCGGCAGTGGAAACCTGGATGCGCTATGTAACCGCAGATGCCCGGCAAGATGCCGTGATCGAGGAAATGGAACCGCGTACCTTGTGAAAGGAAAAACGGTTGCTTATATCGCTCATCTTTCTGGTGGTGGCTTCTGCCTTTGCGGTGCTGATGATCTGCTGTTACCAGCATACTTTTATAATCCATCGGGAATGTATGATCCAAAAAACCCTGCCTATCAATTTATTCTCTGGGAAATCGATACCAGATTAACTGCTTTATATCATCCGGAGCAGGCGGTACAGATTCAAGCGGAAGCATTATCGCAAAGAGAGAACCTCTGGCAGGATTTGATTGCCGGTCGAATTCCAGAACCACAGGAAGGCGAGGCTCCAGCCGCTGAACCCACCATGATGGAGCTTCCCCTGACTTGTGAATGGCACCAGGATTCACCTTATAACGACCAGTGTCCGGTGCTCACACCGGGCACTGACGAGCACACTATTGTCGGCTGTGTTGCTACAGCCCTGGCGCAAATTCTCTATTATTGGCAATGGCCCGCGACAGGTACTTCAGCCAATGCCACAATCTATTACTTTCGCTGGAGAACAAACTGGGATGAACAGCCACTGGCGACCAGTCCCGGTAGTCTTTCTGGCTGGGAGGATCGACTCCAGTGGACTTCAGCAGACGGCGGAAGACTGCGCCTGACAGGCTATTGGGACACCAGCCTGTATAATTATGCCAAAGATTATAGTAGCGACGCCAGTTACAAAAACGCCCTGGAAACACTGTGGAACAGGCTGACACGGGATTCTACGGTTTGTTCTGTGAATTTTGCCTCTGCCACCTACCATTGGAATCTGTTGCAAGACAGCCATACCAATCCGGTCGATGCCAGTGATACGGAAGTGGCAAAGCTCTGTTATCACGCTGGAGTTTCCGTCTTCATGTATTATGGATTAATTGAGTCCTCCAGTTGGGGGCCCCATGTAGCCACTGCCTTAAAGAATTATTTTCGTTATGACCCAGACGCCGTCATTGAGGATAAGGATTTAAATAAAATGGTTGAGGAGATTCAGTGGCTGCGGGCAGTATATTTTTTCGGGAAAAACAGCGCAGGAGGTGGTCATGCCTGGGTATTACTGGGCTATAACAAAGGAACTTCACCCTGGCAGTTTAAGATGAACTTAGGCTGGGGTGGCGCTTCTGGCTGGTACACGTGTGATAACGTTCCCGGCGGATTAACTTTGAATCAGGGTCATGTCATCCGCATCGCACCGTTACTCGTAAAGTTTGTCGGTAATAGCACCAGTGGTGATGGCTCACCGGATAATCCATACAAAGATATCGAAACGGCAATTTCCAACGCACCCAATGATGCCACGCTGATCTTCAAGGCCGGCTCTGATAATACCTTTTCTGCTTCTACCCTGGTAATCAATCGACCTTTTACTCTTAAAGGTAAAGATGTAATCATTCGGAAGCAATAATTGGCAGAAATTCTTGCAAAAAAAGGCAGTCAGGATTATGAAAAAGTTAATGTTGTTGAACAGTCTGGTAATCGTAAGCCTTGTTTTTTTAATGGTCATTCCGAATTCAGTCCGGGCTATTACCTACTACGTCGACCGAAATCACCCATCTGCCAGCGATGCCAATGCAGGAACACTGAATGCACCCTGGAAGACCATCCAGCACGCAGCCGAAACTGCAGTTGCTGGTGATACCGTATTTATTCGTGCCGGCAATTATCGTGAAGGGATTTACTTTGATCACAGCGGAAATGAAACCTCGGGCTATATCGTGTTTACTGCCTATCCCGGTGAAAAGCCCATTATTGATGGCACTGGCAACACCGATGCGAGTAACGGAATCGTTCTGGATAAATCATATATCAAGCTTATCGGGCTGGAAGTGGCAAACTGGGAAAGCAATGCGATATGGATCGAAGGCGCTGCCCATTTTGAGATCAGCGATTGTGAAGTTCATGATGTCCCTTTTGGCATCGGCGTGGCGTATGGCAGTCACGATTTTGTGTTCAATCGCACGGTGGCGCATCATTTCGATCTGTACGGCTTCGATGTGTCGCCCAATGGTATTGACTGTTATAATGGCACGTTCAACGACTGCATCGCCCATACCGGCCTAGACCATGAACAAAACGTGGATGGGTTTGCACTGGGACATGGCACCCAGCACGATTTTGTGTTCAACCGCTGCACTACGTATGATGTATTCGATGGCTTTGATATCAGCTCCGGCAACACTACGCTGAACCAGTGCCTGGCGTATAACTGCTGGAATGGCAATTATAAGCTATGGCAGGATAATGTCAAATTAATCAATTGTATCGGTCATAGCTGCCCTGGCTCCAATGTCGAACTGGATTGGGATGAACAGCCCGGAACAATCTGGCTTATCAATTGTACTTTTTTTGATGCTGGCACTTACACGGTTTGGGTCGAAAACAGCAATGATCGGCTGCGGATGTACAACTGCATTTTAGCTGGAGGTGATAATATCGGATTGGCTTTCGAACAGATGGGGGTTGGCAATTACGAAGGTGATTACAATATTTTTCATAATGACAATCCCAATCGTGCCGTTGCTGTTGCCTATACTGATGAGTTCACGCTGGATCAGGTCAAAACCGGCGCCTGGACAACTTACAGCGGACAGGATGCCCATTCGATAGTTGAAAATTCGGCTGCGAATCTGTTTGTTGATCCAGCCAATTTTGACCTGCACCTCCTCGAGTCCAGCCCTGCTGTGGATCATGCCAGGAGCGACCTGGCGCCGCCCATTGATTTCGACGGGAATCCAAGACCGATCGGAAATGGATATGACATCGGCGCTTATGAGTATCAATCTGCTGTGAAAATAATAGAAAATAGAGCAACTTTTTCTGTTAAAGAGATTTTTCATATCATTCAAAGTGTATCTTCTCAATATTTTATGGTAGATATGGGCGATTGCCTCTATGTCGTATTT
>CAZCJL010000131.1:0-17996 GCA_964498785.1 uncultured Cytophagia bacterium | reverse complement strand
TTAATGGATTTATGGCTTAAAAATTGTTTTATAATCGCAATGCTTGTTGATTTTATTTTTAATAGTCATTAATCTTCATGTTTACAAAAATTTAACATGTTTTTTAATATCCGTTTCATCCAGATTAGGAGGATTCTATGAAACGTTTAAATTGGTGCTTAATATTTCTGTTGCTTTTTTTATTTATACCCTCCCTAACTATGGCACAAATTAAATTAATTCAATTTCCTTATCTTTTTAGTAGTTCTAATCCCAGTAATGATAATGCGTTGCGAAGCGAAAATTCTTATGGTGGTTTTGCTTTTTATCCAACTGATGGTACTCTTCCTCCTTGGGTTTTAACATTAAATGCTTCTGGCGGAAAAGCACCATCTGGTTCTGGAGGCTCATCTAAAGAACCTTTATCCCCGTTTTCAACCGGTAAATCTCCTGTTGTCGAGCGTGCCGGTACTTCAAATATAAGTTTAGCATCAGGTACTGCAAAATTTTCCATCCCACTTATTTCGCTAAAAGGTAGAAATAATCTCGATTTCCAGGTTAATCTCACATATTCGAGCTCTATAAAAGATGTGGTTGAGGACGATGACTTCCCCGAAAATGCAAAGATGCAGGTTTCTGAAATTGGTCTCGGTTGGGCACTCGATTTACCTCGAATAGTCGTTAACTCGAGTTATATAAATGCCGGCACAGATGAAATAATTTTTTACCCCGAATCGAACTATTACATTTCCAGTAATAATGTTAGCAAATTAATTTCACTTGGCAACGATGAGTATGCAATGAACCAATATGGTTATCAAAAGATTGAAAAAGATGAGATAAATAATAAATGGATACTTTATGATATTGAAGGTAAAAAATATACATTCGGACATTTGCGAAGGATTCCGCATTGGAGAAAATGGGCTTATTGTGCAAATTTTGAAACATATATGCATGATATTATATGGGATTTGACAGAAATAGAAGATATTTTTGGCAACAAGATAACATTTGAGTATTTGGATAAATGGGATAACATCCGCTTTGAATATTATTGCATAACCTCAGGGGGAGGTGGTCAAGATGAGGAATGGGTTTCGCCCAATTATATAAGAGCAAGTTATGTCAGCAAAATTACAGACAGTGCCGGGCGGGTGATGAAATTTAATTATGCTGAAGATCGTTCGGATGTTCCAACAATAGACTATGAAGCCCATCCGCATCGATATGCAATTAATTATCAAAAGAGTCGTCTGGATTATATTGAAGTATGGGATAAAGATCCCGGGTTATCAAATCCAAATTTAGTACAATATATTAAGTTCGGACACGGCTATAGCGACAATGTTTGTGGTACAAGTAAAAAGAAATTGCTGCTCACATCAATACAATATCGAAATCCCCAAAATCCGGCTGATGATGTCAGCGCATTACCGGCAATTACGTTCGATTATACAAATACAGCAAATATCAAAGGAACTCTTGAGGAAATAACATCCTCAAATGGTGGAAGTATCACATTCCAATATGGTGAAAAAAGTTATGGTGGAAATGTCGTAGGTTTCAAAGTAACGAGTATTATAAAGGATGATCAGGTCAATCCGGTTTCGACTACTACTTTTAGTTATGGAACGCTATACGAGATTACTACGTTCAATTCTCCATCAACACATTACATTTATGATCAGGTCACGGAAAATCTGCCAGGAAGTAATGGTAGTATTGTGCATTATTTCGATGTTAGCACAACTAATTTGAAGGGATTTGAGACAAAAACCGACTTGAAAAACAGTTCTACTGTGATAAAAACAATAGAATATACGTGGAATGCCTACCAGGCAATCGCAGGAGAACAAGTTTATAATAGGCGTATCACTGATAAAGATGTAACACTTGATAATGTATTAACCGAGTTAGACTATGAATACAATAATAATAATGGACTTGTCAGCAGCACAACTGTGGAGAACAGTGATGATGTTACTATTGTAACAGAAATAGATTATGCCTGCGAAAAATACAATGATATGCAAACGAATAATATTCTATCGGATGTGGCACAGACAACAACGTGGGAAAATCAAGTTTCATCGGGGAATGCTCGTTCATCAACAGTAACTACTTATAAAAATTGGGGAAATGGTGCCTGGGCGCCGGTTTCAACTTACCAATGGCTGGATAAAAATGATAATTATACCTTCACCCAATTTGAATCAACAAATTGGACAACAGATTCTGCACCAACAACCGAGTGGATAAAGCAATCAGAAATTTTGAGCTTTGATGAAAATGGTAATATTGAGGAAAGCAAAGATTCTAAAGATATACGTACATGCGCTATTTTGAGTTATAATAAAACACTGCCTATTGTTACAATTAAAAATGCACAGCTTGCAGAATGTACTGCCGATGATTTTGGCGATAATAATATTGATGATGTTTCTCCTATTGAATGGTACAAAACAGGTGCAGCTAATTGGGCAGCGGCTGATCAGATGCTATCATTTACAAGTATAAATGCGACTGCCATGTGTATGAATAAAAATTCAATTTCAGGGCTCGGAAATAACTTTATCGCGGAATATGATATAAAAATCGATGATAAATATTCTACAACTGACTGGGTGGCTCTTCAATTTCGACAAAATGACTACACTCACAACTATACAACATCAGGATATATGGTCTTTTACCGATATGACGGTCGCATTCATTTTTATAAAGCCGGAACTGGACCTTTAGGAACCAAAGAAACCGGTAAACCACCAACATCCTGGCGGCACATAAAAATAATTGCTGAAAATGATGATTTTCAAATATACGTAGATGATGAATTACAGCTAGAGGTAACAGATAATGCATATAGCGGTGGATATATTGGTTTTTATTCATTCCGATGTAAAGCTCATTTTGATAATTTACGTGTCTATCCCATCGATGCATTGTGCGCTTCTCAATCTTATGATCCCTCGACATATCGGCTGATGAGTCAAACCGATGAAAACGGAAATTCTAGCTATTTCCATTACGATAATTTTCAAAGATCGATCGGAATCTCAAATACTGACCATCAATTAATCACCGCTAAATCATATTATTTTTCAAGGGATGGAAATGACGGTGATTTTAGCGATACGGATCCCAATTCAATCAAAGTAATGAATAGTCCTATCGATGGACGTATCAGTAATTTCAATAACAATACGTTGAGCAATTGGACGCCTTATTCGGGAACATGGATTATTGAAGATGGGGTGTACAAACAGAGTAATACCGCAAATTCGAACACGAACAGCTATTACCCTTATAATCAATCCGGTTTGCACTATTATCGATGGAATAGCCATTTTGTCTCAGGTAGCAAAACTGCTGGTATGTATTTTATGGCTTCCAGTGGTACTGATACACATAGGGGTAATTCTTACTTGATAATGCAGGAGCCAAATTATATTAAACTGTACAAATCGTTAAATAATTCTTTATCCTTAATGAACAGCTTTGCAACTGCGAGTATGGTTAATGATCAAACTTACACGTATGAAGTAATATTTGATCCTTCGTCAGGTTATTTTGAAATTTATAGAAATGGTAAATATTTTGGAAATTGGACAGATGGCTCTCCCATTACGAGTGGTTCGTTTATTTCATTACGTACCAATACAAGTGAAGTTGAATTTGATGATATTATTGTCATGTCCGAACCAATAATAGCGACCGATTACTTTGACGGATTCGGGCAAACAATTCAAACACAAATTCGTGAAAGTGACAATGATATTATCGCAGTGACTGATTATGATGTTTTAGACAGGGAATCCAAAGCCTGGAAAGCGTACGTTGCTGATACTGATCACAAATTTACGGATAAGTATGATGATCCGGATGGTACAACCGGAAGTTGTCGAGAATATTATGATGGAGATACCGGAGAAGGCGCAAATTGTAGCGGTTATCCTTATGTCGAAATCCAATATTACAGTGATCCGCTAAGTAGAGTTCATAAAATCGGGAATCCGGGCAGCAACTATCGAATTAGCAGCGGGCATGAAATACAGTATGCATATAGCGCAAACGCAAGTGACGACGTTGGTGGTTACGATGCAAATACATTGTTTAAAACCACGGTTACAAATGAAAACGGGAATAATACTTATATCTTTAAAGATAAATTAGGTAACATCGCTAGCGACAAAATTTACCTGAACCAGGAAGTCGTTCCTGTTGACAAAGATTGCTCGGTCGAGGCAACTTCGACCGGACTTGAGGTCATTGACAGGTCCCAATTCGTTTCCAATAAAAATCAAACAGCGGAATGGTGGTGTTCTTATGAGTTGGAGCCGGGCTCGATCCTTGAATCATTTGTATTTAAGATCGGAACGACTTACGATGGAAGTGATATTGTTAATACAACTTCTTCCGGAAATGGGACATTCTCGGTACAAGCCGATCAAACCTATTATGTTTATATTAAAATCGATGTTCGGAATGGTGATAGCGGTTTGGCTGCCGGTAATGTTAGTTATCAGGATGATTCAGTTCAGGATTTGTATCTTGATACCTATTACAAATTTGATATACTTGGTAATGTAACACAAATTGTTCCACCGAATGCCCAGGGCAGCGATAGCAGTCCGTATTGCACGGCAATGGAATACAATACGCTGGGTGAGCTTATAAAAAAGATTGAACCGGATAAAGACGGCGACGGAGACGGCATAGCTTCAGAAGAAAGTATCGATGACACGATTGTTGATTATGAATATATCTATGATTCAAACGGCAACCTGAGGTTTATATTGAATCCAAACAGCAGAAACAGCGCCACTGCTTATTTCATCTACAATAAATATGATGTATTTAACCGGCTGATTGAAGCAGGAACAATGACTAATCCCGGTACAAACTTTACGCAATCCAATGCAGATAATGCACAATATCCGACATCCGGACATACAATTAAGATAGCATATTGTTACGATAATGAGCCCGCCTATGCTAGTGCTGTCTGGAGCGATGCCGTTGATCCCGGAGTTATGAATAATTTAAAGGGGCAGTTAGCAGCTCAAGCCTACAAAGACGAGAACACAAGCGAATGGGGCTATACTTTTTATTCGTACGATCAGTTTGGCAATATTGAATGGCTTAAGCAGGATTTGCCTGGCGATGATATCGGTATTAAAACAATTGCTTATGGGCATGATTTAGCCGGCAATGTTACTAAAATGTTGTATCAGGATGGGGAGGATGATGCTTTTTACACCTGGTACGAATATGATGACGTTGGCAGGATTAAGCAAATTTATTCGAATGTTACTGATAATCGTCTCACTGCCACCGAAAATGCGGATTACAGTTATTTTCCGTTTGGGAATACACAACGATTGGTATTGGGAGGCGATGCACAGGGAGTAGATTACCTTTATAATACCAGGGACTGGTTAACTGATATTAATCATCAGAATTTAAATTCTGACCCTGTTGGCGTTGATGACCGGTTTGGATTGGTAATCGGTTACGAAACACAAAGCCATATTGGGCAGCCGCAGTATCAAAACGCCACGCCGCAATACAACGGCAATATTTCCTGGATGATCTGGCAAACTGCCGAAAATACGAATCCTTATAGTTTGGTTGGCTATACTTTTGAGTATGACCGGGCAAACCGATTGACCGAAGCCGATTTTGGCTACTACTCAGGCGGCTGGCAGACCTGCGATAACAGCGATCTCGAAAACATCACGTACGATGCCAATGGAAATATCCAAACACTCACACGATACCATATCGACGGCGAAAAAATGGATGAACTAACCTATGATTATTTTACAAATGAAAACAGGCTTGAATACATAAATGATGCTGTCTCCAGCGTAGATTATGAAATGGATGTTGATGACCAAAGCCCGGATAATTACAGCTACGACCAAAATGGAAACCTACTCGAGGATGCAAGGCGAGAAATTTCATTACAATATGACTATCGTAACCTGCCTTTTTCTATTGATTTTGATATTACAAACGATTATATTAATAGCGCTTATGACGGAGCCGGCAATCGTGTCATTAAAGAAACGACTTTCCGAAGAAGTAATAACGAAACGTCTGACACATATTCCTATTATTTACTCGATCATTTAGGCTCCACCCGTGCTATAGTCGATGAAGACGGCGATGTAAAAGTCTGTTATGATTATTATCCATTTGGCTTGAACATGCGGCAGACCATTGTCTCTGGCGATGAAGCGGTGTATAAATTTACCGGAAAAGAACGAGACGACGGCAGCAATTACGATTATTTCGGTGTCCGATATTATGATTCCTCAATTGGAAGATGGATGGCGCCGGATCCGTCTAATCAATATCATTCGCCTTTTGTGTATTGCGGGAATAATCCGACAAATTTTATTGACCCTGATGGACAACAAGCAGTAACTTTTTTTAAATGGCTCATTTCTCAAGCAACAAAACATCCAAAGACTCGAAAATGGCTATTAAAACAAATAGCAAATGGAAAAATCAAAGGTAAGGCTAAAAAAATAATTGAAAAAGCACTTGGGAATTCTCATCAATACCCGGAAGGCACTAACAAAAATTTAGGTGGTGCTGCGATTGAGATTTATTACGATAAAAATGGAAACAGGTATGAATATTACACCAATGATGCAAATGGACTGCCAATATTTAAAGATATGTATGGAAATGATGTAACAGCAGAACAAATGAGTAATATTTATATTCAAGAACAGCTTGAAAAAGATCAGATAATAAGCCCCAAAAAAAGAATGATAATGCCTGACAAAATTAAAATGAATAATCCTAAAAATTTGATATTTTATAATAATATTCTACGTACTTATGAACCTGAATTTTTTATTGCTCCACCCGATAACACAGGTGGCAATCAAAATATACCTAGAGATAAAGGTGAAAAAGTAATTGCATAAAATAAACATAATTATTATTATGATATGAATAATAATTGTTAATTATATTAAGTAAAAATATAAATGGAGTTATATGTATGATCTGGGCAATTATTAGTTTGCTGGTTATTACAAGCATCATTATTTTTTATAAAATAATAACAAAAAAATCATGGATTGATCTTTTTAATGAGATCTTCAATTTTTTAGATGTTTAAATAATAATTATGGCTCAAAAAATACCAAAACCATTTCCAATCATTATAGCTGGAATTGGTTTAATAATATTATTTTCAATAATAGTGTTTATAATTGAAATATTTCTGGTAGTATATTTTAGTACCTTAAAGGAATTTTTTGGATCATTTTCTTACATAGTTATAAGCTGGATAATTGAAGACATTTATATTATTTTTATTGTTTATATTTTATATTTAACTATAGTAAAAACAAATTATAAGATATTAAGTAATTATAATAAAAAAATATTATTATATACTTTAGGAGTTGGTTGTGGAGCTTTTTTTATTAAAGAAATAATTTATAATATTTCAATTCTAATCTTACCTGAGAATTTTCCAGCACATGAAATTGAAAGGCTATTTAGTGAATATCCAAATTTTTATCAACATTTAATTTTATTTTCACTGATTACTCTTAGCTCACCAATTTCAGAAGAGATATTTATGAGGGGATTTTGTTATAAGATATTGAGGATGAAATATAATATCGCTAAATCAATCTTTTTTTCATCTCTTATTTCTATAGTTTTTCATCCAATAGTAGCATGGATTCCACACATTATTTTTACAAATATTATTTTGTGTTTAGCATATGAGAAAACGAATTGGATAATATCACCAATTATTATACATATGGTTATAAATTTATTAACTATTATTTATTATTTCAGTTAACCAAGTAACACACAGGTATAGACGCGCACTTAACAAACAATTTTCTAAAAATTAATTATCTAAATGAACGGCTATTGATGAATAATTCTTTAAATCATGTTCCAATCTCAAACAGAGCTAAGCTGGAATTAATATTAAAATCGGGGCCATGATACTTAACTAAGAATATAAGTTGGAGTATAAAATGATTGTGTTAAATAATTTAATGTCTGATTATTCAAACTCATCTTCAAACAGCTATTATATAACGACTGGAATTTTTCTAATTTTCATCAGTACTATTCTTTTAATATTTAAGAATAAATTATTAAATTGGAGAGAAAAATCAGGAGATGAATTATTTAAAAAAGAATTTAGAAAATGGCATGAATTTAGGTTTTGGATTGTTATAATAGGATTTTATATCTTAGGTATTTGGAGTCTTGTTAAATATTTTAATATTCATAATTAATTTTCAGAAGATATGATCCATAATTGTTTGGATTACATCCACACCCGCATCAATCTGAACCGGATGGGGAATGTTCGGATGCCGAGGTCTACAAAATAGAACGTCGAGAAGAAGGTGATTTCAGCTTTGCTTTCGATGAAGACGGCGATGTAAAAGTTTGTTATGATTATTATCCATTTGGCTTGAACATGCGGCAGACAATTGTCTCTGGCGATGAAGCGGTGTACAAATTTACCGGAAAAGAAAGAGATGATGGGAGCAATTACGATTATTTCGGTGTCCGATATTATGATTCCTCCATTGGGAGATGGATGGCGCCGGACCCGGTTTTTAGTGATTATAGTCCTTATGCTTATTGCTATAATAATCCGTTAAATTTTCAAGATTATAAGGGATTCTGGCCATCAAGTGGTGATGATGATCCAGATAAAACTATTATTATTGAACGTACATCTGATGCACTTGCAGGTTCTGACGTAAATAATAACACTAGTGACAGAATTTCATTTTCTATTGAATTTCTTACAAAGGGACTAGAAACTGTCTCAAAAACATTGTATGGGCAGATATATTCTCATATATCAAATTTTGGGCGTTCTAAATCTACAAAACACTATATGGATAAAACAGAAAGAGCAATTGGGCTCTCAATAACGACATACCACAAAACCTTGATGAAACCGTGGACTACAAGGGGATTAACTGTTGCTGGATTTGTAAATCCTGCTTTTTTTATCGGAGCTACTGGTGTTAGCATATATCAAGTTCCGTTTAAAGCGTACAACGCCTATCAAGAAAATACAATAAACGCTTATACAGATTTTGGATTTCATCTTGCTGGTTTTTTTGTAGGAGGTATCCAACCAGCAAAAATTTTCTCACCAACGGGTCAGATTATTCAAGATTTACCAACAATTTATAAGCTCGGTAAAAATAATAAATTGACTGTCGATTATGATTCTGAGACACTAATATTGCTGAGATTTGGTAATAGAAGATAAATATTTCTTACACATTATTGTAAATATAGTATTTTTAATAATAATGGCCAAATTTATGTCCAATAGAAAAACTTTCTACTCAGTTATACTTGGCATAATATTTCTAACACAACATTTGGATTCAAAAACAAATGAATTAGTTAAAAATATTTTTGGGATAGTACTTATAGTATTAAGTTTAATTTTTTTCCTATTTAAAAAAAGATTAGTTGATAATTTTTTAGAAAGGGCGGAAAAAGCTGGGGATAGATTTTATAAAAAGGAATATCATGAGATGTATAAGGCGCGTGCATGGCTTATAATAATTGGAGCTTTTCTAACAGGATTGTGGATGTTGTTGTTTTTAGGTAACTAATGTTTGACATTTATTATCTCATAAAGTAAAAGCAATATGGTTTAAAATTGCGATTATTTCCAACCGCTTCTGCCGCAGATTTATGTAAAGGAATAAATACCAATGTTTAATTTACAAACAATACTTGTGAATACTATTTACATACAATTATGAACAGATTTAATGATTTTTCCTATTATTTACTCGATCATTTAGGCTCCACCCGTGCTATAGTCGATGAAGACGGCGATGTAAAAGTCTGTTATGATTATTATCCATTTGGCTTGAACATGCGGCAGACCATTGTCTCTGGCGATGAAGCGGTGTATAAATTTACCGGAAAAGAACGAGACGACGGCAGCAATTACGATTATTTCGGTGTCCGATATTATGATTCCTCAATTGGAAGATGGATGGCGCCGGATCCGTCTAATCAATATCATTCGCCTTTTGTGTATTGTGGGAATAATCCGATTGTTTATATTGATGATGATGGAGAATGGGCTCATATTGCAGCGGGAGGCGCAATAGGAGGGCTTTCAGCAGGTATAGCTGCATATGCACAAGGAGCACGAGGCTTAAAGGAACTTGGAATGGCGATCGGAATAGGAACAGCAGTCGGTGCAACTTCAGCCGCTTTTTTTAATCCAAGTGGCGTATTTGCAGCTAGTGCAATTGGTGCTTCTGCAGCAGGTGTTGGAGATTTTGCTGGACAGGGTTTGACAGCAGCTTTGCATAAAAAAAGTTTTATAGACTTTATAGCTGGATATGATTTAAAATCAACGGGGATTTCGACTATGTTTGGGCTTTTCCAAGCTCATGCTTCTCTTTCTCTACGAATGGTAAGTCAATTAGCTATTAACAAAACTTGGAAAATTGGGATTTCAATTCCAATAACCGGAGCACAAGTAACTTATGGATATTTTGAAGGCAATTTCAAAAATCTAGTGCAGATACCAGAAGAGCAAAATAAGCAGTTAAATGAAATCTTTTACGAAATTAGAAAGTTACAAAGAATGCACGACTTACCAGAAATCGAGTTAGATCCTGATAATTATTATTATAACGAGACTCCATCTCTCGGACCTTGTATAGATGATTATAAAAAAGAGATTAGATTTGATATAATTTAGTTTTTTATACACAGAATAAGGCAACAAGAATGAAACTAATTATTTCAATTTGTTTTGTACTATTTGGAAATATACTCCTTATCTTTTGGATGCGTTATGTGTTTTTGAATGCTTTATCTATTAGTATGTTTCCATATTTTATGAAAAGAAAATGGCTGTCTGATATTACAATGGTTTTAATGGTTGTTTTTACAGGTGCCCTCTTAATGCTACCTGTTTTTATCTTTATAGTTATCGAAAGTATAATAACAGAAATATTGAGAAGTACCTTATATGATTGGGCGCTGCTTCTCTCTTGCATACCTTTATTAATTGGATTTGTCGTATATTTAAGTGTAAAATTATTTTCATTTAGTCCTGTTGTAAAATGCAATAAACTTGATGCAGCAGTAAAAATGTTACACGAAAAACCTATTGACCAAATTATAAACAACTTGGCAAGCATGAATTTGCTAAATAAATGGTTGCATTTTATGCTCATTTTCGCTCATCCTCAGAGTATGAAAATACATGAATCATTTTCCAATAATTATGAAATTGAATACCCACTTCAAATATTATTAAAATTTCATAGGAAGAATCCACAAGCTGCACAACAGCGGTTTGAAAATGGTTCCTATTTATTTCGATTTAGCAAATAAATTGAAATAACTTTATCTTATTAATTTGCAATAAGTAAACTGTTAAATTTTCAAGATTATAAGGGATTCTGGCCATCGAGTGGTGATGATGATCCAGATAAAACTATTATTATTGAACGTACATCAGATGCACTTGCAGGTTCTGACGTAAATAATAACACTAGTGACAGAATTTCATTTTCTATTGAATTTCTTACAAAGGGACTAGAAACTGTCTCAAAAACATTGTATGGGCAGATATATTCTCATATATCAAATTTTGGGCGTTCTAAATCTACAAAACACTATATGGATAAAACAGAAAGAGCAATTGGGCTTTCAATAATGACATACCACAAAACCTTGATGAATCCGTGGACTTCAATACCACTAACAGTAGTAGGTTGCATTTTTTTTCCACCAGCATTAGAATATGCAACAGCAGTAGGTGTTTACCAGACTGTTTTTCTATTTTATGATATTGCTTCTAAAGATATTGTTTCCCCTGTTGATATTCAAAATTTTACTTTTCAAGCAGGAGGAACTATAGTCGGATTCAGATTCCCTATTAGTGGTTTATTAATACAGGAGTTGCAATATTTACAACCTGGAAAAGGTTCAATCTCTAAAACATTAATTGGGTTGGAAAAGGTACCAATTTCTGACAGGAGAAAAAGAGATATAATGTTATTTAAAGGTCCATAATATATAATTAGCCTTATTGATTCTGCTTACCCAATCTCTATGAATTTTCATAATTTTGAGTGAGTTGTTTAAAATTTACTTAGACCTCTAATCAAGCAAACGATAGAACAATAATTTGTTATTTAAAGTAGGTTTAAAATAGATTCTGAAAAAAATCCAGATGTAATTATCCTAAATATTAATCGGTTTCTTCTTTTATAAAAATTTTAAAACAAAATCCTAATTCTGATAATTAATGCTGATACTCATGATAAATATAAGTGTAATTTATTCATTGCGTTGTAATTAATTTATTTCCAATCAAAAAATCTTATTATTAAGAATAGGTAAGTTGACTCAATAAACTATAATTAATATGTCGTATTAGTTAAGGATATATCATGCAAATAACAAATACTTTACGGATTTTTTTAAGCATATTATTTTTTTTAATTAGTATAATAATTTATTTTTCAAAAAATAAGTTACTAGAAAGTGTTGAGAATTCAAAAAGTCATATATTTAAAAAGAAATACCGAAATATTCATGAAATCCGTCTTTGGCTAATAATCTTTATGTTTTTTATAATGGGAATATTAGCTCTTGTAACAATAAAATAAGCAATGGTAATAATTAATTTTCAGAATATATAATCCATAATTGTTTGGATTACATCCACACCCGCATCAATCTGAACCGGATGGGGAATGTTCGGATGCCGAGGTCTACAAAATAGAACGTCGAGAAGAAGGTGATTTCAGCTTTGCTTTCGATGAAGACGGCGATGTAAAAGTCTGTTATGATTATTATCCATTTGGCTTGAACATGCGGCAGACCATTGTCTCTGGCGATGAAGCGGTGTATAAATTTACCGGAAAAGAACGAGACGACGGCAGCAATTACGATTATTTCGGTGTCCGATATTATGATTCCTCAATTGGAAGATGGATGGCGCCGGATCCGTCTAATCAATATCATTCGCCTTTTGTGTATTGTGGGAATAATCCATACATATATGTGGATAGGGATGGCGGATTTGCATTTTCAATACTTATACCAGGAGCTATTGGTGGAACTTTTGGGGCAGTAAATGCCGGAGTAGCAGCCTGGCGTGCTGCCGATGGAAATCTTTCGGGTAAATGGGGAGGATTTTTTAAATCAGTGGGCGTAGGTTTTATTACTGGAGCGACCGCAGCGTATGTACCCGGAGGATGGGGCGTAATTGCAGCAGGCGTAGCTAATACAGTTCAAGTAGCTACAGCAGAACATTTTATAAATGGAAAGACTAACTGGAATAACTTGGGTGTTAATATGGCCTTGGGATTTTCAGGTGCATTTATTGCAAAATATGCTCCATTAATACCTGGCACTTTCCCGGGGAATCGACTGACATTAAACAAAGCTTTACAACCCATACCAGCTAGTTTCGGAGAGAATATGGTAGGTGCAACAACAGCAGAAATTTTGGGTGCTAGAAAAATAATATCTTATCAGCAAGAAAATACAATATTTTATAATTACAAAGATATATCGCAAAGACGAATGGATGTTCCAACGTTTGAGGCTGATATATGGAATATTTTAGTAAATGATGAAGATACATCAGTTCAAACTCATGTTGAAGTAGAAATCGAATTTAATAATTCAGAGCCTTTTTAACAATAATCTTTTTAATATTTTTTTCTCTAATTGTTTATAATATTAGTTATTAGGAGGTAAGAAATAAATAATATGGAATTTAAATTAATTTTATATTTGTTGGTCGAAGTTCTTGTTATAATATTCTGGCTTAAATACGTTGGCGACTATTCCATTAGTTTTTCAATGTGCTCATTTCTAGCGAAGAGGTCGTTGGAAAATATATTAATGCCTTTTTTCATGATTCTTTTTATCTTTGTTTTTTTAATGTTTCCTTTTATTCTGGATAATTTCTTAAAACATATAATTTCATCCAATGTTCCAATAGAGGTTCCTGAATTATTATCATTCTCAATAACTGTCTCTATAGCATTAGGTTATGTCATGTACGTTTTAATACAAATATATAAGTCAATTGGTTTTTTATTGCATAGCAGTAATTTCTCTGAACTATTGTCATTGTTTAAAAAAACTCCAATAGAAACTATCATCGGTAAGTTTGAAGAAAAAACATTTTTACAGAAAAGTTTCAGGTTAATGCTTGCTTTTGCTCACCCTGATAGTGAAAAAATATTTTATTTTATTCCGGAAAAAGAGAAATTACAAATACCAATTAGAATGATGCTAACACTATATCTTAAAAATCCACATATTCCGAAAGAAAGAATGGAGAAAAGAAAATATATATTTTTGCTATAATAGTTTTAATAAAGCTTTATTTCCAAAGAATTAATGACAATACACATAAACCGGATAGAGAATGTTACTGTAGGACCTGCTATTGCCGCTGGAATCACTGAAGGTGCACTAGGAGATGTTGTCGGGCAAGGATTTTCTATAGGTTTAACCGATAAAACACTTTCTGATTATAGCATAACTTCGACGCTCTTTTCTACAATGGCAGGAGGAATGGGAACCATGAGCACTTTTCCAATAGGTACACTAAAGTTATCACCATTTGTTTATTATCCGTTGAGGACAACAATTGAAAGCGCATGGCAGTACTGGAAAGGATGGATTGCAATGGAAACCGACCAACAGCTTGTTGTTAATAACAGGCTGGAGGCTCTACAAACTGAGATAATTATATTTCAAAATTATGTTAATTGGGCATCGCGCAGGCAAACTGTTCCTGCACCTGAAACCAACCTTGATTATCAGTCAACAACGATAACTGAACCTCCTACTTCTATTGGTCCTTGTACAAATGATGATAAAAATGAAGTAGAATTTTGATATTCTGTTATCAAATTAGTCAATTTTGGACGTGCAAATAAAATCAAATATTGCCGATAGTTACTAAATGACTATCAAAGGTTTATGGTGAATGACCAAACGTTTACATGATTGCGAAAAAAACGATATAATTGTAAATTAATTAAAATAGGCTGTAGTGGATTGTTTAAACATTAATCGTTCAAAAGGGGATTTGACATGTTACTATACTCGATCATTTTTGCGTTACTTGGAAGTGCATTTCATATTTTATGGTTTCGTTATATCGTTTTCTATTGCTTTTCTTTTTTTCTAAATATCCATCTAATTAAATTTCCAATAAATAAATTATTCTTTGGATTTTTATCAATTCCCGTTATATTCATAGTATTTACCGCACCGATGTTTGCGATGATATACTGTAAAAATGTTATTCAAAGATCGCTAACTATTGAAGTAGATATTGGAGCACTTTTAGTTGTGGTAGTGCTTAGTGGTATATTTTTTTTTGTATATCTTTATCGAAATTTCAACAAGGCTTTGGGTCCAATTTCCAAATCTCGGTCCAACGAAGAAGCTTTGACAAAATTAGATGCCATCCCAATTGAACAAATATTTGAACACTTTGATGAGAAACCGTTATTACAAAAGTGTTTTCGACTTATGCTGGGTTTTATACATAAAGATCATCCAGAAATTACAAGGTTGATGCAAAAATATCCAAAGCAGGCATTGCCCGTGCGTGTAATGCTCGCTTCCTATCGCAGACATCCATATCTTCCAAGACGAAAATTTGAAAAGAAAAGTTATTATTATGGATTTATGTAACATGTTTACGAGGAGAACCGATTAAAATGAACATGCGGCAGACCATTGTCTCTGGCGATGAAGCGGTGTATAAATTTATACAAAAAGAAAAAACTACGCAATGCTCGTCATGTTGATTGACAATAAAAAGACATACAAAGTACCTCTTTTGGAGGACTAATGTATCGGTGATCGTTAATTTGAATTGATAAAATATCAATACAGATTTTTGAATTAATATCAAATTCTTGGATAATTTAAAATGTAATTTATACATTTAACAGGAGGAAATCTCTATGAAAAAGATCCATGTCATTCTTTTATTGGGCGTTTCCATATTATTCATATCACAACTGGGCTGGTCGCAAAAAAAA
This sequence comes from uncultured Cytophagia bacterium, assembly GCA_964498785.1. Lineage (GTDB taxonomy): Bacteria > Zhuqueibacterota > Zhuqueibacteria > Thermofontimicrobiales > Thiofontviventaceae > Mariaggregatimicrobium. Next base: position 1,917 of record CAZCJL010000131.1, on the reverse strand, counting down.
GAACTCACAGAAAAGAGAACTTATTTCTCAAAAACGTATTTAAATCCGGATGAAAGCTATACCACAGAAATAAGCCTCGGTTTTATGCATTATATAGATAATTTCGGAGAATATAAAGAGATAAATCGAAATTTCCAGCCTTCAACTGTGGAGGGCTATGCGTATGAAATAACAGCCGGACATTACCATGCTTATGTTAAACCGGATTTAAGTCAGCCCGAAGCTGTTGTTTTTGAGACAAAAGGCGGCGCCGGAGTAACCTCATCGCTTATTGCTATGGCTTACATGGATAACGATAAGAAAACTTACGAGATCATTCAAAATATTCAAACAGCACCGGCACTTATTAGTGGTAGCGATGTTGTTTATAAAAGTGCATTTCCCGGAGTAGATGTCATATATCGATATGAAGACACCTGCTTAAAAGAAGAAATTTACTTCTCACAGGATGCAAGGAATAGTCTACCGCCTCCCACAGATTTTGGAATGAAAGAGAAAAAAGCTTATCTGATGTTTGTGACCCAACTAAATTCAACAATGCCGACAGTAGCTCCGTATGCGGAATCCAGAACTATCAAAAATACTGATTATGAAGGCATTGGTCCCATCGATTTCAAAGATTTAAAAGGAAATTCAAAATTTACATTTCCTGTTGATAAAGCATTTTTAGAGAATAAGAGAGATTCACTAGAGATGAAATATATTGCAACCATCAAGAAAAGGATCGTGAACTTGGAAAATGGTACCAGTTTGCTATTGACCGGCGTTCCGTTTGAATGGATAAATAGCATTCCTCAAGGTACAATTGTTTTTGATCCACAAATTGAAGTTTCTATAACAATGCAGCCGGGGCAAGAAATGGGTAAAGACGCTCTTTTACATGCCAGAGATGATAATCCCGATACAGAACATACTAATTATGGTACTGGTACTACATTGTATATTGGAAAGTGGTATTCAGGTGCTGATGACAAATATTATCGTTCAATTTTAGAATTCGATTTTTCGATGATTCCTGCCAATGCAACTATTGATGAAGCCTACCTGCATTTTTATAATCCAGGCAGCAATCATTTATCGACTATTCCTGCAACATACCTGCAACGCGTAACCGAACCCTGGACTGAATTGGGTGTCACCTGGGCGAACCAACCCAGTACCACGACTATGAATCAGGTGAGCATACCTGCTCCCGGTAGTCCTACTGCTGATATTGTTAATATTGATGTAGAAAATCTTGTTGAGGATATATTAGCTTCTAACAACTACGGTTTTCTCTGGAAATCCCAAAATGAAGGCGTTAACGGTAGAATTAATGTTGCCAGTTCAGACTATACAAATGATCCGAATAAACGCCCAAAAATAGAAATAGATTACACACTGAATGAAGCTCCTGCTATGACTACTTTCTATATTCGTGATGCGGCAGGCAATGTTATAGCAACCTATAAAAGATAGCTCGTTATAAAGAACACAAAATATTATTTAAAAATCAGAATATGTGAGGAAAAAGTAATATGATTGACAAAAATAAATACTTGCTTTTCTTTTTAGTTTTTCCTATATTTTTGACGCTTCTAACGAACGCTTATGCTGGCGAATGGAATTACTATCTTCATGACCATCTTGGCAATACCAGAGTTGTACTGGATGAGGAGGGCGATGTTAAGGAGTACTATGATTACCACCCCTTCGGCAAAATAATGCCCGGTCGTAGCCAGGTTTCCGGGGAACGGCCGGCGACTTTTAAGTACACCGGCAAAGAACTCGACGACGAAAATGCGCTGGAGTGGTATTATTTTGGGGCGAGGTATTATGATGCGGAGATTGGGAGATTTTGGGTAACAGACCCACTGGCGGGCAAATATCCAGCTTTAAGTCCTTATGTTTATTGTTTAAACAACCCGCTCAAGAATG
>CAZCJL010000130.1:0-18011 GCA_964498785.1 uncultured Cytophagia bacterium | reverse complement strand
AGATAATTTTTAGAAAATGCAGGCTTCATCAATAATCATGCCACTGATTCAGGTATATTATAAAAATTATCCTTGACTGAGGGTTTGAGCACCACCGGGTAATCGAGGTTCAGTTCACGTAATTCTTTCATATTCGTTGGATAATAGGTAGCTGGTATAGGAATACCATGACTATTGGCAAGCTGATAAGTATTTTTTTTTATGTATATGTATTTTATTATCTCCCAATCCGAAGTAGGTATCAAATAATATTTTTCAAGAATACTCTTATATTTGGATAGGATATAAACAGTTTCATCACTATTTGGAAAAATTATCCACTTTTCCACATTAAATTTTTCAGCTAAATTAATGAGAAAATTGAGATAAGATTCTCTCTTTGATGGATGCGGAGATTTAAAGTAACTCTTTTTATATTTTGAAAATCGACCAATGCAATGATTACAATCTGTCAGTATGATGGGGATTTCCCTGGTTGCAAGTGATCTCAACACACCAAGCCCTTGAAAATCCCCACCTGTGATAATTGCTCCAATTTGTTTCTTCAAATAAGCATCTGCCTGTTTATTTAAAATGATTAAAATATTTAATTTTCAAATAATCTAAAGAGAAAATCCTGGAAAGTAACTGAGTCCAGATCATGGGTAGTTGTAAATGCACTTTTATAATTATTGGGCCACACCCAGAATCGTACAAGTGGATTTTTATTTTGTTCAATATTATTTAATAATTCAATTTCGTTAAGTTGCTGAAATGTAGTTTTATCATTCAAATACAAGGAATATTTATTCTCGTGTTCGGAAATTTCATATGCGAATCCTTCATTTTTAATAAAGTCATAAACTGTATCCGGACATTGAGGATGGATACCAATGCACGGTTTTTTGTTGTTCGATTCTATAAAAAAGATTTTTGTGTTTATTTTGTGATAATCATTAAAAAAATAATCTCCAGGATTCGCATTATTGCAATTTCGACAAAGAATTGTCGCCCGTTCCGTACAATCGCTATGAATCGTATAGCCTTTATTTTCTTTCTTTTGGAACGCAAATTGAAATTGATTTTTCTCCTGCCACCACGATGATATTTCGTGCATACTTGTTAACCAGATATTTGAAGATGATGATTTACATGTTTCGAGCAAGCTATACATTGCATCGTTGCAAAATGAATATCTTTCAGGATGAAGTTGCAAAATAAACATTTCACCTCTCTGCTGGACCATTTTAAGCATATCTATCCATATTTCTTTGATTTTATTCGAATCGGTGATGGCATACCTGTCGATCAGCATTTCATCATCAGGCAATAAAATCGGGATACTTACAACGCTTTTATAAAATCGTGGAAGAGCACGCTGATGTTCGATATTTTGTGGATCATAAAGAAATTTAATTGCATTTTGCTGAAATTTACGTACTTCCGAATTTTGATATCTTAAGTATTTGTCAACTTCGAGGGTTTCGTTGCTTTGCCAGGAGAGATGATTCTTTCTTACTGCTTCAATGGTATTATCATTATAGCTTAGATAGGGTGATCGAAATCCATAGTACTCAAACTGATTTTCCTTAAAAATTTTCACTGCCTTGGATATATGCTCTATCTGTTCCTGGAGTGTTAATTTTTTATAATTAATGTGAGTATATCCATGAATTCCAAATTCAATAAATTCTGCTTTTAGTTTTCTAAAAATATTGATATATCTTTTAAGAATAACCGCAGGAATAATAAGTGCCGGTTTATAGTTATATGCTATCCCTATTTCATTAATTGCTTTCACAACTGCTTTCATTTTTTTCCCGGTAAAATCGAATCGTCGCCCCAACATGATCAATCTTGTGAGAGTGCCCATCAGACCTTTCGTTTTTAATACAAATAACAAATATTTAGATATATTTATAGGTGTTGCGACAGTTTTAGATACAGAATTCATCAAAACTTTCTCAATTCATCATAAATTCGATCAATATGATTTGAATTCATCTCAGCATACATCGGCAACGACAAAAATTCCCCCGCGCATTTTTCTGATATTTCCAGGCTGCCATTTTTATGATGTGAGTTTCGGTATGCATCTGTCAGATGAACAGGTATGGGGTAATGGATTCCGCAATAAATATCATGTTCTTTTAGAGATTGCAGAAGTTTGTCTCTTTTTGATGTACGAATCGCGTAAACATGATAAACATGTTTTCCATAATCTGCCTCAAAAGGCAGGATTAGATTTTCTAAATCTGACAATTGGCGATTATATTCCTGTGCATGACTCCGTCTGGCTTCGTTCCAGGCAGGCAGATGCTTTAGTTTCACGCTTAGCACTGCCCCCTGAATTCCATCCATTCGTGCGTTCCAGCCGGGGAATGAGTGCATATATTTTGCGGATTGTCCGTGATCGCTGAACATGCGAATTCTGCTTGCTAATTCAGAATTATTTGTGACAACTGCGCCAGCCTCGCCATAAGCTCCCAGATTTTTGCCGGGATAAAAACTAAAGCAACCGACGTCCCCGATGGAACCGGCCTTTCGACCTTTGTATTCGGCGCCATGCGCCTGAGCGGCATCTTCGATGACAAGGAGGTTATGCGTTCGCGCAATTTCCATGATCGAGTCCATATCCGCCATTTGTCCGAACAAATGAACAGGTACGATGGCTTTCGTTTTCGGCGTGATGGCTGCTTCTATCAGGTTCGGATCGATAGTGTAGGTCTTTTCGTCGATGTCTACAAAAACTGGCGTGGCTCCGCAAAAAGTGATTGCTTCCACCGTGGCAATGAATGTATTCGGAACGGTGATGACTTCATCTCCCGGTCCGATGCCAAGAGCTTGCATTGCAAGCCATAGCGCTGAGGTTCCGCTGCTGACACCAATTGAATAATTGCATTGACAGAATTCTGCAAATTCCTGTTCAAACTGTTCCACAAAAGGGCCTCGAGCAAATGCAGTACTTTCGATGACTTTGGCGATTGCATGATCAATTTCATCTTTAATTGTGAGATACTGTGCTTTGAGATCAAGAAACGGTACTTTCATAGATTGGGCTTTCTTTAATTGTTCTTAAAATTTTTGCCGGATTTCCGGCGACGATTGAATTTGAGGGAACATCTTTTGTGACAACACTGCCTGCACCGACAATTGCATTTTCTCCGATGGTAACGCCACATAAAATTGTCGCACTGGAGCCAATGGACGCGCCTTTTTTAACAAAAGTCGGAGTGCAAATCCAGTCGCTTTCTGTTTGCAGTCCGCCATCATTGTTCGTTGCGCGTGGATAAATGTCATTGATAAACGTCACGTTGTGCCCAATGAATACATTATCCTCGATGGTAACACCTTCACAAATAAATGAATGACTGGAAATTTTGCAACTATTACCGATCTTGGCACCTTTTTGAACTTCCACGAACGTGCCGATTTTGGTATTATCCCCAATTTCACAGCCATACAGATTTGTGAAGTCAAATATTTTTACGTTGTCGCCCAATTTCACATCATCTGAAATTTTTCGCATTTTCCAGACCTCTATTTTTATGTATACTCAGAAGCGCGAGATCGAAAGTCCGGCTGTTGAAAAACCGGATGAGTCAAATCGATGCTCTGTCGAGCACCGCCATTTTTGAGTGATCTATTTGCGGCCTCGAGAATTGAGACAACTCGTAGACCGCTGTAACCATCGCTGCGCGGACGTTTATTTGACAGGATGCAATCCAGAAAATGCTCGCACTCATTTTTTAGCGGCTCATATTCATTCAATCTCGGCGTATAGATGTCGCCATAGCGATAGGCAAAATGGAAGTCAGCATACGAGTCGTAATAGGGAGGCGCTTCCACTCCTTTATCGTAAATCTTGATTTTTTCATTTTGGCTAATGTCATCATACACCAGCATCTTCTTACTGCCAACGATCGTGATTTTCCTGATCTTATCCGGATCGAGCCAACTATCATGGAGAAATGCGATGGTTCCGTTGGAAAAATTCAATGTGACCGTGGCAACATCCTCGATATCCTCCTTGAAATGCGCCTTTCCCTGTCCATTAATTGACAATGGGAATTCATTGAGGATATACAGAATGATCGAAATATCATGTGGCGCCAGATCCCACACGACATTAATGTCCGGCTGGAATAATCCCAAATTTACACGCACACAGCTTATATAATAGATATCACCTAAATCACCATTATTTACTATTTCTTTGGCTTTATTGACGGCTGCTGTGTACTCGAATGTATGGCCAACCATCAGTACTTTATTCGATTTTTCAGCGAGTTTTATTAAAGAAACACATTGCTCTGCCGAAGAAGCCATGGGTTTTTCGATCATTACATGTTTTCCACATTTAAGGCACTGGCTGGCAATTTTTGCATGTGTATAAACCGGTGTTGCAATAGCGACAGCCTGAACAGAATCATCGTTGCAAATATCATCCAGATTTTGGGTAACCTCGATATTGGGATACATCGTTTTCATGCGTAATAGCTTTGATTCGCATAAATCACAACAATATTTTACATTGCACTCACCAATTTGATTAAAATTTCTGATCAGATTGGGGCCCCAATAGCCACAACCAATAACGGCGATGTTTATTTTATCCATTTGGATCCTCTTTATTTACCACTAAATTTGAAAAATACTTTAAAGGTTTTTAATAGAATTATTATATCCATATATAAAGAATGTTGCTCTACATACTGAATGTCCAGTCTTACCATGTCATTAAATGTCGTGCGATTACGAGCTTTTACCTGCCACAATCCGGTAATTCCTGGCTTCACTTCAAGAATTCTCCGGTAGTGCCAGTTCTGATAAGCTTCAACTTCATACGAGATCGGTGGTCTTGGTCCGACAAGACTCATGCTACCCATCAGGACATTAAAAAATTGAGGTACTTCATCAAGGCTGGTTCTACGTAAGAATCGACCGAATAACGTGATTCTTGGATCATCTTTTATTTTATAAAGCGGATCACTGCTTGTGCCCTGGTTAATTTTGTCATTTTGGCCCTGAATTAATTTCTGCACATATTCTTTATGAATTGTGCTATCGTTATTGCATTCCATTGTCCGAAATTTTAGAAACACAAATTTTTTTCCCAGATAGCCGTAACGTTGTTGTTTGAAAAAGACCGGACCATCTGATGTTAATTTTAAAATAGTAGAAATTAAAATCATTACTGGTGAAAATACAATGATACCCACAATTGAGCCAATGATATCCATTAATCTTTTGATGAATTTTGAAATGAGTTTTAATTGTTTGCAATATTGAATATCCCACAGGATCGGATAATTCAGGACAAGCGTCCCATCCATCATTGGTTGAAAATTCCATTGCATTTGTAAGTTGGTGACAGGGTGCACGCGCAATTTTTTTTCACTTGCTTTTTTAGCGATTTGCAGGTTTTGGATTAAAAGAGGTTTCCCCTCGATTTTATCACATCCGGGCATTTGGTCGAGAGGATAGGACGAAATAGAAATTGATTTAATAAATTGGATAAATTCACTTTTTTTAGAATTTGAAAAATTTGTATATAACATATTGGAAATTCGCTCGATGAATGATTTTGCCCCTTGTAAATCTGTATCAATCAATAAAATTCCGATCTGGGAGGGCTGGCAGTAATGCTTTATGTCAAAATCTCTTGTATTTTTCGTAACCAAATCCAGAACAATATCCAGAATTTCACTATATTCCTGGGCGGTTACAGCTAATTTTTCTTCAGATTTTGTCAGGAAATCGATTAGAACATAAGCAATTGGGAGCCCGGTTCGATTACTGCGGTTGCGTTCCTTTTTGATAACATTTGCAAAATCGTCCAGATTTAACCACCCGTTTTTATTAAAACGAGTTAGATGAATTTTATCAAATTTAAATGAATTATTTTGTGGGGAAGGTAATGTAAACATTAAAAGTTATATCTTATTTTCAATAAATTTATTTGAAATAATTTACTTTTGCTAATCAACCTCCAAATGAAGGATACAGGCTTTATCAAAATACTATTAATTTTCAACGAAATTGCTTGCCTGTTTAAGTCAATGTAATTTAAATCATTAAGTTTAGATAAAATTAACACTGAATCCTCGCTTGTTTTGGCATAGGTTTGCGTAAATAAAACCTTTGACTGCGTATTAAATCGGCTCAAGATACTGGTTAATTAAAGCCTTAACCAAAGGTTCTTTGATTCAACTCAATCTTTTGCAAAGCCTCTGCACTGATTATCATTTCTTGCAGACATTCCATGAAATTTTCACTGTTGTTCTCTGTTGTATCAAATCCCAACCGATCTAGATAGTTAGCAGGCTGTTTATAGAGCTTATGGCAGATGGAGATTGTTTTCCCAAGCCATTCGTCTTCATTTCTGCATTTATTGGCTAGAGCGCCTAATTGTGGGCATAGCGGATCAGAAGCAAGTCTTGCTAGACAAAGAATATAATAGGCTTCTTGCGATAGGTCGTCAATATCCATACTTAAACTTCTCTTCAGCTAATATATTTTTTATCTGCAACCTAAATTAGAATTAATATGCTCCTAAAAGACTCCCGCCACCTTTATCCAACTACTATCAATCTTCAGCGACACCGCCTGTTTGATCAGGTCGATTGAAATTAGGAGTTGGTGGTCGTTTTGGGTTTTTATTAGTTTGCCGACAACGCCTTTAAACGGTCCATGAATAATTTCCACAGGATCGCCTTCGTTTAAATATTCGGCGGGTCTGACCCGTTCGGGGATGGTGAGCGCTTTGCGGATGTTTTCGATTTGAGCGTCCGGGATCGGAGCCGGGATTTTCCGAAAACTGATGATCCAGGCCACTCCATTCACTGAAATTACTTTTAACCGATCCGCCAGTTTCATGCGTACGAAAATATATCCCGGAAATATTGGCATGTCAACATATTTTCTGCGGTCCTTCCATTGGTGCAGGCGGGGCAGAAGCGGCAAAAAGTGTTCAATGTTCCGTTGTTCATACTGATGAGCCACTTTTTTCTCATGTCGTGATCGCACGTAAATCGCGTACCAGAGTTCGGTCTGGTTGCGATCTGTGTTTTGGGGAATATATGACAAATAGGTATCCATTTAACCGGGATTATATAGCTCCGCCCTTTCAGTTACAGTCGTAACCTACAGGATCAATGAATATGTATGAAAAATCGTGATAAAGAAATTAGAATTTTATATTAACACCAACGTTTGGCAAACACGGGAACAAGTAAACCGGTTTCTTGAACGTCTCGCCGTCTGTCGTCATCCAGTATCGGGAATAATCCACGATATTTTTATGGTTGAATACATTGATTACTTCCACAAAAATATTCAATTTCGCCCATGAGTAGTGAAAGGACTTGCTCAATCGAATATCCAGCCGCTCATAAGCTGGCAGGTAGAGAGAATTTTTATCGCCCTCTGAAAAATCCTGTTCAACCGGATCAAAAATCAATGGGGTGTGTGGATAGCCGCTGCCGTATAGATATTTTATGTACAGGCGCCAGGTGTTCGAAATATCCCATTTTGTAAAAATATTGAACGTGTGACGTTGATCCGTTGATTTTGGGTAATAGTTAGACTCTGTGATTAACTTTTCACGGGCTTTCAGATAACTGTAATTAAGCCAACCGGTAATTCCCGAATAAGTGAAATTCAGTTGCGCTTCAAACCCTTTCGCGTCACCTGTGGCCAGATTCTTCTTTTCTGAAAGTTTTCTCCCGACGGACCAGTAAAACGGGATAATTCCATCGTATTTTTTGTAATAAATACTGGCGCTTAAATTGATATACTTTCCGAATCCCGACTGCCAACTCGTGATATAATGTGTTGCTTTTTGACTTTTCGTATTTTGATTCGTTGAATAACTGTACAACAGTTCATTATATTCAGGTGTTTGATAATAAGTGCCGGTCGCAATGCTGACTGAATTTTTTTGATCAAATTGAAATGTCGTTGAGAACCGGGGCGAATAAGTGATTTCTTTGTTCATGTTATAATAATCGGTCCGAATACCGGCATTGAAATACAGCCGATCCGTGACCTGCCAGTTATCCTGGAAATATAATCCTGCTTTTAACATCAATGCAGTTAATGTCGCATCTGTTGTTCGTATTGTTGAATCGCTATTAACTGCGTCCGGATAATATATGATGTCCAGTTCGCGTGCATCGTAATTCAGATCACCAACTTCCCAAAAGCATCCTGTTTCAATTTCATGGGAATCCCCAAATTTCTTGGAAAAAGCTGCTGATACATTTGTATATTCATTGTGGACGCTCTCGTTGTTTTGGCTCGTGGTTCCGAAATATGAATCGCCGACAAGAGTTTGGTCACTCGTAAAAATGTGCGAACTGAACTCAGAATCAGAAAAATAGTGATATTTCTCACGTTGAAGCGAGTGAGAGACCCGGATGTTTGCATAAGAGTTGTTCGCAAAGTAATGTTTTGTCTGAAATGCGATTAACATATTTTTGTAATATCCATTATATTTTTGATGATCCAAAAGTTTCGTATCGATCTGAAATGATGCGATTTCATTTCGATAAAAATTTGTTTCAGTACTTAATGGCTCCCTGTATCTGTCTTCTGAGATTAAAAAAAAACCTCGAACTGATGTAATGATGAATGCCCGAAATTCAATTTAAATTGAAGATCATAAAATTCCGGTATTGCCGTAATTGTGTAAAATTTGGGTACTGTATTGTATTTTTCGATAATGTTGAACGGAATTTCAAAGTAACTTTTATTAAAGCAGAGTAATCCTCTCCCGCGATTCAAAAATGGTCCTTCGACAAGATAATTGAAATTCATTGTGCCCAATTCAACAAAATGCTCATATTGTTCATGGTTTCCCTGCCGGTAATCAATGTCCAGTACCGAGGACATTTTATCGCCAAATTTTGCCGGGAAACCACCGGTGTATATTTTTACATTATCAATCATATTCAAATTGAGCATACTAATGCTTGTGTTATACACTTCCTTTAAATGAAACGGATTTCTGAATCGCACGCCATCAATCAAAACGAGATTTTCCTCACTGGTTCCCCCGCGCACACAAATTTCACTGCTTTTTTCATTATTCGATGTCACGCCAGGCACAATTTTCAGGACCCGGTTGACGTCATTCAGGGTAAATGGTATGTGTTGCATATTTCTGGCTTTAAGCGTTCTGTTTCCGGTACTTGCAATTTGTCGCTCTTCTTCATCTGTTTTCATGCCGATAATTGTCACAGCCGGGAGCGTCAGCGTAATTGGCGTTAAGTGAATATCTGATATTGTTACATTCGAGTGTCTTATTTCAATTGTTCTGGAAATTACGCGATAACCAATCATTGAAAACACAATCACATATTTCCCGGCAGGGGCTTTGAATTGATAAAAACCGGTTCGTAACGACGTTGTCCCGAGTGATGTATTTTTCAGATAAATATTTACAGATTCCATAGATTTACCGGTTGCTCTGCAAAAAACATAACCGGATATGCTATAGTTTTCCTCAGTAAATGCGTCACATAACGTCAGATGCGAAGCCAATAATATGAATATAATATTAAAATTCTTTTGAAACATACAGACCCAATCCACCTTTGATTGGAATTACAGAAACCGATAGATTCTGATTTACATTTAATTTTCTGTTTTTTGAATTTTCCAAAATCCCTGACGCCAGCCAATATCCCAAAATTCCGCCCGCGATCATATCCGATGCCCAGTGCCAGTGATGCGGATCCTGAAAATAAAATAATGAAGCCGCGAGCGGGCCGGCCTGCCTCAATCCTACGAAATCCATGAGGATAGTCCAATAGGAGTAATAAAATATCGCATGGAACGAGGGGAAACTATTGTATTCACCACCGTTTTTAAAATGCAAATTGCTGCGCCCCCATTCCCATGGATCATGATGTTGTTCGCTGTTGTTTGGTCTCCATGGACGCGCCCGACCGGTAAGCGCCTTAACCGGCTGAGCGAAGATAAATGAATAGGCAGTCGCCCGGAGCAGGTTGAAGCACAGCGTACGGAATCTCTCGTAACGGGTCAGCAGTCCAGCCATATACCCGTATTCAGCAACTGTCAGGAAAACAAAATCATAATGAAAATTTACTTTTTCAAAACCAAACCGGAAAAACGGCAACGGAAATTCGGTTTTAGGAATGTATCTGTCACAATACGGCTCCCATTGCGTTCTCAAAAAATTATCCATCTCTTTATCCGCAAAAAAACTGATGCCCAATATGCCAAGACCAATTTGAGTAGAAGTCCTGTTGCCATCCTGAAACGGGATGGTGAACATGTTCTTAAAACTTCCCGGAATATCACAAATACTGTTTAGCCCATCCTGATAAACATCATTGCCGATACCGGAAAAATAGGATACGAATACATTTTGCCTGTTATTTTCATTCGCTGTCTGCGCGATAATTATGCGGTGAAGCACCAGGATGAAAATTACCGTCGCTAAAATATTAAAATCAGTTCTTGCCATATAAAAATATCTTATTTAATCAAACACATGCATTTTATATCTGAGAAATCGCCGGCCTGCATCCAGTAAAGATAATTGCCGGCCGGAATCGGATTACCTGTGATGTCGCAGGCATTCCATCGGATAGAATATTCGCCTTTTTGCTGATATTCATCCACAAGTGTTGTTATTTCCTGTCCCAGCATGTTGTAAATTTTAATGACCACGTGTGCATTGTCCGGGACGTTGTACCCAATCGTGGTCGACGGATTGAACGGATTGGGATAGTTCGGCGCTAACATAAATCTGGCATCGGATTTCCGGATGTTTTCAGCCACAAAGGACGGGATGTTTACGTTTGTTGTCAGGACAAAATCAATATCCGAAATTTCAGTATTTTGAGGCACGATGACCATCTCTTTTGTGAAATCAAATGGTTCATTTATTTCGTACATACCGTTTCCATTAATATCCAGAAAACACGCCATCAGGTATTTGCCATATCCCATTTTATCAACTTTATAGGATCCTGCTGTGGAAAACGTGCGTATTTTCAACGGTGTTGTTGCATATCCGATGGCAACCACGTTAAATTCTCCGGCAACATTTTCAGGTCCGTAAATTGTCCCGCTGATTGCAGCATCAGGAGCGTCTTCAAGGACAATGTCAATTGGAGCGACCTGGCTGTCTTTATTCAGCAAAATGAAATCCTTTGTATAAAGCCCAACCGGTTCGCCTTCCTCCGGGAGTGCGTTCGTATTCACGTCCATAAAGCTACCCGAAAAATAAACACCGGCAGCGAGATTGTTAAACTGGTAATTTCCCGGTGATGGCAAAAGGGCGATATTCAACGGAGTGGGGGAGAGCCCCAGTAGAATTGTTGCAATGAATCCGTGTTGATCACCATCATAGCTGACTGTTCCCGCGATGGAACTGTTGCCTGCTTCCTGAAGCGCTAAATCAATTATTTTGGAATTATCGTCTTTGCACAGGCAAAATGGTTCCAGATAGCTTTCTGAAAATGGCTCGCCTGGCGTAAACAATATATTCTCATCCATATCCCTGTACGCGAACACGATGTATGTTCCATCAGCAAGATTTGTGAGTGCATAATTTCCTGTTCTCGGATCAGCCGCAGTCACTGATAATGGTGTTTTCGATAATCCAGCGCAAATCACCATGGTTTTTCCCGGATCGTTTGCATTCGTGGTAACTGTCCCACTGATATTTCCTGAAAAATCCGTGTGATTTGCAAATACGATGTCTGCGACTGTCTTCATTTCATCATTATTAAGGGATTGGATTTGTGGAATCGCGGCGACTGGCTCACTTAATCCGGGTAGCCGGTTCCCATCCATATCGATGAACGCGGCGATAATATAGCGCCCGCCAGCTAAACCAGGGAGCGAAAATTCGTAATTTTGCGAACTATTTGTAGCGGCGATGGATATTGGCGCAGGACTGAGACCGGCGGCAATAATGTAGATAGTTTCATTTGTAACGGGGAGTGTGCCCACATCCACTTTTCCTTCATAGGAGGATGTGCCTTTGGGAAGATCAAAAAGCCCGAATGAAATTTCGGCGACATTGTTCTCAGCGGAGATATATATTGGTTTTTGATAAACTCCCACTGGCTCATTGTAATGGGGTAAATTGTCATTATTGGCGTCCAAAAAAGCACCCACCAAATAGAAGCCATTTTTTAAGGATGAAATTTCAAAAGATCCCGGAGTTTCAATGGCGATTTTTTGCCACGATACAGGATTACTTTTATCAATCGTCAGGGAAATAACCACAACGTGAATACTTCCTGATTTTTCCCCATCGTATTTTATGATACCCTGAATTTTTCCGGTGTCTGATAATAATATACCCGGAATAATCAGAATTAAAATAAAAGTAAATATTGAAATTTTCTGTTTCATCATATTGCCTTTCTAAACTTTGCTTTTCGATTTTGACTTACTATTATTATTATCAGAATAATAATGATAATATTTGGAATAACCATCACCAGATTCGCAGTGATTAATGACAAGACCAAGCATTTTGGATCTGGACTTTTCCAGTAATCCTTTTGCCCGCCTGGCGTCTAATTCTCTGCTACTACCGGTTTTAATGACGAGAATCGTCCCATCGACATAAGAACCTAAAACAGCGGCGTCAGTGACCACGTTTATTGGGGGGGTATCAATGAAAATAGCGTCGTAATCCTTTCGCAACTCGATTAAAATATTTTTCATAATTTTAGATGCCAAAATTTCCGACGGATTTGGCGGAATTGCGCCTCCTGTCAGTAAATGTAAATTCGGAATATTTGTTTTTGATATAGTTTTATCCAGATCAAACCGCAAGTGCATGAGGCCGCTTTGAATTTCATCCAACACTTTTTGATCCTCTTTTGTAAAAGACGGTTTGGAATTGCCGTTTGCGTTGTAGATACTTGCAGGCTCCCGAATTTTAAATTCCTGCGTTAAGACTGTGCCATCTTCGCGGATATTTGAATTTTGGCATATCACATTGATAAAACCTGGTTGCCGTCGTTTTCTGAACAAAATATGCTGGATCGGTTTTCTGAGGTCAGCATCAATCAATAACGTTCGTAATCCCATTTGAGCTGTGGTAATGCTCAAATTTGAGGATATCAGAGATTTCCCTTCGCCCGGATTGGAACTGGTTATCAAAATTGTTTTTACAGGCGAATCGATTCCGGTGAATTGCAAATTCGTTCGCAAAGTGCGAAATGCTTCTGCTTCGGGTGATTTGGGGTTAAATTCAGTGACAAGGCGGGAGATAAGCTCCGCGGCTTTTGAATGTTTGCGTCGCTCCGGAATCAGGTCGGAGGTAGCGGCTGTATTTTTTCGAATGGTTGGAATGGTTCCCAAAACATTTAAATTCATGCTCCGTTCGGCATCTTCAATGGATTTGATGCTGGTGTCCAGATATTCGAATAAGAACGCAAGACCCAGGCCCATAATTGATCCTAAAATAAATCCTAATACAAGATTTAAAAGTTTTCTCGGTTTGACAGGTCTGCTTGGCGTTTTCGCGGGATCGATGATGCGGATATTTCCCACACGTTCTGCTTCGGCAATTTTGGCTTCTTCCCGTTTTTGCAGCAGCATCATATAAATGTTTTCATTGACGTCCTTATCCCGCAGCAGTTGAGCCAACCGTAATTCCTTGTTCGGAATTGTCGTTAAACTAAGTTTATAATTATCAATAACTTCCTTCAACGCGTGCTCCTGCGCCTGATATGTCTGGATTTCAATTTCCAGCGATATGGATTCTTCCATAAATTTTTCAATTTGGGTAATGGGATCGACTATGTTTTCGCCGGATGCGATTTTAAGGCTTTCTTTTTTTAAATTATTTTTTGTCTGTTCAATCTCTTGTTTTAACAACTGCATTTTCGGATGATCTTCCGGATAATCCTGGACTTTTAAGGTTGTATACTGAACTTCTAATTCCACTAACTGTCGCTTTAATTTCTGCGCCCATGGACTTGTTATTTTCGTGATTTGCGGAATAAGCTCCTTGCGTTCATCTGAAAGCTTAGTTTGAATATAGGCTAATCTTTTATTGGCCGCATCCAGATTCGCTTTTGCCTGATTGTACACAATTTCAGCTTCTGTAATTCGCTTAAATATTTCTTCTGCTTCTTTATCGATCACAGTGACATTGCTATTTTCTTTGAAGTCTTTTAATGCGATTTCTGCATTATCCAATTGATTTTTAAAGGTGGACAATTGATCCTCGATGATTTGCCTAACATTACTTGTTTCCTCCCTACGAACTTCGAGATTTCGTTTGCGAAGAACTTCGGCGACTGTATTGGCGATGATTTTGGCGGCAATTGGTGAATTGGCTTCCACTTCTATTTTTATGACTTCTGAATTGGTGATAGAACTTGCTGATATGTTTTTCTGAATCACTCTGGCGATATAATTTTCCTTATTAAAATCAGGTTCCGGATTTTTGGGTAATTTAAATGTATTCAAAATTGCAATGGGTAGTTCATAGCGGACTTCCTCTGATAAAGACCGACTTTTAATTTCTTCGATTTGATTGGTGATGAAGCTTTTTGTTAGTGAAATTTTAAACGGATTAATGGACGCTGCTGGTCCTTTTTGTTCTTCGAAAACGATTGTGGTGTCGGCTTTATATACTGGCGTTGCCAAATGGTTCAGAGCAATGACAGAACCTAAAACGCCAATCAGGCAACTGATAATCAACCATTTTCGTCGATCAAGGACTTTGAATACTCTGGTAAAATCTATTTGTTCCTGTTCATCATACATGGGATTTATTCCCGGCTGTACCAATACCACACCTGGGCGACAATTGCTAATTGAGAAATAACCCGTATTATGGCCTGCCATTTAAACCATGTGTTTCTCCCAATTCTGATTGTATCGCCTGGTTGGAGTGTTGGTAAATTTTTTTGATAATCTCTGTTATCTAATATTTTTTTTAGATTTAATTCTATAACTTCTTTATTATTTTGATATGTAAACTTGGAGTGATAAGGCGCGCCTCTCATGCCCGTTTTCCCCGGATTATTGCTTGATTGAATACCTGTTAATCCCCGGGTTATTTTTATCTTGCCCAGGTTAGAAAACTCCGTTGGACCGCCGGCTTTGGAAATAAGCTCCAAAATGTCTGTATCATCCGGTACCAAATATTCACCTGGAATGCGCACTTCTCCCCAGATATGGACTGTTATCATCAACCTTTCATCCGGGCCAATTTGGTATTGATCCTTTCTAATGAATTCTTGCTGTGAATAAAGTGAGGTTAAGCAAAACAGGAGAATAGGGACAATAATTATAATGTATAAATTGTATCGATTTATCATTAAATTAACGTTCCTGAGTGTAAATTAATTATTTTCCGAAATAAATGAATTGAAAATTTTATTGATTTTCACGAAAATTATTTATATATTAAAATTGCCAACAGCGGGATAAAAAAATCCCTCTCTGGCATCAGGGCTACCAGTTCAATGACTTTCGCGGGTCAACTGGTAGCCTTTTTAATTTATGAAGCTAAAACAAATCAGGTTTTTTTCAATTTCTGTATTTTCTCATAAAACAGGCTTTTCATTTCATTTTCTTTTTGGTCTGTGCGAGTGACTGCTTGGATTACTTTTTTAATTTCATTTTTAATAATCGGCTTAAGCGCACAATAAAAAACACTTGCTGCTGCAAATTCTCTCAAGGTTTCGATCGAGTTATCTTCGGATAAAATGATGATTGGTAAACGCGGACGAGTTTTTCGAATGATGTTGAGTAAATCCATTTTCGATGCATCGGGTTGGGCAAGGTCGAGAATTAATAGATCGACATGACGTTCTAGTGCTTTTAAAATTGATTTGGTCTGTGATTTCTCGATGATTATTGAAAAATCTTCTTCTAAAATGATGTTGCTAAGTTGATTTATCACCTCACTGTCTTCTGTTGCGATAATCAAAGACCGTACTTCTTTTATCATTTATGCCTCCATTTTCTAAGATGGAGTACGATATTATGATGCTGCACAGCAACGAGTGAATTTTACTCGCAAATATTATACCAATTAAGAGTTTCCCTGAATAACGGGAGATATAGAAAAAATGGCGGGCCTATTTGGTAGCAAATTTTTTGATAAATTGTATCTAAAATGATACAAATAGGATAAATAAATGTATAAGCGACATATATTTAATATCTTATAATATGTAACAATCGGGGAACAAAATAGCATATATTGACAAAAAAAACAAATATATCGTAGAAAATTACAGTTTGTTAAGGTTATTTAATATTCGATAAATTGTTCTTCGGCTGATCCCTGCTTCTTTGGCTATTTTTGAAATATTGCCATTGTGTTTTTTAAAGAGTCGATCAAAGTATTGGTTATAAAATAGATTTAAGTATTTATTTTTAGCAGATTTAAAATCCAATTCTTCGAACTCTTCATCTGGTGTGATTATTTTATTTTCAACGACGGATTCAGGCAAATCTTTTAGACAAATTTTATTGTGATACGTCATGGACATGGCGTTTTCAATCGCATTCTGTAACTCGCGAATATTACCAGGCCAGTCATAATTTTTCAGATATCGTAACGCTTCATTCGTAATGCCTGTAATTTCCCGAGGGCATGCCGGATTATATTTTTTTATGAAATGTTCGATTAATACGGGAATATCCTCTTTTCGCTCCCGTAACGGAGGTAAAAAAATAGGGACAACATTTAACCGATAATACAGATCCAGTCTTAACGTTTTGTCATCCAACGCTTTCTTTGGATCGATATTTGAGGCCGATATGATTCTGACATTCACATTTTTTAATGCTGTTCCGCCAATCCGCCTGAACTGGCGCTCCTGGAAAACTCGTAATAGTTTGGTTTGCAAGTGGGGCGCTAATTCAACAATTTCATCCAGAAAAAGAGTCCCGCCGTCTGCCAGTTCAATCACACCGGGTTTGGATTTTATGGCGCCGGTGAAGGCGCCTTGTTCAAAACCGAATATCTCACTTTCCAATAAAGATGGTGGAAGTGCGACACAATCCAACGGAATAAACGGATTATTTTTTCGCTTGCTCAATCGATGGATATTTTTAGCGATTAATTCTTTGCCCGTGCCTGATTCACCGTATATAAATACGTTAGCATCTGATTGAGCGACTTTTTGAACTCTTTCCGCGACTTCTGTCACTGCTTTACTTATTCCAAGAACATCTTCAAGAGAAACAGAATTTGTGGTGTCAATATCTGCAACAGGTTCATCAATATCGAGTGAAGTTGATGAGAGCGCTTCATTAATAAGTTCAACTAATTTTTTATTTGAAATTGAATTTGTAATATAATCAAATGCTCCTGCTTTTAAGGTAGCAATCGCGTGGTCTATATTTCTTTCATCAGAAATGAAGATGACAGGAATGTGTGGCTTTGCTTTATGTGCAATCTTTACTAATTCGATACTCTTTTCGCCGGGGGTGTGTAATTCATCTATGATTACATCAGGTTTTTTTTCGGAAATAAGATTAATTGCTGTCTCCTCATTATCTGTATTATGACAAATACAACCTGACTTGTTTATGTATTTCAATTGATTGCTAATTAAATCATCGTTGTTTGATATTAACAAAACTTTATGCATTTGCTATCTCCCATCGTTGATTTTATTTTGTGCGCGTTATGTTGTATGTACTTTTATATGCATATATAACAACAAATTAAATATGTTCAGCCAAAATTGAAAATTATCAGGGAGCGATTCACGGATTAATGAGCGATTGTGGGTTGCACAATAGTTAATGAGAAAGTTTAGTGTCTACCGATTGTTACATCGAAAGTGGTTTTGTTAAAAGAACGTATTGAATATTTTGGCGCTTTTTAGATACAATATAATAAAACATTAAATAAAAAACAAGTTAAATATTAAGATAATGAAAAAAAAATTACGAACAATAGCAATGAGTTGTAATAATTGGACGTCAGTAAATGAATATTTCTTGTATCTTCTCAATATTTTATGGTAGATATGGACGATTGCCTCTATGTCGTATTT